>JAYTVW010000037.1:0-52156 GCA_043743785.1 Rhodocyclales bacterium | reverse complement strand
CTCAGCACTCAGCACTCAGCACTCAGCACTCAGCACTCAGCACTCAGCACTCAGCACTCAGCACTCAGCACTCAGCACTCAGCACTCAGCACTCTCCCCCATTTCGTGCATTTCGCACAATTGCTGCACTGCAGCGGTGCGCTTTCTTCAGACTTCTCAGGCAGTTCCCGGATATTTCACTCTCATGTCAGCTTGACGAAGGGCTGGCACGGCCGTTGCTAAGGTGTCATCAAGACTAGGTCAACGGCGATCTAATCAGCAGAACGGACAAGGGCGTCCGTCAGCAGGGTTCCTCCCCCCTGTTGACGTACGCCCTCTTTTTTTGCCTTTTTCGGAGTGGATCATGGATGAAAATCTCAAACCGGCAACTGGTGTCATCGACCTCAGCGAAGTCAAAAGCAGTCGTCGCGATTTCCTCAGGCAGGCCACACTTCTCACTGGAGGTGCCGCACTCATGAGCATGGTTCCCCCCGGCGTGCGCGCAGGCGCATGGGCCGCCGGTTCAGATGCCCCGGAAAAGAAGGAAGTCAGGATCGGCTTCATTCCCCTCACCGATTGCGCCTCCGTGGTCATGGCCGCCACGGAAGGTTTCGACAAGAAGTACGGCATCAAGATCATCCCCACCAAGGAAGCCTCCTGGGCCGGCGTGCGGGACAAGCTGGTGAATGGCGAACTGGATGCGGCCCACGTGCTCTATGGCCTGATCTACGGCGTCCATCTGGGCATCGGCGGCACCAAGAAGGACATGGCCATGCTCATGACCTTGAACAACAACGGCCAGGCCATCACCCTTTCCAATCAGCTGCGGGACAAGGGCGCGAAGGATGGCGCCAGCCTGCATGCCCTGATGATGAAGGAAAAGCGCGAGTACACCTTCGCCCAGACCTTCCCCACCGGCACCCACGCCATGTGGCTCTACTACTGGCTGGCGGCCAACGGCATCGATCCCATGAAGGACGCCAAGGTCATCACCGTGCCGCCGCCCCAAATGGTGGCCAACATGCGCGTCGGCAACATGGACGGCTACTGCGTCGGCGAGCCCTGGAACGCCCGGGCCATCGTGGACAAGATCGGCTTCACCGCCGCCACCACGCAGGACATCTGGAAGGATCACCCGGAGAAGGTGCTCGGCACCACTTCCGACTGGGTGGCGAAGAACCCCAATACGGCCCGCGCCATGACGGCGGCCATCCTGGAAGCCGGCCGCTGGATCGACGCCAGCCTGGCCAACCGGCGCAAGACGGCGGAAACCATCGCCGCCAAGGCCTATGTGAACACGGACATGGACGTGATCCTGGGCCGCATGCTGGGGCGCTACGACAACGGCGCCGGCAAGACCTGGGACGACGCCAACCACATGAAGTTCTTCAACGAAGGCGCGGTGAATTTCCCTTACCTCTCCGACGGCATGTGGTTCCTGACCCAGCACAAGCGCTGGGGCTTGCTGAAGTCCGACCCGGATTACCTGGGGGTGGCCAAGTCCATCAACCGCATCGAGGTGTACAAGCAGGCGGCAAGCCAGGCCCAGGTGGCCGTGCCCAAGGATGTCATGCGCACCTCGAAACTGATCGACGGCGTGGTGTGGGACGGCAAGGATCCGAAGAAGTACGCCGCCGGATTCAAGATCAAAGCCTGATCGAGAAAGCCAGCCTCTGTGGGGCGGGCTTCAGCCCGCCATGGGCGCCTGTCAGCGCCTTGGCCGAATAAATTCGGCCCCACAGGTCTTCACGCAGAGCTACGCAACATGCACAAGGAGCACGACATGACTGCAATCACCGTTGAAAGCATGGCGGAAAGCGCACCGGCAACCCCGGTCGCCGCCCCTGCCATCCCGAAGGCCGTTACCCCGGTCGAAGCAAAACCCAGCGTTCCCGTCGAAAAGGGCGCCGCGGGCGAATTTACCAAGGCGGTGCTGCTGAAGGTGCTGCCGCCCATCATCGGCCTGGCTCTGTTCGTCGGCCTGTGGTCTTTGGTGTCCATGAAGACGCCGACCCTGCCCGGTCCGATCCTGACCCTGCAAGCGGCCATCAAGCTGTTTTCCGACCCCTTCTACCAGAACGGGCCCAACGACCAGGGTATCGGCTGGAACATCCTTTTTTCGCTGCAGCGGGTCGGCATCGGCTTCGGTATCGCCGCCGCCGTTGGCATTCCGACGGGCTTTCTCATCGGCCGCTTCGCTTTCTTGAACGGCATGCTGCAGCCCATCATCAGCCTGTTGCGTCCGGTCAGCCCCCTGGCCTGGCTGCCCATCGGTCTGCTGGTATTCAAGGCCGCCAACCCGGCGGCGATCTACGTGATCGCCATTTCCGCCGTGTGGCCCATGATCCTCAACACCGCCCAGGGCGTGCAGCGGGTGCCCCAGGATTACCTCAACGTGGCGCGGGTGCTGAATCTTTCCGAGTGGAAGGTGTTCACCAAGATTCTCTTCCCCTCGGTGCTGCCCTACCTGCTGACCGGCGTGCGCCTGTCCATCGGCGTGGCCTGGCTGGTGATCGTGGCGGCGGAAATGCTCACCGGCGGCGTCGGCCTGGGCTTCTGGGTGTGGGACGAGTGGAACAACCTCAAGGTCGAACACATCATCATCGCCATTTTCGTCGTCGGCATCATCGGCCTGTTGCTGGAACAAGCCCTGGTGTTTATCGCGAAGCGGTTCTCATATGAATGAAGTGCGTGAGGGGTGAGGTGTGAGGAGTAAAACCTCCTTCCCTCTCCTTGCGAATGCCGGAGTATTCGTTGGTGGCTGGCCAAGGCCGCTTCCTTCCAAACCGGCACGGACTACTCCTCTCCCCTCACTCCTCACACTTTTGGAGATAGACATGAACAAGATGGTGCAGATCGAAAACGCCGGCATGGTGTTCGACGTGAAGAAGGGCCCCAGCAAGGGCAAGTTCGTGGCTTTGCAGGACATCAACCTGACGATCAAGAAAGGGGAGTTCGTCACCCTCATCGGCCACTCGGGTTGCGGCAAGTCCACCCTGCTGAATCTCATCGCCGGCCTGACCTCGCCCACGTCCGGCGTGCTGCTGTGCGACGGCCGGGAAATCGCAGGTCCGGGCCCGGAACGGGCGGTGGTGTTCCAGAACCACTCCCTGTTGCCTTGGCTGACCTGTTTCGACAACGTGCATCTGGCGGTGGAACGGGTCTTCGGTGGTAAGGAAAGCAAGGCGAAGCTGAAAGAGCGCACCCACGCAGCCCTGGCCATGGTGGGCCTGACCCACGCGGAATTGAAGTTTCCCGGGGAAATTTCCGGCGGCATGAAGCAGCGGGTGGGCATCGCCCGGGCCCTGGCCATGGAACCGAAGATCCTGCTGCTGGACGAGCCTTTTGGCGCCCTGGATGCCCTGACCCGGGCCACCCTGCAGGATGAACTCATCAAGGTGCAGACGGCTACCGGCGCCACCGTGGTCATGGTTACCCATGACGTGGATGAAGCCGTGCTGCTGTCCGACCGCATCGTCATGATGACCAACGGCCCGGCCGCCACCATCGGCGAAATCCTGCCGGTGGACCTGGCCTGGCCGCGCGACCGGCTGGAGCTGGCGCAGAACCCCAAGTTCGTCGCCTGCCGCGCCGCCCTGCTGGAGTTCCTCTACCAGAAGCAACTCAAGAAGGCGGCCTGACCCGGCCGGCGGCAGCAGCGTAGGTTGTGCCGCAAGGCACAACATCACCGCTTTTGATTGTTGTGCCTGCCGGCACAACCTACGCTTTGCGTTTCGCCAGGAGCTGGTAAATCCCCGCCATGAGGATGGCGGCGAAGCAGAAGAAGGCCCATTCGGCGATGGACAGGCCGAGGAAGCGCCAATCCACCTTGCTGCAGTCTCCGGCACCCTGGAAGATCATGGGCAGGGCTTCGCCCAAGGGGAAGCTGTTCACCATGAAATCCAGATCGGGACCGCAGTCCATGATTTTCGGTGGGAAGTGCTGGATCCAGCTTTGCCGCGCAGCAACCCCGCCGCCGGCAAGGGCCGCCAGGAGCAGCAGTGCGCCATAGACCTTGCGCCCAAGCCCCGCCGGATTGTGCACGAAGGCCATGAAACTAATGAGGCCGGCCACGGCGAAAGCGTAGCGTTGCATGATGCACATGGGACAAGGCTCGATGTGCGCGATGTTCTGCAGCACGAGGCCGAAGCCGATGAGCCCTGTGGTACCGAGAAAAACGGCCAGGAAAACGTTGCGGGGCGTGAGGAAACGCAGCATGGAGCGTGGGCGGGCGTGGACGGAGCCGGAATTCTACCCCCGACCCACGCCGTTTCACCTTTCACATTTCACTTTTCACGGCCAACATCCAGCCACTTGAGCAGGATGCGGAAGAGGGCATCCGGGTCCACGGGCTTGGTGATGAAGTCGTTCATGCCGGCTTCCAGACAACGCGCCCGGTCTTCGGCGAAGGCATTTGCCGTCATGGCCAGGATAGGTTGCTGGCGGCCCTGGCTGCGGATGCGGCGGGTGGCGGTGAGGCCATCCATGACCGGCATCTGCATGTCCATGAGTATCAGGGCGTAATCTTGGCGCCCGGCGAGCTCCACGGCTTCCAAGCCGTTTTCTGCCGTGTCCACGGTGAGACCCGCATCCCGTAGAAGCTCCTGGGCCACTTCCTGGTTGATGGGGTCGTCTTCCACCAGCAGCACCCTTGTGCCCCGGAAGCCGTCCGCCAGAGTCTGTTCCGGGCTGACCTTGGCCGTTGTGGCCTCGCCCCCGGGCGCGGCGGCGGCGCCTTTACCGAGGCGGGCGGTGAACCAGAACAGGCTGCCGCGGCCGGCTGTGCTTTCGACCCCGGCCGCGCCACCCATGAGTTCCGCCAGGCCCCTTGTGATGGCCAGTCCCAGGCCGGTGCCGCCAAAGCGACGGCTGGTGGAGGTGTCGGCTTGTTCGAAGGGGGAGAACAGCCGGGACTGGACGTCGGCGGGCACGCCGATTCCTGTGTCTTCCACCTCGAAACGTACCAGCACGCTGTCCGGCTCTTCTCCGGCGTTCTTGATGCGCAGGGTCACGCTGCCCTGCTCGGTGAATTTCACGGCGTTGGTGGCCAGGTTGAGCAGAGCCTGGCTGAGGCGGGTAGCGTCGCCGCGCAGATGTCTGGGCAGGGCTTCGCTTTCGCTGGACAAGCTCAGCCCCTTGCTTGATGCGCGTTCCACGAGCATGGAGGTGATGTTGCCCAGGATGGCAGGTACCGCCACGTCTGTATCTTCCAGGGCGAATTTGCCGGCTTCGATCTTCGACAGATCCAGGATGTCATTGATGAGGGACAGCAGATGCTGGCCGGCGCCGTCGATCTTATCCACCCGGTCCAGCTGCTGTACCGTGAGACCGTCCCGCTTCATCAAGTGGGCCATGCCCAGGATGGCGTTCATCGGGGTGCGTATCTCGTGGCTCATGTTGGCAAGGAAGCTGCTCTTCGCCAGGTTGGCGGCTTGGGCCGTGTCCCGTGCCTCCGCCAGTTCGGCGGTGCGGGTCGCCACCAGTTCCTCCAGGTGCTGGTGGTGGCGCTCCAGGTCGGCCGCCAGCTGGTGGCGGGCCGTGGCATCCCGGTTGCTGCTACGGTTGCCGGTTACTTTTCCTGCCGCGTCCACGACGGCCTGACAGCGGTGGTTTATCCAGCGCACCTCCCCATTCTGGTGGCGGATACGGAAATCCACCTCATGCACCTGGGTGGCGTGGCACAGCACGTCCTCCCGGTGCCCATGCCAGAGATGGCGGTCATCCGGCAACATCAGGCTCGGAAATAGGTCCGGGTTGGCTTCAAACGCTTCAGAGGCATACCCGGTGACTTCCCGGCAGGAGGGGGAGCAATAGAGGAAATGGCCCTGTTCATCCATCCAGAACACCCAGTCGGCGGAGTTTTCCGCCAGCAGGCGGTAGCGATTTTCGGAGGCTTGGAGCTTTTCCGCCTGGGCCTTGCGCAGGCGGATGTCGCGGACGATGGCGACAAAGTAGCGCATCTCCCCTTCCTGCCAGTTGTTGAGGGAGATTTCGATGGGGATTTCCTGCCCGTCCCGGTGGAGGCCGAGGGCTTCCAGTGAATGCCCCAGGTGCCGGGCGGGTTTGCCGGACTTCAGGCGTTGCATGGCTATGCCGTGAGCCGAACGGAAACGTTCCGGCATGATGACGGATACCGGCTGGCCGACGATCTCCTCCTCCGTATAGCCGAACAACTGGGCCGCGCTGCGATTCCAGAAAAGGATGCGGTCGTGCATGTCGGTGAGGATAATGCCATCGGTAGCGGTGGTCGCCAGTTGGCGGAAGCGTTCTTCCGATCCCTTGAGCCGGCGCCGCTCTTGCTCCAGGGAATCCGCCATGTCGTCGAACGCACCGCCGATTTCCCCGAACTCACCTGGCAGGGAGCCGATCTTCACCGAAAAATCCCCGGCCCTGAGACGATTGATGCCATCGCGCACGAAGCCAATCGGGGCCAGGACGTTTTTCCTGACACCCCAGCCAATAGCGAACCAGGCCAGCAGCAGGATGGCGGCACTCCAGGCCAGGTCTGCCAGCAAGTGTCGCTGCAACTGGACCAACATGGCTTTGGCAGGAATCTTGATGCTCAGGACTCCCCGCAGGTCGCCCACTTTGTAGTCGTAGGCGGTGTCGTAGAGCTTCTGGATAGTCTCCGGTGCATTGGCCTTGTCGCCGTGGCATTTCAGGCAGTATTCCTCGACCCAGATGGGCCGGGCGTAGTGGTAGTAGGTTTCGCCGTTGGCGGCCGTGTAGGAGACAAAGCGGACTGCGTCTTTGGGATAGACACGGAAATGCGCCATGGCGGCCATCTCGACGCTGTCCGCCCGGTGGTCTACATTGCGCGGCTGATCGCTGACGTTGTCGAAGGAGAAGCCGCTCTTGTCCCAGTTGGGGAAGTCGCGGGAGATGCGCGCGATGGCGTGGGCTGGCAGAAAGCCCAGGGTTTTTTCGGTGAGCGGCAAGCCGCTGTCGAGAAACTGGTGCTGATAGACCCGGCGCGTGGCCATCAGCACGGAGCGGACATGCTCGGCGGAATCCAATAGCGCGGCTTCGGCTTCCTGCTTGTCCTGAACGTAGCTGTAGAGTGCAAAGGCCAGGAAGCCTGTGCCCAGGATGCACCCCAGCAGTATGTTCAGGCGGCGGCCGAGATTCATGGTGTGTGACAACGGTTTAATGACGCAACGGAATGTTTCATGGTTCGGGAAAGGTGGGTGCGGGGCCGACAAGCTTGCAAGATAGCCGACACTGTACCCCTCCCGTCATCAACAGGCCACCTGGTTGCGTCCGGCATTCTTGGCCCGATACAGGGCGGCGTCGACGCGGGAGAGCATTTGGGCGCCCGTCTCCTCCGGCTGGAATTCCACGACCCCGATGCTGGCGGTCAAGCGCTCATCCTGAAGAAAATCATGTTCGGCGATGAGACAGCGCAGTTCTTCGGCAAAACCCAGGGCACTTTCCAGGTCCGTACCCTCGGCGATAAGGACGAACTCTTCACCGCCCCAGCGCGCCAGCACATCCGTGGCACGCTGGCGGCTGCTCAGCAGGTTGGCGAATTCCTGCAGCACCTGGTCGCCCACCGGGTGGCCGAGGCGGTCGTTGATGTCCTTGAAGTGATCCAGGTCCGCCAGCAGGAGGGAGAAGGGGGCACCGGTACGGCTGCTGCGGGCGATGGACTCGTCCATGCGGTTATTGAAGGCACGGCGATTGAGCAAGCCGGTAAGTTGGTCCCGGGAGGCGCAGATTTCCGCCGCCAGCAGGGATTGCTGCAGCTCCGTGTTGGTTGCCAATACTTTTTCGTGCATCCGGGTCAGGGCGCCGTGCAGGGCATCCTGGCGCAGCAGGAGCCGGGTCAGGGCGGCACCCCCCAGGCAGGAGAGGACGATGAACAGGATCACCCAGTTGCGTTCCCGGGTGTAATCCTGCAGCACGTAGGAGAGGGTCATGCCGGCGGTGGCGTAGATCGGGTAGTTGTCGAGACGGCGCACCGCCGCGATGCGCAGTTGGTGGTCATAGGGGGAAACGGTTTCGACGATTTCCTCCACCACGCCGCGCTGGATGGAGGCGCTCATGGCGGAGGCGCCCATGGCCTTGCCCAGCACATATTCCATGGGCGGGGAGCGAAACAGCAGCCGGTTGCTGGTGTCGCGCAGGGCCAGCATGCTGTCCTCGCCGATGCGGAAGGTACGGAAATACTGGGCAAAGCCCTCCTCCAGGCCCAGATTGGCCACCAGCATGCCGGCAAAGCCGCCGTCGGCGAAGCGCAGGGGGCGGGCGATCTGCAGACCCCACTTGCCGGAAAGCCGACCCTTGATGGCCTCGGAGATGACAGGCCCGGGAGCGCCATTTTTCAGGGCAAGAAAATACGAGCGATCCGTCACCTTCAAGCCGGCAGGGGAACCCGAGGAATGGGCAACGACTTGGCCGTTCCGGTCCGCCACGAACAGGGCGACGATTTTTGGGAAGCGCTGCTGGTGCCGGAGCAGGCTACGCTCGATGCTCTCCCTGGCGGCCGCGGGCATTTCGCGGTCCTCGCGCAAGAGAGTCGTATCCACCTCGTCGATCATGTCCACCAGGGTCAGATCCACCGTGTCGAAGATCGACTGGGCGTGGGTGGCCACCAGTCGGGCCAGGGACGTGGCCCGCTCTTCGGCCTGGGCCAGCATGGACTGGCGAACGCTGGAAATGCCCGCCAGCAGCGCACCGGAGAGGATCAGAATCGCCAGCCAGACGCCGGCAATGGGCAAGAAGCGGCGTCGTCCTGGCCGGACGGCGGGGGGGGCTTCAAGCGGCGTAGCTGTATTTTCCAGGGCTGACACGTATTCTCCGGGGAACGGGGGCCGTCGGGAAATGGACGTGCCGGACCAGCGCGATGTCCACGGAATAACGGCCGGCAAGACGCCGGCTTGAGGCCATCTGGAAGTCTATTTTGGGGCGCGCTACGCTGCCGCAGGCAGGCCCAGGGCCACGGTGGCCTTGGCGTGGGTCAGGTCCGGACTCTGACCGCTGGCGTAGAGACAGGCCGCCACCTGATTGAGCAGGGGCAGGGGAGGCTGGCGATGGCCGGCCAGGGTGTCGGCGATGCGGCGGGCCAGGCCCGCCACGTCGCCGGGCTGGGGCAGACCCTGGGGGGCATGTTCCCCGCTGCCGGCCTGGAACAGAATTTCGCTGTCAGTTCCGGAAAGGTACTCGATACGCGGCCGCCGGGATGGGTTGGCATAGGCCTCGCCATCGGTGGCGCGCATGAGCAAGGCCGGGGCCGGGTCGATTTCCACGCAGTTGCGCAGGCGTCCCAGCAATTCCGGGTCGGAAATGCAGATGAGGCGCAGGCTGTTATCAGGGCAGGGGTCCAGCAGGCGGGCCACCAGGTCGGCAGAGTTGCCGATGCCCAGTTCGCTGCGCAGCTTGAGCAGCCGTCCCAGGCCCGGGGCGACCAGGTCCGTGGACACGATGGCCAGCTTATGTACCGCCAGTTGCTCGTCCACGTCGGCCCGGCAGGTGGCCGGCAGGTGGCCGAGTTGGGCCAGCACATCGAAACTCTGGCTGCGGCATTCCGGATGGGGCATGCCGTGAATGATGACCTGCAAGCCAAAACGGGCCAGGAGCAAGGCCAGCATAGGCATGAGGTTGGGCTGACGTGAGTGGGCGCGGGCGTAGCTGGGGATGACCACTGTGCGGGGCGGCCCGGCGGGCAGGGGAATGGGCTTGGCCCGTTGTGCCACGGCGCGGGCAAAGCCGGCCAGCTCCTCTGGGGTTTCCCGCTTCCAGCGCAGGGCCAACAGCAGGGCGCCGAGTTGCAGCGGCGGCACCTCCCCATCCAGCATGGCACCGAACAGCGCCTCGGCTTGGGCCAGGCTCAGGCTTTCAGCTGGCCGGTGGCCACCGCCGATGTCGCGCAATATCCCCCGGACGTCCATGCTCGCCCTTAATTCCGAATGACCGCGTGCGGTAGCAGCGGCTTTGTCCAGCACAAGGGAACCTGCATTCCCGCGCAAGGGACGTGGATAGAGCGGTCTTCGGGGGCGATGTGATGCATGGCGGTTCCGTGCTGTTCTGTGGCAGAACATAAGCAACCGCCATGCCAAGCCCGAAAGGGCGGCGAAAGCTCTGTGAAAGCCTTGTCCTGGCAACGGAATGCTTCCAACAATCCCCGAAACCCTAAAAACCGCTTTTATTTCATGGGTATGTGGCGTGAATTCAGGCACCAAATCCGGGCATGGCGTCGAATTTGGTGCATGGGGCTGCTTGCCCGGCAGGCGCCTACAGCAGGGCGGCTGCGTCTTTCAGGCTGGCGGCCTTGCCGGCCAGGTAGAGACAGGCGGCGGCTTGGTCGAGGATGGGCCGGGGAATGGCCTGGCGGCCGTTCAGCATGGCCCGGATGCAGGCCGCGTTGCTCTCCAGTTCCGGCGAGTCAGGCAGTCCTTCCAGGGGGGGGGCACCGCCTTCCTCCACCGGAAACAGGATTTCCGAGCGGCCTTCGAGGAAACCTTCCATGAGGGGACGGCGGCGCGGATTGGCGTAGGCCTCGCCTTCCGTGCCGCGCATCAGCAGTGCCGCGCCCCGGTCCTCATGGAGGAACACGCGCATGCGCTCCACGTATTCTGGGTGGGTCACCGCCACCAGCCGGGTACTCCTGCCCATGAGGGGATCGAGAATCTTGGCGATGCTGTGGCCGCTGTTCCTGACCCCCAGACGCGGGCGCAAAGCCAGCAGATGGTCCAGGCCGGGGCACAGAACCTCCAGGCCGACGCAGGCGATGGCTCCGCTGCTCAGCTTGTACTGGGCTTCGGTGAGGCTGGCGACCCGGCGGATGCCCAAGGCTTCCAGCAGCTCAAAAGGGCTGACCCGGCTGTCGAAATCGTGGCGGCCGTGCAGCAGCACCGGCAGGCCCTGGCGCGCCAGCAGCAGGGCCAAGAGCGGAGTCAGATTGGGTTGGCGCCGGGCGCCGTTGTAGGTGGGGATGACGATGGCGCGGGGGCTGCCATTCGGCAGGCTGAACTGGGGCGTGCGGGCATCCAGTGCGCGCTTGAAGCCCCTTAGTTCGCCCTCTGCCTCCCCCTTGATCCGCAGGGAGAGCAGAATGGCGCCCAGTTCCATGTCCGGCACCGCCCCGTCCAGGATGGCGCCGAACAGGGCCTCGGCCTGCTCTTCCGTCAGATCCCGGGAGCCTTTGATGCCCCGTCCCACTTCCTTGATGATCGCAGCAAAGTTCATGGGGTGGAATTATCGCTGGAATGGGGCGTAGGGTGGGCAGGTTTTATCTGCCCACGGGGCACGTATGCAAACCAAGGAGGCACGAGAAGGTGGGCACGCTACGCTTTGCCCACCCTACGCCCATCCGACAACTCGACAACTCGACTGGGCATGGCCCACCGTGTAACCTTGCCCGCTTTCCTTCATCCATGCGGAGACCGCTATGAATATCGGCTTTATCGGCCTGGGGCTCATGGGGCGGCCCATGGCTCTGAATCTCATCAAGGGCGGTCATAGCGTCGCCGTGTGGGCGCGTCGCGAGGACTCCATGCAGCCCGTGGTGGCAGCCGGCGCCTCCGCCTGCGCCAGTCCCGCAGCGCTTGCCGCCATGTCGGACGTGGTGATCTCCATGGTGGCGGATGCCCCGGACGTGGAACAGGTGGCCCTGGGGCCGCAGGGCGTGGCGGCAGGCGCCCGGCCCGGCCTGATTTTCGTGGACATGAGCACCATCGCCCCGGCGGCGGCCCAGCGCATCGCAGCGCTCCTGGCCGACAAGGGCATCGCCATGCTGGACGCGCCGGTGTCCGGCGGCGAGGTGGGGGCCATTGCCGCCAGCCTGACCATCATGGTGGGCGGCCCGGAAGCCGCCTTCGAGACGGTCAAGCCCGCCTTCCTGTGCATGGGCAAGTCCGCCACCCTGATCGGCGATGCGGGGGCGGGCCAGGTGGCCAAGGCCTGCAATCAGATCCTCACCGGCATGGGCGTGGCGGCGGTGGCCGAGGCCCTGAACTTCGCGGCGAAGAGCGGCGTGGATGGCGGCAAGGTGCGGGAGGCCCTGCTGGGGGGCTTCGCCTACAGCCGCATCCTGGAGAATCACGGCCAGCGCATGCTGGACCGCAACTTCAAGCCCGGCTTCAAGGCCTGGATGCACCAGAAGGACATGCGCATCGTCATGGAAGAAGCCCATCGTCTCGGCATGGCCCTGCCCGGTTCCGCCGCCACGGCCCAGATGTTCAACGCCATGGTGGGCAGCGGCCTCGGTGAAGATGACTCCATCGCCATGCTGAAGCTTCTGGAACGGATGTCGGGCGGGGAAGGCTGATTGG
The DNA here is from genome assembly GCA_043743785.1 of Rhodocyclales bacterium. GTDB lineage: Bacteria > Pseudomonadota > Gammaproteobacteria > Burkholderiales > Rhodocyclaceae > JAQTNA01. The sequence continues at coordinate 39,905 of JAYTVW010000037.1, read as the reverse complement.
CATGAAAACCGGATTCATCGGCACGGGCGCCATGGGGCGGCCCATGATTTTTCATCTTCTGGCCGGCGGCCATGAGGTGGCCGTGTATGCCCGGAAACCGGAGGCTTATGTGCCGCTGCGGGAAGCGGGCGCCGTGGCCTGCACTACGCCCGCCGAGGTGGCGCGGCGTGCCGACGTGGTGTTCACCATCGTCACCACCGGTGAGGACGTGGAAGCGCTGGCCTTCGGGCCGGAAGGCCTGGCGGCGGGCTTTGGGCCGGGCAGCGTGCTGGTGGACATGAGCACCATCCCCCCCGGCACGGCCCGCTCCATTGCGGATCGACTGGCGGCGCAGGGCGTTGCCATGCTCGACGCCCCTGTCTCTGGCGGTGAAGTGGGCGCCCGGGCCGGCACGCTGGCCATCATGGCGGGGGGCGACGCGGCGGTGCTGGAGCGGGTGCGGCCTCTGTTTCTGTGCATGGGCAAGACCATTGTGCACATCGGCGGCAATGGGGCGGGCCAGGTGGCCAAGGCCTGCAACCAGATGATCATGGTGGCAGCCATCGAAGCTTGCGCCGAGGCCTTCGCGTTTGCCCGGAAGTCCGGCGTGGATCTCGCCAAGGTGAAGGAAGCCCTCGCCGGCGGTTCCGCCGCCAGCCGGGTGCTGGAGGTCATGGGCGCTCGCATGGTGACGGGCGACTTCGCCGCCGGCATCGAGGCGCGGCTGCACCACAAGGATTTCCGTATCGTGTTGGACGAGGCCCACGCCCTGGGCGCCCCCTTGCCCATCGCCGCCCAGGTCTGGCAACAGTTGAACGCCCTCATGGCGCTAGGCTGGGGCAAGGACGACACCTCCAGCCTGCTCAAGGTGGTGGAGCGCATGTCCGGCATGGCGGAGGCCTGATGCTGCGCGCCCTGTTGTTGGGCCTGGCCCTGCTGCTGTCCGGCTGCGCCAGCCTGGCGCCCCCCAAGCCCGAGGTCTCCCTGGCCGGGGTGGAACTGGTGCAGGCGGGCCTCTTCGAGCAACGCTTCGCCCTGAAATTGCGAGTACTGAACACCGGCAGCGCGGCTCTGGCGCTCCAGGGCCTGGCCTTCGAAGTCGAGATGAACGGCCGACCCTTCGCCAGGGGCGTCAGTGCCGACCCGGTGACGGTGCCAGCCCTGGGCGAGGCGGTACTGACGGTGAACGCCGTGAGCAATCTCGCCAGCCTGTTGCGCCAAATCCACGAGACGAAGAACAGCGGTGGCCATACGCTCACCTACCGCCTCCACGGCAGCCTGGATGCCGGCCTGCTGTTGCGCCTCCCTTTCGAGCACCAGGGCGAAATCGACATGTCGCGGTTATTGGGGGGCAAATAAGCCGAAACACGGCGTTGCGGGTGGAGGACGGCCTTGGTTTTGTGGGTCGGAACTTGTTCCGGCGCCGGCGCCTCACCCCTGTGGGAGGCGGGGAAACACCTGGGCGGCTGATCCAGCCTTCCCTCAAGGCGAAAAAAAGCCCGCGTTGCCGCAGGTCTTTTCCTTGCCGGTGCCGATTGGGAATGGCACCGTTCCGTCGAATTTACTGCTGCTTCCTGCGGAAGCCCATCAGGCCGAGCAAACCGGGGACCAGCAGCAGCAGGGTGCCGGGAACCGGGACTGCCGGCGGGGGGGTAAGGTCCTGCACCAGGAATGATGCAACTTCCCCGTTGGCATTGGTAGCCGAAGCGGCCAGATTAAAGGCGCCGTTGGTGCCAGCCCACACTCGGTCGGAATAACTGCCAAAACTGCGAATGGAAATACCTTCGTACTTGCCGCTGACGAGCGTCGATGTCAGGCCGGTTGCGTATATGCCATTGCCGTCGCCGAGGTTGTAGCCCAGAAGCACATCCAAGTTCCACAACGTGCTGGGGCTGAAATAGGTTGTCGCGCCATCGGCAAGCGTTGTCCCCGTGTAATCGCCGATCATCGTCAGAACTTCGGCAGAAGACGCGTAGCGCCATCCAGCCAATGAAGTCGCAAACAATGCGGTGACCGTGTCATGGCTCTCGTTTGCCGTGGCTGACATATGCAGCCACTTCAAACCCGTGGTCGTGTCCGTCATGTACGTGGCGCCGCTAAGCATCGTTGCATTGGCGGCGGTGGACAAACCTACTGTGCCGGCAATCAGTGCCGCGCATGCGCAAAATTTATTCAGTTTCATGGTTTCTCCTGTGGGGGAAAATGCGCCGCTAACTTAAATCCGGCGCAACAGCTCAGGTTGTCGGTAATTTTCATGCTCCTTGCGCTTATCCAGCGATTCGCAAGAAGTTGATGTTTCTTAAAGCACCTACCGTGCCACATGATAATTGTCATTGCTTTCAGAGTGTGAATTTGACATTCCCCCGCTTGCAGAATGGAAAAAGCGAATGAAGTGTAAAATTTTCCGACACTGGTTTTCACTGGCGGCGGGTGCGGTTGGCGCTGTCAGCGCGTGCTACTGCTCGTTGGCTCCAGCCATATCGCCATGATTAAGAAATGGTTTTATGGGCGTGCAAGCGCAGGCCTTGAGGCTTGGCTGGTCGCCGGACTGCCTTGGCGCGTGATTTTTTGCCAGAAAGAACTGTAAAATTTCCCGACAGAGGGGCCGGGAGACGGGAAATGCCTGTAAAAACAAAGACCAGCTTGCTTGCGCAAGCTGGTCTTTGTCTGCCGAAGCAGGACTGGACTCGGATTAAGTGCCCTGGCGGCGGGCGACGCTTGCCAGCAGGCCCAAACCGGCCAATATCAGGAGGCCGCTGACGGGTTCTGGCACCTGGCTTGCATTGCGCACAAACGCCCATTCCGAGACGCCTGCTGCGTAGATGGAGCCTTCGCCCCAATACACGCTTTGGGCCGAGCCATTGCCCGGTGCGCTGCTATAGGTGCTGCCACTGAGCATCAAGCTGCCGTCGTAGTAAACATCGAAACTACTGGCCGTGTTGCCATTCCTCGCCCCCACGTCGATACGGTAGGTATGAAAACCACGGGTATCGACCGCCGCAGAAGCGCCCTGTAGCCAGTTGTCCGCCAGCAAAAAAATGCGGCCATCCCCAATGAACAGGCCATTACCCCAGTTGTCGCCCTGGGTAACGCCCACCACGATGCTGTCGCGGGGAGCGCCTGCAACATAACTGCCGGAAACGAAGCGCACACTGGCCTCGATCGACACGCCCGCCGCAGTGGCAAATCCCGGGGAACTGCTGTCGCTTTCAATGAAGTAGGCGTTGGAAGCGTAGTCGGGTGTGCTGATAGTCAGCCCGCCGCCCGACAGGGATGCGCTACCAGCCTGCTCCCAGGGTATGCCGGGCACGCCGTTACTCGCGCGCCAATCGCTAATCAGATTGAGTGCGCACGCTGGCGCTGAAGCTGCCACCAGGGCAACGGCCAGCGCACAGGTCTTGCCGGCCCGGGACGAACAAATGGAAGTAGACACGCCAAAGCCCCTGAAGAATTGAATTTCGGAAGAAATTACTCTCAATTTGCTGTTTGTCAATCCAGTATTTGCCCTGCGCAGCCCAAGTCCCGCTTTGGCAGGCGACAGCTTCCGTCAAGTTCGCCCCCGGACTGCCGTTATGGGCAGGAGTGCCCGATTTACGGTGCATCGGTCCTGTCCTTGCGCCCCACCAGAGCCTATTCCATGCCCCTGACCCACTTGCGATTGTCGGAACTCATCGGCGCCCTGAGCCATGCACTGGACATCACCGAAGGCCAGCCGGAGGGGCATTGTGTACGTTGCTGCTGGATCGGCATGCACCTGGGCCGCGCCATCGGCCTGCCCGAAGCGGCACAACGGGATCTCTACTACACCTTGTTGCTGAAGGATCTGGGTTGCAGCAGCAACGCGGCGCGTATTTGCGCCCTCTACCTGACGGACGACCTGGCCTTCAAGCGGGACTTCAAATGGGTCGGGGACGGTCTGCCCCAGGCCATCAATTTTGTACTGCGCCACACGGGGCTCAAGGCCGGCCTGGCGGAGCGTTTCAAAACCCTCTTGTCGGTCGTGCGTAACGGCGAGGAAGTGGCCCGGGAACTCATCCAGACCCGCTGCCACCGGGGCGCGGAAATCGCTCGTCAGCTGCGTTTCAGCGAGGCCGTGGCGCAGGGCATCGAGGGCCTGGACGAACACTGGAATGGCAAGGGCCTGCCCCTCGGCCTGGAGGGAGAGCGGATTCCCGTCCTCTCCCGCATCGCCCTCCTGGCCCAGGTCGTTGATGTTTTTCACTTCAGCGGCAGTCCCCAGGCGGCGCTCGATGAAGTGGCCCGGCGAACCGGTCAGTGGTTCGATCCCTTGCTGGTAATCGCGTTCGAGCGTACCGCACAAGATCCGGCCTTTTGGGCCATGCTCTCCTCCCCGGAGCTGGATGAGGCCGTGCGTGGCCTTGAACCCGGGCGTTTCGTGGTGCCTCTGGATGAAGACTACCTGGATGAAATCGCCGCCGCCTTCGGTCAGGTGGTGGACTCGAAGAGTCCCTACACGGCGGGCCACAGCGCCCGCGTCGCCCTCTATGCGGATTTGATTGCCGAAACCCTTGGCCTGAGCCTGGCGCGGCGACGCTGGCTGAAACGGGGCGCCCTGCTGCATGACGTGGGCAAACTGGGGGTCAGCAATGCCATCCTCGACAAACCCGGCAAACTGGACAGCGATGAATGGACCGCGGTCAAACGGCATGCCAGTTATACCGAGTCCATACTTTCGCGCATCGACGCCTTCGCCGAACTGGCCCGGGTTTCAGCGGCCCACCACGAGCGCCTGGATGGGGGCGGTTATCCGCGCGGGCTCATGGCCGCCGACATTACCTTGGAAACCCGCATCATTACCACCGCCGATATTTTTGATGCCATTACCGCCGAGCGGCCTTACCGGGGTGCCGTGCCCATCCCCAGAACCCTGGAAATGATGGCGGAAAATCTTGACACGGCCATCGACCCGCACTGTTTCGCAGCACTACAGACGGCCTTGAAAAAGACCGGCTTGCTGGAGCCTGCAGCGGCGCATCACGGCTAGGCCGAACGCATCCGTATTGGCGAAGTGGGCATTGCCTGAAACTCCCTGGTCCGCCCCCCTTTTCCCCTATTTATTCGCTAATTTGCGTCCTCGGGAGACTTGCTTTCGCCCGGCTTGCAACGGCTGGGGGTAGAATTGCGACCCCACGCCAACGCCCGCAGCGACGGCCACCAGTGACTAATGCGGGCCTACGGAATTATTGGAACCACAGCAATGAAGCGCGTTGACGATTTTCGCCTGACCTTCGGTAAAGAGGAGTACGTGCCGATCATGGTGGGCGGCATGGGAGTGGACATCTCCACCGCCCAACTCTCCCTCGAAGTCGCGCGCTTGGGCGGCATCGGCCACATTTCCGATGCCATGGTTCCGACCGTCACCGACCGGCGTTTCAACACCAAGTTCGTCAAGAACAAGCTCAAGCAGTACAAGTTCAACGTGGCCAACGCCGACAAGGCCGTGGTGCAGTTCGACCTGGGCATGGTAGAGGAAGCCACCCGCCTGCACGTGGGCAGGACCATGGAGGCCAAACAGGGTCCGGGCCTGATCTTCGTGAATTGCATGGAAAAGCTCACCATGAATGCCCCGAAGGAAACCCTTCGCGTGCGTCTCCGGGCGGCCATGGATGCGGGCATCGACGGCATCACCCTGGCGGCGGGCCTGCATCTGGGTTCCTTCGCCCTCATGGAAGACCACCCGCGCTTCAAGGACGTGAAGCTGGGCATCATCGTGTCTTCGCTGCGCGCCTTGCAACTCTTCATGAAGAAAGTTGCCCGCACCGGCCGGAAGCCCGACTACGTGGTGGTCGAAGGCCCCCTGGCCGGCGGCCATCTGGGTTTCAGCATGGACTGGGCCCAGTACGACCTGGCCACCATCACGGCGGAAATCCAGGCTTGGCTCAAAGTCGAGCAACTGGACATCCCCCTGATTCCGGCTGGCGGCATTTTCACCGGCACGGACGCGGTGAATTTCCTGGAAAACGGCGCCGCCGCCGTACAGGTGGCGACGCGCTTCACCGTCACCGAGGAGTGCGGCTTGCCGGCGGATGTGCAGCAGGAATACTTCAAGGCCTCCGAGGACACCATCGTGGTGAACCTCATTTCGCCCACGGGCTATCCGATGCGCATGCTGTCGAACAGCCCGGCCATCGGCGACGGTATCCGCCCGAACTGCGAAGCCTATGGCTACCTGCTGGACGCCAAGGGCAACTGCCAGTACGTGGATGCCTACAACGCCGAAGTGGCGGCCCATCCGGGGGCGAAGAAGGTCAAGGTCTGGGCCAAGACCTGTTTGTGCACCCACATGCGCAACTTCGAGCTATGGACCTGCGGCCACTACACTTACCGCCTCAAGGACACCAGCGTGAAGAACGCCGACGGCAGCTACCAGCAGCTTTCCGCCGAGCACGTCTTCAAGGACTACCAATTCAGTACCGACAATAAAGTTGCCCTGCCGGAGAGCGCCCAAGTCAGCGTATAAGGGTTTTGGCTCCGGTAGACAGAGGCCAGCTTGCGCAAGCAAGCTGGCCTCTGTTTTGGGTGCGCCCGGCAGGGGAAAGTCTGCTACTCGCCCGGCCACTGAAACTGTCCTGAAAAGCTGGCTGGCGGGGTAAGATTCCGGGCTACACCGCGCTCGGCATGGCACGAAAGTCTGTCGTGCACCTGCGGTTCACCGTAGTTGCTCGCTTTGCTCCCGAAAGGACACCCCATGGCGGTTCCCGTCCTGCAACTCACCGCAGCCCACAAGCCGGCGGTCCTCAAGCATTTCATGGCCCTGGAAGAAGAGGATCTGCGGCTGCGTTTCGGCCAGCGCATCAAGCCGGAAGGCATCGCCAAATACGTCGACGGCCTGGATTTCATGCGGGACTCGGTCTTTGGCGTCTTCGGCGACGACCTGGCGCTGGCCGGGCTTGCCCACCTGGCCATGGATGGCAAGGGGACGGGTGAGCTGGGGGTCAGCGTGCTGCGGGCGGAACGGGGGAAAGGCGTTGGCAAGGCATTGTTTGCCCGGGCTGCCGGCCATTGCCGCAATTTCCGCGTCGGCACCCTCTTCATGCATTGCCTGGCAGAAAACGGCGCCATGATGCACATCGCCAAGAGCACCGGCATGAAAATCGCCCGGGACGCGGGGGAGGCGGACGCCTACCTGAGCCTGCCGCCGGGGGATTCCGCCAGTCTGGCTACCGAGATGATGCAAACCCCCCTGGCACTTTTCGACTTCGCGCTGAAATCCCAGCTTGCTGCCATGAGAGCGGTGAGCGGTGAGCGGTGAACGAATTATGACGCTTACCGCTCTCCCCTGACCGCCTCACCGGCTTAACTCGCCGCCAGCAGCTTGGCGGCCTGCTTCACTTTCCGTCTTTCGGCATATTTCAGGGCCGTATACGTGCCCCAACCGATGACCCCCATGGCCGCCATGAAGAAACCATAGGCGACAGGCCAGGGGATGCCCTGGGTCATCATGGAAAATTCCGACATGCCGCCCACCCCGGCCAGGATGTTGATGGGCATGAACACCACACCGAATACCGTCAGCTGATTCACGCGCCGGTTCTGGTTGATGTTGATGAAGCCGATGGTGGCATCCATCAGGAAGTTGATCTTGCCGAAAAGGAAAGAGGTGTGGCCGTCCAGGGATTCGATGTCCCGCAGGATCTGGCGCGCATCCTCCAACTGGTCCTGGCTGAGGAACTTGCCACGCATGAGGAAGGACACGGCACGGCGGGTATCCAGCACATTCCGGCGAATGCGCCCGTTCAGATCTTCCTCCTGAGCGATGGCAGCCAGCAGCTTGGCCGCCTGTTCGTCGCTGATCTGGATGTCCAGCACCTGCTTGCCCACCGCCTCCAGGGACGCATACACGTCCTCCAGGGCGTCCGCCGAGTATTCCGCATCGGCGGCGTAAAGATCCAGCAGCACATCCTTACCGTCCGACACGTAGCCCGGCTGGGTCCGCGCCCGCAAACGCTGCAGGCGGAACACTGGCAGCTCTTCCTTGCGCACGGAAATCAGGATGTCCTTGTGCAGGATGAAGGCCACGGCCACGTTGCGGGAGCGGTCTTCCATGTCCAGCAGGAAGTCGGAGTGCAGATGCACTTCGCCGTTGTCTTCCACGTAGAAGCGGGCGCTGGCCTCCAGGTCCGTGAGGGAGTCCGGGTCCGGCAGCTCCAGACCGAAGAGGTCGCCGACCCAGGCCCGTACCGCCGGTGAGGGTGCCACCAAGTCCACCCAGATGGGTTTCAGTTGGGCGAGTTCTTCCCGGCTTTCCACGGGAACCTGGCGCAGGCGGCCATTGTGCAATTCGAAGGCATTCAGCATGATCTTGTGGGGCTGGGCCGGGTGCAGGCCGACGAGTTGCTCACGCACGTCGTCGGAAATTTTTTCCAGGATGTCGTCGCCCCGTTCCTCGGCCACCTGCTGCCAAGCGAGGGCACGTTCATCTTCCGTGAGGCTCTCCAGGAGGCGCGCGATGTCATTGGAGGACAGGGCCGCCAGACGGTTGGCCAGCTCTGCCTGATGCTGCTTGTGTACCAGGTCTTCCACCAGTTCGTGACGCGGCATGTCCTGCCGATGCACCAGGTCTTCCACGCGGCGGAAGCGCTCGAGCAGCCCCCGCAGTTCCTGCAACTGCCGTGCGTCCGTGCTGTGGGGAATTTCGCCGGTGTCGGTCATGGGCGGGGCTCATTGGAAGGGTGGGGCGCGGGCTATCCCGCGCTGCCGCATTTTACCAGCCCAGGAGCGCCGAAGTGGGGTGGCGGCAATGGTAATATCCGACTTTCGCGCGCGGTTCTTTTTTCACGCTTTTTTACGCTGATTTCACCATGTCCGGCAATCTGTTCATCGTCTCAGCCCCCTCCGGGGCCGGCAAGACCACCCTGGTGCGGGGCCTCCTGGTGGAGGACTCCCAGGTGCATCTGTCCGTCTCCTACACCACACGCACGCCGCGAGAAGGGGAAGTAGACGGTCGGGAATACCATTTCGTGGACCTGGCCACCTTCCGCCTGATGCAGGAACGGGGCGATTTCCTGGAGTGGGCCGAAGTGCACGGCAACTATTACGGCACCTCCCGGGTGTGGATCGCCAGCCAGATGGCTGCCGAGCGGGACATCCTGCTGGAAATCGACTGGCAGGGCGCAAGCCAGGTGCGTAGCGTGTTCCCGGGCGCCATCGGCATTTTCATCCTGCCGCCCTCCTTCGCCGAACTGGCAAAGCGCCTTATTGGCCGCGGCACGGACAGCGCGGAAATCATTGCCGGCCGCCTGGCCGCCGCGAAGGAAGAGATGAGCCATGCCGAGGAGTTCGAGTATGCTATTATTAACAACGAGTTGCATGAAGCCTTGGCTGATCTCTGCGCGATCGTGCGGGCTTCCCGCCTGAGCAGCGGTCAGCAACGTGCCCGCCATCCCGATATTTTCACCGCCACGGCATAAGCCCGCGGCGGGATTTTCGCTTTTTATTCCCCATTCAAGACTGGACTGAACCATGGCCCGCATTACCGTTGAAGACTGCCTGAAGCGCATCCCCAACCGCTTTCAACTGACCTTGACCGCCACCTATCGCGCCCGCCAGATTTCCGCCGGCGCCACCCCCATGGTGGAACACGACAAGGACAAGCCCACCGTCGTCGCCCTGCGCGAAATCGCCGCCGGCAAGGTCGGCCTGGAACTGCTCAACCGCGGCCAGGCCTGAGCGACGGCGGACCTGGTCCGCCAGCCAGCCCCATGAGCGCCGTGCCGCCCTCTCCTCCCACTTCTCCCGGCGCTCCTGCGTCAGGGGCAGCTGCGGGCGTGGCGGCACCTGATCCGGTCTTCACCCCCCCGCCTTCCAGCGTCCTGACTCTCGACTTCGAGGAATTCAGGAACGGCCTCAAGGATTACCTGAAGCCGGAAGACATTGGCCGCATCGAGGCGGCCTACCATTTCAGCGCCAATGCCCACCGGGGTCAGTTCCGCACCAGCGGCGAACCTTATGTATCCCACCCGGTGGCGGTGGCGCGCATCCTTTCCGGCTGGCACCTGGACCCCCAGGCCCTGGTGGCGGCCCTGCTGCACGACGTCACCGAAGACACCCCCATCACCAAGCAGGAACTGCAGGCCCACTTCGGCAAGGTGGCGGCGGACCTGGTGGACGGTGTCACCAAGCTGGATCGCATCGAATTCCAGTCCAAGGAAGAAGCCCAGGCGGAGAACTTCCGCAAGATGCTGCTGGCCATGGCGCGGGACGTGCGGGTCATCCTCATCAAGCTGGCGGACCGGCTGCACAACATGCGCACCCTGGATGTGGTGCGGCCCGACAAGCAGCGTCGCATCGCCCGGGAAACCCTGGAAATCTACGCCCCCATCGCCAACCGCCTGGGGCTCAACAATCTCTTCCGGGAACTCCAGGAACTCTCCTTCCGCCACCTCTACCCCCTGCGCTACCGGGTCATTTCCAAGGCCCTGAAATCCGCCCGGGGCAATCGCCGGGAGGTGGTGAGCAAGATCCTTGCCGCCATCAAGGTGCGCCTGCCGGAATGCGGCCTCGCGGCGGACATCTCCGGCCGGGAAAAGCACATCTACGGCATCTACCGCAAGATGCACGAGAAGTCCCTGTCCTTCTCCCAAGTGCTGGACATCTACGGCTTTCGCGTCATCGTCGATGCGGTGCCCTCCTGCTACCTGGCCCTGGGCGCCCTGCACGGTCTCTACAAGCCGGTGCCGGGCAAGTTCAAGGACTACATCGCCATCCCCAAGGCCAATGGCTACCAGTCCCTGCACACCACTCTCATCGGCCCCTACGGCACGCCGGTGGAAGTGCAGATCCGTACCCGGGAAATGCACCACCTGGCGGAAACCGGCGTGGCGTCCCACTGGCTTTACAAGGACACGGACAAGGGCGCCTCGGAGCTGCACCACAAGACCCACAAGTGGCTGCAATCCCTGCTGGAACTGCAGAGCACCAGCGGCGACTCCACGGAATTCCTGGAACACGTCAAAGTGGACCTGTTTCCGGGCGAGGTCTATGTGTTCACCCCCAAGGGCAAGATCCTGGCCATGCCCCGGGGCGCCACGGCGGTGGACTTCGCCTACTTCGTGCACACCGACATCGGCAATCGCTGCGTCGCCTGCCGCATCAACTATGAGCTGATGCCGCTGCGCACCGAGTTGAAGAATGGCGATCAGGTGGAAATCATCACCGCCGCCCATGCCAGCCCGAACCCGGCCTGGCTCGGCTACGTGAAGAGCGGCCGCGCCCGGGCCAAGATCCGCCATTTCCTCAAGACTGCCCAGAAGGAAGAATCGGTGGAACTGGGGGAACGGCTGTTGGCTCAGACCCTGCGCCCCCTGGGGCACACCCTGGGTCAGATCAGCACCTTCGTGTGGGACAAGTTCCTGCGGGACACCGGCATCAAGACGAAAAAGGACGTGCTCACGGACATCGGCCTGGGCAAGCGCATGGCGGCCATCGTGGCCAGGCGCCTGTCGGACGAGCAGGACAACCAGGGCACCAGCCACCCCATCCTGAAGCCCCGCTCCATGACCGCCATCTACATCCGGGGCAGCGAGGGCCTGGCGGTGCAACTGGGCAAGTGCTGCCGTCCCATCCCCGGCGACCCCATCATCGGCATCATCAAGAAGGGCCAGGGACTGGAAGTGCATCTGCACGACTGCCCGGTCATCGCCAAGAACCGGGGCGGTGAGCGGGATCGCTGGATCGACGTGGAATGGGAACTGGATTCCGGCCGCCTCTACGATGTGAACGTCCGCGTGGTGGCGGAGAACCGCCGCGGCGTGCTGGCCCGCATGGCCGCCGCCATCGCCGACTGCGGCTCCGACATCCAGAATGTCAGCATGGACGAGGAACGGGGCGTGTATACCTCCATCTTCTTCACGCTGCAGGTCTCCAACCGCAGCCACCTGGCCCGCGTCATGCGCGGTATCCGCCATGTGCAGGAAGTGGTGCGCATCTCCCGGGCCAAGGACCAGACCCGCACCGAATGAACGGCGGCAGGCTCGCCCGCGCCGCCGGACTGCTTTACAATCGCCGCGTTAACCGACTCAGGGGACCTTCATGGCCGACTACGTATCCGAACACACCCTCTTCATCAACGCCTACCTGGAAAAGAATCCGCTAGAAGCCCAGGAACAGAAGAAGGGCCGCGCCCTGTGGTGGGACAAACCCCAGGACCCCGCCACCCAGCGCGCCCAGCAGGAAGCCAAGGTCAAGCAGGAGCCTTATTTCGGCAACGGCATGTAAGCTGCCTGTCCCCGTTTCAAGACGACGATGCCCGCAGATGCGGGCATCGTCGTTTCCGGCCACCACCGTCCGATATCCAGATATCCCTCGCTGCATTTGTCGGATTTTTTAACACTACTCTTTGGTTGCGGCATCTACCGGGCCGATGCAGCCTTTCTCCTCTACGGAACGCCCGGAACAGGTGTTCCGCCAGTACCGTGCAACAGACTTTATTGATAATGCTCATGGATTTGAGTGTCGAGAATTTTTACACATTCATCCTGGCAATATCTACGCAATTTAGCCCGCTATCCCTTGTTTTATTGACGAATGTTAAATTTCAAGGTCGTCCGTGCGGAAGGTGTTTGTTTGCACTGATGTCTGTCAATAAACACATGTCGGGCGAATTTACACACAGCCGACCGCGTAGCCCATAGCGAATCCATCGTTGCCCCAAGAACCTGATGAAAATCATTTTTCCTGAGTTCTTTAGGCTCCTCGGTGGTGAAAACCGAGGTTTTTGAAGCCAAAGGGTGCGTATTGCATTGCATGGCACATCTGTTGCTAATGGCTACCCGTAGGTTTTGTTCGGCGGCAGACATGCTTTGAAAAGGCTGTGCCGACCGCTTCAGATGAGAAATGTACTAGGAGGCACGATCATGAAACTCTTGAAACTTGCGGCGGCGGTGGCAGTGGCTGCAGCCACGCTGACAGCGGCTCCGGCCATGGCGTTGGATATTTTGGGCTATACAACACCAGGTGACGCAGCGTGTGCCGTCAATTCGCTCTGTGCATTGGGCCGTGGCGGCGTTTCCGACGTCATGACAGTGTATAAGTCGGACCACACGGTGTTTGAACGCATCTTCGCCTTCGGCAACGAAGAAGCGAACAACTTGTATTATTTCGACTCTAGCCGGGTTTCCATCGATCCCGCTCAGCTCGGCAATTACAAAACGCTGTTGGATCCGGACGGAATTAGCTGGAGCGACACCTTTGGCATCGCCACCGTCGGACCGGATTCGGTGCTCGCATTCATATCCGATCCGCAGACTTCCCATCCCGCCATTCAGAACTCATTCATCGAAACTCCGGGCTTAAACCCGAATGGCTGGATCATGGAACCGGGCACGTATATCACCATCGAATACAACGCCAGTCAGTTCCTGAGCGCCCAGATGCTGTTGGACGGGTATACCGCGACCTTCCAGTCCAATGTGCCCGAACCCGCCAGCATGGCGCTTCTGGGGCTGGGACTCGCCGGGCTGGTGGCTCGCCGCCGCAAGGTCTGATCGTCGCATTGCGCTTTGCGCGCACGGCCATCACAAACCGCCCTTTGGGGCGGTTTGCCGTTTACTTGCCCGAAAACTTCGGTTTGGCCTTTTCCCGGAAGGCCCGCAATCCTTCCCGGTAATCCTCCGTCTCCAGGTAGGCGAAGTTCTCGCGGACTTCGGCTTCCGTGAGGGGGGCGACAGCGGGCAGCAGGCGGCGCACCAGTTGTTTGTGCCAGCGGGCCACCAGGGGCGCGCCGGAGGCGATGCGGCGGGCGGTGGCGTAGGCTTCCTTCTCCACTTCGCCGTCCGCCACCACCCTGGTCAGCAGTCCCTTGTGATACGCCTCCTCGGCTGTCAGGATACGGCCTTCCAGCAGGATTTCCAGGGCCACGGCCGGCCCCGCCAGTGCCAGGAAGCTCACCAGTTCCGTGGCCGCCATGGTGAACCCCAGCTTCATGATGGGAGCGCCGAACTTGGCCGATTCCCCGGCGATGCGCAGGTCGCATTGGCCGGCGATCTCCAGGCCGCCGCCGATGCAGGGCCCCTGGATGAGGGCCACGGTCGGGTGACGGCACTCCACGATGGCCCGCAGCGCATCGGCCACCCAGACGCCGTGATAGGTTGTTGCCTGCTCGAAGGTATCGCGCACCGTGGCGAATTCCTCGATGTCACCCCCCGCCGCGAAGGCGCCCCGCTCGCCACGGATAAGTACGCAGCGCAGGTCTTCCCGGGCATGTAGGTCATCCATAACGGACTTGAGCTTTCGCCACATGCCGGCGGTGAGGGCGTTCAGCTTGTCCGGGTTGAACAGGGTGACGGTGGCGATGTCGTTTTCAATGACGCAGAGGATGTCTTCGCTCATGGCAGGGACGATATTGGAAAACCGTAATTATGGTGGAAAAGCGATTTGAACCGCAGAGGCGCAGAGGCGCGGAGGAAAACCCAACCATGGCGCCGTATTTCAACGCGACTCGCGAGGAGGTGCCGGGATGAATCCCGACCTATGGTTCTCTCTGCGCCTCTGCGCCTCTGCGGTGAATCAGCGGGTCTTGATTCCGCCCACCCGCCAGAAAGACCAGAAAGCTCGCCACCTGCAGGGCCAGCAGCACGCCGAAGGCGCCGCGATAGGCGGACAGCGCTGTCCAGCCATCGGCGCGGAAGCCGTCCACCAGCAGCCCGAAGCCCCATTGCACGGCGAAGGCGCCGACGAAGACCAGGAGATTCACCGCCGTGCTGACGCGGCCGGAGGCGGAGGGCGGGAAATGGGCGGCCACCAGGGAATAGCCCAGGTTCGTCGTGCTGGCTCCCAGGCCCATGAGCAACCACAGAAGGCGCGTCGGTGCCGCGTCCAGAAGGATCAGCACGGTGGTCACCAGGGTCAGGGCACAGCCGCCGCCAAAAAGCAGGATGGGGGGAATGCCCCGCTTCGCCAGCCGGGTGGCAAAACTCGCCACCGCCAGGTAACCCGCCAGAGTGGCGCAGCCCAGGATGAACAGGTGATCCGCCGCCACCGCCCGGCTGTAGCCATTCACGGTCATGAGCCAAGGGAGCGCCCACAGACCCTGCAGCGCCATATTGCCCCCCACCACCCAACCGGAGAGCAGGGCGATGCGCCAGAAAACAAAGCGGCGGAAGATGCCGGCCAGGCCCCGCAACTGCTCCACCAGGCCTTCGCGGCGGGCAGGGGGCGGCAGTTCCGGCACGGTCAAGAGGGCACCGATGATCAGCAGCGTGACCACCGCCGCACCGGCGAACACACCGCGCCAGCCCAAGAGCGGCAGGGCCCAGGCCAGGGGCAGGCTGGAACTCAAGGCCCCCAGGCCGCCGGCCACCATCACCGCGCCGGTGAGGGAGGCGTGGCGCAGGGGCGGGAAACACTGGAACAGATATTTCAGGGCCGCCATCAGGCAGGCTGAAACCCCCAGGCCAATGAGGGCGCGGGCCGCCACCAGGGTCCATAAATCCCGGCCCACGGCGAACAGGCCGCAGCCGGCCGCCGTGAAGACCAGCAGCGTCGCCTCCACCCGGCGGGCACCGTAACGGTCCAGCAGCAGGCCCAGAGGCAACTGGAAGGCACCGAAAGCGATGAAATAGGCGCTGGTGAGTAGCCCCAAGTCGGCGGCGGACAGGCCCAGTTCCCGGGTCAGTTCCGGTGCCAGCACCGCATTGGTGGTACGCAGCAGGTAGGACAGCCAGTAGGCAGCGGCAAAGGGCAGGAAGACCCGCAGACCCAGCTTCGCCGGGGCGCTCAAACTGCCGGCCTCTTGAGGCGTTCCAGCCAGCCGAGACGGTCCAGCAGTTTTTTTGCCACAGCCGGGCTCAGACCGGGGGTGGCCGCGATCTCGCGCAATTCCAACAGGTTCGGCCGATGTTCCCGCTGCGCCCGTCCCAGCCGCGCCAGGCTCACCGGTGCCGGGTTGCGTGCCAGCAACTCAAAAGCGTCGCCGACCGCCAGGCTACCGCCTTCCAGCACTCGGAAGTACCAGCCGGTAATACCCTCACGGGCAATGAACTCCGCCAGGCCCTCGTCACCAAACTTGTGGTTGATCTTCCAGCAGGGGCTGCGGGGCTGGCTCACCTGCAGGCGGCAGTTGCCGACCCGGAAAACGTCGCCGATGCACACGGACTCCTCGTCCCAACCTGCGACGGAAAGATTCTCACCCATGCTGCCGGGGACGAAGGCGCTGGCCAGGGCGGGAAAGGCGGCGGCAAGCCGGGCGTAATGGCCGGCGGGATAGAGATGCACGGCTTTTTCCGCCCCGCCATGTACGCGGCGATCCGCCTGTCGGTCGCCTTCCAGCCCCTCCACACCTACCCTGACCGGCCCGGCAACCGGATGCTTGAAGATCCCGGAGGGCGTGCCGTCCGGCGGCAGGCTCGTAATGCCGCCCGCGAAGACACCAAGTAGAGCCGAACTCATCCTGGAAACCCCGGTTTGAACCGCAGAGGCGCGGAGGCGCAGAGGAAAAGCAATGCGTTACGGCCGTTTTGGATTCCACCCAATGGACCCGCCGGAATACTTGCACAGGGCCTTGTTTTCTCAGCGCCTCTGCGCCTCTGCGGTGAATAAACTGCTTTTTGCAAGTGCATGTCAGTTCCACAGCCAGGCGGCGCCGCGCACGCCGCCGGAATCACCATGTACGTTCTTTACCAGCCGCGTCGCCACGTGATCCGAGAAGACGTAGGGCAGCCACAGGCGCGGAACGCTCTCGTACAGGGCCTCCACGGCGGAGAGCCCGCCCCCCAGTACGATCACCTGGGGGTCCAGGATATTGATGACCTGGGCCAGTGCCCGGGCCAGGCGTTCCGCGTAGCGTTCCAGGCTGGCCCGGGCGGCCGCATCGCCAGTCGCGGCGGCCGTGGCGATGTCCAGGGCCGACAACTCGACTCCCGTCGCCACGCGGTGGTCCCGGGCCAAGCCCGGGCCGGACAACCAAGTCTCGATGCAGCCGTGGCGGCCACAATAGCAGGCCGGCCCGGGCAACTCGGAGGCATGGGGGAAGGGCAGGGGATTGTGGCCCCATTCTCCGGCGATGGCATTGGCGCCGCCCAGCACCCGGCCATGCACCACGATGCCGCCGCCCACGCCGGTGCCGAGGATCACGCCGAAAACAATGTCCTGGCCTCTACCTGCGCCATCCACGGTCTCTGACAGGGCGAAGCAGTTGGCGTCATTGGCCAGGCGCACCTCCCGCTTGAGGACAGTTTCCAGGTCCTGCAGCAGGGGCTGGCCGTTGAGCCAGGTGGAATTGCAGTTCTTCATGAGCCCGGAGGGCTGGGACAGGGCGCCCGGCGTGCCGATGCCCACGCTGGCATGGACGCCCAGCTCCCTTTCCACGCCGGCCACCAGTTGTGCCACCGCGTTCAGGGTGGCGCCGTAGTCACCCCGGGGGCTTTTGACGCGCCGCCGCAGGCGTTCCTGTCCTTCTTGGTCCAGCGCCACGATCTCGATCTTGGTGCCACCCAGGTCTATGCCGATTTTCCACATACCGCGTGCCTTGCCCTGCTGAAGAGGCACCATTATCCGACAAATGCCGGGCTGAAACCCAGGCCGCAGGTGTAGCGCCCTAAAGTCTGCCCGCTTTTATCCGTAAGCTCCGTGATGACGCCCCTCCCCATCCTTCACCAACGTCTGCGGCGCCTCTTCGGCGGCATGCTGCGAACCTATGGCGCCAGCCGGCTGCTGTGGGCGGGGGTAGTGCTGTCCAATTTGCTGCTGGCGGGCCTGGTGGCCTTCTCCCTGCATGCCAGCCGCAGCCACCACCAGGGCACTGCGGAGCAGGCCGTCGAAAATCTGTCCAGCATCCTGATGCATGACATCAACGGACTTTTCAACAAGATTGATCTGAGTCTGCAGACCGTCGCCGATGAAGTGAAACGGGAACAGCGTGCCGGCGGTATCGATGCCCCCACCTTGACGACGCTGCTGCAACAACAGGGGCGCTATCTGCCGGAAATCCTCGGACTGCGCGTCGCCAACGCCGATGGCCTGGTGCAATTCAGTTCCAGCGGCCCGCTGCCGAAGCAGGCCAGCCTGGCAGACCGGGAGCGCTTTCAGCGCCTGCGCCGGGAACCGAGGGCCGGCACCCTCATCGACGGGCCGGAACTCGGCCGGGTCAGCGGCAAGTGGGTGGTGCTCTTTGCCCGTCGCCTGGAAAGCCCCGATGGCAGTTTTGCCGGCGAGGTGCATGCCTCCCTGGAAATCGCCCAGCTCGTCAAGCTGCTCGGGCAAGTGCGCCTCGGCCCGGACGGGCTGTCTACCCTGTGGAACAGCCAGAAGCGGGTTGTGGCGCGCATACCGGAAAATGGCGCCATCGGCAGCAGCAAAATGTCCGACGCCTTGCGCCAGAAGGTGGATAGCGGTGCCACGGCCGGCGCCTATGAAACCGTCTCTCTCATCGACGGCATACGTCGCACTTTCTACTTCCGGCGCATCCCGGGCCGGGATATCTACCTGACGGTGGGTGAAGGGAGCGAGGATTACCTCGCCCCCTGGCGCCGGGAAGCGTTGCAGATGGGTGGCCTGGCCCTGGTGTTCTCCTTGCTGTCGGTGCTGGCGGCGACCCTGATCCAGCGCAGCCTGCGCATCCAGAAATCCGCAGACCAGGACCTGACGCGGGCCAGGAACGACCTGCAGGCCATTCTCGACAACGTGCCCGCCCTGGTCGGCTATTGGGACCGGGGCCTGCACAACCGCTTCGGCAACCATGCCTACCTGGACTGGTTCGGCTGCGACCCCAAGACCATCGTCGGCAGACACCTCCGGGAAGTCATCGGCGAGGAGCGCTACCGCATGAATTTCCCCTACATCCAGAAGGTACTGGCCGGGGAAGCCCAGGGCTTCGAGCGCCAGATCCCCACGCCCACCGGCATGCGTCACGGCTTTGCCAGTTACATCCCGGACATCCGGGATGGCGCCGTGGTGGGCTTCTACGCCCTGATCATCGACATCACGCCCATCAAAGAGGCGCGGGAGGAGGCCGAGCACGCCAGCCACCATAGCCGGACCCTGCTGCAAGCGGCGGGCGATGGCGTGCATGTGCTGGACCCGCAGGGCCGGGTGCGGGAGGTGAACGAGGCCTTTTGCACCATGCTGGGCTACTCCCGGGAGGAACTGCTGAGCATGGAGGTCGCCCAATGGGATGCCGACCTCTCACGGAATGAACTGGCGCATTTGCTGCAAAGCCTGCAGGGGCAAAAAGTCACGTTTGAGACCCGCCATCGGACCCGTGACGGCCGCATCCTGGAGGTGGAAATCAGCAGCATCGGTGTGGAAGTTGACGGGGAAAAACTCATCTACTGCTCCGCCCGGGACATCACGGAGCGCAAGCGCTCGGAACAGGCCATGCGGGAAAGCATGGATCTGTTCCAAAAGGTCTTCCACGCCAGTCCGGTGGGTATCGCCATGGTGGCCTTGGCGGATGGCCGTTATTGCCAGGTGAACGAAGCCTACGCCGCAGCCCTCGGCTATGTCCCGGCGGACATCGTCGGCCACACCGGGCTGGAGTTGGGTCTGTGGGAAAGCATGACCCAGCGGGCCGAATTCTTCACGGCCCTCCAGGCGGGGCGCAGCATCAGCGCCATGGAAACGACCTGGAACAGCAAATCCGGCATGGGCATGGATCTGCTGCTGTCGGCGGAACCCATGGAGGTGGCCGGCGTGCCCCACCTGCTGGCCTTCATCATGGACATCACCCACCAGAAGGAAGCCCAGCGGGCGCTCACGCTGTACGGTCAGCAGATGGAGGAAATGGTGGCCGAGCGCACGGAGGAACTGCAGCTCGCCCGTCAGGACGCGGAATGCCTGACCCAAATCAAGAGCGAGTTCCTCGCCAACATGAGTCACGAGATTCGCACGCCCCTGAATGCCGTCATGGGCCTGGCCCAGCTTGGCCAGCGCCAAGCGGGTGGCGGCAAGGCCGGCGACCATTTCCGCCGCATCCTGGAGGCGGGCAAGCTACTCCTGGGGATCGTGAACGACATCCTGGACTTCTCCAAGATGGAGGCGGGCAAGCTCAAGCTGGAAGACGAACGGATCGTCCTCGCCGACCTGGTGGACCGGGTGGTGGACCTGGTGGCCCCCCAGGCTCAGGCCAATCAGCAGGTGTTCCGCGTGGAAGAAGGGCTGGGTCTGCCCCAGGCTTTCCGTGGCGATGCCCTGCGCCTGACCCAGATCCTGGTGAACCTGCTCAATAACGCCATTAAATTCACCGAATCCGGAGGGCATATCTCCCTGGCGCTGGAGCGGGAAGAGGGCGCCCTGCTGTTTTGCGTGCGGGACACGGGTATCGGCATGACGCCGGAACACATGGCCCGGCTGTTCCAGCCCTTCGAGCAGGCAGATGGCAGCACCACCCGGCGCTTCGGCGGCACGGGGCTGGGCCTGTCCATCTGCAAGCGCCTGGTGGACCTGATGGGCGGCGAAATCCATGTGGCAAGCGTTCAGGGTACGGGCAGTGAATTTACGGTTCGCCTGCTCCTCGAGGAACTGCCTGCGGAAGCCGTGGCGCCGGTGGCCGGCAAGCTCGTCCTGCTCGGTTTCACGGACGCAGAACTGGAGCGCCTGCGCATTTCCCTGCCCGGGCTGAATGTCGCGGGGGTGGCCGCCGGTGCTCCCGTGCCGACGGATGCGGACCTGGTCGTCGCGGATTGCGCCATGACGCTTACGGCCGGAGGCTGCGCGGACTTGCAGGCGATATTGAAACGGCGCCAGAGTCTGGCGCTTGCCACCGCCTTCGGCCAGCATGAAATGCCCCTTCCCTGGCTGGCCAGCGTGCCCCAGTTGACGCGCCCTCTACGTGCCCGCCAGATCGAGCGCCTGCTGCTGGATGCCGCAGCCGCCGTGCCGGCAGTGGCCGGGCCGCGGCTCCAGGGCATGCGCATCCTGGCGGCGGAAGACAACGAGGTGAACCGGGCGGTGTTGGAGGAAATGTTGGAGGCCGAGGGCGCCCAACTGACCTGCCTGGAAAACGGTCGTCTGGCGGTGGAACGGATGGCGCGGGATGCCCCCGGCACCTGGGCCATCATGCTCACCGATATCCAGATGCCGGAGATGGACGGCTATGCAACGGCCCGCAGCCTTCACGCCATGGACCCCGGCCTGCCGGTCATCGGCCTGACCGCCCACGCCCTGGCGGAAGAGCGGGCGCGCTGCCTGGCCGCCGGCATGGTGGAGCACTTGGCCAAGCCCTTCGACCTGGATGCGCTGGTGGCTGCCCTGCAGCGGCACGCCCGCCATTCCCAGCCCACGGCGGCAAGCCCGGCGGAAATCACCCCGAGCACCCCCAAACCGCTCACCCCGCCGGCCCCGGCAGCCGTGGTCGGTGAGGAGGTGGACTGGCCGGCCCTGGAGAGCCGCTACCGGGGCAAGGCCGCCTTCATCGGCCGCCTCATGGCCATGGGTATCGCCAGCAACAAGGCCGCTATGCTCCAGTTGCGCAGTGCCATTGCGGACCAGGACTACGCCTTACTTTCGGCCCAGGCCCACAAGCTCAAGGGCACGGCCGGCAATCTGGTGGCCACCCACTGCCATGCCCTGGCCGAACGCACCGACATGGCGGCCCGGATCGGCGACCGGGAGGCCCTGGCCCTCGGGGAAGCCCTGGTCCTGGCGGTGGAAAGTCTGTCCCTCGCCCTGGCCAGCCGCCTCGGCCCGGACGACATCTATCGCCCACCACCGGGCCTGTAGGGCGGGTTTCAACCCGACAAATCGAGCGCTGCGCTTTCCTGTCGGGATAAATCCTGACCTACATCGCTTCCGGACAATTTTGTCGGCGCGTGTTAAAACCCGACCTGCGCGGCGCGCAATCTGCGACTTCTCGGGGACTTTCTGTCTGCCGTCAGTCCCCTGCAAGAATTTTCCCGCACAATACCCCTAAAGATTTACAGGTCTTATGCCGTAGGCAACAGAGCAAACCCACTCAGCGAGAATCCACCGTGCGCAACATCCCCTTGTACGACGTCCAGGGCCACCGCTTCGTGCTCCTCAACGAGAGTGAGCCCGGCGAAGAGGACGGCATCCATTCCAACCAGTACCTGCTGCAGCATGGGGAGGACGGCATCCTCATGGACCCGGGCGGCTTCGGCGTCATGCCCCGGGTGCTGGCGGAACTGCTGCGCTACATGGGACCGGAGCGCCTGAAGGCCATCGTCCTCTCGCACCAGGATCCGGACATTGTCGGCGGACTGTCCACCTGGCTGGAGCTTACCGATGCGCCGGTGTATGTGTCGCGCATCTGGCTGCGCTTCCTGCCCCACTACGGCATCACCTCCATGCACCGCTTCGTCGGCGTGCCGGATGCGGGCATGGAGCTGGAACTGGCACCGAATTTCGGCGTGCGTCTCCTGCCCGCCCATTTCCTGCATTCCGAGGGCCAGATCAACGTGTATGACCCGGTGTCGAAAATCCTGTTCACCGGTGACATCGGCGCCGCCATGCGCGCCCTTAACGAGGATGTGGCCTTCGTGGACGATTTTGCCGCCCACCTGCCCTTCATCGAAGGCTTCCATCGCCGCTACATGGGTTCCAACCGGGCCGCCCGCCTGTGGGTGGAACAAGTGGAGGCCCTGGACATCAGCATGCTCGCGCCCCAGCACGGTCCGGTGTACCGGGGCCAGGCGGTCAAGGATTTCCTGGCCTGGTTCCGCGACCTGGAATGCGGCATTGATCTCATGAGTGCCGCCGGCACCTTCCGCGAGCCATGAGCGCCCCGCCCCTGACGCCCAGCCTCGGGCAGCTGCAGCTGCAGGTGGTGGAGCGCATCGCCGGCCTGCTGGAGAACCAGACCCGGACCCAGCGCTTCGGCGCCAGCGTCGTCCAGTTGATCGAGGAAATCCACCAAGAGGTTTACCTTAGCCTGGGCCAGACCATGGCCCGGGTAGACCACTTTCCCCTGCCCGACGCCGATCGCCAGAGCCTGGTGGATGATCTGGAGCGGACCGTGGCCCGCTGCCGCCGGCTGGACGCCTCCCTGGCCCTGTTGTTCGGTGAACGGCGTCGCCAAGGACAAAAAGCCAGCCAGGATCTGGGCCGAGTGCTGTTCGAGTTCAATCGCACCGTGGGCCAGCTCGGCGCCACCCTCATCGAAAAAGACCTGCTGGAGCGCCAAAGCAAGGTGCTCTCCCAGATCATCCTGTCCCACGAGAAAATTTCCCAGTGGAAGCTCTTCGTGCAGGAAATCCTCGCCAATTTTCAGACCGTCTTTCCCTTCAACTTCTTCTTTGTCGCCTTCGCCGAGGAACATGGCCTGTCCCTCAATCTGTATTACGTGGGGCAATATTCCGAGGAAGTGCGCGTCCAGGCCCGTACCCAGTTGGCCCGGGAGATGCTGGAGCAACTGGGCCTGCCCCTGGACGCCCCCCTGGACATCGAGGAATTCGACATTCCCTCGGACCAGGTTTGTAACTCCGTTGCCGACATCAACCTGCTCACGGTATCCGTACCCAATCTGGAGACCGTGAACCTGGCGGGCCTCCTGGGCATCGCCTATGGCCGGGAAGATCATCTTTCGGAGCAGGAGAGCAGCATCATCCGCTCCGTGTTGTCGGTCATGGTCATGGTGGTCGGCTCCAGCAAGGCCCTCACCCGCACCCTCTCGGAGCTGGAGTATTACTCGGTGCATGACCCCCTCACGGGCCTGCACAACCGGCGTTACTTCAATGACCTGCTGGCCTATGAACTGGAGCGCTCGGAGCGCTTCGGTCACGAGTTCTCCATCCTCATGCTCGACCTGGACGACTTCAAGGACGTCAACGACACCTACGGCCACCCTTGCGGCGACGCCGTGCTCAAGCAGGTGGCGGAGACCATGCGCGTCGGCATGCGCCGGGGCGACATCACCACCCGCATCGGCGGCGACGAATTCGCCATCATCCTCACGGAAACGGGCCGGGTCGGCGCCCTCATCGCCGCCGAAACCCTGCGCAACCGCCTCAAGGAATCGGTCTTCGAGACCGCCGACGGGCGGCGTTTCCACGTCACCGCCTCCATCGGCATCGTCACCTATCCGGGGGATGCCGTCACCATCGCCGACCTCACCGCTGGCGTGGACGTGGGCCTCTACCGGGCCAAGCAGCTCGGCAAGGATACGGTGTGCCCCCTGGAAGCCGTCAGCGACCGGCTTCAGGCCGGCCGGGAGACCCGGGACAACGCGGAGAAATTCCGCCTGGCCTTGAAGGAAAAGCGTGTCGTCCCCTATTTCCAGCCCATCCTGGATTGCCGTACCGGCAAGATCTTCGCCCACGAAACCCTGGCGCGCATTCTCCAGCCCAACGGCGAAACCCTCTCTGCCGGCGCCTTCATCGAGACTGTCGAACGCTATGGCCTGGGCCGGGAACTGGATCGGGCGGTCATCCAGCAATCCCTGGAGGCGGCCCAGCTTCGCCTGCAAGGGGGCGATTCGTCGGTACGCCTGTTCGTCAACCTGTCGGCCCAGGAAATCCAGGGCCGCGGCGTGCTCGGCTACGCGGAGGACCTGTGTACCCGGCTGGGTGTGCCGCCTTCCTCGGTGGTGTTCGAAATCCTCGAACGGGACGCCATCGGCGACATGACCCACATGCGCAAGTTCCTCTCCGCCCTCAAGGAGCGGGGCTTCCTCTTCGCCCTGGACGACTTCGGCAGCGGCTACAACTCCTTCCACTACCTGCGGGAACTCAGCTTCGACTACGTCAAAATCGACGGTGCCTTCGTGCGCAACATCCTGAGTTCCAAAGTGGATTTCGCCCTGGTGCGCAACCTCAGCCGACTTTGCCAGGATCTCGGCATCCTCACCGTGGCGGAATTCGTCGAAACCGAAGAGTTGTGGCAAGCCCTCTGCGACATGGGCATCGACTACGCCCAGGGCTTCCACCTGGGCCTGCCCGCGCCACGCATGGTGTGACTGTCTCTCCCGGACCGTGACCAGCTTCACGGACGCTTTTATGCGCCGTTGTTAAAGTCGGCCCATCACCGGATTCTACCGGGCAAGGGGCGAAAAATGGCACGGAAGGCGATGGATTGGCTGATGGCGGCGGGGGCGGTGTTGGCCGTGGCGACTTTCGCCGGTCGGGCGGATGCGGGTGTGCAACTCGATTTCGCCGTGCAGAAGAGTGCCTACGTGGTCTCCACCAGTGACACATTCAGCAGTCTCATGGCCGCCTACAACGCCACCCCGGGCCTCGCCGGCAGCTGCGCAAAGAGCGTCTCCAGCTTCAACGGCGTCGGCCCCGGCACCTGTGGCTCCGCATCCTCGAACGAAGCCACCCTCATGAGCGCCAGTTTCACCCTGGGCTCCGCCGGCACCTGGGATTTCCGCATCGGCCCGGATTGGGGCCGCGGCGGCGCCGTCATCGTGGACGGCCAACTCGCCAAACTCGTCACCGGCGACTGGTGGTGGAGCGGCACCTGGGGCAACCAGACCATCGAAACCGACCTGTCGCTTGCCGCCGGCAAGCATATCGTCCAGTGGCTGGGCTTCGAAGGCTGCTGCAGCGGCATCATGGATGTCCAGTTTCAGGGCGGCAAGGCTGGCACCTGGACCGAACTCACGGTAGCCAACCTCACCGCAGCCCTGCCGGCCGCCGCCCCCGAACCCGCCTCCCTGGCCCTGCTGGCCCTGGGTGTCGTCGCCCTGCGCGGATCACGGCACCGGCACTAACCAAGCCCGGTCCGCTTTGCAAAAAAGCGTTTCGCCCCTCCACGGGGATCAAATGCAAGATGGACAATGTTCATTCTGATTGGTGCAGAGCTTCACCAGAATATATTTCGCGCATTTCCAGCAACGCCTCTCCCCCATAGGCCGGTAGCCAGCTCGCGCCACAAAGCTTACCAAGCCGGCCCGTTGGTGGTAGCTTGGAGCCTTCGCGCCGGCAGGGTCCGGCCTCGTCGCCCCAATGCTCACAGCGCCTGGCCTGAGAGACTGTAAAGGGGCCAACAGGTGGAGAAAATGGAAACACGCAAGCTGACCTGGTCCGGGGATCTATGGGGTGGCCTGGCGGCCATGCTGGTAGCCCTGCCCTCGGCCATCGCCTTCGGTGTCACCATTTACTCGCCCCTGGGGGGCAGTTATGCGGCCCAGGGCGCCTTGGCCGGCATTCTGGGCGCTACGGCCCTGGGTCTCATCGCGTCCAGCTTCGGCGGCACCGACCGACTAATCACGGCCCCCTGCGCACCGGCGGCAGCACTGCTGATGGCCTTGTCCATGGACCAGGTCCGGCAAGGCATGGCGCCGGAGGCGATCCTGCTCATGCTCATGCTGGTGGGGCTCCTGGCCGGCGCCCTGCAGATCGGCATCGGCCTCTCGGGCATCGGCCAACTGATCAAGTACATTCCCTACCCGGTGGTCAGCGGCTATCTCTCCGCCGTGGGCATCACCATCATCGTCGGCCAGCTGCCCCGGGTGCTGGGGGCGGGCAAGGACACGGGCCTGTGGCAGGCCCTGCTCCATCCTGGAAACTGGCACTGGCAGACCCTGGTGGTGGGTGGCGTGGTGATCATTGCCATGGTCGGCGTTCCCCGCCTGACCCGCAGCGTGCCGCCGGCCATCATCGCCCTGCTGGGGGGCATCCTGAGCTATTTTGCCCTCGGCTTTGTGGACCCGAGCCTGTGGCAAGTTCACAACAATCCCTTCATCGTCGGACCCCTCGGCCAGATGGACGGGCAATTACAGGAGGTCATCGCCAAGAATTTCCTCACACTGCGCCACTGGGATCCAGCGCTCCTGGCCGGCATCCTGCTGCCCGCCCTGTCCCTGGCGGCCCTGCTGTCCATCGACACCCTGAAGACCTGCGTGGTGCTGGATGCCCTCACCGCCTCCCATCACAACCCGAACCGGGAAATGCTCGGCCAGGGCCTGGGCAACCTGGGTTCCGCCTTGCTCGGCGGTATCCCCGGCGCCGGCACCATGGGCGCTTCCCTGGTGAATGTCAGCAGCGGCGCCCAGACCCGCCGTTCTGGCGTCATCGAGGGCGCCTTCGCTCTGCTGGCTTTCCTGCTGCTGTCCGAGTGGGTGGCCTGGGTACCCATTGCCGCCCTGGGGGCCATCCTGCTGGTGGTGGGCTACCGCATGATCGACTGGCGCAGTCTGGAGTTTTTCCGCACGGCTTCCACCCGCTTCGACTTCCTGGTAATCCTCACCGTCATCGGCGTGGCCATCACGGTGAACCTGGTGGCCGCTTCCGGCGCCGGCATCCTGCTGGCCATCGTGCTCTACCTGCGGGAACAGGCCCATAGCACCGTCCTGCACCGCAAGGTGGATGGCGGCGAGATGTTCTCGCGCATCGTGCGCCACGAACAGGAACTGGAGATCCTGGTCAGGAATGGCCACAAGACCGTGATCGTGGAATTACAGGGCAGCCTGTTCTTCGGCACCGCCAACCAGCTCTACCAGGCCCTGGAACCGGAAATCGGTCCCCGCACCTATGTGATCCTGAACATGCGCCGGGTCCAGTCCATGGACTTGACCGCCACCCATGTGCTGGAACAGATCAAGGAACGGCTCGACACCGCCGGGGCCTACCTGATTTTCACGGAAATCCCCCGGGGCCTGCCCAGCGGCCTGAAGATGAAGCGCTACCTGCGGGAAGTGGGCCTGGTACGGGAGAGCGAGAAAGCCCTGGCCTTCCGCCAGCTCGATGAAGCCCTGGAGTGGATCGAGGCCCGTGTGCTGAGTGACGAGGCTTTTGTCGCCGACGACAGCGAGCCGCCCCTGGAACTGGCGGCGCTGGAAATCCTGCTGGGCTGGAAAGCGGACACGCTGACGGCCATCGCGCCCATCATCGAAAGCCGCCACTATCCGGCCGGCAAGAAGGTGCTGAAACTCGGTGCCCAGGATGACGAATTACTGTTCATCCGCAGCGGCACGGTGCGCGTCGTACTGCCCCTGCGCAAGAAGGACGACTGGCACATCGGCACCTTCGGACGGGGCGACTTCATCGGCGAAATGGGCTTCCTGGACCATGAGCGCCGCTCCGCCGAAGCCATCGCCATCACCGACGTGGAGTGCTACGCCCTGTCACGCAAGCGTTTTGGCAAACTGGCGGACGCCCACGGTCAGGCGGCCGCCTATATCTTCGAAGGCATCGCCAGCGTCCTGGCCATGCGCATCCGCTTCATGAACAAGGAGTTGCGCGCCCTGCGCACTTGAAATCCTAGCCGCGCGCAGCAGCTCGCACCCAGTCCACCAGGGCCTGGGCCGGCATGGCGCCCGACGTGCGAGCCACCTCCTCGCCACCCTTGAACATCACCAGGGTGGGAATGGAGCGAATGCCGAAGCGGGCCGCCAGTTGCTCTTGTTCCTCCGTGTTCACCTTGGCCAGCCGGTAGCCCGGCTCCAGCATGCCGGCGGCCTGGGCGAACCAGGGTGCCATGGTGCGGCAGGGACCGCACCAGGGCGCCCAGAAGTCCACCACCAAGGGCAGATCCGAATGTTGCAGATGCCGGGCGAAACTGGCCTGGTCCAGCGCCACCGGTGCGCCGGTAAACAGCGGCTGTTTGCAGCGGCCGCAGACGGGGCCTTCGGTGAGACGCCCGGACGGCAGGCGGTTGGTGGTATGGCAGTGGGGACAAACCACCTGGGTAGTGGCGACCATGGCAGGCTCCGAATGAATTAGATTTCTCTGATATATTGCCGGCCGCAGCCGGATCAAGAGGGAAGGCCCACCGTATAATCAGCAAACTCTTATATTCTGGAATAAAACCATGCTGCGATTCTCCCTCGGAATTGGCCTGCTGCTGGCGGCCCTGGGCCTGCGGGCCGAAGTCATCGATATCGACAACGCCGAGCTGGCGCGACTGGTGGCCGCCAAGGTGCCCGTGATCGATATCCGCACCGCTCCCGAGTGGGCGGAAAGTGGCGTCGTGCCGGGCAGCCAGCTGCTCACCTTCTTCGACGAGCGGGGCCGTGCCGACCCGGCCGCCTGGCTCGCCAAGGCCCGGCCCATCGCCGATCCCTCCCAGCCCGTCATCCTGATTTGCCGCAGCGGCAACCGCACCCAGGCGGTGAGCCGTTTCCTCAGCGACAAGGCGGGCTACACCAAGGTTTATAACGTCAAATCCGGCATTCGCACCTGGATCGGTGAGAAGCGTCCCCTGGAGTCGGGTGCCAAAGCCCTCGCCACTTGCCAGGCCGCCAAGACCTGCTGACGTTATGCAATGCATCCTCGACGCCTGGAAAGCCCATGAAACGGAGCTCATTCGTTTCCTGTGCCACCGGGCCGGTGACGAGGATACGGCCAGGGATATGCTGCAGGAAGTCTTTCTACGGGCGCTGCGCCGCCCCCAAGGCTTGTGCGACGTGGCAGATCCTCGGGCTTGGCTGTTCCACGCCGCCCGCAACCTGCTCATCGACCGCTACCGTCTGAGCAAGGACCAGGTTTCCCTGCCGGACAACCTGCCGGCCTCCCAGGACACCGGCCCGGCGCCGGTGGATGCCCTGTCCGACTGCCTGCCCCGGGTACTGGGAGAACTGGCGGAGCAAGACCAGCAGGCCATCCAGCTCTGCGACATCCAGGGACTCAGTGACCAGGCCTACGCCGACAAGCAGGGACTTTCCCTCTCTGCCGCAAAATCCCGCCTGCGCCGCGCCCGCCAACACCTGCGCCGCCATCTGGAAACGGCTTGCCAGGTGCGTTACGACGAGACGGGCCAGGTGTGCTGCTTCATTCCGCGAGCGCCCCTGTAAATTTTTTTGCATCCTTTTTGCGCCAGCTTCGTCTCCTGCTATACGGGGGTATCCCCGGTCTGACCCAAAAGGAGCCAAAAATGAAATCCCGCATCGTGATTACGGCACTACTGGCGGCTTGCATCAGTCTGCCGGCCCTGGCCCAGGGTGGCTCCGGCATGGGCGGCGGCATGGGTCCGGGCATGGGTGGCGGTCAGGGCAACGGCCGTTTCGCCTTCGATCAGGGCAATACCTCAGGCTGGAGCCTGATGACGGCGGAGGAACAGCAGGCCCATCGCCAGAAAATGCGCAATGTTAAAACCTTCGATGAGTGCAAGGCCCGCCAGGCCGAGCATCACACCGCCATGACGGCCCGGGCCCAGGAAAAAGGCCAGGCCCTGCCCGCTCCCCGTGCCAACGCCTGTGAGCGCATGCAGGCCCGGGGTCTGTTCAAATAACGGAATAAAACCATGACGCCCCTGTCGTCGGGAATACGCTGGACCTTCGGCGTATTCCTCGCCACTGTCCTGTGGCTTGCCGCCTATGCCCATCTGACGGAGTTTGCCGATGGGCTGATCGGCCTGCTGGGCCTGAGCCGCCGTACTGCTCTGGGCGAGGCCGTGCATTTCTTCTGCTATGACACGCCCAAGGTACTGTTGCTGCTGGCCGGCATCGTTTTCCTCATGGGCGTGGTGCAGACCTTCTTCGCCCCGGAACGCACCCGGGCACTGCTCTCCGGCAAGCGCGTGGGCATCGGCAATGTGCTGGCCGCCAGCCTGGGCATCGTCACGCCCTTCTGCTCCTGCTCCGCCGTGCCCCTGTTCATCGGCTTCCTTTCCGCCGGGGTGCCCTTGGGCGTGACTTTTTCCTTTCTCATCTCGGCCCCCATGGTGAATGAAATCGCCCTGGCCCTGCTCTTCGGCATGTTCGGCTGGAAGGTGGCGGGCCTGTATCTCGCCATGGGCCTCCTCATCGCCATCATCTCCGGCCTGGTCATCGGCGCCTTGCACATGGAACCCTACCTGGAAGATTGGGTACGGGCCATCCTGGCCGGCGAGACCCACAGTGGAGAAACGGAAGCCTTGGGCTGGCCCCAGCGCGGGGAAGCGGGCCTCGCCCACGTCAAGGAGATCGTCGGCAAGGTCTGGCCCTATGTGCTGGCGGGCATAGCCGTGGGGGCCGGCATCCATGGTTATGTGCCGGAGGATTTCATGGCCTCCTTCATGGGCAAGGACGTGTGGTGGGCCGTGCCCGCCGCCGTGCTCCTGGGGGTGCCCATGTACACCAACGCGGCCGGCATCATTCCCATCGTCGAAGCCCTCATTGGCAAGGGCGCAGCCCTGGGCACGGTGCTGGCCTTCATGATGAGCGTCATCGCCCTCTCCGCGCCGGAGATGATCATTCTGCGCAAGGCCCTGAAGCCGCGCCTGATCGCCACCTTCGCCGGCATCGTCGCCACCGGTATCCTGCTGGTGGGCTATGTCTTCAACGCGGTACTTTAAGGGGTAAGTCGCGCAGCGACGCACAAAGCGCCCCTCGCCCTTCGGGAGAGGGGGTGGGGGTGAGGGAAACGGGCATGACCTTCATTTACCCAGGTGTTTTTCAAAGCCATGCCCGTTGAGGAGCAAGGACATGAAACAGATCAAAGTGCTGGGACACGGCTGCGCCAAGTGCTCCGCCACCGTGGAACGCATCAAGCAGGTCGCCGCCGCCCAAGGCGTGACCATCGAGCTGGAAAAAATCGAAGACATGGCGAAAATCGTCGCCTGCGGCGTCATGAGCACCCCGGCCGTGATGCTGGACGGCAAGCTGGTGCATAGCGGCGGCATTCCCGACCCGGAGAAAATCGCTGGCTGGCTGGCAGCGTAAAGGTTCCGGGCAAGGCCTTCACCCGCAGTTGGTGGGTCGGGACTTGTTCCGACAGGAATGCCCCTGTCGGAACAAGTCCCGACCCACGAATACAAGCCGTCCATGTTGCGCCGCAGCTTGCAAGTTCTTGAAGGAAGGGGGAGTATCTGGCGAACTTGCTCCCCAATAGCACAAAAACAATGAGGTCACGGGCGGCATGTTTCCAGGGAGGTGCATCATGGGCACGACGAACTTCGGGTGGTTCGACAACCAGGTGAGTGGCCGGCGGGAACTGTGGTGCGTAGGCGAATTGCGCCTGTCCTGGCCCCAGAACATTATCGAAGGCAGCGCCGCCTTCGCCCCCTGGGGTAGCTACCCGGACCTGCCCCATGCCTTGGCGGAACGGGCCGACTTCCTGGCCCGGACGACCTATCACGTGGAAGACGGGGCCAGAGCTTAGCTTGTGTCGGGTTGCTTACCCGACCTACAAAACCGCTTCATGAAAAACACAATGGCGGGCATGTGCCCGCCATTGTCGTCTCAGCGCCGTCCCCGCGAGTACCGAGGATCCTTTCGCCGGTTTTTGATCGCGCATGGGGGGCTTTTACCCCTCATGCGCGTCGTCAGCCCCGACTCTGGATTTCCTCGATGAAGCCCTGCATGCCGGTACGGATGCTGGCGGCGTTGCCTTCATCCGTGTCGATGTGCATGGCCAAGCGGAAATCCGGATGCACCCGCACCAGCACGTCGCCGTAGATCAGTTCCCGGTCGCCGGCCATGCGCACGCGCACCACGTAGCGATCCCGCAGGCGGAAGCGCATGGCGTCTTCCGGCGACATGTGGATGTGGCGCTGGGCACAAATCACCCCGCGCTTCAAGGTAGCGTTGCCCGCCGGGCCTTCCAGGGTGATGCCCGGGGTGTTCACCAGGTCGCCGGATTGCCGGATGGGGGGCTGGATGCCGAGCTTGAACTGCTCGGTCATGGCGATTTCCACCTGGGTTTCCTTCCGCGTCGGCCCCAGTACCCGCACGTTGGCGATGCGCCCCTTGGGGCCCACCAGATTTACCTTCTCGGCGCAGGCGAACTGGCCCGGCTGGGAAAGCTCGTGTTCCGGCGTGAGCTGGTGGCCGGGACCAAAGAGCTTGTCCACATCTTCCTGGGACAGGTGAGCGTGGTGGGCGGAGACCTCAATGGGAATGGCTTCCGCCGGATGTTCCGCCAGGGACAGGGAAATCTGGTTGCGCTCAATGGCCCGCAGAGCCTCCCAGGCCAGCAGGCGATCGTCGTCGTTCTTGACGACGAGGATGGTGACGGCGGAGTCTTCCGTGGAAATCACCGCGAAGTCCTTCACCTGGCCCAGGGCCCGGTTCTTTTCCTCGTCCAGCTTGATGCCCATGTAGGCCAGGCCCTGGCAGGCCAGGCTGCGCACGGCGGGACTGGTTTCGCCGATGTCGCCGGTGAAAGCCAGTACATCCACCCCGCCCATGGCCGCCACGTAAGCGCCGATGTTCTTCCTGATCTGGTAGCAGAAGGCCTTGTGGGCCAGCAAGGCCCGGTGATGGCCGTTTTCTGCCGCCTCTTCGATCTCGTGGATGTCGCTGGAGATGCCGGAAATGCCCTTGAGACCGCTCTCGCAGTTGATGAGGGTGCTCAGGGCCTCGGGGCTCAGCTTGTAGTTTTCCATGAGGTGAATCATCACCGCCGGGTCGATGCTGCCGGCCCGGCTGGGCATGATGAGACCGTCAGACGGCGTCATGCCCATGGTGGTATCCACGGAACGGCCATGGTCGATGGCACACAGGGAAGCTCCGATGCCCAGGTGGCAGGAGATGATCTCCAGTTCCCCTAGGGGGCGCTTCAGCACTTCCGCAGCCTTTAGGGAGACGAAACGATGGGAGGTCCCGTGGAAACCGTAGCGGCGGATGCCTTCCTTCTTGTACCAGTCGTAGGGCAGGCCGTAGAGATAGGCGAAGGTGGGCAGGCTCTGGTGGAAGGCCGTATCGAACACCGCCACATGGGGAATACCCGGGAAGAAGGCCATGCCCTCCTGGATACCTTCCAGGTTGTGGGGATTGTGCAGGGGGGCGAATTTCGACAGGGTCTGGATATCCGCCAGCACCTGGGGCGTGATCACCGTGGCACTGGAGAACTTGTTGCCCCCATGCACCACCCGGTGGCCCACGGCGATGACATCAAAGGACTGAAAACGGTATTTGGCGTCGAGGGACTGCACCAGCTCGAAGAGCACCTTGAACATATCCGGCAGGGCGAAGGCCGCATGCTCGCTCTTGGTGGCCACGCCGCCCGCCGTCAGGGTGATGTGCACCACCTCGTCCTCGGCCCGGTCCAGCACGCCGTGAATATCCAGGGACTCGTCCTGGGTGTCATAGACGCCGAACTGGATCTGGCTGATGCCCGCGTTGAGGGACAGTATCTTGCCCGGTACGCTGGTGTGAATACTCAGGGCATAGGGATCCTCGGACTGGGCCAGGGCCTGGGCATGCATCTGATTGCTGGTGACGTCGATGGTCTGGGCGCGAGTCCGGTCCACCAGCAGTTTGGATAGGTACACCACGACCCGGGGGCTTACCAGAATACGGCTGCTGACGACCTCCTGGGGAATGAGCAGCACGTAGCAACGATTGCCGGCGATGACGTCCGCCACCGTGCGGTCGCCGGTCAGCACTGACATCTCGCCGAAGACATCCCCCGCTTCCAGCTTGCTGATGATCAGCCGGCCGCCGGTATTGTCTGAAATGGAGACTTCCGCATGGCCGCTGATGAGGACCCCCATGAAGCGGCCCTCTTCGCCGCAACGGATGATGGACTCGTTGCCCTCAAAGGTACGCATTTCGGAGCCATCGATGACGGCTGCCACGGCCTCCTCGTTGAGGCTCTCGAAGAGCTTGGATTTTTCGAGGAGGAAAGTGAGGATATCGGAGGTGGTCATGATGGGTTCGCTCGCGAGAGTAACGCTATAGCCTGCTTTATAGCATTGTTGCGCTGCACAAGATAGTGCACCCGTGTTACAAACAGGGTTAATCCTTCGTCAGCAACACCCGGTGGGACTCCTCCAGATAGCACCATTCTCCCGGAGCCAGCCCCAGGGATTCCAGGCTGAGTTTGCCAATGGCGGTGCGCTTGAGCGCAACGCAATGATTACCGGCAGCCACCAGCATGCGCTTCACCTGGTGGTATTTGCCCTGCTCCAGGATGATCTCCAGTTCATGGGTGCCCAGGGCCTGGCAATGCACGGCGGCCAGGGGGGCCGGCTCATCCTCCAGTTTCACGCCAGAGAGCAGGCGCGCCACCAGCTCGGGGGTCACCGGCTCAAAGGTGGTGGCGACGTAAACTTTGAGCACGTGGTACTTGGGCGAGCTTTGGGTGTGGATGAAGGCGCCGTCGTCGGACATCAGGAGCAGACCGGTGGTGTCATGATCCAGCCGCCCCACCGGCTGTACCTCGCGCCAGGTCATCTGCTCCGGCAGTAGCTCCAGCACCCCCGGATGAAAGGAGGCCTTGCGCGAGCACTC
Source organism: Rhodocyclales bacterium (assembly GCA_043743785.1). Classification (GTDB taxonomy): domain Bacteria; phylum Pseudomonadota; class Gammaproteobacteria; order Burkholderiales; family Rhodocyclaceae; genus JAQTNA01. Next base: position 4,921 of record JAYTVW010000037.1, on the reverse strand, counting down.
GTAATCCGCCGGCTTGTGGAGCGCCAGGTAGACCTTCTCCCGGTAGCGCCATGGCTCGTCGAAGACGGTAAATTCCAGGTCCGTCGTGTCAACTTTTTTCTTGAAGTCGCCCACCGGCTGGCCGGCAACGCACACATCCCCGTCCTCGATCATCTGGCGGCACCATTTCCGCGAACCGAAGCCCTGCGACTGCAACAGCCGATCCCACAACATTTGACTCATTGACATTTATCCCGAAATTTTCCAATCCCCGCGCCGCCTGTGGTACTTTTCCCCCGCTGTCGGCATCCGCCTCACCCGCTACAGCAGCCGCCAGACCAAAGCCGCCAGGCAAGACATCAGCAACGTGGTCGCGAACGGCAAATACCAGCTTCGACGCCCGAGACGCAGGGTGACATCACCCGGCAGACGGCCCAGATGCAACCAGGCTGCCAGCCTGGGCAGGCAAATCTGGACGATGATCACGGTCACCAGCATTGCCAGCAGCCACTTGGTCATGGGCGCGCACCACGAAACACAGGGTGGGGGATTACACCACAAGACCGATGGGATCGGGGGGCCAGCCGCTCGATTCCCGGTGGCAAGGAACATCAATGACGCACGTCAACATCCGGAGGGCGGTATGAATCGCTCTCGCTTTCCCGGCCTTGAAGTCCTGGCCCGCGCCCCCGCCGGCACGCCCCGCGAAACCCCCTTGCTGTTCATCCACGGCGCCTACACGGGCGCATGGATCTGGGATGAACACTTCCTGCCCTGGTTCGCCGAACAGGGCTACACCTGCTACGCCATGAGCCTCTCTGGCCACGGCGGAAGCCCCGGCCGGGAATACCTGGACACTTTCAGCCTCGACCATTTCGTCAACGACGTGGTCAAGGTGGCCGGTGCCCTGTCGGAGCCGCCGGTGCTCATCGGCCACTCCATGGGCGGCATGGTGGTACAGAAATATCTGGAACGCTCCAATGCGGCCGGCGCCGTGTTGCTCTCCTCGGTGCCGCCTCAGGGCCTGGGGGCCTCGGCCCTGGGCCTGGCCTTCCGCAAGCCCTCCCTCATGACGGACCTGAACCGCTTGATGGCCGGTGGCAAGGTGGCTGCGGAATCCCTCAAGGAAGCCCTCTTCGCCCAGCCGGTGATTGATGAAGACCTGCAGCGCTACTACCATCTCAGCCAGCCGGAATCCTTCCGCGCCATCTGGGACATGACCCTGTTCAACCTGCCCCGGCCGCGCAAGATGGCCCACCCGCCCATGCTGGTGCTGGGCGCGGAGCACGACCAACTCATCCCCGCCAGCATGGTGGAAATGACCGCCCGCACCTACGGCCTGGAACCGGAAATTTTCCCCAACCTGGGCCATGGCATGATGCTGGAACAGGACTGGCTAATCGTGGCGGAACGCATCCGCGACTGGCTGCAGGAACACGGGTTCTGAAGGGCAGGGGCTAGGATTCTTGAGTCTTCGAACATGACGTAGGCGTGGGCTTGCCCGCGCTTACCGATTGTTCCCTGCTGACCAGGCGCCAATATTGCTTAAACCTCATTACGACACTTGAAATGTGACTGAATGCTCACATGTTGTAACAATCGCGTAACGCCAACCATCAACTTTTCCGGACTGTCGCCGTTACTCTTTTGCAGTCGTCGTGCCCAATGGCACAGGAGGTACTCAAAATGGTCGTCGTCATGGATATGAGCTCAGGCAAGCGGCTCGAAGAAATCAGCACCTACAATGAGGAAGTGCTGAATGCCAACTGGATGCCCCGGGAAGCCTTGCAACTGGGCCTGCGGAGCGCCGTGGAAACCTACCGCAAACCCCGTCCGGAAGTACCGCCCAACGTGGACGCCTTCCTGCACAACATGTACCTGTATCAGGAGTAAGGCAGGTCCGCCTGCATGACCGACATTCTGGATACCAGGGCGGGTTACGGCCACTTCGAAAGGGTGGCCGTTCCTGTCTGGGTCACCGGTTGCGGCAGCGCCGCCTTCCTGGCCTGTGCCGACTCGGCCCTGATGGCACTGCTGGATCTGGACGACAGGCTGTACGCCAGCAGCGTGGAAGCCCGCTGCCGCATGCATCGGGAAGTGGCCGCCGGGAATCCCCTGGATGCGGGCCTCAGGGTCATCGAACTGGGCACCGCTTCGGTGCGTGTCGAACTGGGCCTGTTCCATCCTGGTGAGGAAAAACCCGCCGCCTGTGCCTGTCTCGCCTTGGTGCTGGTGGATCGCGTTTCCGGTAAACCCGCCCCCATCCCCGCCGCTCTGCGCACTCGCCTGGCGGCGATAAAGGCCTGATTCCCCAGCCCCCGGGCGAATCAAAAAAGCGCTTCAACACCCTTGGATATACCCCTGTCGCACAACACAGAACAAGTCCCGTGGGCGCCCTGCAGATCTAGCCGGCGGCTGGCGAAGGAAGCGTAAAACAGGCGATCCGGGAGCGCCCAATCCCATTTTTCTGGACTGCCCAGGGCTTTCCGGTTGAGCACTTCACCAGGTGCAGGACCCGGGTGCGCAGCTATTTCCGCCAGTGCCTCAACAGCTTGGGCTACGGTGGCGCGGGAAAACTTCAGGCAAATGCCTAAATTTTCTGCGGCGATTCCTTGCGCCCGTAGCAGGAAGGCCAAAGCGCCCTGCATGCGGTCGCCCTGCCACAAGAACAGATAAACCGACGTCCCCGCCGCCACCCAGTGTTTTTCCGTCAGCGCCAGGGCCTTGAATTGCTGTCGTGCTACCTGCAATACCTTCGCGGAAACTTCATCGAGCCAGGCAGGCACATCATCGCCCACGAGGATGGCCCGCATCTCCTCCCGTACCCGGTCATGTACGGGCAAGCCGTCGCCCCCCGTTCGAGGCAACTTACCCATGGGCGCGGGCAGAAGCTCCACACGACGCCGGTCATGGTCAATTTCCGCGATGCGCCAGCGTCGACCGGCGAAAATCAACATGCTGCCATCGCGCAGCGACATGTCCAGGGGTAAGGTTCCCAGTTCCTTGCCGACGTGCAGCAGCCGGTATTCGCAGGTATCGGGGAAGGCGGCGAAGAAAGTGTAGTGATTCACCCGCTTTTCCCCTTCAGGCCCGTGCAACAGCAAGCCCGTGGCGTCCTGCATGATGAGTTGCTGACTTTTCAGGCTACGCAGCAATTCGATGAAATCCGCCTCGCTCACCCCGGAAAATGGCCCACTCAGGCAGAGCGTTTTGTAAGCCGCCGCCGCCGTCACCCCGTGGCGTTCGCCCATCAGCGCCAGTATCTGTTGCACCAACGTCGAATAATGCAGCGCTGCCGATGGCGGCGGCTCAAACCAGCGCGCCAGGTAAAGGCGGAGGATTGCCATCGCCTGGAGAAAATCTGGCTGAAGTATTTCCCAGGGTTCCCTGTTGGCAGCAGGCTCTTCGACCACACAATATTGCCGGAGGATGGCAGCTTCTCCCTCCCTTCGTCCCGCACGGCCTATGCGCTGGCACAGACTCGCCACCGTATCCGGCGCACCTACCTGGGCGATGCCCCGGAGGGCACCGATATCGATGCCCATCTCCAGGGTAGTTGTGCAAATGGCACTGACCGGTAAGTTGCCCCGCTTGAGAGTGGATTCCACGCTCTCCCGCTCTGACTTGCCCAGACGACCATGATGGGGAAAGAAGCTCACCGGCACGCCAGTGGCTTCACAGCGACGGCGCAGGGTGTCCGCGTAGAACTCCACCCGACCAGTGGTGTTGGGGAAAATGAGGTAGTTGCCATCCCGCAGGCGGTTGAAAAGTTCTTCTGCCACCGCCCCATGCCCCTCAATGTCACCGCATCCCGGGGCACACCGTATCGTTTTCATCATGAGTTGCAGGGACTTGCTCTCGGCGGAAGCGACGACCAGGGCCACCTCTTTGCCGAAACCGGGCCGGAGAAATTCCGCCGCCAGACTCATGTCGCCCAGGGTCGCCGATAGACCGATGCGGGGCACTCGTCTGCCCAGCACTTGTTCCAAGCGGTGCAGCAGGGACTGCAACTGTCGCCCTCGCTCGCCGCCGATAAAAGCATGGAGTTCATCCACCACCACGGCATCCAGGGACATAAACAATCGCCCCAGTTCAGCGCCGCGCAGAAACAGCAGGGCTTCCAGGGACTCCGGTGTAATCAGCACCACGCCTCGTGGATCTTTGAAAAAGCGTTTGCGTGGTGTTTGGCCGATGTCCCCATGCCAGGGATAGACGGGAATTTCCAGGCGTTCGCACAGGAGTTCCAAACGCTCATGCTGGTCATTGATGAGGGCCTTCATGGGGGCCACGTAGAGCACCACGCCTTTGCCGCCGCCTTGCCATAACCGGGTCAGCAGGGGCAGGAACGCCGCCTCGGTCTTGCCTGAGGCTGTCGAGGCAGCAATGACCACGTCGCGCCCACCATCCAGGATCAGCGGCAAGGCCGCCGCCTGCGCCTCCCGCAGGCCCGACCAGCCTTGCTCCCACAGCCAGCGTTGCAAAGGCGGGGCGAGACGGTCGAGGGCTTCAGACAAAAGGATTGAACAATTTGACGCCCGAGCGAACCATGTCGCTGGTATTACGCGTAATCAGCGTAAGCCCATGCACCAAGGCTGTGGCAGCAAGTAGGGAATCCACGACGGGAAGGGGATCAGGAACGCCGAGCCGCCCCCAGCGATCCGCAATTTCTGCTGTGACCGGCAGGATGCGATCCGCCATGCTTGCCTCAATCTTCTCCAGTCAGGAGTCCAGCCTGGCAGCCCCGACAGGGTCGCGCCGCCGCAAGCGCTCTACACCATTGCGTATCTCCCCCACCACCAAGACCGAAAGGTAGAGGGAAGTCTCATCCACTTGCTCCAGCCATTGGTCGGCGACAATTATCCTGGCCGGTCGACGACAACTATCGTGGCCGGTACGACCTGAGCCGGGAAGGTTCGGAAGCGAGGGTTACAGTGATCTCCTG
>JAYTVW010000036.1:0-12384 GCA_043743785.1 Rhodocyclales bacterium | reverse complement strand
ATTCTGCGTCGTGATCGCCACCGTCTGCGCCGTCGACAACACCTTCACGTCCGCCGTCTCCAGCGCACGAATCTGCGCCGTCCCCAGGGCCGCCAGGTCGTCCGTAGACAGCGCCTGCACCTGCGCCGTCGTCAGCGCCGCAATGTTCGCCGTGTTCAAGGCCTTCGCCTGGTCCGTCGTCAAGAGGCTAACGTTGGCCGTGGACAACGCGACAATCTGGGCGGTTGACAGAGCCTGGATATCAACAGAGGAAAGCGCCGCAAGTTGAACGCTGGTCAGCACAGAAATTTGTGCAGTGGTCATGCCCAAAACGGTCGAAGCCATTTTCATCCCCACGGCCCCCCTTGTATCACCGGGGTGCCTGAAATGCCTTGAGTGAATCAAGGCGTTAAACAGTAAGACGGAGTCGATGCGCCAAATACACGCGCGCTGAGATGTCCCGTTATCGACCCTCTCCGGAAAAACTTAAGCGAATTTCCCTCACTCTTTTCTTGACTTTATGGTGGATTCAGGTGTCGCGCATTACCCTTCCATGCAGCGGTCTCGGTATCTGTCCGGCCCGCCCGATCTGATTCAGGCAATGCCGAGATCAGCCGCGACGCTCTGGTGCCAGAAGGTTTTCCAGGCAGCCGGAAGCAACAGTAAAACATTTTAACGATATGATTATATTAATGATTTTAAATTACACAACAGTCCAGATGCTTATCATCGACACCTTATTGTGTTATCACGGAGGGCGCCCTCAGTTTCCCGCGCCTGATTGCCAGTCTGCTCTGCGGCTATTCGGTATCGTGGATAATGACAATATCATCAAGGTCACAGAACCTCCCAACAAGATCGAAAGTCGGTTGTCGTCGCCCCCACCGGCCAAGCATAATCGCCAGCTTCCCAGCGCTTGCCCCTCCCACCTATGTTCTCCCTGCTCCGGAACTGGTTTCACCCCGCCGAGTCCTCGGCGGCCAGCGCCATAAGCCCTGCCCTGTGGCAGTCGGTGGAAGAAGGCCTGCCAGCCCTGGACATGCTGAACCCAGGAGAGCGGCAGAACTTGCGGAGCCTGGCCCTGGACTTCCTGGCAGCCAAGGAACTCACGGGGGGCGGCGATTTCGCGCTGACGGACGAAGTCCGCCTGGGCGTCGCCTTGATCGCCTGTCTGCCCATCCTCAAGCTGGGACTGGCATGGTATGAGGGCTGGGTCGGCGTCATCATCTATCCGGGGGATTTCCTCATCCCGCGCCAACTCACCGACGCCAGCGGCGTGCTGCATCAATATGAGGACGTGGTTGCCGGGGAAGCCTGGCAGGGCGGGCCGGTGGTGCTGTCCTGGTTTGATGAACCAACGCCCGGCGTCAATGCCATCCTCCACGAATTCGCCCACAAGCTGGACATGCAGAACGGGGGCGACGCCAACGGCCTGCCACCCCTGCACCCGGACATGGCGCGGTGCAAGTGGGTGGACGTCTTCAGCGCCGCCTTCAAGGACTTTCGCCGCCGAGTACACCACGCCGAGCACCGGGGACAGGACACCGAACTGGACCCCTACGCGGCCCAAAGCCCGGCGGAGTTCTTCGCCGTCATGTCCGAAGCCTTCTTCGAGACGCCGCTCTTGCTCCTGGAGCAGTACCCGGCCGTGTATGAACAACTGAAATGCTTTTACCGCCAGGACCCGGCGCTGCGGGAAGCGGCCCTCACCGAACACCAACCATGATCCGGAAAAGAGCAGATGCCTAACCGCAGAGGCGCAGAGGCGCAGAGAAAGTTGTTGGGGCGCCCTGGGCGAAGACCAATCTCGACGCAATGGCAGGACTTCCAGCACATCCAGAGGGTTTTCCTCTGCGCCTCTGCGCCTCTGCGGTTCAAAAACGGCTTTCCAGCGTGAAACTCCACATCGTGTCCGACCTGCACCTGGAATTCGAGCCGGGCTGGGTGCTGCCGACCACGGACGCCGATGTGCTGGTGCTGGCGGGCGACATCCATCCGGGCCTGAAGAGCCTGTCCGCCTTCGCCAAGGCCGGCAAGCCGGTGCTCTTTGTGCCCGGCAACCACGAGTTCTATGGCGAGCAGATGGAGGGCCTCACCGCCGCCATGCGCCTCTATGCCGGGGCCTGCCACGTGACCCTGCTGGATTGCGACGAGGTCGTTATCCGGGGCGTGCGCTTCCTCGGCGCCACCCTGTGGACCGACTTCGCCCTGAACGGCCAGGAACAGGTGGACGCCGCCCTCGTGGAGGCAGACCGACACATGAACGACTATGTCAGCATCCGCTACGGCGAAGGCTGGCTCACGCCAGATAAAACCCTGCAGGCCCACCGGGCCGCCCGCGCCTGGCTGGCATCCCGCCTGGCGGAACCCTTCGCCGGCCCCACGGTGGTCATCACCCATCACGCCCCCCATCCAGGCAGCATCCAGGCACGCTACCAGGGCAACGCCCTCAACCCCGCCTTCGCCTCGAACCTGGGGGAACTCATGGGTGAATCCTGCCTGTGGATTCACGGGCACACCCACGCCTCCTCGGACTACGTGGTGAAGGGCACCCGGGTCATCTGCAATCCCAAGGGCTACCGAGACGAAAATCCAGACTTCCAACCCCGCCTGGTCATTGAAATCTGATTCCACGACGTTCATGTCCAGAAAAAGAAGAGACAAGGGGCAAGATACAAGGTACAAGCTCCTTGCTCCCCGCCCTGAACCTTGAATCTTGAAACTTGAAACTTGAAACTCTGCACACCATGACCGACACCCTCCACTGGAATGAAGCGGGCGAAGAGCGCTCGGCCCTCTGGCGCTCCGAGAATGGCAGCCCGGCGCCCAAACGGGTCGTCATTGCCGACGACACCACCAAGGCGGACAACGCCTTCCGCCTGGCCAGCGAGGGCACGTCCTTGCTCTGGCGCGGCGACTTCCAGAATGCCCGCATGCTGTTGCAGGCCCTGGTGCGGCGGGTGGACAAGAAACCCCACAAGCTGGGCAACACACCTACGGAAGCCTTCAACCTGCATCGCCAGGCCCAGGCCCAGCGCGCCCGTACTCTCGGCATGCTACTCCTGCCCCTGGAAGCGGATTTCAGCGTGCCCCTGCGCCGCGCCCCTGACGTGGCACTCGCCTGCCATGAGGCCTACGGCACGGCGGAGGTACCGTCCGTGGTCTCCATGCGGGAACTGCTGGGCCTCATCAGCGCCCACGAATGGCGCAAGAAGGGTGTGCCCATCGCCTCCCTGGACGCCCCCATCCATCCCCACTACGGCGTGTTCTCCCCCGTGCGCGGCGAATACGTGGACCTGGTGGCCGGCACCCCCCTGCCCGTCACGCCCTGCCCCCTGGCCTTCGATATCGGCACCGGCACAGGGGTACTGGCGGCCGTGCTGGCCCGCCGGGGTGTGGCGCACATCATTGCCACAGAACAAGCTCCCCGGGCCCTGGCCTGCGCAAAGGACAACGTGGCCCAATTGAACCTGGGCAAGCAGGTGAAGGTGGTGGAAGCGGACCTGTTTCCGGAAGGACAGGCGCCCTTGATCGTGTGCAATCCGCCCTGGGTGCCGGCGCGGCCCAGTTCCGCCCTGGAAACCGCCGTGTATGACCCGGACAGCCGCATGCTTAAGGGCTTCCTGAATGGCTTGGCCGCCCACCTGGCCCCCGGCGGCGAAGCCTGGTTGATTCTCTCCGACCTGGCAGAGCACCTGAAGCTGCGCAGCCGGACGGAATTGTTGGGCTGGATCGAGGCGGCCGGACTCAAGGTCGTGGGCCGGCGGGAGGCCAAACCCCACCATCCCAAGGTCTTCGACGAAATGGACCCGCTGCACATGGCCAGGAAAGCCGAAATCACCTCCCTGTGGCGCCTGGGGGTAGGCTAAAACCCTGCGCCAAAAGGGTGCATTTTTCCGAACTAACCCCCGCTTCATGCTAGAATCCGCGGGTTTTGTTTGGGTTTTGCTGCAGCGCAGCAGCCTCGATGAAAGTTTTCGCAATCCCGGGCACCCGGCACGACCGGGGCCCGCACTTCTGACAGCAATCTGGAGAACCCCATGAGCTCTTCCATCTTCGCCGCCGTGGAAATGGCGCCCCGCGACCCTATCCTGGGTCTCAATGAAGCCTTCAACGCCGACACCCGCAGCACCAAGGTGAACCTGGGCGTGGGCGTATATTTCAACGACGAAGGCAAAATTCCGCTCCTGGGCGCCGTCAAGGCCGCCGAGAAGACGCGCATGGAAGCCGCTCCGGCCCGGGGCTACCAGCCCATTGAAGGCTCGGTTGCCTACGACCAGGCTGTGCAGAACCTGATTTTCGGCAAGGATTCCCAGTTGCTGGCCGATGGCCGCGCCGTGACTATCCAGGCCCTCGGCGGCACCGGCGCCCTGAAAGTCGGAGCCGACTTCCTGAAGCGCCTGAACCCGGCTTCCAAGGTGGTGATCTCCGACCCGTCCTGGGAAAACCACCGCGCCCTGTTCGAATCCGCCGGTTTTGAAGTGGGTACCTACAGCTACTACGATGCAGCCACCCGCGGCGTCAACTTCACTGCCATGATGGCCGACCTGGCAAGCATGCCCGCCGGTACCGTGGTGGTGCTGCACGCCTGTTGTCACAACCCCACCGGCGCCGACCTGACGGACGCCCAGTGGGACGACGTGGTGACCGTGTGCCGCGACAAGAACCTGGTACCCTTCCTCGACATGGCCTACCAGGGCTTTGCCGACGGCATCGACGCCGACGCCGTGGCCGTGCGCGCCTTTATCGCCTCCGGCTTGCAGTTCTTCGTCTCCTCCTCTTTCTCCAAGTCCTTCTCGCTGTACGGCGAGCGGGTCGGTGCGCTGTCCATCGTGACCGCCGCCAAGGAAGAGTCCGGCCGAGTCATGTCCCAGGTCAAGCGCGTCATCCGCACCAACTATTCCAACCCGCCCACCCATGGCGGCGCGGTGGTGGCGGCGGTACTGTCCAACCCCGAACTGCGTCAGCAGTGGGAAGACGAACTGGCCGGCATGCGCCTGCGCATCCGTGCCATGCGTGAGTCCCTGGCGGAAAAGCTGGCGGCCCGCAACGTGCCCCAGGACTTCTCCTTCATCACCCGCCAGCGCGGCATGTTCTCCTACACCGGCCTGACGGCCGACCAGGTGGAACGTCTGCAGAAGGAATTCGGCATTTACGCAGTAAGCACAGGCCGTATCTGTGTCGCTGCGCTGAACACCCGCAACATCGACTATGTAGCCGACGCCATCGCCGCCATCCTGAAGTAATCGACTTCCAGGATCAGCAAAAAGGGGAAGCGGCGACGCTTCCCCTTTTTGTCATTGAAGCCTTCTGTCGGGTTGAAACCCGCCCTACGAAACCGGGCGCTCCCGTTTATCCGGCGCAGACCTTGGCCCGGGCGGTCACCTTTACCGCATTGCCGCTGCCCAGGTACTCCAAGGTCTCGAAGCTCAACAAGCGGGCCATGGCGATGCCCCTCCCATGGGCGTGGGTCGCCCGCTCCGGCTGGAAATCCAGATAGGCACTGGCATCAAAGCCTTCACCCTGGTCCCGTATGCATACGGTCACCTGTCCGCCCGCGCTTTCCAGGTCGACTTCGACAAATCGCCCCTGCTGCTGCGGCATCGCTTGACGCATTTCCACTTCCTCTTGCCAGCGCCCCGCACTGACCAGGGCTCCTTTTTCATCGTATGTGATGCCCAGGTTGCCGTGTTCCACTGCGTTCATCAGCACTTCCGCCAGGCCGATGACGGCGACCGCCGGCTCCGCGCAGGCACTGGCCAGCAGGGGCGCCAAGTCCAGGGCCTGCTTGAGGGTACGCAGGCGAAAATGGCCGTTTTGCACCAGGGACATGCCCCGCGAGTAACTGGCGGATTCTTCCCGCAAACTGTTGATGCGGCGGCAGTCCTCCAGGGCCGCCGCCACCACCGCCAGCATCAGGCGGCTGTTCACCGGCTTCGTCAGGTAGTAATACACGCCGGCGCTGATGCCTTCGATGATGTCCGGCAGGCGGTCCATGGCCGTCTGGAAAATGACCGGCATGTGTTTCAGGCGCGGGTCGAGCTTGATGCGTCTCAGCAGGGACAGGCCATCCAGGCCCGGCATGACCCGGTCAGAGATCACAACATCAAATTGCCGCCCTTCGCCCGTCAGCAGTTTCCAGGCATCCTCCCCATCGGGCGCCGTCGTGACATCGTAGCCATCCCGCGCCAGCACCATGGCCAGGGTCTTCAACTGACTCGTGGCGTCATCCACCAGCAGGATCGAGGCCTCCCGGCAACCCGGTTCCTGCTCGGCGCTCAGAGCCGGGTCCATCAAGGCCACTTCCCGTTTCCAGGAGGTCTGCCAGCCCGCATACCAGCCGGCCAGTTCCACGCCAGGAATGGGCCGGCTGATGTAGAAGCCCTGGGCCACCTCGCAGCCGATGGAGCGCAGCCAGCGCCAGTGGCCGGCGGATTCAACGCCCTCGGCCACCACGGTCATGCCCAGTTGCCGTCCCAGGCCGACGGACTTCTCGGTGATGGTGCGGGCCGGGAAGTTGGTCAGGGCCGGCTGGATGAAGCTCATGTCGATCTTGATTTCCGACACGGGGGACTGGTGCAGGCCTTCCATGGTGGAATGGCCGGTACCGAAATCGTCGATGGACAAGCTGAAATTCTTGATGCGCAGCCGCGTCAGAATGTCCAGGCCGCTGACCCGGTCCACGGGGACGGAAGTTTCCGTGAGTTCGAAACGCAGGCGAGAGGCTTCCCAGCCGAAATCCCGCACCAGTTGTTCCATCTCGTCGGGAAAGCCCAGGTCCACCAATGACACGGGAGACAGGTTGATGGACAGGTAGCCGGTGAATCCCAGCTCATCCCGGGCCGCTACGGCAATGGCCAGGGCTTTCTCCGCCACCTGCCGGGTCAGCAGCAGGGCCAGGCCACTGGACTCTGCCAAAGCGATGAAGTCATCCGGATAGATCAGGCCCAATTCCGGATGTTGCCAGCGCACCAGGGCCTCCAGGCCCAGCCATTCGCCGGACTCCAGGGAGACCTGGGGTTGCACATGGACGACCAGTTCGTCGTTCCGCAGGGCTTTTTCCAGGCGCTCCGGTTGAAGGGAAATGCCCACCAGGGGACCGGGCAGGAGTTCCTGGGGCGGCAGCCGGAGGAGTTCCAGGAGGGCCTCCTCCTGCACGGGTTTGCCGAGCACGCCGACCACGGTGAAGCCCCGGGACTGGGCAACCCGCCGCGCCGCCTCCAGCACCGCCGCCTCCAGCGCACTCATGAGGATCAGGGCCGGGCGATGGCCGCTCCAGCGGCGCAATATCTCGATGCCGTCCGTGTCCGCCATGCCCAGATCCAGCAGCAGCAAATCCGCATGCTCGCCCTGTTCCGAAAAGGCCAGAGCCTGGGCCGAAGATTGGGCAAAGCGGCAGATGAAACCTGCGCTTTCGCCGATCGCCGCCAGCCAAAGGCAAACCTCCCCTTCGCCATCGACGATCAGGAGCGTGGGTCTGGAATTCATCGGGCTTCCCTAAACCGGCCAAGCCGGAACCAAACAGTGGCGCCTTCGATGACGGCCGGAAAAGCCGAGTGTACGAACAAGGGGAGAACCCCCTTGTTTATCCCCCCAGCTTGGAACAAGGGGGCAAGCCCCCTTGTATATCCCCCAACACCATCACTTCGGTCAAAGTTTGACAACGAAGTGTGAAGACTGATTTGTAAGTGACTCGTGTGCCCCGCGACCATCGCGGGGAGCGATACGGCATGCTCACACCAGCCCAACGCGGCATGGCGGATGCCTGCGAATTAACGGCGGTAAAGGGATTGCCTTGAGCAAAATCGAACATGCCGACCAGATCGCCGGCACGACTTGCCGAAATGGGGCGGAACGGGCAAGGCCTGCCCGCCGCCCACCATCCAGCTTACAAAGTCACCCTTGTGCGCAGCTTCTCCAGCAACTTGGCACCAATGCCCTTGACCTTCAGGAGCTCATCCAGGGCGATAAAAGGACGCTTGGCGACGATGGCTGCAGCCACGGTCTTGGACAGGCCCTTGACGTCATGCAAGTCAGCCAGTTCAGCGGAATTCACCGACGGCAGGGCTGCTTCAGCCTTGGGGGCCTTGCTTGTCTTGACCGCCTTGGCGGCACTGGCCCGCTTGGCGGCCTTTTTCGGCTCCGGCGTGGAACATTGCTGGACGGCCGCGTGGCCGGGTTCCTCATTCACGGCACGGGCGTCTTCCAGGGTCGCGGCCGCTTCCACCTCGGCCTCCACAGCCTGTAGTGGAAAACTCACCTGGGTCTGGAAATTCGAGTAATCCCGTGTCACGTAGCGCTGGCCGGTCCATTCGCTCAACATCAGCACCAATTGCCAAGTGCCTTCGGGCGGCAGGCTCAGGGGCACGTCGTATTGGCAGCCCACCAGCGTGGATTCACCGAAAACCTGGCCCACTTCAGCGAAGCCCAGACTGGCGCCGCTGAAATCGCCGCCATCATAGGATTCGGCCAGTGCCCAGAGTTCCAGGCGCAGGCTGCCGCTGACGTTGCCACCCGAACGGGGGTTGGCGATAACGCCGGCTGTGAGGTTCAGCCGCTCACCGTCCAGGCGATAGCCCAGTTCACCTCCCAGGCGGGGCAACAGGAAGCTTTCCCGACGGGGAAAATTGGCAAAATCCAGGGGAATGCCGTCAACCCCCGCCAGCACCAGCACCATGGCGTGATCGCCGATGCCGGCGGGCGGGATGGCGGCAACGGTGGCGTTGACGTAGAGGAAGCCGGCGCCGTGGGCATCTCCCACCGGCACTTCGGCAATCTTGAAGCCCGCCTGGGCCACGCCTTCATAGGGGGTGGCGCTCGCCCATAACTGCAGCGTCGCCGGACTTGACGGGTCATGCAGCAGAACTTCGGCGTTCAGGTCCACCTGGTCGCCGTCGAAGGCATAGCCGAAACTGGCGCCAAAGGTGGCCGCCGGGGAAGTGCTGGAGGTATTGAAGATCATCACGTTGTCCGGAAAGGGGTGGGGCGGTTTTTGGAAAACCGTCGGGAGGAGTTCTGCTTGCTGCAGCGCGCTATCCTGCGTCTGGCGGGCAGCATAGCCGGGGAGTTTCCAAGGATCAAGTCCCGCTGGAGGTTGGTGTAAAGAAGGCGACCGCCACCGCCTCCTCCCGGGTGCGCTTGAAGGGCGGCAGGCTGCGCCAGACGCGCTTGCCGTATTGCTTGGTGATCATGCGCGGGTCGCAGATCATCAGCACCCCCCGATCCGATTCATCCCGGATGAGGCGGCCGGCGCCCTGCTTGATGTTGATGACGGCCCGCGGCAACTGGTATTCCATGAAGGCGTTGCGGCCTTCCGCCTTCAGGTGCTCCAGGCGCGCCGACAGCACCGGGTCGTCCGGCGGGGCGAAGGGCAGCTTGTCGATGACCACCAGGGACAGAGCCTCGCCGCGCACATCCACGCCTTCCCAGAAGCTCTGGCTGGCCACCAGCACCGCGTTGCCCAGGCGACGGAAGCGCTCCAGCAACTCGGTGCGAGAACCATCCCCCTGTATCAAGAGCGGCGCGGAAAATTTTTCCGCCGCGAAACGCGCCGTGAGGAGCTCATGAATGCGGCGCATGGCCCGGAGACTGGTGCACAGCACGAAAGCACGGCCACCGCTGGCATGGATGAGGGGCCAGGCCGCCTGGGCCACCGCTTCGTTGTACTCGGGGCTGTTCGGGTCCGGCATGCCCTCCGGCGCGTAGAGCAAGGCCTGGTTCGGGTAGTCAAAGGGGCTTTCCCAGCACTCGGTACGGACCAGGGACTGGCCCTCCTCCCCCGGCGGCAAGCCGTCCAGGCCCAGTTCCCCCAGGTAGTGGCTGAAATCCCGTCCCACTGCCAGGGTGGCGGAGGTAAATATCCAGGCCCGCGGATGGCCCTCCAGCTGGCGGCGGAAAATCTCCGCCACGGACAGGGGCGTGGCGTTCAGCTGGGCGCTCTGGCTGTAGGTTTCGGCCCAGCGCACCATGTCGCTGCCCTCCGGCTTCTGCCAGTTTTTCAGGCGATGGCGCAACTCCCCGGTACGCTCCAGACAGTTGGCCAAACCTTCGGAGCGGGCCGCCTGGGTTTCCAGCACCTGGGAGAAACGGTCCAGCTCGTCCCCCAGCACCGCCAGGGCCTTGCCGAAATCCGGATTCAACTCCAGTTGCCCCAGGGCATAGCGGGCGCTGCCGGACGCCTCCTTGCCGCCGGATTTGCTGCGGCCGCTGTCCTGAAAAGCCAGGCGCAGATCCTTGGCGGCCTTCTCCAGCACCCGCACCGCCTCCGGCAAGGCGGCAAAATCGGCGGCGCCAGCGATGGCCTCGGTGCGGGTGTCCCGAGCCAGCTCCAGCAACTGGGAGGTGGACAGGCTCTCGCCGAAGAACAGGCTGGCGGTCTCCGGCAACTGGTGGGCCTCGTCGAAGATCACGGCGTTGCAAGCCGGCAGCAGCTCCCCAAGGCCGTCGTCCTTGAGCATCACGTCGGCGAAGAACAGGTGGTGGTTCACCACCACCACGTCCGCCGCCAGAGCCTCCCGCCGGGCCTGGATGACGAAGCAGCCCTTCAGGTCCGGGCAATCCTGGCCCAGACAGTTGTCCCGAGTGGACGTGGCCTGGGACCATGCGCCGGAATCCTCCGGCACGGACGAAAGTTCCGCCTTGTCGCCGGTGCGGGTGGTCTTGGCGAAACGCATGATGGCGCGGATGTGACCCGCCTCCTCCGGCGTGCGGAAAAGACCGGCGCCTTCGGCTCGGGCCAGATGGTAGGGGCAGACGTAATTAGCGCGGCCCTTCAAGAGGGCGATGCTGACCGGCACCTTGAGGGCATCCCGCACCGTGGGCAGGTCCCGCTGGAAAAGCTGGTCCTGCAGGGTCTTGGTGCCGGTGGACAGGATAACCTTGCCGCCGGACAGCAGGGCCGGCACCAGGTAGGCGAAAGTCTTGCCCGTGCCCGTGCCCGCCTCCGCCACAAGCACCGCATTGTCCGCGAGGGCGCGGGCGATCTGGTCCGCCATGGCAATCTGCTGGGGCCGGGCGCTGTAGCCAGGGATGGAACGGGCCAGAGGCCCATTCGGGGAGAAGAGTTCGGCGATGTCAGTCATGCGCGGCGCATCTTACCACCGCCGGGGCCGGGGCAAAATCATTCGATCAGCCCGCCTGGGTGCGCGCTTCCCAGAAGGCCCGGCGGGCCTTGATGAAGAAGTCGCCGCTGGTGCGGCCCCAGAAATCCTGGGAGACATCCACCAAGTCGGACAACAAGGCCAGCTCAGCGGATTCTGCGGTGATCTTGCCTGTGGCGTCATAGCGGTGGCGGATGAGCAGCAGGATTTCCAGCGCCGCGTCGCAGAGGAGCAGCACGCCGTCATCCTTCTTGACATTGGCCCCCATGGCCAGGAAATCCCGGCAATCCACCAGTTCATCGAACTGGGCGGTGCCGGCCCAGCCATCCGCCAGGCTGGCCAGGGCCTGGCGCTGGATGAGTTCCATCTGCGGTTCCATGGCCATGGCGACCACGGTGGGAATGGTCTTTTTCAACTGGCTAGGCGCGCGCTTGCGCGGTTTGTGCGGACGGGGCATGTGGGATTCTCAGGCTGCAAGGTGTTGTGGTACTAACGACCACGGGGCGCCAATCTTGAGGCACGCATTACAGTCCGCAATATTACAACCCTGGGCGTGACCGACATATTCCACTAAGCATTTTTCCAGGACGAATTCCGACGCCATGCCGCTTATTGCAGGCGGAACACCACCGGGAGGATGAAATCCCGCACACCAGCATCCGGCAGGCTGCCCATGGCACGGGCGGCGGCCACGGCGGCCCGGTCCAGGATCGGGTGACCGCTGCCGGCGGCCAGTTCCACGGACAGAACCCGTCCGCCGGCATCCAGCACCAGCAACAGGCGCACCTCCCCTTCCAGGCCCTGATTCACGGCTTCCTCCGGGTAATACAAGTGCTCGGCCAGCTTTTTCTGGGCTGCCTGCTCCCGGGGCTTATCCAATTTTTCCAGCTTGTCCGGCCTGGTCCCCCCGGTGCCTTGGCGTTCCGGCCTGGGGGGCGGCAGCGGTACGGGCGGCTGGGCCTTTTGCGCCGCAGGGGTCAGGGTGTTCTTCAGCAGGGGCTCCGCCGGCAGCGCAGGCAGGGCGGGCAGCAGGCGGGCTTCCAGTACCGCCGGCCGTTGCGGCGCCGACGCCCGAGACCCTGGCCAGCCCAGCACGGCGGCATGCAGCAGGAGGGACAAGACGAGAGGCCGGATGAGGGCCGGGATCAAGCGGGGAATAGTGGCGGGACGCGACGACGGCATGACGGAGGCAGAGAGCCTATGAAGCTTGATTCTTCGGTTGCCGCCGTTGCAGGGGCGGACTTGTGGGGCCGGCTTCAGCCAGCCTGGTGGCACATACGGGAGCCTTGGCCGGCTGAAGCCGGCC
>JAYTVW010000035.1:0-7967 GCA_043743785.1 Rhodocyclales bacterium | reverse complement strand
GGGGCCGCGCGGCCCCGTCGGCGCCGAGGAAACCCGAGTCGTTGCCGACGTAACGGGCTGTTTGACGCAGCATCCAGTGCTTCCGTCACGTCGACTTCTCGGCGCCTCGGCGCCTCGGCGTTTTAAATTGATTTTTTTGCATCACTGCTCTCGAGCCTTATTTGGCGGCCTGCTTGGTGGCCAGGGCGATCTGGCTGGCGCCGCCGGCCTTGACGGCGTCGATGGCTGTCATGACGTGTTGCAGATTGGCGGCCTGATGGCCGGAGAGGGTGACGGCGGTCTTTTCCGCGTCCCGGCTCTTCAGCAGGGCGGTGAGCTGGCCTGGTGTGGTGCTTTTGCCTTCCACCAGCAGTTCGCCGCTTTCCTTGATTTCCACCAGCAGTTTGGGGGTCGGAATGGGGGCGGAGGTGCTGCTGGTGGGTAGCTTCGTCACTTGGCCGCTGGTGGGGATCATGCGCAGGGTCAGCATGGCGAAGAACACCAGCAGGAACAGCATGATATCGATCATGGGAATGATCTCGATGCGGGCCTTGCGGGTCTCGAAATAGCGCATGTCAGGCCCTCGCGGCGGTAACCCGTGCCAGGGGGTCGTTGGCGGCGGAGAGTTGCGTGGCCGCCGCGTGGCGGCGGTTGATGAGCATGAGCTTGATGGTTTCCAGCTGATGCAGGATGGCGCGCACCCGGGTGTTCAAGCCATTGAAGAAGATCAGGCCGAGCATGGCGATGAACAGGCCGGAGGCCGTGGCGATGAGGGCTTCGGCAATGCCGCCGGTGATCTGGGCCGCGCCGTTCTGAATGTCCCCCAGCACGCGGAAGGCATTGAACATGCCGACGATGGTGCCAAAAAGGCCCAGGAGCGGCGCCAGGGTAATGACGGTATCCAGCATCCACAGGGAGCGGTCCAGGGCCGGCGCCTCGTGCATGAGGGCTTCTTCCAGGTGGCCGGCGATGGCGTCCCGGTCGGCGGAATCCGGTTCGTTGTTGGCGGACTGGAAGAGGCGGGCATGGGGTAGGTGGGCGTGCTTTTCCAACAGGGTCCGGGCGGCTTCGGAGTGCAGGGAAATGTTTTGTTGCAGCAAGCCAATGAGGTCTTCGCCGCCCTGCTGCATGTTGGACAGGAATCGGCTGCGCTCGATGATGACCGTGAGGGCCACCAGCAACAGGATGCACATGAGGTAGAGCGTGCCGCCGGAATCGTTGGCCAGTTCGATGATCTTGCTGAGGTTCATGATGGTCTTTGCGAATGTGAGACGGGGAGCGGCATGGGCCGCCCCCCGAAGAAGGATGGATTACGCCGGGATCAGAACTTGCCGCGCAGGGTCAGCATGTAGCTGCGGGGCGGCTGCCAGACAAAGGTGTCGGAGGCAGCCGTGGTGTTCCCGGAGGTCTTGGCGGAGATCATGTCCTGATGGTCCAGCAGGTTGTAGATGCCGGCGTTCACCTTCAATTCCTTCATGCCGGCGCCTGGATTGGCGAAGGTGTAGCCCACGCTGAGGTCCGTGGTGGTGTAGGAACCCAACTGGTAGACCTGATCGTCATTGACCCAGGACGGGCCCACGTACTTGTGCATCAGGGAAGCATTCCAGCCGCCCGCCTTGTAGAGTAGGCCCAGGGCCGCCGTCATCCTGGGCACTTCCTTGATCTGCAGGAAGGTGGTTTTGGACGCAGCGCTGTTGCGGGAGCCATTGCCATACAGGGAGATGCCGTTGTCCAGGGCGTAGGTGGCCTGGCCTTCGAAGCCCTTGTAGACCACGCCGCCCTGGTTGTATTGCATCGTATCGGTCAGCGTGACGCCATTGACCACCGAGCCCGTGGCGTAGGTGCCGAGCTTGTTGCTGAAGTCGATGTAATACACGTCCGCATCGAATGCCAGCTTGCCGGACTGATGAACGAAGCCGATCTGGTAATTGGTGGATTTTTGGGGCTCGATTTCCGTCCGGTTGGCTTCCTTCGAGTAGAAGGAACTGATGTCCGGCACCAGCATGCCCTTGGCGAACTGGGCATACACGGAAGAGGCGTCGTTCAGCTTGTAGTTGGCGGTCAGGAAGGGCAGCACGGCGGAGAAGTCCTTGCTGACGTTCTGGCCGATCCGGTCCGTCTGATTCATGGTCGCATCGATGATCAGATGGGTGTTCATCTGCTTCACACCGGGGGTGATGGTCAGGTTCTTGGTTGCCGCCCACTCGAATTCGACGAAGGGTTGATACTGGTGTGAGGCGGAATCCTGCGCGTACTTCACGTTGGTGGAAGGCGCGGTAGCTTGATCGGCGGGGCGGCTCTGGTCGTAGTTCGGGCTCATGGTAAGCATGTTGTAGTCTTCCGTGGCCCGATGGGAATCCTGCCGCTCGATCCACAGGCCTGCCCGCAAGAGGCCGCTGTCCAGTTGCTTGGTGGCCTTGAAGATATTGCCCATGACCCAGTAGCTGTTGGTCTTCACGTAGCCGGGAATGCCCAGAACCGTCGGGCCGCCTTTGCTGCCGCTGGCGTTGGCCGTGGTATAGACGGCCGTATAACCGTTGGGCGCCATGTTTGTGGCGCTCACCGAAGTGTTGCTCAAGGTGCTGGAAAGGGTGTGGTTCGTATAGCTGTCGTAATACAGGGTGTTGTCCACGGCCCAGCCGGAGCCGAGATCGCTCTGCAGGCGGGCGTAGTTCATATTGGTGTTCTTGCTCGTCTTGCTGTAGGCCCAGTAGTCGGCCTTGGTCGGATCATTGCCCAGCCAGTAATTCTTGCCCAGGGCGCCGGCCTGGGCGATGGTGAGGCCCTTGCTGACGTCCGAATCCTGGTACCAGTTGTCGTTATGGTTCATGAACAGGGTCAGGACCGTGTGGTCCCCCAGAGCTTTCTGGAATTCCAGCATGTAGTTCGTGCTCTGGACGGCACTGAAGGTACGGTAGCCGTCGCTGGTAAGCTTTGTATAGTTCATGGCCAGGCGTGCATCGCCCCAACTGGACACAGGGCCGGTGTCGTAGCGAATGCCGTACTGCCGGGTATTCCAGGAGCCGACCGCGACGTAAGCGCCAACGGTGCGTTCCTGTTCCAGGTTGCGGGAGATTAGATTGACGGAGCCGCCGAAAGTGGCCTGGCCGATATTGCTGGCACCGCCCGGACCTCGTTCCACGACCACCTGGCCGATGATGTCGGACGGGAAATAGGCGGTGGAATGGTGGGTGGGGCCGTTGGTGTCGCCGAAGGGAATACCGTCGAAGGTGATGTTGTAGTTGCCGTCCGGGAAACCGCGCAGGTTGTTCTTGGTTTCGGAAAGCCCCGGGCCATTGGCGGAAATGCCGCCGGAGACGCTGGGGGCGATGGCCGCCAGGGTGGCGTAGTCGCTGGCGGGGGACTTGGCGTCCTCGAAGAAGGACCGGTTGATGATGGACTTGGGCTGGGTGGCCTGCAGGTCTGACTGGGTGGGGGCCACTTGGGCGGCGACGCTTTTCACCGGCGTGGTCGCGGTTCCACCGCTGGCGCTGACGCTGCCCAGGTCCACCGGGTCGGCGGCATGGAGTGTTGCGGAAGCGCCCAGCGACAGCACGGCAAGGGCGACGGCGCGCGACAGGGCGCGCTGGCGAAACAGCGTTGGCGTATTCATGATCCCGACCTCAATGTTTTTGAAGGCATCAGGCGACTCCGCCAAATGCCTCCATCTTATGATTGATAAAGGTCAGGATACTAAATGGGGATTGTGACGGCGCCGGGGCGTCGGGATTACGGCTTGATGGCGGTTTTCTTTCAGGACCATCCATGACGGCTTCCCGGGGAAGCCGCTCTGGCCGTCAAAGTTCAGCTCTGATTCTTGCCGGCTTCCGTGACGGCCCGCATGAAGTGATTGAAGCGCTCCGTCGTGATGCTGCCGGCTTTGATGGCGGCTTTGAGGGCGCAGTCCGGTTCCCGGTCATGGCGGCAATCCCGGAAGCGGCAGCGCCCCAAGTGGGGCCTGAACTCGGGGAAGCCGGATTCGATCTCGCCCCGGCTCATGTGGGCCAGGCCGAATTCCTGCACACCGGGGCAGTCGATGAGGGCGCTGGTGTCGTCCAGCTGGTAGAGGCGGGAGAAGGTGGTGGTGTGTTTGCCGGAATCCAGGTACTCGGAGATTTCCCGGGTGCGGGCGGCAGCGTCCGGGATGAGGGCGTTGATGAGGGTGGACTTGCCCATGCCGCTCTGGCCCACCAGCACGCTGGTCTCGCCCTTGAGCAGGGCCTTCAGCGGCCCCAGGTGTTCGCCGCCCGCCAGGGCCGCCATTTCCAGCAGCGGATAGCCCAGGGCGCGGAAGGAGGTGAGCATGTCCCGGGCCGCCGGCAGCTTGTCCGTCAGGTCCGCCTTGTTGAGGATAATGGCGACCTTCATGTCCTGGCTCTCGGCGGCGGCGGCGCAGCGGGACAGGAGTTCCGTGCTGAAGCCGGGCTCGGTGGCGGTCACCAGGATCAGCTGGGTGACGTTGGCGGCGATAAGTTTCTGGCGAAATTGGTCCGAGCGGTAGAGCAGGCTGGAGCGCGCTTCCGAAGACACCACCACGCCCCGGTCCGAGCCGGTGCGTTCCACCACCAGCCGGTCCCCCACCGCCAGCAGGCTTTTCTTGCCCCGGGGGAAGCACAGCAGAATCTCACCGCCATCCAGGCGGACCTCGTATTGGCGCCCGAAGGCGGCGACCACCGTGCCGTGCAAATTGTTCAAACAGGATTCCTTTGTAGGGGCGAATGAACGCCCCGCCATATCAGGCGGTTAGTAGGGCTTCAACCTTGGCGGCACCGATGAAATCATTCATCGACAGGCCGTTCAGGGCGTGGGTAGTCCAGGTGATCTTGCAGCGGGCGTAGCCCACCTCCAGGTCTGGATGGTGGCCCTCGGCCTCCGCCATCCAGGCCACGCCATTCACAAAGAGCATGGTTTCTTTGAAGTTCTTGAAGGCGAATTCCTTGCCGATGCTCCTGGCGTCCGCCGCCAACTGCCAGCCCGGCAGTGCGGCCAGCTGGGCGCGGGCCTCGGTTTCTTCCAGGGCCTGGCCGATGCCTTCGCAGGGCGCGCAGTGGCCTTTGGATAAGTCGCAGAAAGTGCTCATGGCGTGTCTCCTGTAGGTCGGGTTTCAACCCGACATGCCGCTCGTTATTTGAAGTGGTAGTACTGCTGGTTCAGCCAGGCCGCCACATTGTTGCGCTCGGCGTCGCTCAAGTGGCCGTGGCCCATGGAGTCGCACATCTGCATCTGCTGGGACAGCAGGGCCTCGGACTTGATGCGACTTTCCTTGCGGGTGTAGATCTTCGAGCCGTCACCGCCGACCTGTCCGACATGACAGCTGGTGCATTTTTCTTCCACCAGACGCTTGCCGGCTGCGGGGTCCGCAGCGGCATGAGCGAGGCTGCCGGCGGCGGCCAGGAGGACGAGGAGCAGTATTTTCATGATGTCATGCACTTTCTGCGAAAGTCGCGTAGCGACTCGCGACGCTCCCCTCGCCCATATGGGAGAGGGGTTGGGGGTGAGGGAAAGCAGGCCTGACGGCCAGACGTTCGTTGCATTGTCAGGCCTGTTTGAGCCGGGCGATGCGTACCGCTGCCGGCGGGTGGGAATCGTGGAAGGTGGAATACAGCGGGTCCGGCGTGAGCGTGGCGGCATTGTCCCGGTAGAGCTTCACCAGGGCGCTGGCCAGGTCTTCCGCCTTCGTCTGGCGCACGGCGTAGGCGTCCGCCTGGAATTCGTGGCAGCGGGACACCTGGCTCATGAGGGGCGAGAAGGGGAAGGTGAACACCGGGATGGCCATGGAGAACAGGGCCAGGGCCGGCGCCGTGCCCATGCTCGCCATGCCCAGGCCCTGGAAGAACCAGGCCTCTTGGATCAGGTAGCCCAGGGCCGCCAGGAAGCCCAGGCTGATGGCGCCCAAGAGGGCCACCCGCTGCCAGATGTGGCGGTGCTTGTAGTGCCCCAGCTCGTGGGCCAGCACGGCTTCGACTTCCTCGGGGGACAGCTTTTCCAGCAGGGTGTCAAAGAAGACGATGCGTTTGGCGGCACCAAAACCCGTGAAATAAGCGTTGCCGTGAGCGGAACGCTTGGAGCCATCCATCACATAGAGGCCGCTGACGCGGAAGCCGCAGCGGGCCAGCAGGGCCTCGATGCGCTGGGCCAGCTTGTCGTCGGTGAGGGGCGTGAATTTGTTGAACAGCGGGGCGATGAAGCTCGGGTACACCAGCAGCACCAGCAGGTTGAAGCCGAGCCAGAAGCACCACACCCAGAACCACCACAACTCGCCCATGCGGGCCATGAGCCAGAGCACGGCGAACAGCACCGGTAAGCCGATGGCGGCGGTCAAGGCCAGTTGTTTCGCCAAATCCTTGATCCACAGGCCCGGGGTCATCTTGTTGAAGCCGAAGCGTTCTTCGATGACGAAGGTGCGGTATAGCCCGAAGGGCAGGTCCACCAGGCTACCCAGGAGGCCCAGGGTGGCGAGGAAGGCGATGCCATGACCGTAGCCGCCGGGCGGGAATACGGGCGCCCAGGCGTCAAAAACCCGCTGCATGAGGCCCCCCAGGGTCAGCCAGAGCAGGAACAGGGTGCCGATGCTCAAGTCCGCCAGGCCCAGTTTCACCCGTGCGGCGGTGTAATCCGCCGCCTTCTGGTGGGCTTCCAGGGTGATGGCGGCCGCGAAGGGGGCCGGCACCGCGCCCCGGTGGCTTTGCACCGACCCCAGGTGGCGCAAGGCCAGCCAGACCCGCAGGCTGGTGGTGAGGGCGAGGGCGGCGAGAAAGAGTTTTGTCAGGGCGACTGGGGTCATGAATGGTGAGGAGTAAGGGGTGAGGAGTGAGCGGTATATTTGGTGCGTGCGGCGCGGAAAATCCACGCTCTCCGCTTACCGGCCACCGCTCACGCTTCTTTATGCCAGAATGTCGGCTTTTTGCTGGGCACAGGATTATGGCACAAGATCAGAATCATCTCGTCTGGCTGGACATGGAGATGACCGGGCTCAACCCGGATGGCGACCGCATACTGGAGATCGCCATGGTGGTGACCAACAGCCAGCTCGAAACCGTGGCGGAGGGGCCGGTGCTGGTGGTGCACCAGTCGGACGCGTTCCTCGACGGCATGGATGACTGGAACAAGAACACCCACGGCAAGTCCGGCCTGATTGCCAAGGTCAAGGCATCGACTTTGGCGGAAGCGGAAGTGGAGGCCCAGTATCTGGACTTCATGAAGCAGTGGGTGCCGAAGACTACCTCGCCCATGTGCGGCAATTCCATCGGCCAGGACCGGCGCTTCATGGCGCGCTACATGCCGAAGCTCGAGGACTATTTCCACTATCGCAATCTGGACGTGAGCACCCTCAAGG
This sequence comes from Rhodocyclales bacterium, assembly GCA_043743785.1. GTDB lineage: Bacteria > Pseudomonadota > Gammaproteobacteria > Burkholderiales > Rhodocyclaceae > JAQTNA01. The sequence goes on along the minus strand of JAYTVW010000035.1, from coordinate 652 downwards.
AGCTTTGCAAGCGCTGGGCGCCGGAGGTGGCCAAGGGCTTCAAGAAGCAGGGCCGGCATGAAGCCCTGTCGGACATCTACGAGTCCATCGACGAACTCAAGTATTACCGGGACAACTTCCTGAAGCTGTAAGCCGGAAATCCCGTGGGGCCGACTTCAGTCGGCCTACCCGCCAATAGCGCATGAGCTGTTGTAGGTCGGAACTTGTTCCGACTACGGCTTAACGTCAAAGTCGGCATAGCCGCCTCACCACGCGTCCGTCCCTCTCCCTCCGGGAGAGGGATAGAGGGTGAGGGAAAGCTGGCATGGCTTCCATTTTCGGGGTGGATTTCAAGGCCACGTCGGTTTGCTCAAAAAACCCGCTTCGGCGGGTTTTTGTCGGGCTTTCTGTTTCAGAAAAATGTGGGATTGCAAGCGCGATTCCTGGACCCCTGACCCCAGTTCCTGCTCACGGCAAAGCCAAAACGAAAACTCACCCCTGCTGAAAAAGCGGCCAAGAAGCGGCGCAAGCTGGAATACCGGATGATCTTCATCAACGGTAAGGAGGCGAGAAAGAATAACTTGGACAGATGGCCGCTTGCAGACGAGATGCCAGGCAAGGCGCAAAACGCGCCATGTGGCTGGCCACACAAGCGTTTTGCAACGCAGCATGG
>JAYTVW010000034.1:0-33846 GCA_043743785.1 Rhodocyclales bacterium | reverse complement strand
GCTGGAGGCTTGCTCGCTTGAGGACTGGGACAGGGACTGGGCCGTGGACGACACCTGGGCCGAGGCGTTCGTCAGAGCATCCGCCGACAGGCGCACCTGAGTAATGGTGTCCGCCAGTCGTGCCACCGTGTTATTCACCGCCTCTTTCAGGGCCAGGAAGTCGCCCCGGTAGTCGCCCGTGATGTTCTTCGTCAGGTCGCCGGCTTCCAGCGCACCCATGATCTGCCGCACTTCGTTTACCGGCGCCACGATGGCGTCCAGGGTGTCATTCACCCCTTGCACGATCTTCCTGAAATCCCCCTGATGCTTGGTCGCATCCGCCCGGGTTTCCAGTTTCCCCGCCAGGGCCGCCGCCGACAGCAGATTGGCATCCGCCACCAGGGCATTCACCGCGTCGACACAGGTGTTCAGGTTGGTCTTGATGGCGTTGAAGTCGCCGTTGTAAGAATCCGTGATTTTCTGCGGGATGTCACCCTTGGAAATTCGATCCACATAACCCGCCGCCACATTCAAGGGGCCGATCACCGCGTCCAGGGTGTCGTTCACGCCTTGCACGATCTTCCTGAAATCCCCCTGGTGCTGCGCCGCATCCGCCCGCGTCGCCAGCTTGCCTTCCACCGCCGCCTTGGAGAGCAGATTGGCGTCCGCCACCAGGGCATTCACCGCCTCCACGCAAGTGTTCAGGTTGTTCTTCAGAATGTTGAAGTCGCCGTTGTAGGAATCCGTGATCTTGCTCGGAATGTCACCCCGGGAAATCCGGTCCACATACCCCGCCGCCACGTTCAAGGGGCCAATCACCGCGTCCAGGGTGTCATTCACCCCCGTCACGATGGCCCGGTAATCTCCCTGATGCTTCTCGGCATCGGCGCGCGTCGCCAGCTTGCCTTCCAGCGCCGCCTTCGAGAGCAGTTTGGCGTCCGCCACCAGAGCCTGGATATTCTTTTGCATCAGACGCATGGCATTCGCCAGGACGCCGATCTCATCCCTGCCGTCATAGGCAATCAATCCGGAGAGATCGCCGGCCGCAATACGATTGGCGCCGTCCACCACTTCCTTCACCGGCACGGCGATGGAACGGGTGATCAGCCAGCCGACAGCCAGGGCCGCCAGGGCCGTCAGCACGCCCAAGGAGATAAGCAGGTTACGGGTTTCGTTGGCCAATCTGTCGCCACGCTCGCCGGCTTCCTTCAACACTTCTTCCTGGTACTTGATGACCTTGTTCACCGCCTGGATGTATTCCGCCTGCCGTGGCCGCACTTCCTTTATCAGATAGTCCGTCCCCTCGTCCCGCTTGCCGGCCTGGGCCAGTTCCATGGCCTTCTGCTGCGCGGGTACGTAGGCCTCACGGGCGGCCTTGACGGCCTTCAGATGTTCCCTGCCCTTCTCGGACTTGATGGCCTTCTCAAGTTTTTCGATCCTGTCCGTGATGACCTTGCGTGACTCCAGTATCCGGTCAAGTTCCCGCTTGATGTCTTCCGAGTTCTTCAGCAAGAGGCCGTTGCGTAGTGACCGGGCCACCACGTTAACCTCGTCGATGATGTCGTTGGCCCACACTGTCTTGGGGAAATCCTCGTTCACGATGATGTTGATGGAATCATCAAGGGTGGCAACTCTTGAAAGGCTGATGCCGGTGACAAGCACGAGCAGCGCCAGCATGAACGCAAACGCCGCTCCGATGCGGGTACCGATACGGAGGTTCTTGAACATGTTGATCCCCAAAATATGGTTTGAAACGACTTACTTGAATTTCTGAAGCAAAAAGGAGACGCCAATAAAACAGGTTCTATTCACCGCCGCGTGGCTCAGCCCCACGGCCATGCCGGCATCAATGACGACCCGGTTGTTCGGTGCATACGCCATAGCCACCAGCATCTGGTTATCCGCCGTGGTTCCCCTGCGTGCTGCACCGGAAAGTTCAGCAGAAAGGCTCCAGTGCGCATCGAGAGGATGGGAAAGCGCGGCAGCCCAACCCCAGCGGATCAGGCCTGTGCCCGCTTCAACGGCACCCAGGCGTGTTGCATTGAGATTGACGTCCAGAGTATGCGCACCGACCCGGGTGCTGTAGATGCCATTGGCGATGTAATCGGTTTTTCCGCTGCCAAGTCCGGATATGGCCGTAGGGGACTTGAATCCCCACTCCAGGCCCGCCTCGTCCCCGCTGCCCAGACCCCAGCGATGCTTGAGGAGGAAGGTGCTATCACCCTGGCCCCGCGTCCGTGTGCCATCCGCGTCGGTCAGCGTGACATGGGCGTCTCCGCCCAGCAGGATGCCAAAGTCAGGACTTACGGCGTACTTGAGCAGGTAAGGCAGACTGGTCTGACGGCTACCATCGCCCGGCAGTTGCTGGTGCATGCCCATTTCCACTTCCAGCCACCCCGGTGCCGACAGGGCCGCCGGATTGGAGACGGTGGGCCGGTAGGAGGTCGTGCTCACGTCCTCGACGGCCGTTGCAAGCGTACTCACGCTCATGCCCAGCAGGGCCAGGGAGGCAATGAGGCCGAATGAAAGGGGAGATGGCATGGTGGGAAACGCGCTCTCAAGCGCCATTGGCCCCAAGTTTCGGTGGCGCCAGCAAGTGCCGCTCCTCCCGCACCGCCGTGCCCTGAACGAGGGCCTGCACATCCAGGATCAGGGCGACTTCGCCGCTGCCCAGAATGGTGGAGCCGCCGATACCCTTGAGGTGAGCAAAAAGCCCCCCCAGGGGCTTGATAACGGTCTGAAACTCGCCCATGAGCTGATCCACGATGATGCCGGCACGCTGGCCGGCATAACGCACCACCACGGCATTCTCCCGTGCCGGCGCCTCACCCACTGTGGTGAAAATCTCCCGCAAACGGATGAAGGGCAGCACCTCGCCCCGCAGATTGAGGAAATTCCGCTCCCCCACCACGTTCTTGAGTTCGATGCACTCCTCCACGGAATCCAGGGGAATGACGTAGGCAGCCTTGCCCACCCCCACCAGGAAGCCGTCGATGATGGCCAGGGTCAAGGGCAGGCGAATGGTAAAAGTGCAGCCCTGGCCCGGAATCGAGGCCACATCCACCGTGCCCCGCAGGGCCTGGATATTGCGCCGGACCACGTCCATGCCCACGCCCCGGCCGGACAGATTGGAGACGGCATCCGCCGTGGAGAAACCTGCTTCGAAAATCAAATTGATGATCTGCTGTTCGCCGAGACTTTCGTCCGCCTGGATGAGGCCCCGCTCCACCGCCTTGGCGCGAATGCGCTCGGAATTGAGGCCGCCACCGTCGTCCATGACCTGGATGACGATGCTGCCGGAGTCGTGACAGGCGTTGAGCGTGAGCTTGCCCCGGGCTGGCTTGCCCCGGGCCTGGCGCACCTCCGCCGGTTCAATGCCATGGTCGAGGGCATTCCGTACCAAGTGCATGAGCGGGTCGCCGATCTTTTCCACCACCGACTTGTCCAGTTCCGTTTCGCCGCCGGTGAGCACCAACTCGATGTCCTTGCCCAGGTCCCGGCTGGTGTCCCGCACCACCCGGTTGAAACGGCTGAAGGTTTCGCCGATCTGCACCATACGCAGCTGCAAGGCCGAATCCCGGATGTCTTCCACCAGGCGTGACAGCACCGAGGCCGCTTCCACCAAGTCGGTCTTGCCATGTTTCAGGGCCAGCAGGTGGGCCGAAGCCCCGGCAATGACCATCTCCCCCACCAGATCGATAAGCCGGTCCAGCTTGTCCGCGTGCACCCGGATGACCCTTGCTTCCTTGGCTTTTTTCTCGCTCACCTGGGTCTGGTGCACCACTGCGGCTTCCACCAGGGCGGGCTGCACCACCTGCTGCCCCACCAGGATACGACCCAGCGGCGAGGTGGCCGCTTCCGCGTTGCCCTCCTCCCGAGGTGCGTCCTTCTGTTCTTTCAGCCCTTCCGCCAGCTCTGCCTCGGTGAGGGCACCGATCTTCACCAGGATCTCACCCAGGCGCAGGCTGTCTTCCGGCAGGGTCTGAATGAGCGCCATGAATTCCGTCAGTTTGCTGGCCGGCGGCAGGATATGCAGGCTGCAATCGTCCCGCACGAAGGCGAATACCGCCTCGATCTCGGACTTGGAGGCACGGGACTGGAAGGCGATTTCGAAGCCCAGGTAGCAGGCTTCCGGGTCCATGTCTTCCGCTGCCGGCATGGCTTCCGCCAAGGTTTCCATGCCGACGATGGTGCCCAGGCCCGCCAGGTAGCGCAGGAAGGCCAGGGGATCCATGCCGAACTTCAGGACATCCCGCCCAAAGCGTATGGAGATATGCCAGTTGTCGGTTGACATGAGGCCGCCACCGGAGGCCTCCACGCCGTTTTCCGCCTTCGTGGCCGGCGCCGTGGTACCGGTAAGGGCGGCGAGGCGCCCGATCAGCCCATTACCAGCCGCCAACAAATCGGCGGAAGGCGCGGCATCCCCCCGGGCCAAAACCTCCAGCAACTGCATCATGTGGTCACAGCACAAGAGGAGGAGACTAGCCAAGTCCGGCGTTACCGCCAAGTCCCCGTTCCGGAGTTGATCCAGAGCGCTTTCCACGTGGTGGGTAAACGCCTCGATGAAGCTGCATTCAACGACTCCCGCCGAACCTTTGATGGTGTGGGCGGCACGGAAAATGGCATCCAGGTTGTCCCGGTTTTCCGGCTGTTGCTCCAGTTGCAGCAACAGCCGCTCCATGTCCGCCAGTTGTTCCCGGGCCTCCTGTACGAAGACGCCGGTCAGTTCGCTGTTCAGATCATCCATGCTTGTTCTCCGCACCACGGCCGGCGGCCGGTGGGATAACCATGGGGTCCCCCAGCCGGGCCGCCAGGTGGAGAAAATCGATCACTTCCCGCACCGCCGGGCTATGGCCGACGAGGCGCCCTTCCTTGCCGAGGCGCTGGGCTTCGCGCTTGAAGAGCATGAGCAGTTGGACACCCGCTGTGTCCATTTCCGCCACCTTCGACAGGTCAAGCTCGACGCTGTCCTGGGCGGACAAGGCTTCCAGAAAGCGGGCCTTGTGGGTGGATGCGTGGTAAATGGTCAAATCTTCCTCAAGGAGGAGGCGATGGCTAGTGCTCATGGTCGGTATACCCTTGTGAATCCCTAGGTCGGGCTTCAGCCCGACAACGCGAACTGTCGGGCTGAAGCCCGACCTACAAACTTCCGACGCCCTTACTAAAACAGTTCCACTCGCGGGCCGCCAGCCACCGGCTGGGCGTTACCGCCACGCCCCCCCAGTAGATCCTGATGCCGTTCCCGCTGTCCGTCCATGACGTAGCCTGCGAAAAGTTCGTCCAGTTGACGGTCGAAATTCAAGAGTTCCCCGTCGGGAAGCTCGCCGGGATGGGCCAGGCGCTGCGCCAAGGCCGTGGCATGGGTATCGAGTTTTTCCAGGGCAGAAGCCACGTGCTCCAGTTGCTGACGCACAACATCCTGGAACTGGATGTCAGCCATGGCGTCCATGAACATCCCGGCCAGTTCCCGGCTGTTTTCGCCGATGCGCGCCAAAACCGACGCATTCTCCTGGGTGAGTTGCTCGTAGCCGGCCCCCAGGGCACCCAGTTGCCGGGCAAACTCCTCCAGGGCCACCTTCTCGGTATCTAGGGCATTGTTGTTCAGCTTGGCGGCAAACTGGCTTTCGATGGTCTGGCTGACCAGCTTGATGCCCTGGCTGATCTTGCCTACCGCAATTTCCGTTTCCTGGGACAGTTTTCTGACTTCGTCGGCCACCACGGCAAAGCCACGCCCCGCATCGCCGGCCCGGGCCGCCTCGATGGCGGCGTTGAGGGCCAGCAGATTGGTCTGGCCGGCCACGTGCTTGATGAGTTGCACCAGGGATTCGAGGGAGCGGGCCTCCGTGGCCACGGTTTCCACGCGCTTTTTTTCCTGGCCCGCTTCGTCAAGACGCTGGCGTATGTACATCTCCAGGCGGCCAATTTGCGCCCGGTTTTCCTTGATGTGTTCCTCCGACTGCAGCGCCATGGCGTTGGTGCGGGCCGAACTTTCGGCCACGAAATTGTTCAGTCCAACGACCACCTCGTCAATGGCCTGCAACTGGGTGGAAAATTTCACCACCGCTTGCTCGGTCTCGACGCTCACGCCACGCAAATGCCCCCGCAGAACGCCGGAAAACACCGGCCAGCGCCCCAGTTCCTCGGCTACCTGAGCGGTGGCTTCTTCCATTTTTTCCCGTTCCTGGCGCCGCTCGTCCATCTGCACTCTTGTGCCGAAATAGGCGTCTTCGAAAAACGCCCGGGACACGAGGCGCTGGACCAGAAATGCCACCACCACAATGAACAGGGAACCCAGCGCATCGCCCAGGCGATGGGATAGGCCCAGGGTTGGCAGGAAGACGTTGTGAAACGTCCCATGCAGAAAAAACGTGGAGGTACCAACAAAAAGCCCCGTGCACAGACTGGAAACGAGCTGCCGGGTCTTGAAACGTCTTAGGGAGTCGGGCGACATGATCCTAGCGCATGACCATCTTGATGGCAGCGAGCAGTTCCTCGGCCTTGGCCGGCTTGACGATCCAGCCTGAGGCACCGGCAGCCTTGGCGTCCATACGCTTCGACTGCTGGCTTTCGGTGGTCAGAAACAGGATGGGCATGAACTTCAGGGGCGGCAATTTCCGGACTTCCTTGATGAAGTCGATGCCGTTCATGCCCGGCATGTTGAGGTCCGTGATCAGGAGATCCGGCTTGAGACCACCCTGGATTTTTTTCAAGGCCTCTTCCGCGCTGCCGGCCTTCTCGACGCCGTAACCCGCCTTGCCCAACATGGCGGAAATGCTCAGAAGAATGGTAGCGGAGTCATCAACCAGAAAGATTGTTTTCATATCAGATGGTTGCAGTGAAGCAACAAAAATGGCGGCGGGAGTATTGATATTTCTAATGGTCTAACGGCAGGGAAGGACGCAACTTTAGATATAACCATGCTTTGTGGATGGGCGGCATTCGAGAAGCCGCCTATCAGGAACCCACGACGAAATCGGTCAACAGAACACTCTCCAGCTTGAGTTCCGGCGGCAAGGCCTGGTTGGCGGTGTCCAGAAGGGCTTTGAGGAGTTCGGCCCGGTTGCGCGAGTCCGCCAGAGCCGGCCCGCTGGCCTGCGTCAGATAGCCACTCAGGGCCGTGGTAATGGCCGGCCGGTGAAGTTCCAGGGCGGCCTTCTGTTCCGGCTTACTCATCAGCGCCAGTGTGGCGGCGACGGAATGCTCGTCCGCCGTGCTGGTGGTCACCTTGACCAAGGTATAGGCCGGAGCCGCCACCTCGCTTGATGCCGGAGGCCGTTGCCACAACAAGGCGGTCGCCACCAAGGCCAGACTGACGATGGCAAACAGTCCCCACATCCAGAACCACCACTTTGCGCTTGCCTTGTCCTTGACCAGCTTCATGGCCGGAGGCCCCCCATTCAAAGCGGAAATTGCAGGCCCACCCAAGTCAATCCGGCACAGGCCCCGCTGGGTCGATTAACGGGCCGGCAAGCGGAAGCTTGAGGTGATTTTTGCGGTGCAGCAAGAAAAACGGCGTCTCCACGGGGATACCGTGGCGACGCCGCCTTCTACAGGACAAGGGGCCGTTCAGTCCTTGCTGAAACGGACGGCGTGGCCGTCCCAGCCCACGTGGACACGGTCCTTGGGGCCGAACTTGCCTTCCAGGATGGCCTTGGCCAGCGGGTTTTCGATATGCTGCTGGATAGCGCGCTTGAGGGGCCGGGCACCGAAGACCGGGTCGAAGCCGGACTCGGCCAGTTCCGTGAGAGCCGCATCGTCCACGATCATGGACATTTCCAGCTTCTCCAGGCGCTTTTCCAGATAGCCCAGCTGAATGCGGGCGATGGAGGCGATGTGCTTCTGGTCCAGGGCGTGGAACACCACCACTTCATCGATGCGGTTGATGAACTCGGGACGGAAGTAGGTCTTCACCTCCCCCATCACCGCCAGCTTGATGACCTGGTAGTCATCGCCACTCATCTGCTGGATCATCTGGCTACCCAGGTTGGAAGTCATGACGATGACGGTGTTCTTGAAGTCCACCGTGCGCCCTTGGCCGTCGGTCATGCGGCCGTCGTCCAGCACCTGCAGCAGCACATTGAACACGTCCGGATGAGCCTTTTCCACCTCGTCCAGCAGGATCACGCTGTAAGGCTTCCGGCGCACCGCTTCCGTCAGATAGCCGCCTTCCTCGTAACCCACGTAGCCGGGGGGCGCGCCGATGAGCCGGGCCACCGAGTGCTTTTCCATGAACTCGCTCATGTCGATGCGGATGAGGTGGTCCTCCGCGTCGAACATGAATTCCGCCAGGGCCTTGCACAGTTCGGTCTTGCCGACGCCGGTGGGCCCCAGGAACAGGAAGGAGCCATAGGGCCGGTTCTCGTCGGAGAGCCCGGCGCGGGAACGGCGGATGGCGTCCGCCACCAGGGTCACGGCCTCATCCTGGCCCACCACCCGCTGGTGCAGGCGCCCTTCCATCTTCAAGAGCTTTTCCCGCTCGCCTTGCATCATGCGGGAAACCGGAATGCCGGTGGCACGGCTGACCACTTCGGCGATTTCCTCGGCACCTACCTGAGTGCGCAGGAGTTTGTTCTTCTTCCCGGCATCCCCCGTGGCAGCGGCATCCGCCGCCTTGAGTTGGGCTTCCAGCTGGGGCAAAGTTCCATATTGCAACTCCGCCACCTTGTCCAGCTTGCCCTCCCGCTGCAGGCGAGTGATATCGGCCTTGACGTGGTCGATTTCTTCCTTGATGTGGGCGCTGCCCTGGACCTGGGCTTTTTCGGCCTTCCAGATTTCCTCCAGGTCGGAGTATTCCTTGCCCAGCTTGGCGATTTCTTCCTCGATGAGGCCAAAACGCTTGATGGAGGCCTCGTCCTTCTCCTTTTTCACCGCCTCCCGCTCGATCTTCAACTGGATGAGCCGCCGGTCAAGTTTGTCCATCACCTCCGGCTTGGAGTCGATTTCCATCTTGATGCGGGCCGCTGCCTCATCGATCAGGTCAATGGCCTTGTCCGGCAGAAAACGGTCCGTGATATAGCGGTTGGACAGTTCCGCCGCCGCCACGATGGCCGGATCGGTAATGGCCACGCCGTGGTGCAATTCGTATTTTTCCCGCAGCCCCCGCAGGATGGCGATGGTGGATTCGACGGATGGCTCATCCACCTGCACCTTCTGGAAGCGCCGCTCCAGGGCCGCATCCTTCTCGATATATTTCCGATACTCGTCCAGCGTGGTGGCGCCGATGCAATGCAGCTCGCCCCGGGCCAGGGCTGGCTTCAGCATGTTGCCGGCATCCATGGCGCCCTCGGCCTTGCCGGCCCCCACCATGGTATGCAGTTCGTCAATGAAGACGATGATGCGCCCTTCCTCCTGGGCGATCTCCTTCAATACGGATTTCAGGCGTTCCTCGAACTCGCCCCGGTACTTGGCCCCGGCCAGCAAGGCCGCCATGTCCAGGGACAGCACCTTCTTACCTTTCAGGGTTTCCGGCACCTCACCATTCACGATGCGTTGGGCCAGGCCTTCCACGATGGCGGTCTTGCCCACGCCGGGTTCGCCGATGAGCACTGGATTATTCTTGGTGCGGCGCTGCAGGATCTGGATGGCGCGGCGGACTTCATCATCCCGGCCGATGACCGGGTCCAGCTTGCCTTGACGTGCCCGCTCGGTCAGGTCCATACAGTATTTCTTCAGGGCTTCCCGCTGGCCTTCCGCTTCCTGGCTGCCTACACCCTGGCCGCCGCGCACCGCCTCAATGGCCTGCTCCAGGGCGGCGCGGCTGACACCGTGCTCTTTCAGCAGCCGGCCCGTGTCGCCCTTGTCGCTGGTCAGGGCCAGCAGGAACATTTCGGAGGCAATGAACTCGTCGCCACGCTTCTGAGCTTCCTTGTCCGTCAGGTTAAAGAGGTTGCCCAAATCCCGGCCCACGCTGACTTCACCGGAAGCGCCTTCCTGCCGTGGCAGGCGGTCCACCAGCTTTTCCGTCGCAGCCCGGAGAGGTACTGGGTTGGCGCCGGCCCGCTGCAGCAGGGACGTGGTGGCCCCATCATCCTGATTCAGCAGGGCCAGCAGCAGATGGGACGGTTCAATGCTCGGATTGTCCTTGCCCACGGCAATACTCTGGGCGTCGGCGACGGCCTGCTGGAACTTGGTAGTGAACTTGTCGAAACGCATGATGGGTGTCCTCCCGATTTTCCGTATGGGCGTTACATGGGGCTACTGCAGTCCATTTCAAGGTGCACCGCCCCTATGCTGACACCATTCTTGCATTACTCGTTTGCCACGAAGGTTTATGCCTCCACCACCTTGATCCCGCTCAGTATTCATTTTCACTGATGTGTGCTATGTTTCGGCGGCAAGCAGTTTTCGTTGCACCATCTTCAAGGGCCTGTCGCGACAGGCCCAAAATTCCAACACGCAGAGGGAGGATTTATGGCCAACAAGCCCGAACAGTTCAACGAGTTGCAAAAGAAAAACCTCGATGCCGCCATGCGCCTAGCCCAGTTGTCCATCGAAAACTCCCAGCGCATCGTGGAACTCCAGGTGGAAACCGCCAAGGCCCTGTTCGAGGATGGCGTACATAACGCCAAGGCCTTGACCGACCTGAAGGATCCCCAGCAAGTCCTGGACGTGCGCACCCAGTTCGCCCAAGCCACCACGGAACGCATGCTGGGCTGTGCCCGCAAGATCGCCGAAATCACCAGCGAAACCCAGGCAGAATTCGGCCGCATGGTGGGCCAGCAACTGACCAGCGGCTCCCAGGACATGGTGGAAGCCATGCAGAAAATGCTGACCGGCATGCCCGTGGGCAGCCATCAGACCACCAACGCCATCCAGGGCGCCATGGATACCGCCCGCCAGGCCTTCGAACAAATCACCAAGGCCTCGACGGACGCTTTCAGCACCTTCGGCGCCATGAACCGCCGCCGCTGAACCCAGCGCGCTGCAGAAAAATGCCCACCGCCCGGTGGGTATTTTTCATTTCAGGATGCCATGGCATGCTCGCGCCCACCCGTCACCTTTCCCGGGATGACCGGCTTCTGAAGGCCCCCGGGGACTCCCCGGCCCAGGACTTGAAGGCCCGGGAAAAGCTCTTTTCGCTCTGATAGCCCACCGCCTGGGCAACCTGTTTGAGGGGGCGACTGGTGCGGTTCAGCAATTCCTTGGCGCGCTCGAAACGGGCCTCATCCTTGAGTTGCACCAGCGACGCCCCCTCCTCCTGCAACTGCCGGTGCAGGGTGCGGGTGGATACATGCAGCCGTGCCGCCAGGATCTCCGCCGTCAGGCCTTCGTCCATCTGTTCCAGCAACAGGCGCCGCACCCGTTCCACCAGCAGCCGATCCCGGCGGTACTGCAGCACGGTGAGGGGCAGCGCCCGCTGCAGCATGAGCCGCAGGTCATGCTCGTCCCGCCGCGGCGGCAAGCTCAGATACTGGGCGTCGAAGCTGAAACCCGCCTCCGCTGCGTCAAAGACCACCGGGCAATCGAACATCAGGGGATAGACCGCCCTGTGGGATGGTGCCGGGTAGGGAAAGCGGGCTTCCAGCAAGGCCATGCGCGAATCGATGAGCCAGCAGGCATAGCCGAGCACGTAGCGTAGACTGGTCAGCAGACAGAACTCCTGCAAAACTCCCAGATCCCGCTGCGGCGCGATGGCCAGGGTCGCCCGCTTTCCCTCCACCGTCAGGCAGAGCAGCACATCCCCGACCAGCAGGCGATGGTGGCGGCACCAGCGTTTCAGGGCAACGCCCAGATTCGGGGACGCGAGGGAGGCCCGGCACAGCATGCCGTAACTACCCCAGGGCAGTTTGCGGGAAAACCAGCCCAGGGCCTCGTCATCCAGTTCCTGCATGGCAACAGAAGACATGATCTCCAACTGGCCAGCAGTGATCCGGCTGGCCGGATTATTCAGAAACTCTGGCGCAATCCGTGCCAATTCCAATGCCTTGGCCGGATTGGCCTCGTAGCGGTGGTACGCCAGAATAATGAACTGAATAAAGGCGATAGGCGTTGCTGCCGGGCCATTTTCCGGATCAACGGGAGGAAGATGCAGCGCTTTCATGATGCCGACCATGCTAATCTTCTTGGCGCGTTTTGCAACCACTTTGGCGCCTGCGGCACCCGTCGTGCCGTACACTCACGGCCAGTCCCACCCCCGACACGAATATTCACCAGGAGCAGGCCCATGAACGTCCCCAGTCTCGACTTCAACCTCGGCGAAACCATCGAAATGCTGCGCGATACCATCATCGCCTTTGCAGCAAAGGAAATCGCGCCCCGGGCGGCGGATGTGGACCGGGATAACCTGTTTCCCGCCGACCTGTGGAAGAAACTCGGCGACCTGGGCCTCCACGGCATGACTGCCGAAGAGGAGTACGGTGGCACCGGCATGGGCTACCTGGCCCACATCATCGCCTTGGAGGAAGTCTCCCGGGCCTCCGCTTCCGTCGGTCTGTCCTACGGCGCCCACTCCAACTTGTGCGTGAACCAGATCCGCCGGAATGGAACACAGGCCCAGAAGACGAAATACCTGCCCAAGCTGATTTCCGGCGACCACGTGGGGGCGCTTGCCATGTCCGAACCCAACGCCGGTTCCGACGTGGTATCCATGAAGCTCAGGGCCGACAAAAAGGGCGACCGCTTTGTGCTGAATGGCTCCAAGATGTGGATCACCAACGGCGGCGACGCCGACACTCTGGTGGTGTATGCCAAGACCGACCTCAACGCCGGTGCCAAGGGCATGACCGCCTTCATCGTCGAAAAGGGCATGGCCGGTTTCTCCCACGGCACCCACCTGGACAAGCTGGGCATGCGCGGCTCCAACACCTACCCGCTCTTTTTCGACGACGTAGAAGTGCCGGAAGAAAATGTTCTGGGCGGCGTGGGCAACGGCACCAAGGTCTTGATGAGTGGCCTGGACTACGAGCGCGCCGTGCTCTGCGGCGGCCCCCTGGGCATCATGGCCGCCTGCATGGATATCACCGTGCCCTTCCTGCACGAGCGCAAACAGTTCGGCCAGGCCATCGGCGAATTCCAGCTCATGCAGGGCAAGGTGGCGGACATGTACACCACCTGGATGGCCACCCGCGCCTATGTGTACGCCCTGGGCCAGGCCTGCGATCGCACCGATCATTCCCGCACCCTGAGGAAGGACGCGGCAGGCGCCATCCTGTATTCCGCCGAGAAGGCCACCTGGATGGCGGGCGAAACCATCCAGACCTTGGGGGGCGTAGGCTATACAAACGAATATGCCGCCGGCCGCCTCTGGCGCGATGCCAAGCTCTACGAAATCGGCGCCGGCACCAGCGAAATCCGCCGCATGCTCATCGGCCGCGAGCTGTTCTCCGAGACCCGCTGACATGAGCGTAATCAAGAGCCAGATCAACACCCGTTCACCTGAATTCCAGGCCAACGCCAAGGCCATGGGCAGCATCGTGACGGACCTACGGGCCAAGGCCGCGGAAGTCGCCCTGGGCGGCGGCGAGAAGGCCCGGGCCAAGCACACCGGCCGGGGAAAGTTGCTGCCGCGGGACCGGGTAAACCACCTGCTGGATCCGGGCACAGCCTTCCTGGAAGTGGGTCAGATGGCCGCCTTCGGCCTCTACGACAACGAAGCCCCGTCCGCTGGCGTCATCACCGGCGTAGGCCGGGTGCAGGGCGTGGAGTGCATGATCGTGGCCAACGACGCCACGGTGAAGGGCGGCACCTACTACCCCATGACGGTGAAGAAGCACCTGCGGGCCCAGGAGATCGCCGAGCAGAACAACCTGCCCTGTATCTACCTGGTGGATTCCGGCGGCGCCTTCCTGCCGCGGCAGGACGAGGTTTTTCCTGACCGGGACCACTTCGGGCGGATTTTCTTCAACCAGGCCAACATGTCCGCCAAGGGCATTCCCCAGATCGCCGTGGTCATGGGCTCCTGCACCGCCGGCGGCGCCTACGTACCGGCCATGTCGGACGAAACCATCATCGTGCGCAACCAGGGCACCATTTTCCTGGGGGGGCCGCCCCTGGTGAAGGCGGCGACCGGCGAAGTCGTGACGGCAGAAGACCTGGGGGGCGGCGATGTACACACGCGCATCTCCGGCGTGGCCGACCACCTGGCAGAAAACGACCTGCACGCCCTCTTCATCGCCCGGCGCATCGTCGCCAACCTGAACCGGGTCAAGACGGTAAACCTGGCCCTGGGGAGCGGCGAAGCGCCCCTCTTCGACCCGGAAGAAATCTACGGCATCATCCCCACGGACACCCGCAAACCCTACGATGTGCGGGAAATTATCGCCCGTATCGTGGACGGCTCCCGCTTCGACGAATTCAAGGCCCGCTACGGCAGCACCCTGGTCACCGGCTTCGCCCAGCTTCATGGCTATCCGGTGGGCATCGTCGCCAACAACGGCATCCTATTCGGCGAATCTGCCCAGAAGGGCGCCCACTTCATTGAACTCTGTGCCCAACGCGGCATTCCCCTGCTCTTTCTGCAGAACATCACCGGTTTCATGGTAGGCAGGAAGTACGAAAACGGCGGCATCGCCAAGGACGGCGCCAAGATGGTCATGGCAGTATCCACCGCCCAAGTGCCCAAAATCACCATGCTCATCGGCGGGTCCTTCGGCGCCGGCAATTACGGCATGTGCGGCCGGTCATTCAGCCCCCGCTTCCTGTGGATGTGGCCCAACAGCCGCATTTCCGTGATGGGCGGCGAGCAGGCTGCCAGCGTGCTGTCCACCGTACGCCGGGAAGGCATCGAAGCCCGCGGCGGCGCCTGGAGCGCGGAGGAAGAAGAAGCCTTCAAGGCCCCCATCCGCCAGCAATACGAGGACCAGGGCCACCCCTACTACGCCACCGCCCGCCTGTGGGACGACGGCGTGGTGGACCCGGCCCAGTCACGGCGCATCCTCGGCCTGTCCCTGTCGGCCGCCTTGAACGCCCCGGTGCCGCCCACGAAGTTCGGCCTGTTCCGCATGTGAGGCCCGCGACCATGTTCGAAACCCTCGAAATTGACATCACCGCTGGCGTCGCCACGGTGTGGATGAACCGGCCGGAAGTGCATAACGCCTTCAATGCCCAACTCATCGATGACATCGCCAACGCCTGCCGCCTACTGGACGGGGATCCGGCGGTACGGGTCATGGTGCTGGCGGGACGGGGCAAGAGCTTCTCCGCCGGTGGCGACCTGAACTGGATGAAGGCAGCAGGCGAAGCAAGCCTGGAAGACAACCTGAAGGATGCCCAGAAGCTCGCCGGCATGCTGCGTACCCTGGCGGAAATGCACAAGCCCACCCTGGCCCGGGTGCATGGCGCGGCCCTGGGCGGCGGCATGGGCCTGGCGTCCGCCTGCGACATCTGCGTGGCTTCCGACAAGGCCATCTTTGCCACCTCGGAAGTGCGCTTCGGCCTCATTCCCGCCACCATCGGCCCCTGGGTCATCCGCGCCATCGGCGAACGCCAGGCCTGCCGCTATTTCCAGACGGCGGAACGCATCAGCGCCGCCCGCGCCCGGGATCTTGGACTGGCCCACGAGGTGGTAGCGCCGGAAGAACTGGACGCCAAGGTGCAGGAACTGGTAGTTGCCCTGCTGCAGGGCGGCCCCCTGGCCCTGTCCGCAGCCAAGGACCTGATCCGCGCCATATCCCGCCAGCCCGTATCGGACGCCCTGGTGGCGGATACCGCCCGCCGCATCGCCACGCTCCGCGCCACCCCGGAAGCCAGGGAAGGCCTTTCCGCCTTCCTCGAAAAGCGCCCGGCCAACTGGGTTCCAATAGAGCAGTAGGTCAGGTTGCGCAGCAACCTGACATTTCACGGAGTTGGTTCGTCAGGTTTCTGGCGAAACCTGACCTACAAAGCAATACGGTGAAAGGTTTACAAACATGTTCAACAAGATTCTGATTGCGAACCGGGGGGAGATTGCCTGCCGGGTCATCCGCACGGCGCGGCGGCTGGGCATCAAGACGGTGGCGGTATATTCCGATGCCGACGCCAATGCGCGGCACGTGCGCCTGGCGGACGAAGCCGTCAACATCGGCCCGGCCCCCGCCCGGGAAAGCTACCTGGTCATCGAGTCCATCATTGCGGCGGTCCGGGAAACCGGCGCCCAGGCCATTCACCCGGGCTACGGTTTCCTGTCGGAGAACGAAGCCTTCTGCCACGCCTGCGATGAGGCCGGCATCGTCTTCATCGGCCCGCCGGTGGCTGCCATCCATGCCATGGGCTCCAAGTCCGAGGCCAAGAAGCTCATGGAAAAGGCCGGCGTACCCCTCACCCCGGGCTACCACGGCGACCGGCAGGACATGGGCTACCTGCATCAGCAGGCGGACGGCATCGGCTACCCGGTGCTCATCAAGGCCGCGGCCGGCGGCGGTGGCAAGGGCATGCGCCTGGTGGAAAAGACTGAGGACTTCATCGACGCCCTGGCCTCCTGCAAGCGGGAAGCCAGCTCCAGCTTCGGCGACGACCATGTGCTGGTGGAAAAGTACCTGACCCGCCCGCGCCACATCGAAATCCAGGTCTTTGGCGACAGCCTGGGCAACTACGTCTATCTCTTCGAGCGGGACTGCTCCGTGCAGCGCCGCCACCAGAAGGTGCTGGAGGAAGCGCCTGCCCCGGGCATGAGCCTGGAGCGCCGTGCCGCCATGGGCCAGGCCGCCATCGAGGCTGCCCGGGCCGTGAACTACGTGGGGGCCGGCACGGTGGAATTCATCGTCAACCAGGACGGTACCTTCTACTTCATGGAGATGAATACCCGCCTCCAGGTGGAACACCCAGTGACGGAAATGATCACCGGCCTGGACCTGGTGGAATGGCAGCTACGGGTGGCTTTTGGCGAAGCCCTGCCCCTGACTCAGGAACAATTGCAGATTCGCGGCCACGCCTTGGAGGCGCGCATCTATGCGGAGGACCCGTCCAAGGGCTTCCTGCCCTCCACCGGCCGACTGATGCATCTGGCCCAACCGGCAGAAAGCAAGCATGTGCGGGTGGATACGGGCGTCGAGGAAGGCGACGAAATCAGTCCCTACTACGACCCCATGATCGCCAAGCTCATTGTCTGGGACATCAACCGGGACCGGGCCCTGGCGCGCATGCTGCAGGCCCTGGCGGAATACCGGGTGGTGGGCGTCGCCAACAATATCGAATTCCTTTCCCGCCTCACCGCCTGCCCGGCCTTTGCTGGTGCCGACCTGGACACGGGCCTCATTGAACGGGAAAAGGCCTACCTGTTTCCAGAAGATGTAGAACCGCCCCGGGATGCCTGGCTCGCCGTAGCCCTGGCGGAACTCCTGCGGGACCAGACCTGGGCCGCCAGCCACGCCGCCGGGAGCCAGGACGCCTGCTCGCCCTGGCACGCAAGGGACGGCTGGCGCATGAACGCCGACCCCTGCCGCACCCTCATCTTCCGCCAGGGGGAAATCCAGAAAGCACTGACGGTGGCCTACCATAAGGAGGCTTTTGACATCGAACTCGACGGGATCAAAACCAGCGTGGCCGGCGAATTGAACCCCCGGGGCCTCCTCTCTGCCCGCTTCGGCGGCAACCGTAGCAGCGCCACGGTGGTGGTGGCCGGCGAGCGGCGCCACGTTTTCAATCACGGCCGCGCCTGGCAATTCGCCCGGGTGGATCCCCTGTTCTTCAGCGGCGAGGGCGGCGGTGCGGAAGGCGGTCTGCTGGCCCCCATGCCCGGCAAGATCATCGCGCTCCTGGCCGAACCCGGCAGCAAGCTGGAAAAAGGTGCTCCGCTCTTGATACTGGAAGCCATGAAAATGGAACACACCATCACGGCGCCCACGGCCGGCACGCTGCAAGCCTACCGCTTCGCCCTCGGCGACCAGGTAAGCGACGGCGCGGAACTGGTGGAATTCATCAAGGACGCCCCCTGAAAGCATCCCCTCAACCGACAAGATCATGCCGGCGAAAATTAATCACACCGGCGCATTGACACCCCGCCGGGCAATCACTAAAATGCGCAGCTCTTTAGTTCCCTGATAGCTCAGTTGGTAGAGCGACGGACTGTTAATCCGCAGGTCCCTGGTTCGAGTCCAGGTCGGGGAGCCACAAAATCAAATACTTAGCCCAGCCTAAACAGCTGGGCTAAGTGCTTTTTGGACAGAATATTAGACGCTGTCTAATATTTCCATCCAATACGGATAAGGCCTCGCCATAGAGCGGGGCCTTTTTTTCGGCCGCCAATCCGATGGCCTGCCTACCTGGCCACGTCCATACCCGTCCTCGCCAGCCTGACCTGCCCGCCTGGACCCACCCTGCCCCCATGGCCCCCCTGCCGTCCTGCTTGCCCCCCTGCACCATGATGAGGCGGGAACTCGTCCAGCTCCAGCCGCGCGCAGTCGAGACCCCGCCACGCCTGCCCGCTATGGGGGGGAGCATTTGGGCGGGTGCATGAGGGGTCGTTTTCCCTCTGTAGAGCCTGGGTAAAAGAGGCGGCGGATTGAGTGCGGAATTGTGCAGCTACTGAATGCGAATTGCGGAATGCGGGCAGGTGACGTTGACGCCTACGCGAGTATTATAAAATTTTGACGTGTCCCGGTAACAGATAACATTGATAACATCAACCTAAAAACAGATGTAAGCACATGAATACTATAGAGTTATGCTAAATAAGAAAAGATAACTTTTTAGTAACTTACCCATAACAAGGTTACGCTGACCGATTGCAACAACTCCATAATTTCAGGCCTTATGAATCAACCACTTGCAGGATGTTACGTTTTTAGTTATCTCAGGTTACGGTGTAAACGTAACCTTATGAACTCTTTAGAATCAACAACTTGAAATATAAATCAGGCGATGGTTACAAAGGTTACACTTTCCCGCGCCCCTACCTGAAAACGGGACTATTTCCGGATGGGAGACGCCTCCGGAACCGCCAGGGCGTAAGGCGAGAAGCGCACCACCTCTTCACCGATCCAGTCGTTCACCGCCAGGAACTGGGCCTGCAGGGGCGTGATTTCATTGGCAGCGAAGACCGCTGCGGCCTGGGCTGCATCGCCGAACCCGCCAGTGTTGTGGGGGATGATGCCCATGAGCTGGGGCGGAACGCGATGGGCTGCGAGAATATCGTCCCGGGAAATGTTCTTGATGCCCGTGAACTCGTCTTTGGCGGCTACTTCCCCCACCGGGATCAATTGGATCCCATCCTTCTTGCCGCCTGGTGAGTAGAAAAACAGGTTACGGAAGTTCCCCGGCCCCTTGGCATTCTTCAGGGCCTCGCGGATGGCCGTGATGTCCTCTTCTTTCTGCGCCGGATCATTCAAGTAGAGGATGAAGCCGGCGTGGGCGCCGTTCTTGTAGTACTTGCGCCGGAACAGGGTTGCCGCTTCATTCAGGAGCACGGAATTCAGCGCCGCCAGGTAGCCGGGTACGCCGTAGAGTTCCTGATTCAGATCGGGCTGCAGAAGATGGAAGACCTTTCCAGGATCGAACGTGTAATCCGCTATCCCGGCCGAGATCATGTAGGGCTGGGTGGTCAGCACCTGGTAATAGGTCACCAGGTCCTTGCCACGGCGGAGATAGCGGCCCTTCAGGGCATCCAGCCGCACGGCCTTGCCCCAGAGATTGTCGATGCGGTGCAGGTAGGCATTGCCCAACACCAGAAAATCCAGGGCCATGGAGGAAAAGGCCAGTCTCGACAGCAGCGGATGGGGCTGGAAAGTGCTGGTAAGGATTTGCACCTTGACGTGGATCGCGCTCGCATGGTGCGGCGCCGCCTTGAACATGGTCGCCAAGCCATCCAGGCTGACAGGAGGATTCCACCAATCCCCCGTGAGCGTGCATTCCAGGAAATCCCACACGCCGGACCGATCCAGAACAGGCTCCGGATCGCCAAAAGTGAAGGCCTCCATCCCGGCGGAAGACTTGGCGGGGTCGGCCACCAGGGCGGCGGAAGTTGCAGGCGTACTCGGAGCAGAAAAACGGCGGCATTTGGACATGATCAGCAGATCTCGATAATGGAGGTGTTGGTGGAGGTCTGGCCCTCTAGGGGCTCATGCACCAGGCAATGCATGGTGGCCCAGGCCAGATCGGCATGACTCGTTTCATCGGAGCGGCCGGCCTCGAAAGTGACCTGGCGGCCGGCGGCGGTGGTGGTCTTCTTGATGGCCATGAACGACGCGGCCATATCCGTCCAGCCGCTGTCGAATTCCAGGCGCCCGGCCTGAATGACACTCAGCGCCTTCAGCACCATGTTCACCTTGACGCTCACGCTGTAGTTGATCGCCGTGGCCTGCGGAAAAAACTGCTTCACCAGCTGGTACACCCCGCCGCCCATGCCGGTGGTGTCGATGCCAATGTAGGTGACGTTGTAGCCGCCGCAGATCAGCTTGATCGCTGCCGCCTGGGCCTCGAAATCCATGCCCTTGAACTGAGCCTTGGCGACGATGCGGAACTTTCCCCCGGGAACGGCCGGCGGCGCCATGACTACCAGGGCGGCGGAATCGCCCGTATGGCTGGGGTCATAGCCCACCCACACCTCCCGATTGCCCAGGGGACGCACGGCGAAAGGCTTGAAATCCTCCCAGCAGGCCCAGGAATCGATCATGCAGCGCTGCATCACCGACAACGGGAAGACGCTCTGCCCATCGTCGATGAATTGACACATGAGCAGCTGCGCGAACTCCTCCGGGGAGAATTCCAGTTTCAGTTGCTCCAGGTCAAACAGGTCGCAGCCCCCGGCAAGGGCATCCAGGATGGTCACGATCTGGCGCCACTGGCCATCCGCACACAGCAGGCCATCCTTCAGGGCCTCATGGGACACATCGATCTTGATCTGCTGGTCTTTCGGCCGCCCCTTGTTCATGCGGGAGCCGGTCCAGAACGGATACGCCTCGTGGGACATGGCCGAGGGCGTCGAAAAGTAGGTCATGCGCCACTTTTTATGCAGCGCCATGCCGGACGTCACCTTCCTGAACTTCTCGAATCCCTGAATCCAGAAATATTCGTCGGTGTAGACGTTGCCGTGATAACCCTGGGCCGTGCTGGAGCTGGTAGCCAGGAAATGCAGCTCGGCGCCGTTCGAGAGCGTGATGGTTTCCCCGCGCAAGGCCACGTCCGCCGCATCCTGGGCGAACTTCACGACGTACTGCCGGAAAATATGTGACTGGGCCTTCGAAGCGCTCAAGAAAATCTGATTCCGCCCCGTCTGCAGGGCATCATCCAGGGCCTCCCGGGCGAAATACCAGGTGGCGCCGATCTGGCGGCTTTTTAGGATGTCGCGGATGCGGTGCAGGAAGCCCGCCCGGTACCAGCCTGTCTGGTAGTCGAACAGTTCCTCCAGGAAGCGCTCATGCAGCGCCGCCACCTGCACTACCGTGAAATGGTTTTTCACCGGTGCCTTCTTCGGCCCTGCATTGCGCGCCAGGATATTCGGGTTTAGATCGCTTTCCTTACCCGTACCCTCGTGCTTCCGGACCCGGGACATGCGCTCCATTTCCCGGCCCAGCAGGTCGATTTCCTTGAAATCCCGCCCTTCCTTCTCCGTCTTGGCGATAAGGAACGCCAGGCGCTGCTCAATGGCCGACTCCACCCGATCCAGGGGCGTGGTTTCGTCCCACTGGTCGCGCCGTTTCCAGCTATGGATGGTGGTGGCCTTGACGCCCAGCTTCTCCGCGATGCGCGACACGCGCCAGCCCTGCCAGTAGAGCTGGCGAGCGACCCGGCGCGGATCCAGATCCTCGGCAGACGGCGGCACCACGGCCGGAGTAGACGGGCCGGGCACGTCGTCGAAGAGATGGGAGGGATGGGTCGGAGTGGGCATGGGGCGAATCCTGACGCGCGCGCGCGGGACAGCCTACCCATGGAGGATGTGGAACCCCATACTACACCCGGACAGCATTGCCCCCCCCGCGCGGGACGGCGACCATGGCGGCACAGCAACATCAGCCAATTACCAGCGAGGGAACCATGGCAACTAAGGGCAAGAAATTCCGCGTCGGCGTCTCCGGCGCCACTACGGACGGCCGCGTCATCAGTCCCGAGTGGCTGAAGCAGATGGCCGCGAACTACAACCCGGAAACTTTCACCGCGCTGGTGAATGTCGAGCACATCAAGGGCATGCACCCCATGAGTGCGTTCCGTTCCTACGGCCAGGTCACCGCCCTGGAAACTGCCGAAGTGGACATTTTCGGCAAGAAGCAGACCGCCCTGATCGCCACCATCGAGCCGACGGCCGAACTGGTGGCCTTCAACAAGGAAAAGCAGAAGCTCTTCACCAGCATGGAAGTGAATGCCAAGTTCGCCGACACGGGCGAAGCCTACCTGGTGGGTCTGGCTGTGACGGATGACCCTGCCAGCCTCGGCACCCAGATGCTCGAATTCGCGGCCAAGGCCGGTAAGGCCACCACCTTCAGCGAAGCCCTCGAACTGGACGAAACCTTCCACGAAAAGGAAGAATCCCCGGGCCTCCTCAACAAGATCAAGACCATGTTCTCCGGCAAGAGCAAGACCGACGACGCCCGCTTCGCCGACCAAGACGCAGCCATCCTCGCCGTGGCCGAAGAAGTGCAGGGTAAGTTCGCCGCCGCCGACAAGACCGCCCAGGCTGCTGCCGACAAGCTGATCGAACTGGAAACCAAGCTCGGCAAGCTCACTGGCGACATGGATGACCTGACGGCCAAACTCAGCAAGGAACCCGTCGGGCAGAAGCGCCCGCCGGTCTCCGGCAGCAAAGGTGAAGTTCTTACCGACTGCTGATCCGGCACCGCCAATCCAGACCCGCCAAACCAGAAATCCGGAGCCACGATCATGAGAAACGATACCCGCCTTGCCTTCAATGCCTACCTGCAGCAGGTAGCCACCCTGAACGGCGTCGGCAATGCCTCTGAAAAATTCACCGTCAGCCCCACGGTGCAACAACGCCTGGAATCCCAGATCCAGGACACCAGCGCATTCCTCTCCGCCATCAACAATATCGGCGTGGACGAACAGTCCGGTGAAACCGTCATCATCGGCGTCTCCGGCCCGTCCGCCGGCACCCAGGACACCACCGGCAGTGCCGAACGAACCCCCCGGGACCTCAGCAGCCTGGATGCCCGCGGCTATACCTGCACCCAGACCAATTTCGACACGGCCCTGCGCTATGCCCAGATCGATGCCTGGGCCAAGTTCCCCGATTTCCAGACCCGCCTGCGGGACGCCATCGTCAAGCGCCAGGCCCTCGACGTGATGATGATCGGCTTCCACGGCACCAGCCGCGCCGCCACCTCCAACCTGGCCGCCCATCCCATGCTGGAGGACGTCAATATCGGCTGGCTGGAGAAAATCCGCCAGAACTGGCCGGAACGCCGCATGCATGAAGTCGTCGCCGCCTCCAACGCCATCCGCGTCGGCCATAGCGCCGCAGGAGCCGTCACCGACTACGACAACCTGGACGCCCTGGTCTTCGACCTCACCAATGAACTGATTGACCCCTGGTTCCGGGAAGATCCGAACCTGGTCTGCGTCATGGGCCGCAAGCTGCTCGCCGACAAGTATTTCCCCCTGTTGAACGTCAACCAGCGGCCGGAGGACCAGCTGGCCATTGACATGATCATCAGCCAGAAGCGGGTAGGCGGCCTGCAGGCCATTGCCGTGCCCTTTTTCCCGGACAATGCCCTGCTGATCACGCGGCTGGACAACCTCTCCCGCTACTATCAGATTGGCTCCCGCCGCCGCACCATCCGGGACTGGGCACCGAAGGACCGCATCGAGAATTTCGAGAGCTCCAACGACGCCTACGTCATCGAGCAGCCCGGTTGCGTGGCGTTTGCTGAAAACATCGTCATCAGCAACGGCGGCCACTGACCATGGCCTCCCCCGCTCGACGCCATAGGGAGCGCACCACCGCCGCCAGTCGCACGGCGGCGGGGCCTGCCACACGGGCCGACGCCACGCAATACGAGCTCATGCTCGCCAAGCTGGCGGAGGACCGGCGCCGCCTGCATGCCGCCCAGAGCATTGAGCGGCGCGCCGAGATCAAGCGCCTCCTGCTGCCCGAGTACGGCCCCTGGATTGCCGGCGTCCTCGACGGGGACCATGGCATTCAAGACGATGTCTTCATGACCGTACTGGTATGGCTAATCGACGTGGGAGATTTCCCGGCTGCCCTGCAGCTCGCCGCCTATGCCCTGCGCCACAAGCTCACCCTGCCCGACCAGTACAAACGGACGCTGGGCTGTCTGCTCGCGGAAGAGTTCGCCGAAATGGCCCTGCGCGCTCAAGTCGCCCAGGCTCCCATGGATACGGAAAGCCTCATCACGCTTTCCGAACTCGTGGCCCTGGAAGACATGCCGGACGAAGTCCGCGCCAAGCTGCACAAGGCCATCGGCTACGCCATGATTCAGGGAAAACCCGGCGAGCAAGAGCAGAACAGCGCCCTGGTGCATCTGCGCCGTGCCCTCCAGCTCCACGACAAGTGCGGCGTCAAGCGCGACATCGAACTGATCGAACGGGCCATGCGCAAGGCCCAGGAACCGCCAAAAGCGGAACAACCCCCGCTTGAAGCGCAACAATCCAAGCCCAAAGCGGCCAAAAAGCCGCCCAAAGCGAAACAGGACTCCGCCGGCACTGCCGGCTGACACCGGGCGGACCCCGCACCCGGGCGGCTCGGCGGGAATAGGACAGGCCCCGGCCTATGCCGACCTCCCGCCGACCACCGCCCCCAACCGTGACAGACCATGCCCTTCGTCGCCGCCAATCCCAGCCCCGCCACAACCGAAGCGTCCATCGATCCCGGCGCCTTCTGGCCCGCCATCGTGCCGGGCCTGATGCGGGACCAGATGCGCATCGACGGCACCATCCCCGCCCCGCGCCTCCGGTCCGCCCTCATCGAGGCCGCCGCATCGGTAAATGGCGAGCTGGCCAGCTGGCGCCAGTCCCGGCAGGATGCTGGACGAGTGGCCCTGGAGGATGTCCCCGCCGAGGAAGTCGACGGCACCAGCATCCTCGTGCACCGCTACCTGCGCGCCGTGGGCTGTCTCGCCAAGGCCTCCCTGCTGGAACGCCTGGGGGACTACGACGCCACCGGCAAGGCCATGAGCACAAGCCAGGCCGCCGACAAGGCCGCCGCCCTGAATGCCCATGTGGACGATCTGCAGCGGGACGCCCGCCATGCCATCGCCGCCATCCAGGGACGCTCCGGCAGCGTGGTGGAACTGATATGAGAGTCGTGGCCGAGGCCGGCGACACCGTGGACAGCCTGTGCCAACAACACCTGGGCCGTACCGGCGGTGTCGTCGAGCAGGTCTATGACCTGAATCCCGGACTCGCCGCCCTCGGCCCGACCCTGCACATGGGCACCGTCGTCATCCTGCCGGACGTGGAGCTGATCACCGCGCCGGTCTCTGAACCGCTGCGGCTGTGGGACTGAACATGCCAGAAAAGGACCCCTCAAACTGGTCGCTCTTCACTTGGGCACTCGCGGTGCTCATGTCCTGCGGGGGAGGCCTCGTCTCCTGGTGGCAAAAGGTCAAGACCGGCCAGGCCCGAGCTTTCAACATCGCCGAATTCATTGGCGAAGTCGTCACCAGCGCCGTGGTCGGCGTCGCCATGTTCATGGCCGCCCGCGCCGCCGACATGCCAGAGGGCCTATGCGCCGCCATGGCCAGTGTCGCCGGCCACATGGGCACCCGCCTCATGTTCCTCGCGGAAACACTGATCGAGGGGTGGCTCAAGAAGAAAGTGGAGCAAAAGACATGATCAACAGCCGAAAACTCGAAGACCTGCACCCCAAGGTCGCCGCCCTATGTGCAGCCTTCGTCGATGCCTGCGCCACCGAAGGCATCGATGTCCTCATCACCAGCACCTACCGGGACGCCGCCTCCCAGGATGCCCTCTATGCCCAGGGTCGCACGGTGCCCGGCAACAAAGTCACCAACGCCCGCGCCGGCCAATCCTGGCACAACTGGCGCTGCGCCTTCGACTTCGTGCCCATCGTGAACGGCAAGGCCCAGTGGGGCGATGCCAGCACCTTTGTCCGCTGTGGCGTCATTGCGGAATCCGTGGGCCTTGAATGGGCCGGCCGCTGGAAAACCTTCAAGGAACTGGCCCACTGCCAATACACCGGGGGACTCACCCTGGCGGAATTGCAGTCTGGAAAGGAAATCGCGTAATGGACCTCATCACCATCGCCATGGGCCTCGCCCAGTTCGTGCCCCAGATCGCCAAGTGGATGGGGGGAGACAAGGCCGAGGCCGTCGCACAGAAGGCCGTGGATATCGCCAAGACCGTCACCGGCAAGACCGAAGGCGACCAGGCCCTGTACGCCCTGCAATCCGACCCGGCCGCCGTCATCGAATACCGCAAAGCCGTGCTGGACCAGGAAGTTGAATTCCAGAAACTCGCCCTACAGAACGCCGCTGAAATCAACGCCACCATGCGCGCCGAGGCGGGCGCCGAACACTGGCCCAGCTACTCCTGGCGCCCCGCCATCGGCTTCGCCGTGGCCTTGGACCTGGTACTCGGCGCCCTTATTGTCGGCATTGCCTACGCTGGCGTGATGTTTTTCAACGTCAAGCCCGAGGTCCTCGCCTATATCCCCGGCGCCCTGGCCGCCCTCACCGCCCTCGTCGCCGTCGCCTCCCCCATCCTAGGCATTGCCTCCTGGTACCGGGGCAAGATGCAAGCCGACCCGAGTATCCCGACGATCAACCGGGGCTGAGCCGTGCGCAAGCCTACCCTGCTCCGCGATTACCTGCAGGCCCGGGTGCCCGACCTGGCGGCCCACCCGGACCACCTGCATGTGTTCGTCGAAAAGGGCCATATCGCCAGCGGCCTGCCGGACCTACATTTCCGCTACAACTATAGCGTCACCCTCATCATCACCGATTTCTCAGGCGACCCGGACGGCCTCATGGTGCCCCTACTGGCCTGGATCGCCGAAAACCAGCCCGATCTGCTGCAGCACCCGGAGAGGCAAAACAAGGCCATCGCCTTCGAGGCCGAGTTGCTCGGAAATGACCTGGCGGACGTGCAGATTAGCATGGACCTTACCGAGCGCGTCATCGTCACGCGGACGCCCACCGGCTGGAGCACCGACCACCCGGCAGAACCCCCATTCCCGGATCTGACCGGCCCCACCGGCTGGGACATGCCTGGGTTCGCGTAGCCGTGTCAGAACTCGCCCCACTGGAAACCCTCTGCAATGGCCTGCTGACCCAGATCAGCGCGACAGAGCGGCGCAAACTCGCCCGCCAGATCGCCACCGCCCTGCGCCAGAGCCAAGCCCAGCGCATTGCCCGCCAGCAGGACCCGGACGGTTCCAGCTTTTCGCCCCGTAAGCCGCAACTCCGCAAAAAGAAAGGCGCCATC
Source organism: Rhodocyclales bacterium (assembly GCA_043743785.1). Classification (GTDB taxonomy): domain Bacteria; phylum Pseudomonadota; class Gammaproteobacteria; order Burkholderiales; family Rhodocyclaceae; genus JAQTNA01. The sequence goes on along the minus strand of JAYTVW010000034.1, from coordinate 6,600 downwards.
CGCCGCGCCATGTTCGCCAAGATGCGCACTGCCAAGTGGCTGAAAATCGAAGCCACGCCGGACACCGCCACCGTGGTCTTCGCCGATGCGGTGCAGCACATGGCCGACGTGCATCAACACGGATTGCGGGACAAGGTCAATCCGCGCGGCCTCACCGCCCAGTTCCCCGCCCGCCGCCTGCTGGGCTTCAGCCACGCTGACACAGATATGGTGCAGGACGCCGTGCTGGCGCACCTGGCGGCGCGCTAGGATGTAGGCACTCTGGCTACATCCGCCGACCCACGCGCGCGTAGGTCCGTGGTCGTAGAGTCTCGGCCATGACCAGCGCCGAACACAACCGCCAGCTCGCCAACCTCATCCGCCTCGGCACCATTGCCGCCGTGGATCATGCCGCGCCCCGCTGCCGCGTTCTCAGCGGAAACCTGCTGACCGCCTGGTTGCCCTGGATCACCCCCCGCGCCGGGACTACCCGCACCTGGAGTCCGCCCACCATCGGCGAACAATGCCTGCTGCTCTGCCCCAGCGGCGAGCCGGGCGCCGGCGTCGTCATCGTCGGCCTGTACGCCGACCTGCACCCGGCCCCCTCAGCGAATCCTGACGAACACGTCATCGAATTCCCGGACGGCGCCCGCCTTACCTACAACCACGCCAGCGGCGCCCTGGACGTTAGCGGCGTCCAGACCGTACGCATTGCCGCAGCCGTCAGCGTCACCCTGGATACCCCGGACGTCATCTGTACCCAGAGACTCACCGTGGAGGGCCTACTCACCTACCGTGCCGGAATGGCCGGCAGCGGGGGCGAAGGGGCAGCAGCGGTTATCGACGGCAGCATCACGGCCACGGGCGACATCCGCGCCGGATATATCAGCCTGCGACATCACAAAACGACAGATGTGCAGCCAGGCGGGGGCGTCAGCGGGGAACCCTCCCCATGAGTGGGGGAGTTGACCGGATCAGCGGCCGGACGATCAGCGACACCGCGCATATCCGCCAGAGCATCCGGGATATTCTCACCACCCGCATCGGCACCAGGGTAATGCGCCGGGACTACGGCAGCGTAGTGCCGGACCTCATCGACCATCCAGCCCCCACCTCCGTACTCAAGCTGCAGGCTGGGGCCATCATGGCTCTGACGCGCTGGGAACCGCGCATCGTCGTTACCCGCATTACCGTCGCCTATGCCCTGAGCGGAGAAGCCGTCATCGACCTGGACGCCATCCTTGCTGCCGGCCCCCGCGCCGGGAGTGCCATCAGCCTGTCTGTCTCCCTATGAGCGCCATCGACCTCTCACAGTTGCCAGCCCCGGAAATCCTCGAAGCGCTGGATTTCGAAGCCATTTGCACGGCCATGAAGGCCGACATGGTCACCCGCTACCCGGACTGCGCCGACCTGCTGGGCCTGGAGTCCGAACCTCTGGTGAAACTCATCGAGGTGTGCGCCTATCGGGAATTGATCCTGCGCGCCCGCTACAACGACGAGGGCCGCGCGGTGATGCTGGCCTTTGCCACGGGCGCCGATCTGGATCACATCGGTGTGACCTATTACCAGGAATCCAGGCTCATCATCACTCCGGCAGACCCCGCTGCTATTCCGCCCGTGGCCACCGTACTGGAAACGGATGATGCCTACCGTCAGCGCCTGGTGCTGAAGCCGGATTCATGGTCTGTCGCCGGACCGGCCGGGGCCTATCGCTTCCATGCCCTCAGCGCCTCAGGCCTGGTACTGGATGCGGGTGTCACCAGCCCGACACCTGGCACCACCACGGTGCACATCCTCTCACGGGAGGATGGCGGTATACCGAGCACCACGGTGCTCTATGCCGTACAGCAGACCCTCAACGCCGAGACCGTGCGGCCCCTCTCGGAAGCCGTCATCGTGCAGGCCGCCGAACTCATCAACTACAACATCGACGTCGGGCTATGGATCTACGCCGGCCCCTCTTCGGAACTGGCTCATGCCGCCGCTTTGGCCGCCCTGCAGGCCTGGGCGGACGCCGCATTCAGACTGGGCCACGACATCGCCCCCTCCGCCATCATCGCCGCCGCCCATGTGGCCGGCGTGCAGTCCGTACAGCTTGCCGCGCCCTACTCGGAAATCGCCATCGGCCCCGGCCAGGCGCCGCGCTGCACCAGCATCAGCGTATGTATCGTCGGCGTGCGCACGTAATGGACAGCTTGCTTCCCCGCTCCAGTACGCCCCTGGAACGAGCGCTGGAATCCTCTCTATTCAAACTCAGTGAAACCAGGGATGTTGTACAAATAACCCCGGATGGGCAATTACGCCTGACGGTGGTTTGTGCCCCCCCGCGTACGATCCCCACCCTATGGAACCCGGACACCTGCCCCGCCGCCCTGCTGCCCTGGCTGGCCTGGGCACTGGCGGTTGAGGAATGGGACCCGCAATGGAGCGAGGATAGGAAACGCGCCGCCATCCGCGAAAGCCGCGTCATCCATCAGCGCAAAGGCACGCCCTGGGCCATCCGCCGCGCCCTGGCGGTGTGCGGGCAGGCGGATGCCCAATTGATAGAGCGCACGTGGTCCGTGCGCCGTAACGGCACCACCCTGCGCAATGGCAGCGTGCAGCGCAGAGGGTCCGCCGGCTGGGCCATGTATTCCGTGGTGCTGCACCAGGCCGTCACCGTGGATCAGGCGCTGCTTATCCGCCGCTTGCTGCGCTCCGTGGGCCGTAATTGCGTCCATCTGGTCAGCATCGATTTCCGACAAGCGAGCCTGCGCCGCAATGGCAGCGCCATCCGCAACGGCGCCTATACCCGTGGTGTCGTCGCCAACCAACTCACAGGAGACTCCTGACATGGCAAACCTGACCGAAACACCGCAATGGGAAGCAGGCATCACCCAACTCGAAGAAGATGACGTGCTGCAGGGCGGCCCCAACGGCATCGACAACCTGCAGCCGCGCCAGCTGGCCAATCGCACCGTGTTCCTGAAAGCCCAGGTTGAGGCAGCCCGGGCCGATACTACAGCCCATGCCGCCGCCAGCGATCCACACCCGCAGTATCTGACCCAGCCCGAGACGGATGTCCTTTATGGCGGCATCGCGGGTTCCCTCGCCGCCCACGTCGCCGCCGCCGACCCGCACTCCCAATATCTCACCACGGCAGAGGGCAATGCCCTGGTGGCGGCCGGCGTGGCCGGCCTGGTCAATTCCAGTCCGATAACACTGGATACCCTGGCGGAACTCGCCGCCGCACTGGGTAATGACGCCAACTTCGCTACCACCATCACCAACTTGATTGCCGCCAGCCGGGTACCTTCCGGGACGGTCATTCACGTCTGCCAAGCTACGGCGCCAACCGGCTACCTGAAGGCAAACGGCACCGCCATTAGCCGCACCTCCTACGCGGCCCTGTTCGCAGCCATCGGCACCACCTTCGGCGCGGGGGATGGCAGTACTACATTCACCCTGCCTGACCTGCGCGGAGAGTTCCTGCGCGGGCTGGACGATGGGCGCGGGGTTGATACCGGACGGGGGCTAGGCTCACACCAGTCAGACGACTTCAAATCTCACACACACGAATACGATAATTTGCAAGGGGGTGGCGTGATCAACAGCGTATCGGATTACGCAGCTGCACAGGCTGATGTGACAGCCGCCAGCGGCCATACCACTGCAGCGACCGGCGGAACTGAAACACGTCCCCGCAACGTCGCCCTCCTCGCCTGCATCAAGACCTGATGTAATACCTTCCGCTACACCCTCCCCCGCGTGACCCCCACGCGCGCGGGGGGCACACTCGGGGCACCCCTACACAGGAGCCCCGAGCATGCCCACCGACTACCACCACGGCGTTCGCGTCGTTGAAATCTCCGGCGGTACCCGCCCCATTCGGACCATCGCCACCGCCATCATCGGCCTGGTATGTACGGCCCCCCTGGCGCTGGCCGCCGATTTCCCCCTGGATATCCCCGTGCTGGTCACGTCCTTGTCGGACGCCATCGGTAAGGCCGGCGCCACCGGTACCCTCAAGGGCGCACTCGAAGCCATCCAGGCCCAGACCAATGCCCTGGTGGTGGTGGTGCGGGTGGCAGAAGGTGCCGATTCAGCCCACACCAGCACCAACGTCATCGGCACGACCACGACGGAGGGCCATCGCACCGGCATGCAGGCCCTGGTCGCCGCCCAATCCCTGGTGGGCGTCAAGCCGCGCATCCTCGGCGCCCCGGGCCTGGATACCCAGGCAGTGGCTACGGCACTGGCCGCCGTGGCCCAGAAGCTGCGCGGCTTCGCCTATGTGCATGCCGATGGCTGCGCCACCATCACCGCTGCCACCGCCTACCGGGAGAATTTCAGTCAGCGGGAAGTCATGGTGTGCTGGCCCAATTTCATGGCCTGGGACAGCGTGGCCAGCGCCTACGCCACCGTCCCCGCCGTGGCCTACGCCCTGGGCCTGCGCGCCAAGATCGACAATGACATCGGCTGGCACAAGACGCTTTCCAACGTCGGCGTGAATGGCGTCACCGGAATCAGCCAGGGCGTCTCCTGGGATCTGCAGGACCCGGCCACCGATGCCGGCGTGTTGAACGCGGCCAACGTCACCACCCTGATCCGCGAAGGTGGTTTCCGCTTCTGGGGTTCCCGCACCTGCGCCGACGATCCGCTCTTCTCCTTCGAGAACTACACCCGCACGGCGCAAGTGCTGGCGGACACCATGGCCGAAGCCCACATGTGGGCGGTGGACAAGCCCATGAATCCCAGCCTGGTGAAAGACATCCTGGAGGGCATCAACGCCAAGTTCCGGGAACTCAAGGCCCTGGGCTACATCATCGACGGTTCCGCCTGGTACCCGGAGGACGTGAACAGCGCAACCACCCTCAAGGACGGCAAGCTGTATCTCGACTACGACTACACGCCGGTACCGCCGCTGGAAAACCTGCTCTTCCGCCAGCGCATCACCGACCGCTACCTCGTCGATTTCGCCGCCGCCGTCGGCGCCTGAGCTAACCCCATCCCCACCCAGCCCTCCCCTTGAAGGGGAGGGAACCCGGAGACCACCATGGCCCTGCCCGCCGAACTCAAGAACTTCAACCTCTTCAACGATGGCAATTCCCTCCTGGGCGTTGCCGAATCCGTCAAGCCGCCCAAGTTGGCTATGAAATCAGAGGACTACCGGGCTGGCGGCATGGTCGGCCCGGTGCGTCTGGACAAGGGACTGGACCCGCTTGACCTGGAGTGGACCTGCTCCGGCTTCGACATGACGCCCTACAAGCAATTCGGCAACCCCAAGGTAGCCGGTATCGGCCTGCGCTTTGCCGGCGCCTACCAGCGCGCCGATACCGGCGGTGTGCAGGCCGTGGAAATCACCGTGCGCGGCCGGCATACGGAAATTGATTCCGGCGAAGCCAAGGCCGGCGAAGGCGGCAAGACCCAGGTAAAGACCGCCTGCAGCTACTACAAGCTCACCGTGGACGGCAAGGTCATTCTCGAAATCGACATGCTGAATTTCATCTACATCGTCGATGGCGTGGATCTGCTGGCCGAACAGAGGAAGGCCATCGGCCTCGCTTAAGCAATACCCCCCGAAGGGGCCCAGTGGCCCCGCATGCCACCGCCCGGGGGCAGGGAGATAACCTGCCCCCGTGGGCCGTAAAAAGGAAACGCCATGGACACCCCCAACGTCATCACCCTCGACACCCCCATCAAGCGCGAGTCCGGCGAGATCCGCGTCATCACCCTCAGGAAACCCAATGGCGCCGCCTTGCGCGGCCTCAGTCTGCAGGCGGTTATCACCATGGATTACAGCGCGCTGCAGACCCTTGTGCCGCGCATCGCCGATCCCAGCATCACCCCCGCCGAATTCGGCGCCCTGGAACCTGCGGACCTGCTCAATGTGGGGGTCGGCGTCGCCTCTTTTTTCGTGCCGAAAAACCTGCGGGAGGAAATCCCGGAAACCCTGCAATAGCCCTGCCGGATTGTGTCGAGGAGGCCATGGCCGACATCGCCACGGTGTTCCACTGGGCACCTTCGGAGATGTGGGCCATGAGCATCGAGGAACTGGCGGAATGGCGAGATCGGGCACGAGAACGGAACCAACATGACTGAACAACGCACCTGCGCCGTGCTGTGCACAATTTTCGATGCCGCCGGCCGCCCCGAGGCCGGGGCCGAAATATCCGCCCGGATGAACCGCCTGGAAATCCTGCCGGGCGGCATCATCCCCACGACGCCCATCCCCGCCACGACGGACGAAAACGGCCAAGCCACTCTGCACCTCGTCTCCAATGCCCTGGGGAGTTCCGCCTCCTCGTACCAGGTGCGCATCACCACCCCGGGCGGGAAAGCCATCCGCCTCACCGCCGTGGTGCCGGACGAGACCTCGGCACGGCTAGAGGAAATCGTGGATTTGCCGCCCTATCCGGGAAAACCGGATGGGCATATCGCCATTGAACTCGCGGCTCAATACGCCTCGGCAGCGGCGGAATCCGCGCGCCTCGCCCAACAGGCGGCAGACACGCCACATGAAGGCCCCATCGGGCCTACCGGCGAGACCGGGCCGCAAGGAATCCAGGGCCAGACCGGCGCCACAGGCGCGCAGGGACCGCAGGGCGCCAAGGGCGATACCGGAGACACGGGGCCAGCTGG
>JAYTVW010000033.1:0-9053 GCA_043743785.1 Rhodocyclales bacterium | reverse complement strand
GCCCGGCATGCCGGGCAGACCCCAGCGGCGGCGCAGATCGGCCAAGCCCTGGGCGTGTCGGGACGCACCCTGCAACGTTGGCGCCGGTGGTGGCGGCAGCAGTTTCCCCAGACCCCCTTGTGGCAGGCCGCCGGTGCCCGCTTCATGCCACCGGTGGAACTCACGCTGCTTCCGGCCAGTCTGCTGGCGCGTTTTTCCGGACCGACGGCGGAATCCCTGATGCATTGTTTGGTCTTCCTGACGCCACTTAGCGTGGGGTGGCCGATCACGTTGCGTGAGGGCCGGTAATTTCCCGCAGAAGATGCGGATAGCCGATTTCCCCGAGGGTTTGTAGCCTTCACTCCCGACGCGTTGCCACCGGCCACGCCCTACCGGGAGACCTCCTTGAGCTTGATTGCCGATCCACCCCACCGTGATCGTTGGGCACGTCTGCGCTTCTCCATCATCGGCCCGTTGTTGGCTGCGCCGCCAGCCCCGGGCGCCTTGTTCGCCGCGCTGCAAGCACTGGCTGACACCACCTGGCGCCATCCACTCTCCGGTCTGGACATCCGATTTGGCGTATCCACCATCGAGCGCTGGTACTACGCTGGCCGTGCAGCGCCAGACCCGGTGGCGGCCCTGCGCAACCGACTGCGGGGTAACGTAGGCCGTTTCGCCAGTCTGACCACGCCGGTGATCGAGATCCTTACCGCCCAATACCGGGAACATCCGGGCTGGACCGCCCAGTTGCATTTCGACAACCTCAAGGTCGCCCTCCAGGGAAGCGAGGCGGTCGTGCCGTCCTACCCCACCATCAGACGTTACCTCAAGGCCCAAGGTTTGTTCCGTCAGGCCCGCCCGGTCCGGGCAACCGACGGCGCCGTGCAAGCCCGTGACCGTCTCGAACAACTGGAAGTACGCAGCTACGAGGTGGATCACGTCGGTGCGCTGTGGCATCTGGATTTCCACCATGCCTCGCGCAAGGTGCTCACCGCGGCCGGCGCCTGGGTCAAGCCCATGCTCCTGGGCGTCATCGATGACCGCTCGCGACTGGTCTGTCATTTGCAGTGGTACCTCGACGAGTCCGCCGCCAGTCTGGTTCATGGCCTCTCTCAAGCCTTCATGAAACGGGGGCTGCCTCGCGCCCTGATGACCGACAACGGCGCCGCCATGCTGGCCGGTGAGACGGTGGCGGGACTCGCCGCGCTGGGCATCGTGCATCAGACCACGCTGCCCTACAGTCCTTACCAGAATGCCAAGCAGGAGTCGTTCTGGGGCCGCGTCGAGGGGCGCCTGATGGCCATGCTGGAAGGGGAGTCCGTCCTTACCCTCGACCTCCTCAACCAGACGACCCAAGCCTGGGTCGAGCAGGAATATCACCGCACGCATCATTCGGAAATCGGCACATCCCCGCTGCTGCGCCATCTTGCCGGCCCCGATGTCCGGCGTGACTGCCCGACCACGGCGACCCTGACCGACGCCTTCCGCATTGAGGTGGCGCGCCGCCAGCGTCGTTCCGACGGTACGGTCAGTCTGGAGGGCGGGCGTTTTGAGATTCCGTCGCGTTATCGCCACCTGACCGTGGTGCATTTGCGTTATGCCCGCTGGAATCTGGCCCGGGTCGATCTGGTGGAGGCGCGGACCGGCAGCCTGCTTTCCCCGGTTCAGCCCCTGGACAAGTCAGCCAATGCCGACGGCCAGCGCCGCGCACTGGCGTCGGTGGGGCCGGACCTGTCGCCCTTGCCGCCCACCGGCATGGCACCCCTGCTGCGCCAGTTGCTCGCCGACTACGCCGCCACGGGTCTTCCCCCTGCCTACCTACCGCCTCCTCAGACCCTCCCCGATCAGGAACCCGCATGAACTCGAAACTCCTCGCCCTCTACGGGCTGAAATGGAATCCCTTCTCCCCTGAATTGCCTACCGAGGCCATCTTCGTGCCGCCGCGCATCGAGAACTTCTGCTGGCGCATTGAACATGCCCAAATCAAGGAGGGCGGCTTTGCCTTGATCCATGGCGACCCCGGCACCGGCAAGAGCATCGCCCTGCGTCTCCTGGCGGAGCGCCTCTCACGACTGCCGGACATTACGGTCGGCGCCATCAATCACCCGCAGAGCAATCTGGCTGATTTCTACCGCGAACTGGGGGACATCTTTGCCGTGCCCCTGCGACCCCATAACCGCTGGGGTGGCTTCAAAGCCTTGCGCGAACGCTGGATCAGCCATCTCGAATCGACCCGCCGGCGCCCGGTACTGCTGGTGGACGAGGCCCAAGAAATGAGCCCGGCCGTCCTCTGCGAACTACGCCTCCTGGCCAGCGCCCGCTTCGATTCCCAGCCGCTGCTGTGCGTGGTCTTGGCCGGCGATGCCCGCCTCATCGACAAGCTGCGGCGCGAGGAACTCATTCCCCTAGGCAGCCGCATCCGCACCCGGTTGGCCACCGAACAGGCCAGCCGCGAAGAACTTCTCGCCTGCCTCGACCATCTGCTGGCCGGTGCCGGCCATGCCAGTATCATGACGCCCCAGCTGCGCCTCACCCTCTGCGACCATGCCGCCGGCAATTACCGCATCCTGACCCAACTGGCCGCCGAACTCCTTGTCTCTGCCGCGCAACGGGATCTGCCCCAGCTCGACGAGAAACTCTATCTGGAAGTCTTCGCTCAACCCACCCAGCCGGCACCGCGCCGCGCTGCCCGTCACTGACCTGTCCGCGAGCCGATCATGTCTGCCAACACCCTTCCCCTCGACATCACCCTGCCGCCGCTCTCTGATGAGGCCGTTGTTGAGTTGCTGGACTTCTTCCAGGACTTCCTGCTGGCCTTTGAATCCCACTACGCGAGTCAGATCCTCCGCCACTACCACAGTCTCTCCTACGAGAACCTCCGGCAGCCCAAGCCACCCGGCCACCCGGACGACCCACCGTTCTGAACCCGGCCCACCAACGCAAAACGCCGTCAGCTTTAACCCTGACGGCGTTTCTGTTTCCAAAATGCCCCCTCATCGGCCCTCAGCAAACCTGACCATCCGGCCATCAAATCGCGTGACCACACTCACAGATGTTCGACCTCGGCAAGCCACGTTTGCAGCTCTTCCATGCTGTTCAAGGTGCGCTTGGGCAGAGGCACATAAACCACGTTGGGCTTGAGCAGTTGGGTGGCCGCATGCCGGGCCGCTTCGAACTTGCTGGCCAAGGCCTGGGTCCGGGAAATCCAGTGCTGCAGATTGCAGTCGTCCAGGGCGTCCTGCAGTTGGTCAGGTGAGGCCAGCGTGGGCACCTTGAAAGACTCCAGATGGTGCTTGGCGGCGAGGTCCATCCGCTGGGATTCCGTAAGCCGATTCCAATCGGGGTCCGCCGCCAGCAGCGTCTTTTGGGCCTGGAACGCTTTTTCATACGCTTCCAGCTTGGCGTTGAGCGCTTGGCGCAGCACGTCCACCGCTTGCTCCAACAGCGGCCGCACTGGGTCCGGGTCGGCCAATAGACAGCGCTGGGCCGCAATCGCGTCAACTTCGGATTTCAGCGTGGTATAGGGGCCCAATTCGGAAGCATGCGCCAGAAGGCCAGAGAGCTGATGCCACACAGGCAAGCGCTTTTGTATGGCCGCCGACGTCTTCTCCCACTCTTTCGCCAGAGCAGTCAGTTCCTCACTGCGGTTGAAGAGCTCCAGCAACAGAGCATTGCCGGACTGGGCCTCAAGAGCCTCCACTGCGGCAAGTTTGGGAACCGCGGGGGCCGGCGCCAAGCCGCCCGCCGCACTGGCAAGGGCTCGGAGCTTGACGATGAGCTGGGGGGCTTTGGTCAGTTCATCCTTCGGCTGGCAGTGCACACCTACCGCACTGAACAGCTGCCGAATCTTGATGAGCTGAATCGGTGTGATAGTGATGGACTCCCGCTGGAAACTGGCCTGCGTGAGCTTGTTGCGGTCCAGACTCTTGGCATCCACCGCCTTGCCCGCCGCATCGCTCGCTTTTACATGGCCCGCAGCCAGGAGCGTGAACAGGGCGCCATCGATGGTGTCCCGCGGCCAGCCATAGGGAGGGCGTTCGAAGTTTTCCCGAATGTCGCCGCCCTTCTTGTTAAGGCCGATGAAGCTGAGGAGTTTCTGGCAAACCGGATGCTTGTCTGCTTCCTGAACGTGGTCCACCGCCTTGAGCGCCTCGGGGTTGCCTTTCCTGGCCTCCTCCACCACCTTGCCCCACTTGTCGTGGTCGGCAATATCGAAGTCCCGGTAGAGGCGAATGGCCGAACTCTTTGCGGCTCGGTTGAGGCGGTCTTCCAGGGTATTGCCCTCGGTGACTTCCTGCCCGCCCGCCTGAAACACCCGAACCCCGGTGAAGAGCTTCCCGAGCAAATCACCGAGCTCCTTGTCGGCATTGCGCTGCCGACTCTCCATTGAGCGCTGGGCGTCCCGCCCTTCCTCGGTGGACGGGGTGCCCTTCTTCAGCAGGGTGCCCTTGGCCGCCTGCAGGGCAACGATAGCATTGGCAATGTCGGTCTTGCTCTGGGCCGGCAGGAAGGCGAACAAGGTGGGGTTTTCAGCTCCCTTGGCGCGGGCCTCGGCCAGAATCGACTTCTCCTCGTTCTGCCAGCCGTCCTGAATCCACAGGTAGAGCGCCTTTTCGTGGTCCTTGGGCAGGGTCTCGTCGAACGTCGCCGTGAGGGTGCGCATCTCATTGGACTTGCCCTGCGCCACCCGCACCTTGGTGAGGATGGAGCGGAAGCGTTCCTTGATGAGGTTGGCCCGCTGCACCTCGACAACATTGGCGGCGGCCTTGAGTTCGGCTTCCTGCGCCCGGTATTCGTCATACCAAGCACTGGATTCTCGGGTCTGCAGACGGTATTCAACACCACTGGCCCCTTGCAGGGCCATGACCAGGCGGTCCTTATTTTGCAACTCGTCCAGGAGAGCGGGCAAGGCCTTGCGGAGGTCACTGGAACCGCCGGCGAGGTCGGTCACAAGAAGGTCCGCCAAAGCGTCATCCGTGGCCTTCAAGCCGATGTCGAGCGCGGCATCCGCCGGCAACTTGTTGATGAGGTAAATCAGCTTCAGCACCCGGGCCTTCAACTGACTGCCGGCATCCCCGGCGGCAAAGCGCTGAACGTTCTCGAACACCTCCTTCGGTAACTGGGCCGTGGAAACCAGACTGGCGGCTATCTCGTCGTAGAGGAAATCAGCTGAGACCACATGGCCCAGGGGCACGTCCGCCGTTGCCAGCACCGCATCATGCACAACCCGCAATTGGCTACGCAGTTGAGAAACCGTGCCCGTGGTGTCGATGGTGCGGAGCACTCTTTCCCAGAAGCGCCGACGCACCGGCAGGATGGGGTAGTCGGCCGCCAGCATGGCCTCGTCGTCAGTGACGTGTTCTAGCTTGGTGCCGCGCAGGTGACGGGAAATCTCGCCCAGATTTGAATGCAGGACCTGAGCAACCTCCGGTTGCGCCGAGGGCTTCTTCGCGAGAATGATTTGACGGGTGACGTTCTCCACGTCCCAGTCCCCGAGCATCACCTGCACGGGGAACCGGCCCATCAGGCGTTGCAGGTTAGGCATGCCGGACAGCGCCGACTGGCCCGTGCCGACGAAAAGCAACTGCCCGCTGAAATGCTTGGAGAGAGACTCGGTCACCTCCTGCACCATGTAGGCCTTCTGCGCGTCCGAACCGATGTACTGCTGGACCTCGTCGAGCACCACCAGGGTCAGCGGGAATGTGCCGTTTGTGGACAAGGCCTCGGTGATAGCCGCGACCATTTGGTCGTTGGTGATGTCGGTGACCTGCGGGAACTGTGCCTTGATGAACTGACGCGCTGCCAGCTCACTTTCCGCGAATCCAGGGCGCGCCTTCAGAACGGCCTTGGCTAGATAGCCAGACACATACATGTGAGGTAGCTCCTGAGCCAGTGAGCGTCCGGCCGCAACCAATTCCGACTCCACCGCCCCGAGGATGTCCTCACGCTTGAGCCAGAGGACGAACTGCGCCTGGGAGTATTGCTCGGGAAGGTCCCTCGACTTGAAGACGATACCGAGCAGAGCGAGGCGCACGTTGTCGCCTGCTCCGGCCCCCAGCTTGCCGGCGGCCGCCTGTAGTCCGCCAAGGCGCCTGCCCTGAGTGGAGAGCTCCTTCAAGGCATCCGATACACCGGAAGGCAATTTGGCGAGACTGCGGGCGGAAGCCCCATCGCTGAAGCCGTAGTCCGTCCACAGGGTGCGCAGCATCTTTGCCAGATGTGACTTGCCGCTACCGAAAAAGCCGGAAATCCACACCCCGGGTTGCTCTGAGCGGTTGCCGAGATTCAGTAGGAATTTCTCAAGGATGAGGGCAAGGCCCTTCTCATACTGGCCGTCACAGACGAAGGTCTCGAGTTCGTAGCGCAGCACGCTCTGGGCGGCCTCGGAATGGTCCTCCGACACTTCGGCCACGCCGTTGTTCACTAGGCGGTTTTCCTGGGGGGCTTTCAGGTAGATGTCCCGATTCAGCATCACATTTGTCCTTGCAACCATGTTTCTTAGTTATTCGGTGGCCAGCAATGGGACGGCGAGATAGTTCCAGCCGTCACGGGCGTCCAGCAGTCGGTAGGTGTGGCTTTCAGGGTGATGTTCCCCCGGGAAGAAGACCAGCAGGCGTCCGGGTACGGTCTCCTTGATGCCTTCAACGACGGAGGACACCCTCGCCACGCCGAAAAGGCTGCCCGCCCCCATCAGCGCGACCACCGTTTCGGCATTCGCTTCAGCAGAGATTTGGGCCTTCAAACGCGCCACGAGGTCGGCGACAAACTCAATGAGTTCTCCGGTCTGATAGCCGGCCAGGTCCTCAGGACATTCGAAATAGGCATCCCGATATTCCATGGCTGCCATCCATCGCGGAAAGGCATCGGTCAGGTCGATGAGCAGCCAGCGTTTGCCCGCCTCCTTGGTCACCAGCGCGAATTCCTCAACATTGGCGCGCAGGCGCAGCTCATCCGTCTTGTCATACACGGCGAAAATGACCCGCTGGATGGCGGCAAGGCCGGATTGCCAGGGCACCGAGAGGTGCCGGCGGTATGTATTGACGAGTTTCGCGAGCTTACTCATGAAGCCATTTTTCCTCTTCGGCTGTAAGAAAGCCGGGGAAGCGTACTTCCTTGACCCCTCCAGCGTTCATGAACACGATTTGTCCGCGGTTCGACGCGGCGACCGCCAGGGCCTCCAGTTCATCCTGGGACACACACAGCAGATTCATCCATTCGGACGAAAACAGCCGCTGACCGGACAGCCTCTCCAGGTAGCCCAGGAACAGGGCCAGGCTCACGTTGCTCGGAGTAATACGGGGAATGGCTCTGACCTTGCGAACGTGCCCCTGCAGGTAGCCTGCCAGGGTCCAGGTACCGTTGATGTTCTGAGCAAGCGACCGAAGTGAGGCAGGGCTGAAGCGGTCAGGGTTACCCTGCGCCAGAAAAGCTTCGGTGTTTTCCCGCACAACGGCCTCCCCGAGTTGCTTGCCCAGGATGAAGGCTCGGGAAAGGCGTAGTAGTGGGTCGCGGGCGAGGGACAGCGTCAGTGCCAGCACCGGCCGTGCGAGTTCGTCCTGGGCCCACAACCTGCTGAATACCCGGAAGAGCGGGATGCCGGAATCCAGTCCGTAGAGCTCCTTCAGATAGCGGAAACTCAGTTCGCGGGACTTTTGGGTGGGCTTGCCAAGAAGGTTGTACTCGATGATTTCGGCACGGTATTCTGAAAGAGACGCCGCCTCGGGCAGGCGGGCGAGCAGGACGGAAACCTCCTCCAGCATCATGGTGCGCGCAGCATGGGGGCCGTTGTGGCTGAAGCCGAATTTCGATGACAGAGATGCTTGGTTCTCCAACTGCCCGATTCCCTAAAGTTTAGTGTGCGATGACGCCCTTCGGGGCTGGTCGCCTCCATCGTTTAAACGTACACCCGTTGGCGACGCCAAGGCGATCAATTCTACGCTTGCCTTCACGTTCAGACCGCCCAGTAGTCCATAGGTCTTACGGCATGCTAGCAGCCCGTCGGACTTTTTGCGCCGAATGAGATAATGCAGGCCATCGAGAGAACCGCCGTCCGCCATCTGCCATGATTCCTTTTCGTCCGATTGATCGCAATGTTCGCGCCGGTTGAATTTTGAGCAGGTGTTTCGGTTGAACTCTGACCAGGGACATTAGCCGCGTGTCATTGGCGCGGCTGTGGATAAGTGTAATGGATTATCGCGTGTTGTAAGGTTCCTTTCCTGCAAGCTGTGCAGCGGATTGTCGAAGTGGCCGGGGCGATTTGAGGCCGCAGCCGGGTGGGTTCATGCCCGGCGAACCGGCCCGCACCCGTTCAGGGTGCGGCCCCGGCGGTTCACCGCGCAGCTGCGCGGCGCCCCGTCCGTCAGGGTTGCGCCTCAGGAGCCGAGGCTTCCGGTGACGTTCGGCGGTTCTGCTCCCGAGATTTGATGCGCGACTTGGCTTCGGTACTGCTGTGCCGGAATCGCCAGGACTCGTTGCCAGTCTCGACGATATGGCAGTGGTGGGTGAGGCGGTCAAGCAGCGCCGTTGTCATCTTGGCGTCTACGAACACACTCGACCATTCACCGAAGGTCAGATTGGTGGTGATCATCACGCTGGTGTGCTCGTAGAGCTTCGATAGCAGATGGAAGAGCAAGGCCCCGCCGGCCTGGCTGAAGGGCAGATAGCCCAGCTCGTCCAGAATGACCAAATCCACATTCAAGAGGCTCTGTGCCAGCCGGCCCGCCTTGCCGGCGGCCTTCTCTTGCTCCAGGGCATTCACCAGGTCCACGGTGGCGTAATAGCGCACGCGCCGCCCATGCCGGGCAATGCCCGACACCCCGAGCGCCGTGGCCAGATGGGTCTTGCCGGTGCCCGGCCCGCCGATGAACACCACGTTGTGCGCCGCTTCGGTGAAGCTAAGATCCGCCAGTTCGGTGATCAGACGTCGGTCCACACAGGACTGTCCAAAGTCGAAGCCGGCCAAGTCCCGATGCAGTGGGAAGCGCGCCGCTTTCATCTGGTAGCTGATGGAGCGCATGACCCGGTCCGTGCTCTCCGCCTCCAGCAGGTGCTCAATCAACCAACGGGAGGCATCG
>JAYTVW010000032.1:0-18404 GCA_043743785.1 Rhodocyclales bacterium | reverse complement strand
GCAAAAGACGCCCGGCTGCGGCCTCAAATCGCCCCGGCAACACTGCGTGACGGCCGCAGGCTTGCAAGGAGAAGGCGGGATACCGGGGCGGTTACAGCGTAACGGTGACGGTGGCAAAGGCAACAACGGGGCAGCGCCGTCCAGCTGCAACTGAGGTGGAATACCAAGCTTAAATTAACTGCATTTCTGTGTTGACTCTGGGGTCCACTTTACCGGCCACGAGCCGTAAGCAGACCTTCGTCATCTAGGAGAACAATTAGGCTCCGATCAATAACGAAGGAGTCTGTCATGGAAACCGCTCAGCACCGGGAACCCTGGAACAAAGGCAAGCTGGTCGGCCAGAAGCCGCCACTCAAGCCCAAGGACATCTGGGCCATCCGAATCAATCTGCAGAACAGCCATAAGGTCAGGGAGCTGGCCATGTTCAATCTCGCAATCGACAGCAAGTTGCGCGGCTGCGACCTGGTCAATCTAAGGGTACGTGACGTCACGCATGGCAATCAGATCATGGCCCGAGCAATGGTCGTGCAGCGAAAGACGCAGCGGCCAGTCCAGTTTGAATTGACCGAGCCCACCAGGTCAGCCGTTGCTGCCTGGATATCGCTGGCCCATCTGAAGTTAGACCAGTACCTGTTCCCCAGCCGACTTACGAGTTCGCCCCATGTCTCGACTCGTCAGTATGCCAGGATCGTGCATCACTGGGTCGCCGCGGCCGGGCTCGACACCTCGGTCTATGGCACGCATACGATGCGGAGGACAAAGGCGACGCTGATCTACAAGCGAACAAAGAACCTGAGGGCGGTCCAGCTACTGCTCGGCCATTCCAAGCTGGAGAGCACAGTCCGATACCTTGGGATAGAGGTTGATGACGCCCTGGAAATTTCGGAACAGACCGAAATCTGACCCCGAAAACTTCTGGCCGCACCCGATCCATTTAGCCAACTTGCGTGCGGCCTCGTTCTGGCGTCTGGGCGATCAATGACAGGTCAGGTTCCCATTGCTGCCCCACAAGGCAGCTTGGTCAAAGGCAGTTCATCGGCCAGTCCGGTCATCCAGGTCCTCCCGAATAATCCGATCTGGGTGTCCGCAGTTCCTCACATTGCTGACGATCCGGAGTCCACAGGTTGCGGCAGTCCATGGGTCGAAACGAATTTTTGTTGCAGTGACTCACGTGAGGTTTTTCCAACTCGGGAGCAATTCCTGCTTAAGAGTCGCCAGCGGTGAAAAGGTTCTCCGTGATGTATTCCGCGACAATTTCTGGCGGCGTACTCTCCAGACCATGTAGGCTGGCGCTAAGGACTGTACTGACGCTCACATCTAGCCCCCGCTCAAGGCATGCACGCCGAATTGAGGTGACAACGGCCATGTCTGCAGCGGAAACCTGAACCTCAAAACAGTCAGCGCGCGCCGCTTCTGGATCGCAGCAATATGCACGGAATGGATGGTCACCGCCTGGCCGACGGAAGGGGAGTACCAAACCGCTACCAATCGAGTTGACGGGCTGGGGGTATTGTCGGCTGCTCATGGTGACCTCACACTTCGGATGATGGTGCATCTATTTAAAAACAATATAAACAGTATATGTCGTTTTTTGGGCTATTTATTGTTCCTTCAGAACAATATTTTTGGCACTGAGTTCCCTCCCAACTCACCCTGGGGCATACGAAACCGTAACGGGCGCAGGTAGGCTTTGCCGGCACTCCCGGACTTACAGCCAACCGGCAACCGGCAACCGGGTAGGCTGACGACCATGAAGCTGGCAACGCCCAGGCCGCAATATCTTTGCAACATTCGACCTTCAAAATGAAAAAGTGGTGTTGCGTCCTCCGTGGAGATAAGCTCTCTACGGAAAGATTGTCGCTAGTCCGGGCCGACTCCTACGAGGTGGCCATGTGCAGGATTACCGAAAGACTTCCTGCGGAGAGCTTAGAGGAGACTGCTTCGCAGCCTGGCAACATATTGCCGTAGCAATTTCACCAATCCTCCACCAGCTTCGCAAACTACCCCTTTCCGAACTTGCCCCCAATGGCGCCACCAAGTGCTCCTTTGCCCCATCTCGTCGAGGAGCTAGCTCATACCCCTCGATCACCGCGCGGGGAAACAAGCACGGACATTGAGCGCATGCTGCTACGGCGGGTTACGCCCATCTCCCCCAATACGTCCAACGAAAACACCCTGGCACTCTTCAACAGTAATGAGGACCTCATGGTGCTGCCGGTGGTCGATCGAGAACAACGCCCCATCGGCATCATCAACCGGCTCCAGCTCACGGACCGTTTTTCCCGTAGCTACTTCCATGAAATTTACGGTCGCAAGCCTTGTACCGAGTTCATGGTGACGGACCCGGTCATTGTGGACAAAAACACCTCTGTTCAGGATCTAGGGTCACTGCTGTCCAGCGTCAGCGCCTGGCAACTGTTGAACGGATTCATCGTCACGGACGGGGGACGTTATCTCGGTATTGGAACGACGCAAGACCTGTTGCGGGTCATTACCGACATGCAGATAGGCGCAGCGCGCCATGCCAACCCTCTTACCGGGCTACCCGGCAACGTCCCCATCCACGATGAGATTGACAAGCGCCTGGCCCGGAATGCTTGGTTCTGCCTCGCCTATGTTGATCTGGACCATTTCAAACCCTTCAACGATGTTTACGGGTTTGCGAAAGGAGATGAGGTGATCGCACTCACAGGCCGTATTTTGGCGGACATTGCCGATCCAGTTATGGACTTCGTGGGGCACGTGGGGGGCGATGATTTTGTAGTGCTATTTGCCAGTGCGGATTGGGAGCAGCGTTGCACGCGGGCCTTGAAGTACTTTGAGGTTGGCATCAGAGCGTTCTTTCACGCTGAGGATCTGGCACGGCGGGGCTACGAGACAGAGAACCGTAAGGGCGAGAAGGAATTCCACGCTCTGACCGCTATGTCCATCGGTGCCGTGGAGGCCGAACCTGGCAGGTTCAGAAATCGCCATGAACTTATCACGGTGTCTGCCGAGGCCAAGAAGAAAGCCAAGAGTCTTCCCGGCAACACCCTCCACATCAATCAGCGCCGTTATTGACGAAAGCCGCAATGCTTCTCACTGTCCGACCAACAGGAACGGACAAGCGAGGGGTACGGGTAAGCAACTCGGGCAGTTACGGCGTGTCAGTGAAGTGGTTGGCGCAGATCCCGATGGGTCTAACTTCCGGCATCGGCGCCCTCAGGGTCATCCAATGGCGAGAACCTGCACATCCATACTACGGAATTCGTCCCTCAGGTCCATGCCGAACTCCATCATCATGTCGTCCTCTGCGTCGTGAAACCATCGCAATATCACGGGCCGGGTCGCGGTGACGGCATTCAGCATGGACACCAACGCACGCAGGAGCTTGGTGCTGGAGCTGTTGAAGTAGCGCAAGGAACATGTCACTTCAACGGCCTTCCCCGGCGCAGGCACGGCCAGGTAGTCCGCCAGGCTTGCCCGCACTGGGGCGTAGAAGCTCATTGCGTTTTCCGGGTAGGACTCGCCGCGAATGGCCAAGCGGTGAGTGGCATAATCGAAAAAGATTTCAGGGCTTTCGTTGGTTGGAGCAATGCGCAAGTTTTCCATGAGGGCTCTCCTAAATGGCCGCGCGGAGATAGAACTCCGCATACGTGTCGTCGCCGGAACGATGAACAATTTGATATTCGATGGGCTCGGACGATTCCCGGGCCAGGGTCAGGAAGCCCAAGCCGGCGCCCTTGCTGACGACATCCTGGTCGTGCTCGTCGTTTCTGAGTTGCTGGCGATAGGCGGCCTTGATCTCTTCCAAGGTCATGCTACGCAGGGGGTCAAGCTTTTCCCGGATACGTGCCACATGTTCCAGGCGTACCGGGTTGCCGCAGACCACGAAATACTTGTCGTCGGTGCGGCCGACAGCTAGAGCACCGATAGTGGCCCCGTCCCCCGGCGTAGTGTCGGCGTAATGCAGGATGTTCTGGGCCATCTCGACGAAGGCAGAGAAAACCTTGCGCCGAGCCGGCCCGTTGGCACCAATGGCATCCATGCGCTGCTGCACAGTTTCTCCCATGACCTTGATGACGTTCTGTGAGAATTCTCCCGTGTAATAGAAGAGGATGCCGCTTTGGGCTGCCTGGGAGCAGAAGTTGTTGAATAGTCCGAGATTCATTGGGGCGTCTTTCTGTTAGAGGCGGATGCCGATGGCGCTGACGTCATCGCGGCGGACTTCGATGCCCTGGTAGTCATGCAAGCGTTCCAGCAGGACGGCCCGTTGTTCCGACATGAGCAGACCCCGGTGTTCCACCAGGGCGGCGCGCAGGCGCTTCTTGCCGAAGGCGATACAACGCTCTCCGCCCAGTTGATCCAGAAAGCCGTCGGTGAACAGGTACAGATGAGTGCCGGGCGGCAGCTCAATCTCGTGGTTCTGCCAGGCCTCCTCCATGGGGGTGGTGGAGTAGCCTACGCCCATACGATCCCCATCCAGGGTGAGCACTTCGTCCTTTTCCGGGAACAGCAGGAACAAGGGTTGGTGGGCACCGGCATAGGTGAGGCGGCGGCTGGCCGTATCAAACCAGCAGAAGGCCGCATCCATGCCGTCATCGGACCGGTGGTCGCCATCGTCCGGGGCCTCGGCGTGGCTGTGGTCGACTTGGCCCATGGCGGTCTTGACGCGGCGGTTCATGTCCGTCAACAGGGCTGCAGGATCCCGATGCCGACCTTCGCCGATGGCCCCCTGTAGAAAGGAGGACATGATGAGGGTCATGAAGGCACCGGGCACACCATGCCCCGTGCAATCAAAGAGGGACAACAGCCAGCCGTCCGGAAATTCCTGGAACAGGTAGAAGTCGCCGCTCACCACGTCCCGCGGCTCCCATATGAGGAAGTGGTCCGGCAGGGCCATGCGCAAGCCCTCACGTGAAGAACGGGAGAGAGATTTCTGGATCACACTGGCGTAATCGATGGACTCCATGACCTGCCGATTCTTTTCGGCCTGTAGAGCCGCCACAGCCCCCAGCACATCACTGGCCTGGCCCACCCCCACATATTGCCCCTGGCGACTGATGATGAAGCCATCCGCCAGGGTTTTCTGGCCACCCGCCAGGACGGCAAAGGAAAGTTCCGGAATGCCGGTGGCAGCCTCCACCACCAGTGGGTCCTTGTCCATAAAGGCGATGCAGCTCTTGTTCAGGTAAATCTCGCGGTGGAAGGGCCGCGCCAGACTCTGCATGAAGATGTTGCGATTGATGAGGCCGATGGGCCGCCCCGCCTCCACTACGGGCAGGCCCTGCATGTCAGGCTTGGCCTCGAAAACAGCGAAGACCTCCCGATTAACGCTGGCAGGGCCGACACAGGGCGCTTCCCGCAGGATGTCGGCGGTGGTGTGGGCTAGAGCTGACACCCTGGCGGAGGGGTTGGTAACGGCAGACGACAACGCATTCATGGGCCATTCCTTTTGGCTTTGCCCCCGAAATAAAACAGAGGCTAGGAGGGAAAAGGCGGCCCGATACTTGATGCCGGGCTGCAGCCACGAAGCACAGGAATCTGGCCGAAAAACCAGACAGGCGTAACACGTGGGGTGTCAGGCAGGCTTTCCTCCCGAACAAACCAAGCTTAGGGGCCGTCCGTTGCAGGAATGTGAACGCTTGCTGCGTTGCAACATCAAACCATACTTGATTAGCCCTCAACTACCTCCGACCGATCAAGGGCTACGGGAGAAATACGCGCGTGTCTGGCTACCGTACCCAAATACGCCAGTCCCAAGACTGCCACACGATTGAAACTCACACCCGTTATAAGGTCTTTTCAACTCAATCGCCTTGAATTCGCTTGTCGCAGCCCCTCTACGTGGCCGCCCCTGTGGAGCAGGAGGCCTCTCCCGAGATCGAAAATGACCACACCCCCGGCACAAACCTGCAAGCCCCCTCGCCCCTCTGTCCTAGTCGTCGACGATGACCAATTTGCGCACACCTGCCTTTCAAGGCTTTTGTCATCCAAGTACGAAGTCACGGTCGCCGAATCCGGACCTGAGGCCTTGAGTCTGCTGGGGACGGCCAAGCCAGACCTGATTCTGATTGAAGCGGACCTGCCTGGCATAGACGGGTATGAAACCTGCCGAAGGATTCGAGAACAATCCAACGTACCCATCATTTTCGTCTCAGGTAGCGACCAGGTCGAGGCCCTACTGCAGGCCTTCGACTCTGGTGGCGACGACTATGTCACAAAGCCCTTCAACGACCGGGTTCTCGCCAGGAAGGTTGATCTCGCCATCGAGGTGGGAACAG
Source organism: Rhodocyclales bacterium (assembly GCA_043743785.1). Lineage (GTDB taxonomy): Bacteria > Pseudomonadota > Gammaproteobacteria > Burkholderiales > Rhodocyclaceae > JAQTNA01. The sequence goes on along the minus strand of JAYTVW010000032.1, from coordinate 12,141 downwards.
AAAGAAAGCGTCTGTTGCTGGAACGCGCCCAGGAAAAGGCGCTTACACACACGCTGCTGTCCGCCATGGGCGAGAGCGCAATGTTGCTCAAGTTCATGAAAGATATTCTGAAGTGCAATGATTTCCACTCCCTGACCAGCAAAATCACTGAAACGGTGGCCGAGTTTGGCTTGCACTGTTGCGTGCAGATTCGCCATGAGTTTCTGACCCTGACTCACGCCACCCGGGGAGAGGCCACACCGATGGAAATTTCGGTAATGAATCATGTCCTGAAAATGGGAAGAATCGTCCAGTTCAAGAAACGGATGGCGGTCAACTTTGACAACCTCTCCATCGTCATTATGAACATGCCCGAAGATGAGGAGCAATGCGGCAGGATCAGGGACAATCTTGTCATCCTTTGCGACGGTGCCCAGGCCTTGGTGGATTACATTGGCAAGCAGTTTTCCGCCCTCCACGAGAAGGAAGACATCATGGGTGAGTCCGCCAAGGCCCATGATTGCCTTGTAGAGCTCAAGGAGTTGCAGCTCAACTATCAAACAAGCATTCAAGTCCTCCTGCATGACTTTATCAATCATGTGGAGACCGAGTACCAGGCCATGGACCTGGTGGCAGACCAGGAGCACCGGATCAGTTCGCTCATGGGAAAAATCGTGGGCAAGATGTTCGACGTCTTCCATGAGAATGGTCAGGAGTTTTCTCTCAAGACCGACGAGATCATGGCCATCCTGATCCCTGACCGAGGCAATGCCGTCGAATTATTTTAGTTTTCAGGCAACGGAAAGACGGTCCAAGCAAGAGACTTGCAACAAAACATTCACAGAGCAATACGATGAAGGTGGTAGCTTTCCATGCACCAACAAGGTGCTCTGCATTGGAGGCATGCATGGAAGACAATCTCAAGGAATACATCCGCAGGGCCGAGGTAGCCTGTCGGACAAGGCAGATACCTCCCGAACAACATTTACTGGCAAAAATCCTGAAAGACTGGGCATCTTCCATTGTCGCTGCGGACAGGCATGACCCCCTGGAACTGCTCCGCTTACAAGGTCTGTGCTGTGGAACCCACAAATGCACTGACCGCTGGATTTGCACCCTCAAGGACGATGGCAGTTTCCATTGTCCGCTGGGTCGTGACCACCCGGAAACCGGCAGCGAGACCTGATCCACTCCGACGCAGCTTTTGGCCTGCCTTGTACGGCCCCTTGTCCCGAAATGAATCCTCCCTTGATCTAGGTCGCCCGCGCGACGGGGTCGATGTGGGTCATGACATTCAGCACCGGCAAGGCATCCATGACGCGCTGCCGGGCGGCCACGGCTATATCGTGACCCGCCTTCACGCTCTGGGTTTCATCGACGTCCAGATGCACGTCCACCACCATGAGATCCCCCATCTTGCGGGTACGCAAGTCATGCAGGCCCAACACCCCCGGTGTCTCGGCCAGGATTGCCTGGATGCGCGCCACATCCTCCTCCGCCACAGCCCGGTCCATAAGATCGTGCAAGGCATCCCAGGCGAAGGTCCAGCCCATCCGGCTCACCATGAAGCCAACGATGAGGGCGGCGATGGGATCAAGCAGCGGATATCCCAGCAGATTGCCGGTGATACCCAGGGCCACCACCAGGGACGATGCGGCATCCGAACGGGCATGCCAGGCATTGGCCACCAGCATGCTTGAGCGCACCCTCTGGGCCACCGCCAGCATGTAACGAAACAACAACTCCTTGGCCACCAGGGCGCCCAGCGCCACCCATAGCGCCACGGTGTGCACCACGGGGATGCTTTCCGGGTGCTGGAGTTTTCCCGCAGCGGCCCACAACATGCCGAGCCCCACCGCCAGCAACAGTCCGCCCAGGACAAGGGAGGCCGCCGTCTCGTAACGCTGGTGGCCGTAATGATGGTCTTTGTCCGGCGCTTTACCGCTGTGGTGGTTGGCAAAGAGCACGACGAAATCCGCCACCAGGTCCGAGGCTGAATGGATGCCATCGGCGATAAGGCCCTGGGAGCGGGCGAGAATACCCACCGCGATCTGGGACACTGTGAGCAGCACATTCACCACCACGCTAATGAGCGTACTGCGCTTTGCTGCGGCTTCCCGTTCCATGGCCCGGGCTCTTGCGAATCTTCTGTTTGCAACATGGCTCGTCCTTACTCGGTTGTGCTGGGCGACCAGAAGGCTTGGCTGATGTAGGCTTCGATGGCCAGACGTTCCACCAACTTGTCCAGATCCTCGCCATCCACCGAAGTGGACAGCAGGGTTGCTTCAATCTCGACCTCGCTATTGCCAAATGCATGTACAGACAAATCGTTGGTCGGATAGTGGGCCGTCTCCAGCATCGATTCCAAGAGCGCCAGCGCCTGTTTGCGATGGCTGCGGGCCGCAATCACGTATACGGTGTTCGTCACTTCCGACGAGGTGACGTTCAGCGGCTGGCGGTTGATGCGGTTCACGATGGGCCTGAGCAAGGTGTTGGACGCCAGGACAAAGGCCGTGGCAAGCAGCGCCTCGAGGATGAGGTCCGCGCCAGCGCAGGCGCCGACCGCCGCCGATCCCCACAGGGTGGCGGCGGTGTTGAGTCCACGAACATTGCCTTCCTCTCGCATGATGGCACCGGCACCGAGGAAGCCGATACCGGACACCACATAGGCCACCACATGCACCGCCCCTTCGTGGCCAGACAGCCGGTTACCCATATCCACAAAGATGGCTGCGCCCACGGCCACCAGTACGTTGGTGCGGAGACCCGCCGTACGCTGCCGGTACTGGCGCTCGAAGCCGATCAACCCGCCAAGGATGAAGGCCGCCGTCAGGCTGACAGCGGTATCGGCCAGGGAGATCAGATTGATATTGTTGAAGGATTCCATATTCGTTTCTTTCGGAACTGCCCGACGTGTAAACCCGGTCAGTCGAATTCAATGTCCACAAGGAATTTCGCCACCCAGCGCGCCGAAATGGTGTTTGTGCCGTGGCCCAGGCCATGAACTGGCGCGAGTTGGCGGAAAGGGCATGCGTCAGAGCACGTTTGAAAGCTTCCTCAGGACCATTGCCTGGGAATAGGCGTAAATGTGCATGGCCAGGATATGCTCGGCGCAGACACCGCCAAGGGGCTCCCAACCGTCAGCGAGCAAGGTCTGCACCTGTCTTTCCAGCTTTGTGATGGCGGTTTCCATGGCGCCCTTCCGGTCGTCCGTTGAATGGATTTCCGCCCGAAGGATCCTGTAATCAAGTACGTCAGTCATCAATGATTCCCTGCAATTCCACGAGTAAGGTTTTGGGCCGTCTGGACGACGCCCCAGGCCCGGGTTTGCGAAGCGGGATTGGGCTTCAATCCCGTTGTTTGTAAATGGCATACCATCCGGCCACGCAGGTGAAGGATGCGACGATGCCAATGATTATCCAGAAACCCTCGGGATTCTGCGCCAGGGGCACACCGCCGATATTCATCCCAGCAGTCCGGCAATGATGTTGATGGGCAAGGCCAGGACCGTGACGATGGTGAGCAGAAAGACACTGCGGTTGGTCTGTTCCGTGGTGTGGGCAGTGATTTCTTCCTGCAACAATTTGGTTCGTTCCTGCAGCGCCGAAAGGTCGTTCAAGACGGCGGAGAATTCTTCCGTGGCGGCCCGAAGTTCCTGCACGTATTCCTCGTCGAACCAGGCCGGCGGGCGGTTCAGCAAGCGAAACATGGCCCCCGGTTCCGGCGCCAGGAGTCGCCGCAGGCGGACGAAGACCCGACGGAGAGAACCGAGGGCACTGCGTTTCACCTCCATCCGTCCGGCTAGCAGGTCGTCTTCGATACCGTCCACGCGCACCCCGGCGTCCCGCCCTATGTGCTGAAGGACATCCGCCTGATCGCGCAGCAAATGGGCCAGCAGGGATACTGGTGACGGGAATTGCTCCCCTGCCTTGACCGCAATGCGCAGGCGGTCCACGCTGCGCAGGGGGTGGGCGCGGGTGCTGACGACCACGTTCTGCTTGACGCACATCCACAAAGTGGCGATCTGCGGCGCCTCATAGGAGAACTCATAGATCACGTCGTTGATCACAGCGATCAGGGCATCATCGACCTGCTCGATCCGCGTGGAGCCGGTTCCTTCCCGCAGGGTTTCAAAGTAGTGATCAGGCAGGGACAGGTGGGTCTGCAACCACTTCTCGGAATTGACGTTGCTGAGCGTGAAGTGCAGCCAGACGAATTCCTGGCTGGATTCTGCCCGATCAGTGCTCAGCCAGGCCAGGGCCGAAGCGGAGTCCAGCAGACGGACCTCCTGTTCCGGCCCGAATGCGAAGCCACAGACAAGTCCGCTCGGATCGGCCCCGTAGGAATGATCCACCACCTTGCGGGGCACGCCGGCCGGCGATTGGGCGGATTCGGACATGGCGCTCAATACACCGCCGGCACAAACATTTCCTTGGGTACCGGCTGTCTCAGGTAATCCGGGTTATGGACACGCTCCGGCAGCGATACGCTTTCCCGCTCGACTTCTTCGTAGGGTACCTGGCTCAACAAGTGGTGGATGCAGTTGAGGCGGGCCTTTTTCTTGTCCACCGCCTCCACGATCCACCAGGGTGCGTCGGGAATATGGGTGCGCTCCAGCATGGTTTCCTTGGCCTTGGTGTAATCCTCCCAGAGGCGACGGGACTCCATGTCCATTGGACTCAGCTTCCACTGCTTAAGCGGGTCGTGGATGCGCATCATGAAGCGCAAATGTTGCTCGTCGTCCGTAATGGAAAACCAGTACTTGATGAGAATAATGCCGGAGCGAATGAGCATCTTTTCGAATTCCGGTACTGTGCGGAAGAACTCCTCGTACTCGTCCTCCGAACAAAAGCCCATGACCTTTTCCACGCCGGCCCGGTTATACCAGCTGCGGTCAAAGAGCACGATCTCGCCGCCGGCCGGTAGATGGGACACATAACGCTGAAAATACCACTGGGTTCGTTCCCGCTCGCTGGGCGCCGGCAGCGCCGCGACTCGGCAAACACGGGGGTTGAGGCGCTGGGTGATGCGTTTGATGACGCCACCCTTGCCCGCCGCATCCCGGCCCTCGAACAGCACGACCACCTTCAGTTTCTTGTGCACCACCCAATCCTGCAGCTTGACCAGCTCGCCTTGGAGCCGAAACAGCTCCTTGAAATAGAAATGACGGTCCACGTCCAGGCTTTCCGACGAGGGAATCGTGGCCTCCTGGATGATCGCATTCATGCGGTCATCGTCGACCTCCATTTCCAGTTCTTCGTCGAAACTGTCCAGCATCACGGCGCGCATGCGCCGCTCATATTCACGGCGTCGCTTGTCTAGGCTCATAACTACCCCTGTTTTTTTGGGACGTGACTTGGTGTTGACGACAGGCGGCGCGAGCCCTTGAACTCGCGCCGCGGGGCGCAAAAGCCCGCTGTTCAATAAATCAGAACAGCTTGCTGAATACCCAGTAAAGCGATCCGGACAGGATAATTGCCGCCGGCATGGTCAGCACCCAGGCCCATGGCCAACCTGAGGAAGTGACGTTCATGGCGGGGTGGGGATTGGATGAGGCGGCCAACTATACCTGCCCTTCATGATGATGATATTACGGGGCCGCTACTATCGACTGGTTGCATCATCCCTGCGAAACATCACGGAAATCAAACTGTAATGATTGGCGTGTACCCGCGCTGATACACTACCAAAGTCGTACCCGTCCTGTCGCTGGTGATTGATGCGCATGAAACCGTAGGTACTATCGAAATTGGAGGTCCCCATGTACGTCGTAGAAAAGATCAGGAAAGAACCCTCTATCAAGCAGGATGCCGCGTCCCAACGGATCATGGTCCGCCTCATGGATTGCCTTGAGAAGCAGGAAGACTTCCCGTTACATGAACTGTATAAACTGAGCCACACCGAGTTTAAACTGGCACTGGAACTCCTTCAGGCATGGCGCCTTGGGCGGCATTGCCATGCCGGAGCCCCGATCGGAAGCACTCTTACCACTAGCATTGGCTAAAATCCGCCAGGCCAAGGACAGTGTCCCTTTGTAGGCTTACTCGCGCCCCGCGGCGAGCCTTGACCCTGCCGCGGCGAGTTTCCCGTTCTGCTCTTGCAGGAGACTGCGCACATGTTGGGCGTATTGGCCCTGTGAGCGGCTCGTGTGCCGATTTGCTTCGGTCTGCAACTTACCAAACAATTCCCGTTCCCGGATTCCTTGCCTAGCGGCTTCGATGGATCGCAGGCAACGCCAGCGAAGTCCGAGCGTAGTAGGAAACTGTCGCATGGATTCCCTGGGGTGGTGACCCCGGCAGTGGTAGCAGAACAGCAACTCGGACATCGCAACCTCCGGTGTGATCAACGTTCTGTCAGGATGGGGTGCGAGTGTTGCCGAAATATGAATCGCCCTCTCGCTGATAAATTTTGGCACGCGAATGGCCAACACCAATTTGCTACGGGGTACTTTCGCCCGACGGCCGCCAGGCGCGCAGAGCGCGTAGGAGAGGCCGTTTCTTTGTCTGATGGGATTGCATGCGCCTGAGAATGTCGTGCAGTGTGCGGATGGCATCCACTATGTGGGGGCCTTTGTTCAGCATGACGCACTCCGCCCGTTCCCCCATGGCTGCGTCGGTAATCTCCGCCCGCGATGGTAGGCCGGTTTTGGCCAGGGTCTCCAGGACCTGGGTAGCCCATATGACCGGCATGTGGGACGCTTCCGCCGCCCACAAGATTTCTTCCTGCACTTCCGCGAGTCGCTCGTAACCACACTCCACCGCCAGGTCTCCCCTTGCAATCATGATGCCGGCTGCCTTGCCTCCCATGGCGGCGAAGATAAGTTCCGGCAGGTTTTCGAAGCCTCGTCGGGTTTCGATCTTGAGCACGACACCCAAGTCAGGCACTCCCCGCGCTTGCAGCTGCTCCCGAAGGTCCGTGACGTCCTGCCCACGCTGGACAAAGGAGAGTCCCACCATGTCCGCGATCCGGCAGACCACATCCAAGTCGGCAATATCCTTGTCGGTGAGTGCAGGCAAGCTCAACTCGCTATCCGGCAGGTTAATGCCCTTGTCTCCCTCCAGTTTTTCACCAGCCTCCCGAGCCTGGGTAATCTCCACATCCAGCCAGTCCGGGCAGGCCCCGCGAATCACGCCCCCGATGCGGCCGTCGTCGAACCAGATACGTTCGCCTACGGCAACCTGGGCAAATACTTCCGGCAAAGTGCAGGCGATGCGGGCCGGGTAATGCTGTCCCTTGCCCGAGGAACCAGGTGCCGGCTGCCCCAGGCCATCCTTTGTTAGTCGCAAGAAATCGCCTAGTTGCAGGTGGAGGGCACCGGTGCGCTGAGGCACTTCAAGAACGGGGCTGGCGCCGTGGCCTCGGGCTTGGCGCCGGCATTTAAGGCGAGATCCTTGTGTGAAGTAGACCGTCTGTTCGCACTCCGTGAGCACACCGCTGCCGTCCCGCTGTACCACCAGTAGAGTGCGCTCCGCGCCCCGCGCATCGGTCAGTTCAAGGTGATCGCCCAATTTCAGACCGGCGAGCCACTTCGAATCCACTGCCAGGTGGGCCGAAGCCCCGGCGACCGGGAGACTATTCCCCTCTGGCCGCAGTCCCAAGTGGCCAGGTGATACGACCCGTCCTAGTTCATCCCGGTCAGGACGCAGTTTCAATACTGCGGGACCGCTCACCATTGGCCCCGTCCGCAGTTTTGGCCCCCCCAGGTCCATGAGAATGCGCACAGGCCGATTTTCCGCCTCAGCGGCACGGCGCACATGGGCGGCCATGGCTTCCCATTCTGAGGGGCCATCGTGGGCGCAGTTGATGCGGGCAATGTCCATCCCTGCGAGGATAAACTTGCGTATCAAGCCATAGTCGGCGGCGGCTTCTGTCGGAAGGGTCACCATGATGCGCACCGCCTTTCCAGGAGGGGGCGCCCCCAGCAAGGCTTCCGTATGGCGTTCAAGCAGAGTGAGGCTGCTGCGTATGCCAACAGGTTCCTCACGGGAGTGCTGTTTCCAAGGCTGGCCCGTGAGTTGATGGAGTATGCCCAGAACCTTGTCTAGATTGGCAAGCACATGGGATTCCGCGCGGCCAAGGGACGAGAGGCCGAGCCAAGCCAGCTTTTCCTGCAAGGATCGATGATCACTGCTACGCAGGACCAGGAAATGCACGAGATTGCGGGCGCTCGCCCGATAACTCGCATCCACGGACCCAAATTTACCGGCCCAAACAGACTCCTGCTCCAGCATCGCCTTGCGCAAGGTCCATAGTTGAGCCATCAAGGCCTGGCAAATGCCCGCGTCCCAGGTTTCCCCCGCCACTCCCGCTCCCGAGCTCATGTCATCCCCCTCAAAGAGGAGAAGTTTGTGACTCGACTATTTCAATTCAATGACAATAAAATTTATTTCGTTTTCAGCAACCAACTTGGCTGCGCTGGAAACCTAAACTCCCATTCTTGATGACGCAGTCAGGCAGTAACAAATATGTGCCAAGGTGCGCCATGAAGGCCAAAACAAATGCCGCCGCATCGATGTTTTCAAGGAAGGATCATCAACAATGCTTTCCGTAACCGACTTGCTGGACTTTCCTGACCTGGATGACGAAACGATACATACCGTACGAAGGGCGACCCATCTCCCCCATGCAGACTCCGCCAGCTTAGCCCTTCAACTCCAGGCAACGGAGAAAGGCGTAGCCATCTTGCACCACATGTTTTGTGACCAGATCGTGGATGCCGTCAGGAGCGTTCAGTGGAGCCGCGAGTCGGATCTGCGCCGGGCCTACCATGACTTCTCTCGAAAATATCCATTACCGCAGTCATTTGGTGCCGGCCTGCGAGGCTGAACGAATCCGGGGCGAGTCGCCAACCATACTATCCGTGTGCACAGACGAATGTATGACAAATATGTCATACGTCATGAGTTTGTCACACAAATAGAAGATACTGTTTATACCGTTTAAGTTCACCACACCGAGGTCGCGATCATGCTGTATGGCGTATTGATGCCAAGGCAGGAGTCAAGCACCCCACTCGTCAAACAGGCGGGGTGGTTCATGACTATTCTGCTCATTCTGGCGGCCTGGATAGTCCAGAAGTTCTCCATTCATTGAGCCAATAGCAGAATGACGTTATGCGGACACATCTATTGCATCGCAACAATTCTGTTATGCAGGGCAGGCATCATGACGACCATCGAGGCTCAGGCCTCATGGACTGAGAGGTGAGAACATGGAAAAGAATGCCCGCCCGTGCACGACTTGCTTTGTCAGCAACGCGCACCCCGTCAGAAGCCACGCCTTCGTATCAAATAATGCAGCGATTCGCTTGTTTTCGGAACTGAAGGAGCTAGGTCACTTCCCCGTGATGTGCCAGCAGGCTCACGACAAATTCCAAGTCTGCCATGAGGCACTGAATCAGGCCTGAACGCACAAGCACTCAAGGATGGGATCACCTCCCATGACACGTTTCTGCGGGGTTTCGGGGCGATTGACCCCAAGCAGTTCGAGGCGGTGTTCCGCCGTTGGGTCAGCGGAATCATCAAAGCCCTGGACGGCACCCCTCTGCGCCGCAAGCCAATAAAATTAGCGAGCCCCGGTGCTGAATTCCATAGAAAAAAGACCGCATGAAAGTGCAGCCTCTTTCCTCACGGCGACGCCGATGGTCTCAGGACTTGACGGGGCGGCCGGTCTTCAGCTTTTCCAGGGACTGGGCTCGAGCAACTAGTTCCTCTGGCGCCAGCGTGGCCAGGAGTTTCACGCCAAGGCGCAGTAATTCGCTTTTCTTCACTTCGAAGCCAGCGTCAAGGGCGCGCTGCTTCAGGAGGGCCAGGTTGGCGTAATCCGCTTCCGGCATGGCGAAGCTATCTCGAACCAACTTGACCTTGGCCGGCTTGGCGGGTTTTTCCACCTTCTGGGCTTTCGGATGCCTCTCTGCCTTGGCCAGTTTCTCAGGTTTGACAGGACTACGTTCCACCTTGTCTTCCTTGGCTGGCTCAACAGACTCCGCAACCACCACCTTGACGGCCTTGGCTTTTGCAGGGGCCTTGATCCGGGCTGCCTTCTTGCTTGTGGTTGCTATCACGGGAACAGCAGAGTCGGTTTCAACCGCAACGGCAACCGGCTCAATGCTCTTGGATTCATTCACGGGCATGTTCATCTCCTTTGTGGCCAACTAATGACAATAAATACTGTTTACGAAAATGTTCGTTGCCGCATGCCCTTGGCCAAGGCCCGGGGAGGCACCGTTCCCTAGCCCCTCAGAAGCGAGAAATCCGCATTCACCCAGTCGATGATGGGCTGCCACTGCAAGCGATCCTTGGCGACGCGGGCGTCTGGAAGGTCGAAGAGTGTCCTGCCGGCCATGGCGGCCTGGATATAGACTTGACTGTCACGTAAATAGCTCAGCACCGGCAACTGGTATTCGGCAAGAAATCGTTCCAGTTCCCTCGCCGCATGGGTACGCGGATCAACCCGGTTGCCCACGATGGCGACGAAGGTCTTGCCCTGCCGAACCGTCTTCTCCTCCAGCAGCAGGTCCAGAAAGGCCCGGGTGGCGTTCATGTCGAAGGGGGAAGGCTGCAAAGGCACAATCACCCGGTCCACCAGTTTCAGAACCGCTGCCAGTTTCTTGCCGTGCAGGCCGGCGGGCGTATCCAGAATCGCATGGGTCGTGCCCTTGGGCGGACGGGCCGGCTGCTCCGCTTCGATCTCCCAGGTTCCGATGGGCGGCAGGACCGCAGGACGCAGGGCCAGCCACTCGATCGAGGATTGCTGGCGGTCGATATCCCCCAACATGACCCGTCGCCCCGCGCGGGCCAGATAGCCCGCCAGATTCGTCGCCAAGGTACTTTTGCCGGCCCCGCCCTTGGGGTTGGCAATCAGGATCGATTCCATTTCCACGCTCCAGAAAATACCGCGAATGACATCCACGACCTACATTCAATCAGCAGGCGGCCACTCACTTAAACCAGATATACAGTATATCTCGTTATTTTGATTGCGCGCATAAGTCTGATTGGCCAATACGCCAAGGGTGCCCAAGCGATCTGTATCTATTGACGGCCACCAGGATCAGCGTAGGTGCAGACACCGTATCCCGAGCCTGTCAAAACCGTGACATGCAGCCTCCGTAGAATGTATGCACATTCTCTGGCTACAGATACCGAACAACATGTCGTCCAAACCGAGCGAGTCCAGGCAGTTTCCAATAATTTCCGGTGGTGTCCGCATCGCATCCGACCTTTGCTGCCAGAGGCGGTTTGTAGACGGGGGCGCGAGAAATAGCGATGTATTCGCTTTGTTTGACGCCGATCCCGGTCTGATCTGCCTGCCGGTGCTCGAGGAAAAAACCATTGTCGGCATCATCAACCGTGACAGCTTCATGCGTGGCATGGCCAAGCGATTTCAGTGGGAGTTGTACAGCAAAAAACGCTGCACCAAGATGATGGATGATCTCCCCATGGCGTTTGAAGGGGACACACCGATTCATGAGCTTGCAAATCTGCTGATCGGGGATGGCAACAAACAGGTACTTCCCGAAACCTTCGTCGTGACGCGGGCCGGCAGGTTGGTGGGCACCGGGCGTACCAGCGATGTCCTGGCGGTAATTCTCGAGCATGAACGCCTGGCATCCGAAGAACTCCGCCGGCACCACGACCACTTGTCCGAGCTGGTGGAGGCTCGCACTCATGACCTGTTGCTGGCCAAGCAGGCGGCCGAGAATGCGAATCGGGCGAAAAGCGAATTCCTTGCCAACATGTCCCACGAACTGCGTACGCCACTGCATGGGGTACTCGCCTATGCAAGGGTTGGAACCCAAAAGGTGGAGGAGGCGCCACGGGATAAGTTGGCCCAATACTTTGGGCGTATACACGAGAGCGCCACCCGTCTGTCCCATTTGGTTAATGACTTGCTGGACCTGTCAAAGCTTGACGCCGGCAAGATGGAATTGAATTTTGTATCTGCCAACTAAAGTGGCCCCCAGAGTCAAGACAGAAATGCAGTTAATTTAAGCTTGGTATTCCACCTCAGTTACAGCTGGACGGCGCTGCCCCGTTGTTGCTTTTGCCACCGTCACCGTTGCGCTGTAACCGCCCCGGTATCCCGCCTTCTCCTTGCAAGCCTGCGGCCGTCACGCAGTGTTGCCGGGGCGATTTGAGGCCGCAGCCGGGCGTCTTTTGC
>JAYTVW010000031.1:0-25275 GCA_043743785.1 Rhodocyclales bacterium | reverse complement strand
GGGCGCGGGCGGTCTGCGCGAGGGTCAGCTTCTGCCGCTCATGGCAGTCCTTGATCTTGCAATAGGTCTCGTAGTCGATCATGGCGTGGGTCCCAGGGCTGCCCGCAACTGGTCGATGCGGGCGCCGATTTCTGTTGCAGGGAGCGCCTGCCCTTCAGGGGGCCGCGGGGCATCGAGGGCCAGGACCTGGTAAAGCGGGCGTTGATAGGCGACGAGGCCAATGCGAACGAGATCTGCGCGGGCCTGGCTCAGGCGGGTGGCGCTTATCGACAGCCAGCGGCAGAGCGCGGCATCCGAGTAGTAGCTCAGACCCTGCCCATCGGCGACCGTGAGCAGGAACAGATACAGCGCCGCCGCCGGGGGATCGCAGCGTTCGAGGTAGTGGTCACGCACCAGCCGGTGGTCTACCCAGCTGAACTGCGATGGAATCTGCCGAACCCGCTCAGGGCACAGCACGCGTTTGAGGGTCATCGCCAATCCTCCCATCCAAGATGTCATGCCCCAGTTCTAGCAGCCGCTGGGTACTCCTGACGATGTCCTCTTGTAACGCACTGCCCGTAAACTGGGCAATAAATCCAATTAAAACAGCAGGTTGATCGCGCAAGAGATCTTGTAACGCCGGTTGCAAGATCTCTTGGGAAACCTCCGTGATTTCAAGCGCTTGCACGGGGCAGCGATCTTGTAACGCAGCGGCCGTCGCGGGCGCCGTCGGCGCCTGCTGCCGCTCGCCCGGCGCCCGCCGTCCATACCCGGGGTGGCTGGCCCGCCACACCTGTACCCGAGCGACATGCTCCGGGCCGCGGAAGTAAGCCTGGTTCTCCGGTTTGGCCAACCAGGCGCGCTGGCTGGCCGCCTTGCTCGCCTTGCGGCAAGCCGGCGCCGAACAGTATTTCTGATGGTGTGCGTTGCGCGCATCAGCGTGAAACAACGCCTCGCAAAACAGACACTTGAACAACTTTAGGCGGGTCATGACTCACCTCCTCGCGGCGAATCATGGGCGCAGCAGCGCGCTGCGGCGCACCCGACCAAGGGCGCCAATCAGAAAGGGAATCGAAGAAGGAAGAAGACGGAAAAGCGGGGAAGAAGAACCAGAAAATCTTTAAATGAAAATCCTCAAAGAATATCGACGAAGAAGATCCACCACTTTCAAGCCGCCAGGTTCAGGCGACTTTCAGGTCGCCGCTGACAGGTGTGGAATACGCACAGGAGGCGCCTTGGCGGGGGGCGGGTGAAGATCCTCGCGCCATATTTCGCCAAGACGGTCCAGAAGGCAATAAGAAACAGGCAGACGGTGAGCCCCGCCCTCGCCCCGTTGCCCTGTTGGAAGTGTCCCAAGCGCCAAAGGAGCATCGCGACATTCCCGCTTTTCTCAAAAAACAGGCGGATAAGACCGACGATCTCACCCTTCAGGATCATGCCGGAGGTCGGCCGGGTAGCGTAAGCCGGCGTGATGGCATCATTTTATTAATATAGAAATGATCATTTCGTTTTTGTTCGAAATCATATCTGCCTTGTTAAAAAAGAAGCTTTCGTTTCTATTCATTGCGAACAGAGGGAATCCGTGCAAGAATGGAAACGTTCATTTCTTTAGGGGGCGCCGTGCACATTCCTATCAAATCCCCGCAAGAGTTGGGCTATCTTGTCCGGGCGACCCGTAAGACTCAGCACCTTCTGCTGGATGACGTGGCCGGTAGCGCGGGCGTCAGTCATGTGTTTGTCCGGGACGTTGAGCACGGCAAGGAAACCATACAGTTCGGTCGTCTGCTCATCCTGTTGCGCGAACTTGGTATTGAGCTGCGGGCCGATGTTCCCATTGAGGCGCAAAAGGCGTTCGAACAGTTGAGCCTGACGGGCCTGAAATCCTTGAAGCCCAAGGCCTCAAAGCCCCCAAAGTCCGTTGAATGATGTCCCGAATCCTGGAAGTCAGCGTCAATGAGCGCCTGGTCGGCCATCTGCGCGAGGCAGCCGACCTCTGGGCATTCGAGTATGACCCGGAGTGGTCCGTCGCCGTGGACGGCTTTGACCTGTCCCCGGCACTGCCTCGCAGTTCACGGGCACACATAGACGGAGCCTCAAACCGGCCCGTCCAGTGGTATTTCGACAATCTGTTACCGGAGGAAACGCTGCGCAGCGTCCTCGCCAAGGAAGCGGACGTCATCGCCGACGATGCTTTCGGTCTGCTCGAGTACTACGGCGCCGAGTCGGCGGGTTCCCTGGTGCTGCGTGCCCCGGTGTCGCAACACTCTCCTTCCATGGGATTGCGGCCGCTGAGCCAGGAGGCGCTCAGCAAACGGATACGGGACATGCCGCAGGCTTCGCTCGGCCATGACGCGCCGAAGAAAATGTCTCTGGCGGGCGCACAGCACAAACTCGTCGTGGTCCTGCGTGGTGACGATTTGTTCGAGCCCCTCCCCGGAACGGCATCAACCCATATCCTCAAGCCCAATCACCCCTCCGAGGGCTATCCGGCTTCCGTGATGAATGAGTACTTCACCATGCGCCTGGCCGGTGCAGTCGGAATGAATGTGCCGGCGGTTTCTCGCCAGTATGTGCCGGAGCCGGTATACATCGTCGAGCGCTTCGACCGATTGCAGGATAGCGAGTCGGTCGGTCGCAGGCATGTCATCGACGCCTGCCAACTGTTGAACAAGTCACGGAGTTTCAAATACTCGGCGGCCAATCTGGAGACGCTGGCCGAAGTCATCAAGGCCTGCCGGAACAGGGCGGCCGCCCGTCTGCAGATCTACCGCTGGCTGGTTTTCAATGTCCTGGTGGGCAACGGGGACAACCACTTGAAGAACCTTTCATTCATGGTCGGGCCGGAAGGCATCAACCTGGCACCGGCATACGACCTGCTGAGCACGGCGGCCTACGCGACCCGGGCGACGGCAAGTGAGAAGGCTACCTGGCCTGAGGTGGAGCTTGCCCTATCCATTGGGGACGCCCGAAACTTCGCACAAATAGACCGGCCGAAGATACGACAGGCGGGGAGAGCCCTGGGGCTGGGGGCGGCCACCGTGGAGCGGGAACTGAGCCGCATGGCCAGGGACATGCTCATGAAGGCCAGGGCTTTGCTGAACGAAATCGAGAATGATGTCGAGGCAGAACTCGCAAAGAGCCGACTTCCGGAAGAAGCGCGTCAGCATATTGGCGGGGAGTTGAGACTGCTGCGAGCCATCACCCATATCGTGATTCAGGACATGGTCGGGCGTATTAGTGATTGAGCGGTGGAAATTGCCACGGGTTTCATGCTGATTCCTCGGCTTGACGGATCCTGCCCGCAATATCGCCGGGCGTTGAGTCCTTGCGGTAAGCGCTGCATCCGTCCTCCCCGATCTGCAGCCAGTCGCATGGTAGCGTCGGACCGCCGAACATGGACTCAACCACACAGCAGTCCTTCCAGATCCGCTGGCCATCACGTTCCTCTGTGGGCTGGAAGCCCAATGCCGTCCATTCCTGAACGAGCGACTCTATGCCTTGAGGGCCCATCGCCCCGTCTCGGAGCAGGTGCTCGTCAAACCAGACACGTCCTCCGATGAGTTGCTCATGGTCCTTGAGGCACTGCTCCCAGCCCCCGGGATATTTTTTCCGGATGACGTCGATTGGAATGATGAAGTCGATGAATTCAAGGGCGACGGACATGGTAAAGTCATACTCTCTTCAAACAGGAGGGTTGAGTTGGGACAAGACGGAAACCTGTCCTTGGAGGCAAGGAATGCACTTCACCTGACCGCCATTCAGTCGTAACGCACGATCTCTGTGGCGCCGGCCCGGGCCGAGAAGCGATTCATGGGGGTAAGTTTTTCCTGCTCCAGGCGAAAGCCCTTTCCCCCATAGACGAAGTCCCTGAGCCAGCTGACTTCCTCTTCCAGTCCGTGCTTTTGCACATCCTTTGCCCAGACCTTCTTGTCCCCATTCCAGCGGTAGCCCCGTTCCTTCAACCGGTCCTTGGTCTCGAAGGGAGAGGCCAGGGCCGACACGCGGATTTCCGGTAGCCTTGCGTTTTGCAGCAGGACCTGCATGGCCTTGGCCTTGGAGGTGGGAAGAGGATGTTGCAGCACTTCCAGCAGGGCGTGGCAGTCGGTGACGGCCCGGTGGCCGGTGTAATGGAAACCGCTGGCGTAGGCCAGGAATTCCAGTTTGGAGCTACCGATACCTTCCTCGGACCAGGGCACCTGGGCCCAGGAACAGGCCCAGGCCTTGGTGGCGAAAATCGGGAAGCGTTGTTCTACGAACTTGCGATCGAACCCGGCATTGTGGGCAATCACCACGGCAACGGTGGCCAGCAGGGCTTCCACGGCCCCGTCGTCGATGCGCTTGCCCGCCACCATGGCATCGGTGATGTGATGAATGCGGGTGGATTCCTCAGGGATGGGGATGCCCGGGTCCTCCAGTTCATCAAAGACCTCCAGCACCCGATAGACCTGCCCGCTCTCTGGGCACAACTCCACCAGGACCATGCCCAGCTCGATCAGCTTGTCCCGCTCCGGGTGGGTGCCAGTGGTTTCCGTGTCGAGTATGGCCGCCGTGATGAGCCGCGGGGGAGGGGGGCCATCGCTGAAGCTCCTGCGCACCGCCAGGGGCCGGATGACCCGATAGTCCCCCTTCGCCAGCCAGTCCGTGACCTGCCTGATGTGTTCCGGGGTGGGTTCGCCGCTCAAATCGATGGGGTGCATGGTGTTTCCTTGTGTCCTGTGGGCGGCATTCTAATCTGCTCTGCGAACCCTGGTTATCGCCCGTTGCCCTGCCGGAGGTCCCGGGAGGGAAGTGAGGATTCAGGCCCGCCGCGTTTGACGTAGTGCTTCAACCAGTTCCTGATTATTGTCTTGTGGCCACTTGCGGCGCTGTCTGCTGCTTTACCAGATTCGGTGTGGGAATTCTTGGGGATCAGTCAGGGGGAGAAGTGGTGCCAAGGATACCCATGGGGCTTGAGCACTTTGGACTGCTTACATGAGACTGGGTACGGATTCGGGGAAAGCCGTTTCGCCACCGAACTCTCCCTGAAGGAGTTTTCCAATGGCGTCTGCTTCCGCAGCACAGCGTGTGAAGGCATCGGCGACCTGGGATGCATTGAAAGGGAGGGCGTAGACGTCAGCCATGCCAACGATCACCCCGCCACGGAAGCCATAATGCATGAGCCCTCCACCCAGGTTGAGTTCATTGACTCGCTGCAACAGGTTAAAGCTCTCCTCAGTATCAAGGAGGATTGGCGTGTGAAGATGTATTCGCAGGGGATCCAGGATCAGTCGGGTGTAAACCAGGGCGCTGCCACACCGGATGGCAATGTCGCCGTCCTCATCGAAAGCAAGATCAGTTAGCCCGGTCACTTCCTCCAGGGCTGCGGTGAGAATGCCTGGGAGGTCCGGTTCAAAACTCTCCGGGGTCGTTGTGGTCTTGAGTCCCAGAGCGGGCAAGTCAAGCACATTGTGTTCCGCGTCGAACGCCTCATATTCCAGGAACCCTGGATGCGGAACACGCAAAATGTTGATCAGAGTCGAAATTGCCATGTTGGATACCGTCTGGAACTCGACCGGCACCTGGAACTCCATGTAGAAGTTCGGGGAACCGTCAGGATCATTCTCCGGCGTGGACTCCTGAGGCGATGCCGTCGGCTCTTTCCAGCCGGCGTCCATGAGAGAGGCGATCTGCCTCTCCTCGAGTTGCTGTGCCTTGTCCAGATAGGCGTTGCTGGTCGTTTCCATCCGCAGACCGAAGCTTCCCAGACCTGCGAACTGCACAAAATGCTTCGTGTTTTTGACGCACAAGATGAGGTACTGATCCTCGTCAATTCTTGCGAGAACCCTCGCCAGTTTCCGGGCAAACTCGGGCCACGCCACGGACAAGCGGCGTTTGCCGGTGGCTGGCAAGGTTTCCAACTGATCCGGTACGGCCGGCGCTGACACGCTTTCATGGGCGACGGATAAGTCAGCGGTTTCTCGCGAAATCTTGTTGGAGGGCGCGTAGGGGAAGCCGTCCACCAGGAGTCCGATGTTTGCGCCATCGGCAACCTGGTAGATTTCCCTGATGATGGCCTGCCCGAGAGCACAGATATCCCCATCCTCTACCCGCAGGAACCTGACGCCGTTAAATACTTTTTCCGAAACGGAAAGCCCCATGCTCTTGGCGAGGCGAACGACACGCATCTTGTCTGCAGCATTTCGTTTTCCGAGCATCACCCAGTCGAAGCCGACGACACCATTCTCGATCGAATACTGCAGGTTCAGGGTCTGATCGTCGGTATCGTCCGACGGTACAGCCGTGTCGAACAAGAAGACTGCCCAAGACGCGTCGGCACCCTTTTCTTTCAACTGCGCCACGACAGCCGGAATCTGTTCCGGCTGAACCTCGAACTCAAATGCAGAAGTGACCGCAGACGAATCCCGGTCCTCCAGGTGGTGAATGCATCCGCCTACCTCAATCGGGAGGGCTTGCTCAGATGCCACAGGGACGATCCCGCCGACTTCCGATCCGACGCATTCTTCCGAATTTGCTTGGCGATCCATGGTGCTCTCCGTGTCCCCTGGCTGCGGGTGAAGCCGGTTCCTGGGGACAGAAAACGGGCTACGATCTGGCAATATTTGCGAATGGCCGTTGCCGGCAGCACAGCCTTACTGTTCGGGGACTGATGGCGGCATTTCCAGCCACAGATCGATCTGCGGGCCGGAGGTTGAAAGCTTTCCGGGCCGCATATATTCGTCGTCCCCCTGAGCGTCGCTGGTTGCCCAGGGAAGATTGGCTGGCGCGGTTAACTTCAGCATCTCTCGATACCAGGTGACGTAGTCCACATCGGCCCCACGGCCTTGTCGGACAAAATCCGGATATTCGGAAATGATCCGCTTCGCAAGTTGTTGTGGAGAAAAGACTTCAGCGCTCTCTGTATCTATCCATCCGAAATGATTATCGCAATGCCATGTCGAATACTGTATGCAGGTTTCTCCGTCCGGCTCCATATCTGCGGCGGGCCGTGCGCCGTTTTCCTCGCTCACAAACCCGGCTGGTAAGACCATGCACTTCCACGCCATTCCGGTCGAGGCAATCTCAGGGAAAATCCGCAGTCGCTCGTAGCCCATTTCATGCAGCACAGCCACCATTTCAAGGACTTTGCGCGCACGTGCCACGTAGGGGTCGATTTCCTGAGAGGCTGAACGTGCTTGTTCAAACCCGGGCTGATCTTGAATCACACCCACGTTGGATGATGGTTCGATGTACCGGCAGTCCTCTGGCCTGGCGCCACCCGGCCCGGTTCGTCCGCAAACCCGAGCCCAATCCTCGTTATGACGGCTACTGTCCCCAGGATGCCTGCGGCGCTGTCTGGCTTGCCAGATTCGGTTTGCGAATTCCGGGTGGGCCGCCAGGGGGTAGAAATCGTGCCAGGGATAGCGATCCATGGCCTTGAGTGCGCTGCGCCAGGAGCCGATGTCCTCCAGTTCATGGGCGATGGCCGGTTCATCCAGCAACTCCGGCGTCCAGTCATATACCTTGCGCAGAAAGCGCCAGCCGTCAGCCGTCCAGCGGCCACTGAGAGTGATATCGCCACCCTCGCAGCCCACCTGCAGGATGGTGCGCAGGGCACCTTCGGGTTCACGGCCGGCGGCAACGAGACGTTCGCCCAACAGACGCTCACCTTCTTTGCGCGTTTCCCCATCCAGAATATCGAGATAAAAACGCATGGCATTAACGACACCGCCATTGATGCCCCAGGCGTCGGCCTGCTCCGGCAGCGGTTCGCAGCCGTCGTGGGCCCAGCGCAGCCAGCCCCAGGAGGCGGACGGGTTCCGCTCGACGCCGAACCCCCCACTGAGCATGCGGCAGAGGGCGAAGGCCGCCTGACGGTTGCCCTCCAGCGCAAACTTGAGCAGACTCGCTTCTTCGTCACACAGATTTCCCTGGGCGACGACATCGCCGGTTTCAGAAGCCAGGATGTGGTATTCGACGGCCTGCAGCACATCCGGTGGGGTGCCGCGACCAAAGCGGTACAGCGTCCCCAGTTCGCAGAGGGCCTCGGGGTAGCCCTGCCGCGCCGAGAGGCCAATCCAGTAAAAGGCCAAGCTGTCGTCCCTGTCCACGCCGTCAATGTGCAGGTAACGCTTGCCCAGATTGTACTGGGCTACCCTGTGGCTCTGGGCGGCACTGGCCGCGTACCAGCCGATTGCGGCTTGGACATCCGGAATACAGCCCAGTCCATCCAGCAGCATGCTACCCAGATTGTTCTGGGCATCGGCGTCCCCCAGGCGGGCACCGACCCCGTACCAGTGCAGGGCCTGGACATAATCTTCCGGCACACCGTCCCCTTGACGGAAACGGTCCCCCAATTCCTGCCCAGCGGCGCCCGCGCCGGACTCGGCTGCCTGGATGAGGGCTGTAATCTGCTCACTGACGGTGTTCATGGTGTTCTCTCCCATTTTGCTCACCTGCTGAAAGCCGGACTCAGCCGATCCACACGAATTTGTCAGCGGATAGTTCCGGCTCCCCGTCAAAGCGGTAGGCCACCAAGTCACCGTCTTTGCCGGCGCTGTAGTCCACGCAGACGGATTGGGGCGATTGAGGGGCCGGTACGCCCGTCATCCAGTAGTGGCCAAAGAAGACCGGCTTGTCCTGGCTTTTCACCATGGCATGCCCGGGGAGCGGCAGATCCGGTAGGGCCGCCCGTTCCGCGGCGGACAACATCGCCGCCGTGCGGTAGGTCGTGGCGGACTCATCCCACCAGGCGACACGCACCCGGCTGCGCTTGTGACCTCCCTTGTCCAGAAAGGTGTGCGGTGACGGCAGGGGAATCTCAATGCCCTTCGTCAGGGCCTCGACAGCCTTGAAAATACTGGGGGTGGCGTTGTCCTTTTCCGATTCGTCCTCCGGTTCGTCGGTGGCGTGCTGCATCAGGTCCCGCGTCAGATAGCGACCATCACGCAGTTGCGGCGCGAGCCAATCCATCAAAGGCCTGTGCCAGCAGGCATGGATCACCCTGAATTCCGGGAAATCCAGCCAGAGGGGCAGGCTCAGAAACCATTCGACGAGTTCGGAATGCAGCACTGGCTTGTCTTCCACCTCCGCCAGGAAGGCAGCGTGCTGATCGCGGTTCTTGTCGCCCCACTTCGGACTGTGATGGGGCCGCAGATACTCGCCTGGCTTGCGGGGATCGGGGGTGTGCCAGGCGATGGCATTGAACTCATGGTTGCCCATGACGGCAAGTGCGGAACCGGCCTCCACCATGCTGCGTACCGTATTGACCGTGCGCACCTGGGCCGGACCGCGATCCACAAAATCCCCCACAAAAATGGCCTGGCGTTCAGGGTGCTTCCAGGTGCCGACGGAGTTGCAGTAACCAAGCTTGCCCAGCAGCGCTTCCAGTTTGTCTGCCTGCCCGTGGATGTCCCCAATGATGTCGTAGCCCATGGCCCTCTCGCTTTAATATAATCGTTTTGATGATGTAAGTTTACATGATCTAAACGAGTATGTCTATATGACCAAAGGAGCATGCCGAGTTATACTGCGGCGAATTATGGAGCACCCCCTATGGCACCTCGAGCATTGGAAGATCTGAACCAGACCCGGCGCGAGCGCCTCGCTTTCATCGAATTTCGTCTGTGGTTTCTGGGAGACGTGCGCCGCCCGGACCTCATCAAACGTTTCGGCATCGCGCCGGCGGTGGCGACCCGCGACCTGGCGGCCTACCGGGAACTTGCGCCGCAGAACATCGACTTCGATGGCCGGCGCAAAGTCTATGTGCCGGGCGAAGGCTTCAGCCCGCTCTTCGAGCACCAACCTGAGCGCGTCATGTCGGCCCTGTCCCGGGGCTTCGGCAACGGCCAGGGCGAGGCCGCCGAGGGTTACCTGAGCTGCGATTTCCCGCGACGCCTGAACCAGCCGCCACTGGCAGTACTGGCCGTCATTACGCGCGCCATCCATCAGGAACGGGCCGTGCGCCTTATTTATCACTCGCTCAACAAGGGCCCGTCCGAGCGGGTGACCGTACCCTTCGCCCTGGTGGATAGCGGCCTGCGCTGGCATGCCCGGGTGTATGACCGGGAGGATCGGAAATTTCGGGATCTGGTCATTACGCGCATGGAAGCGCCGGAATTGCTGCCGCCGGACCCCATCCCGTCCCATGAACAGGGCAAAGCCGACATCCAGTGGTCGCGCATCGTGGAACTGGAACTCTTTCCCCACCCGGGCCAGCTCCGCCCAGAAATCGTGGCGCGGGATTTCGCCATGACGGACGGGGTGCTCAAGCTGGCGGTCAGGGCGGCCATCGCGGGCTATGTGTTGCAGCAGTGGAACGTGGATTGCAGCCCTGACCATTCTCTCGATGCCCGGCGATACCGGCTGTGTCTGCGGGATCCGCTGGTCCTTTATGGTGTTCAGAATGCCCCGCTTGCGCCGGGTTATGACACGCCGTCCTGAAATGCCTTGAGCTCAGCGGCGGCTTTTTCACGCCCGGTCCAGCAACTTTCTTCGTCCTGAGTCGTCAAGCGCCCCGGATAGCACGCCTAGGGCTTCCAGACGGCTCACGAGTTCAAGCCCGGCCCCATATCCCAGCCTGAAGTGGCGCTGGACCAGGGAAACGGGGCCGGCGACGGTCCCATCCGCCTTGCCAACCGAATGCATCAATGCGATGACGGCGTCAAGGCCGGGTCCTTGGTCAGGCCCGGCATCCTGAACCGGACACGGCGTAACTATCGCCGCGTCGGGTGGGCGCATGTCCTTTGGGGTGGCAAGCCGCACCGCGCGTTCGATAGAATTCCGGGCAGGGGATGTGCACAGCCGGGGTACCTCCGGCACGATGCCCACCCGGGCCAGATCCAGACGATCCGCATCCCAGCAGGCAAGGATGACCGTTTCGCCTGTGGTATAGCCGTCGCTGTGCAGACGCATGGCTTCGCACAGGAACTCAAACTCATGAGGAGAAAGTTCGGTGATGACGCCTGTCCTCCTCAACTCGACGGCAAAATCCGCTGCCCGTTGGCCGTGCCGGGGATCCCGGTGGTCATTGCGCCGCCGGCTGTCATGCAGGAAAGCAAACCAAGCGAGGATTTGCGGGTTGAGTCCCAGTTCCCGGGCGAGCATGCGCCCATGGAGCCATACCCGGCTCCAGTGCCCCAGTCCATGAATGCCCCGCGGGTTTATTAGAGGGGAGTGCCCGCACACCGCGTCCAGCGCCTTGTGAATGATGGCCGAGCAATTTGAGGTTGTGGCGGGCATTCTGGACACTCCTTTTGCAAAGCCATGAAACCTGGGCGGATAAGCGCAAGGGTAAGCTATAGGTGCGACAAGTCATGTCGGGCCTTGATTGCCATGGTGCCTGGGGAGCGGTGCTATTATCCGAGGTGGTCTGGTCACCCAAAGCAAAGGTCGAGGATGCGCATTTCAACGGAAGCGGCAAGAAGCGTGGTGGATATCATCTCTGCCCGATATGGAGAGGTCAAGGAGGACTGGGCCATTCATAGCCTAATTCATGACAGTTCAACAATGATCGGGTTGTGGTCGCTCATAGACGCGAACTCGCTGTCACCGAGCACCTCTGCGCGAACAAGATGCGGAAGTAAACTGTGACTGACGAAAATTGCATCACAGTGATAAGGCTTGGTCGGGGCATTGGTCCAGCGCAGGGTTTGTGGCAGATTTACATTCGGGTGAAGTGCCTGCCAGGCATTAATCAACCCGAACTCACGTCGTAGGCGCTCCAGAATACGACGCTCACCGGGGGTATTTTTCATACCCTCCTCTGATGCGTGGCGAATGGCCGTCGTGAGGTTGAAGTCACCCGCGAGTATTAGCGGGGTGCCGTCATGACACCGGGCGATCTCATCCAAGATCCGGGTGACGTGCTGTTCGTACGGACCGGGTGATGGCGCATGAATGCAGAAAATGGTAATCGGCCGAACCGTCCCGTTTAATATGGCATCGCTGATTTTCGCGCCAAGCACCCATCCCTCGAAGCCCACGATTTCAATTGGTTCAAGCATGTAATCTTTGGCAAGGAGGGCACTTCCCCATCGGCCGTGAGCCACATTTTCATGAATACAGCCCTTGAATCCCTCAAAGGTCTCAGGTGAAAAATATCTGGACGGATCTTCTGATTCCTGGGCAAAAACAATATCGGCCTGAAGATCGTTCACAAGGCGTTGCCAATGATTGCCTGGATTTTTGTTGCCGCCATACCTCAGGTTATAAGTGCAAATTTTCATTTTTTAAAGTACCGTTAGCTATCAGTTGGCAAATGTGGTCTAGACATACTAAAGGAAATGTCGGTGGCTCTCTGAGTCCTCCCCAACTAGTAGTGGCACCAAGTCATGCAATCCATCAATCGCCCTTTTAATTAGTATTGGCAAAACCGAGGCTTCATCGATGCCCTGACGCCATTGACGGATCGGGGTCGTCATCGTAGGCGGGCGCGAACGTCACCTTGGCAAAACGGGGATGTTTCAGGTTCCACAGTGTAACGCCTCGTCGATGCATTCGCCGGTTATAGATGACATACGGTTCGCCACGCTGATCCAGCGCAGCGGCCAACTCCAGGGCGGCTTTGGTTGACAGGGCCGGGGTATCAAAAAAGGCCCGGCCATCCACCGGACTGCCACGCCAGAACACCCGCCATGCGTACTTGTACAACCTGGGGTCGGGATGCATTCCGCTTGCGTTGGACAGGCCCCGGATTTCCATTAAGACGAGCTTTTCCAGGAATCCAAAACTTGGCAACAACATAAATTGGATCCTTCCGTGATGTGCCGGACTGCGCGTACCCGAAATTCGGCCGCCCTGTCAATGGCGTATTGAAGCAGCCCGATGCGTCAAGATTCGTCGTATGATGAACGCTTTGCAAGGAGACAGGCATGGCCGTGTATAAGCAGCGTATCGATCGCCTGGCGATGCTGGTTCGACTGATTCCGGCCCACTTGCCTGCTGAGCAATGTCCGGATACGGGACGCCTGCTGGAGAGCATCGGTGCCCAATACGATCATCACACCAGCCCTTCGTCGCGCCGACGGGCCATCCAGCGCGATCTGGAAGAACTGGTTCGTGCCGAACGTATCAAGATCGTGAACCCCGGCGGCAAGCCGCTGCGCTATCAGCGCTGCCAGGAAGCCGACGTGGCCGATCCCCGTGTTTGGGAATATGCGCGCACGCTCATGCATGCCCTGATCCGCGACGCCCTGCCGGAAGGCCGACTGGAGCGGATCTGGGCACAGCTGCGAGATGAGGGCGAGGGTCTGGGACTGGGGGAAGACAAGCTCTGCATCCTCAGCGACACCCAGCGCCTGCTGCCGGCGGACATCCGGGAAAATGTCCTGGTCGCCACCCTGGAAGCCCTCTCCCTGTCCCGCGCCCTGCAAGCCACCTACCGGGACGCGGATGGCAAACTGACTCATCCCCGCCTGCATCCCCAGGCCCTCCTGCAACGGGGTCCCCGCGTCTACCTCTTTGCCCTCAAGAACGACGAAACTACACCAGTGCGCATGTATGCCCTGCATCGGGTGCTGCGCGCAGCCCTGAGTGAAGAAGCCATGGAATCGCAGTACGTAAACGTATCGCCAAAGTCGAAATGACCGGCTGCACCTCAATCTGTGAACGTAACCGAATACTTAGGCTGGGATTGGTGATGGGACGATTCGGTTTCACTTCACAATGCCGTTCGACGACCCCGGGGAGCTCAGTGAGCCATAAGTTACGGAATCGCATGTGCCCTGAAATTGGTCACTTTGCTATCATCGATCGCATCGCCACCCAGACAGCGCCAGGTATTGGGCAAGCCAGCAGACTTGGCAGTTCGCATGTTTGATTTCAAGACCCTCACTTATTATGGTGCTGCCGGCGGGGTCGGTATCTGCCTCGGTATCCTACTCCTGACCTTCTCTTGGCTCCAGCCGGATACCCGCTCGGCACGATCGTCTGCGGTGGCGATATTGATACTGTCCCTCGCCCTCATTGTTGCCGCCTATGGTCCCTTGCTGCCGCGCGGGGTCATGGTACTCGGCACCAACATGATGCTAATAGGAGCCGGGGTGGTCATGCACTCCGGCTTTGTGGCTTTCTGTGAAGATCGCAAGCCACGCATCGATTGGCATGGCTGGGCCATTGTTGCCGCTACGGCATTCCCGTTCTGGTATTGGGGTTTT
The DNA here is from genome assembly GCA_043743785.1 of Rhodocyclales bacterium. GTDB lineage: Bacteria > Pseudomonadota > Gammaproteobacteria > Burkholderiales > Rhodocyclaceae > JAQTNA01. The sequence goes on along the minus strand of JAYTVW010000031.1, from coordinate 11,164 downwards.
GTGGAACCTGATGGCCATTTCCGGTCCGCCGTGTTTTCCTTCGCCGTGGCGGCCATCACGGGACGTACCACGATTTCCCTGGTCGGGCATGCCCGGGGGCTGCTTGACAGCACCGCCATCCGGACCATGGGGCTACTGTTCGCCATCGTGGCCATCTGGATGACGGTGCGAGGTTTCATGTCGGCCTTCGCCGAAGCTCCCGCTCCACTGCAACGCGGCAACAACCCCACGACATGGGACACAGTGCTGGCCTTTATCCTCCTCATCTCCTTGATCACGGCGGCCACCATTTGGCTCGAGATCAGTCGCCTGCGTAGCAAGATGGACGACATGGATATTCACGGGGGATCGGTACTGGGGGCGATCGGTTCCACGCGCACCAAACTGCTGCTGCTGTGGGGCACGGCGATGGTGCTCAACATCGGCATCATCAGCGGCGTGTGTGTCCTCTATATGGTGTTCTTTGAGGCGGAGAAAGACCGCCTTACGCGCACCACCGAACTTGCCAACGATGCCTTCGTTGAATACACCGCCCAGGTCGTCAAGCGCGTCGACACGGTGCTGCATTCGGCACGCAGTTTCTACCAGCGAACACGCTCCCTGTCCGAGACCGGGCGCTTCGTCGCCGGGCTGCAGGTCGAGCGTAGCGTGCTGGATAACGTCTACCTCATCGATACCGAGGGCCGGGTTGTGCTTAGCCCCGACCCGGCAGCCATAGGACGCAGTGTGGCTGACCGGGCCTATTACCCGTTTCACCGCGGAACCACGGCAGATGAGATGTTCGTCTCTCCCGTCGAAAGGGGCTGGGCGACGGGAAAATACAACTTCCTCATCATGCGCCGCATCGACAATCCCGATGGCTCCTTTGGCGGCCTGGTGCTCGCCACTGTCGCTCCGGAGGAATTTTCCCGTTATTACGGCCGAATGCTCCCCGGGGCGGGCATGCTGGCCTCGCTGCTGGGCTCCACTGACCACAAGTTGCGTGCGCGGGCTCCGGCTCCTCTGCCGGATCTCTGGTCGCAGGAGCTTGAGTCACCGATCTGGGCGGCATTGAAAACATCCTCTTCAGGCAGTTTCGAAAACGTCAGCGCTGTGGACGGTGTCCGCCGAAATATGGTGTATCGCCAGGTGCCCGGTTTGCCCCTGGTAATGCTCACCGGTTTTTCCGCCGATGACCTGATCGAGGGCGTACTTGATCGCACCAAGTGGCTTGCTGCAGGGGCTACGGTGGTACTGGGGGCAATTCTGGGACTGGCCGCATTGCTGACGGTCGAAATTCTGCGCCGCGATGAGCAGGATCGTTTCATGTCCATGCTCAACCACGAACTCAAGACCCCGCTGGCCGTAATCCGCATGTCGCTCGGTGATGAGTCGCTGCCTGTCGGCGTTCGTGAACGCGTGACACGATCCGTGACCGACATGAACGCCATCGTCGAACGCAGCCTGCAGGCCGACCGGCTGCGCCATGGGCACATCCAGATAAACCGGCAGGAATGCCCGGTGGGGGAGTTGCTGGCATCGCTGGTGTCAGACAGTGTCTCGCCGGCACACATCAACCTCGAGGTGGACGAGTTGCCCATGGTGACGACGGATGCCCAGTTGCTGGGCGTCATTCTTGGCAACCTCATCGACAACGCCCTCAAGTACGGGGCTCCCGGCAAACCGGTGACGGTCAATGCAGGCCAGGCCGCCCGCAAGACTAAGCCGGGTGTCTCCATCGCCGTGACCAACCGGCCGGGTGCCGCCGGAATGCCGGATGCCCGGAAGGTGTTCCGCAAGTATTACCGGGCACCTGGCGCACACAGCAAGACCGGCTCGGGTCTAGGTTTACACATCTCCGCCGGCCTTGCCGACAAGCTCGGGGGTCATTTGAGTTATGTTCCCTCGCCGGACGAGGTCAGGTTTGAATTATGGCTACCCAGCTAAGTATTCTCGTCGTTGAAGACCACGATGACCTTCGTGAAGCGACCGTCATGGCATTGGCACGTATGGGCTACCCCACACGCGGGGTGGATTGTGCCGAAGCCATGGACGAAACCCTGTCCCGCTTTCAGGCTGACATTCTGCTGCTGGATCTCAATCTGCCAGGAGAAGATGGCCTCAGCATTGCGCGCCGCCTGCGGGCGGCCCAGCCGGATATCGGCATCATCATGGTCACCGCACGCAACCAGGCCAGGGACGTCATGGCCGGCTACGGCAATGGCGCCGACATCTATGTCTCGAAACCCGTTTCGCCGGATGAATTGCACGCCGCAATCCAGGCCCTGTCACGAAGGCTGCGTCCGGAGCCCGACGCCAAGGACCGATTGACGCTCGCCGCCAAGTCGCTGGAACTCCACGGACCGCAAGCCACGATACCCCTCTCCGACAACGACTTCCTCCTGCTCTCCAGCCTTGCCATGGCGCGGGACCGGCGTCTCGAAACCTGGCAGCTGCTCGAGACCTTGGGCAAGGAGGCGGATGACGCCGAGAAACGTGCGCTCGCGGTGCACATCGTGCGTCTGCGCAAGAAGCTCGAACAAGCTGGCGCGCCCCAACCGACCCTCAAGTCAATTCGCGGGACCGGCTATCAACTCTGCGTGCCCCTGCACATCCACAAGGCCTGATGTAGCAATTCGTAGCACTCCGCAGCATCTCGCAGCCTTTCGCTGCATCTCTAGCAAAGCGTAGTAAATCGATTTTTCGCTTCGCCAATATGTAGACTTTCGTAATAGGAAGTCCACATGCTTCCCTATGCCGCTCCTGATCCGCTCTACCTGAATCCGCGCACGCTTCAGGTCGGCGGCCCCGTGGGTTGGGTCGATGTTTCCGATGCGGAATGCACCCTGCTCAAGGCCTTGATTGCCAGCACTGATCAGCGCCTGGACAAGGCCCGGATCCTTGCCCGCGTCGACGGGCAATCCGAGTCCCTCAGCTCGCGAACGCTCGGGGCCAGGATCGTGCGCCTGCGCAAGAAGCTGGAGCAGGCCGGAGCCCCCCCTCCCACCATCAAAGCCATCCACGGCGTTGGCTATCAGTTGTGCGTGCCGATTCAGATTCATCCCTCCTGCTTGTGAGATCCGTTATGTCCTCCTTCCATCAATCGCCCTTGATTGCAGGTATCGCTCTGGTTGCCGCCTCGATGTCGGCATTTGCCGAGACCCCGCCCGATGCCGGGGCATTGCAACAACAGATCGACCGGGAGCGACAGCCGCAATTACCTCGGCGCATGGCGCCGCAGAAACCGGTCGCCCCGGAGGCAATGAAACCGGCCGGAGGGGTTGCCGTCACCGTCAGGGAATTCCGCTTCGCCGGCAATACGCTGATGACAGCCGAACAACTGGCGCCGGTGGTGGCGGGCTATCTGAATCGCCCCCTGGACTTCAACCAGCTCCAGGCCGCCGCCGCCGCCGTGGCCGAGGCCTACCGCGCCGCCGGCTGGGTGGTGATTGCCTACCTGCCGAAGCAGGACATCCAGAACGGCATCGTCACCATCCAGATCATCGAAGCCGTCTTCGGCAAGCTGAAGTTCGAAGGAGCCTCACCGAAGCGCATGAGCACTCGGCAGATTGAAGCGATCTTCGATGCCCGTCAGGTCGGTGGCGCCAGCCTCAATGCCGATGTACTGGATCGCGCCCTGCTGCTCGCCGACGATCTGCCGGGTGTCACCGTCGCCGGCAGCCTTGTCGCCGGAGCAAGGACCGGCGAGACCGATCTGGCACTCAAACTGGGCGAGGAGCCTCTCATCATGGGTGAAATTGCCCTCGACAACACAGGCTCCCGTTCCACCGGCAGCGACCGCGCGACCGTCAATTTCAACCTCAACAGCCCGCTGGGTTTCGGTGATCTGGCCACGGCCAACCTGATCCACAGCGATGGCAATGACTATCTGCGTCTTGCCTATTCCGTACCGGTGGGCAGCAATGGCTGGCGCATCGGCGTCAATGCCTCTCATCTCCGCTACAAACTGGTGTCCGCCGAGTTCAGCACCCTCGATGGCAAGGGCAGTTCGGATACCGCCGGCCTGGAAGCCAGCTACCCGATCCTGCGTTCCCGGCTGGACAACCTGTATCTCAACCTGAATGCCGACCACAAGCGGTTCGACAACGAATCCCAAGGTACGACCAGGACCCGCTACGCCATCGACGCCGCCAGCGTTGCCCTGAACGGCAATCTCTTCGACAACTGGGGCGGCGGTGGCGCCAATGGCGGCAACCTCACCTGGGTGAGCGGCCGCCGGGACAACGAAATCGGGACCACGAGCCACAGCTTCAGCAAGCTGCGCTACAGCCTCTCCCGTCAGCAGGTCCTCACCCGGGATCTCTACCTCTTTGCCCAGTTGTCGGGACAGGAATCGAACGATGAATTGGATTCCTCCGAGCGCTTCTATCTAGGCGGGGCGGCGGGCGTCCGGGCCTACCCCAGCAGCGAAGGCGGAGGGGACAGCGGCGTCATGACCAACGTGGAACTGCGCTGGAAGCTGGTCGAAGGCTTCACGCTCACAGGTTTTCACGACTTCGGGCGGGTGCGCAACAACGATGCCGCCATAAGCTACAGCCTAAAGGGCTACGGCATGTCGCTGGGTTGGCTGTCGCCGGCCGGGCTCAATCTCAAGACAACCTGGGCGCATCGCATCGGCGACAACCCCAACCCGACGTCCGATGGCAAGGATCAGGACGGCAGCCTGAAAAAGAACCGGTTCTGGCTCTCCGCCAGCCTGCCCTTCTGACGCATCCGGAGCTCACACATGAACAAGATCTACCGCACCCTGTGGAATGAAACCACCCGCACCTGGGTGGCCGTGGCCGAAATCGTCAAGAGCCATGGCAAGCCCGCCAGCGGCATCGCCGGCCATGTGGCGACCGAGGCGGCCGCCGGGTTCTCCCTGCGAAGCCGCATTCTGGCCATTTCACTGGCACTGATCGGCAGCCTTGCCGCAGTCCCGACGATCGCGGCGCCGCCCAACCCGCCGGCCGCCACCCAGCTGCCCACCGGAGGCCAGGTCGTCGCCGGCGGCGCGACGATCAGTCAGTCCGGCAGCACCATGAACATCACCCAGACCTCGAACCGGGCAGCGGTAGACTGGAACAGCTTCAATGTGGGCAGCAGCGCCACAGTCAATTTCATCCAGCCGGGCAGCAGTGCGGCCATCCTCAACCGCGTGCTGGACCCCAACCCCAGCCAGATTTTTGGTCGGATCAACGCCAACGGCCAGGTCTTCCTGACCAACTCCAGCGGGATCTACTTCGGGCGTAGCGCCAGCGTAAACGTCGGTGCGCTCACCGCCACAACCCACGGTATCGGCAACGACGACTTCATGGCGGGGAAGCTGAATTTCACCCGCAACGGGACCTCCGGCAAGGTGGAGAACGAAGGTGCGCTGACCGCCGACCTCGGTGGCTATATCGCCTTGCTGGCCCCGGAGGTCCGCAACAACGGCGTCATCATTGCCCAAATGGGAACGGTGGCACTGGCGGCGGGCGAGGCCTTTGAGCTGCAGTTCGACAACAACCGTCTGGTCAACATCCGAGTCGAGCCGGCGAGCATTGCGGCGCTGGTAGTTAACGGCAATGCGGTCCAGGCCCCCGGCGGCCTGATCATCCTCTCGGCCCAGGCTGCCAACCGCCTTCAGGGCGGGGTCATCAACAACACCGGCAGTTTGGAAGCCACCGGCCTGACGGACCAGGGCGGCACCATCCGCCTGGAAGCCAGCGACCGGATCAGCCACAGTGGCACCATCAACGTGGACGCTGCCACCGGCAAGGCCGGTGCCGGCGGCACGGCCACCCTGATTACCGACCTGTCGAACCACGACGGTGTCACCGAAATCAGCGGTGTTATCTCTGCCCGTGGCGGTAATTTGGGGGGCGATGGCGGGTTCATTGAAACCTCCGCCGGTCGCCTCAGGATCGGCAGCACGGCAAAGGTCGATACCCGCGCCCCGCAGGGCAAGACCGGCAAATGGCTGCTCGACCCGGTGGACTTCACCATTGCCGCCACGGGCGGCGACATGAGCGGCGACACCCTGTCCACCAGCTTGGCAAGTGCCAACGTCGAAATCCAGAGCAGCCAGGGCAGTACCGGCACGGCAGGGAACATCAACGTCAACGACAACGTCTGGTGGAATGCCAACAAGCTGACCCTCACGGCCGACCATGACGTGAATGTCAATGCCGTGATGACCATGACCGGAGGCTCCCAGCTGAATGTGAGCATGGGTGGCACGCTCAACATGGGCTTCGATACCGGCGGCTCCCTCAAGGGTCGGATCGATCTGCCGGGACGTTCCGGCACCTACTTGCCCAACAAGGTCAGCGCCGATGCGAATGCCATCCTGCGCATCAATTCTGACAACTACACGGTCATCAACAGCCTGGGGAGCGCCGGCAGCACCACTGGAACCGATCTGCAGGGCATGAACGGAAATCTGGCGGGGCATTACGCCGTGGGAACGGATATCGATGCCAGCGCCACGTCCGGCTGGTCTTACCAGTTGTATGGATTCTTCGCATCAACCGGTTTCAAGCCCATCGGCAATTTCGATAGCTCCTCGCCGTTTACCGGCGTATTCGATGGTCTGGGGCATTCCGTCTCCAATCTGACCATGAACACCAATGGACGTGGGTCCTACGTCGGCCTGTTCTCGAAGATTGGCTTCGGGGGCGAGGTCCGCAACCTTGGCCTTGTCGATGCCGTGGTATTGGGCGATTCACATCTCGGCATTCTGGCCGGGCAAAGCGGCGGTGTCGTGCATAACGTGTATGCGTCCGGCACCGTCACCTCCACCTTGTCCAGCTCCGGTCAATACATCGGCGGGCTGATTGGTGACATCCCGGGCACCGGCTCACTTGAGCGCACCCATGCCGATGTGGATGTGAATGCATACAAAGGGCGATACGTCGGCGGGCTGGTGGGTCAGGCCATCAACGTGAATATCAACGATGTCTATGCCAATGGGGCGGTGACGGGCCGGCTATATGTCGGCGGACTCATCGGTAATTTTGGAGAGGCTACGCTCTCCAATGCCTATGCCACCGGCCCGGTAGTGGGCAGCGACGACAGCGTCGGGGGCCTGGTGGGTTATCTGGGCCGGCTGAATAATGTAAGTGCCAACACCACGTTGAAAGATGCCTATGCCACAGGGGATGTCACCGCGGTGATTGATGCCAGTGATGGCAGCGCAAGCCACGCCGATTTCGGGGGGTTGGTTGGCACCATGTCCGCAGTGGCACCCGGATATGGGGTGCGGATTTCCAATGCATTTGCCACGGGCAAGGTCAATGCGCCGAATTACAACTACGTGGGTGGCTTGATCGGATTCGTGGGCGGATACGATCTGATTGTGGACAATGTGTTTGCAACCGGCGCTGTTATTGGCGGCAACTATAGCGTCGGCGGCCTGATCGGCGCCGGTCGCGCCGATACATCACTCTCGATCTCCAATGCGTATGCTACCGGAGCCGTTACCGGCGGGGGCTACTATGTTGGCGGCTTGGCCGGCAACCTGACGAACGCAAGCATAAATAAAGCCTATGCCACGGGGGACGTGCACGGGGGGTCAAATGTAGGCGGTCTGGTAGGGCGCATGGACTATGGAAGCGTGAGCAATGCCTACGCCACCGGCAATGTCGTGCTGAATGGAGACTACGCTGGCGGGCTCGTCGGCATGGGATATCACGGATCGATCAACAATAGCTTTTCAACCGGTTCTGTCCAATACACCGGCGGCGGTTCGCCGAGTTACGTCGGGGGGCTACTGGGCACAGATTACGCCGGGGATATGAGCATTGCGGGCAATTACTATAAATCCGGATCAGTCAGCGGCACGACGGATGCGAGTCTTGGAGTCAGCGGGATCACTGCCAAAACAACGGCTCAACTCAAGGATCACACCCTTTACAGCGCCTGGGATGAGTCGGTATGGAACATTGATGCAACCGATGGCCGTGCGCCCAATCTTCAGCAGAGCCTGAACTGGTCAGGCGGGGCCGGTGACGGCAAGTGGACAACTGCAGCCAATTGGTATACCGCAACCGGCACCACAGGTATTCATCGGGTGCCGACGGTTCTTGACTATGCCGACGTGAACGAATCCGGCACGACCATCGAGATTCCAAAGATTGTCGTGGTCGGCAAGGTCGGCGGCGATTCCAGCGGGACGCTGAAATTCACCAACAATCTGGTTTCGTCCTTGTCCATCGGTTCCCCGGACACCATGTCCCTGCCGCTGATTGATTACGGAACATCCGGCAAGGTCAATCTGGCGGGAAATCCAGCCGGGGTTTATTTATATTCAAACGATACCGGCTGGCAGCTTTATACGGTGATCACCAAGTTGGGATCCGCGGGTGACGAACTGCTGACTGCAACCAACCCATCTGCGGATCACGGGACCTTGCAGGGCTTGGCATTCGACAACCCCGGGGTGGGGTTCGATTCAAACGGAAAGTACGTTCTTGGCATGGATATCGATGCCAGCGCCACGAAAACGTGGAATTCAAATGGCAGCGGCGGCTATTACGGATTTCGACCGATCGGCACCCGGATTAACGGGCACGACGAATTGCAATTCGCGGGCGCGTTCAACGGCCTGGGGCATAGCGTCAACAATCTGTATATAAACCGCACGACGACGGACTACGCCGAGCATTTCAACGAGGGCATCGGCCTGTTCGGGGTGACACGGGACGCCACGCTCAGCAACTTTGGCGTGGTGGGCGGTGCTGTTACCGGTTCAAGCGGCACTGGTGCCGTGGCAGGAGCATCGTATGCAGCGCTCGCACCGCTGACTTTTTCAAATCTTTGGTCGGTCGACACGCGAGTCACATCAGGCTCTTCTGCCGGAGGTTTGATTGGTTTTGTTGCCGGATATGTCAATGCATTCAATATCGATCATGTGCACTCCAGTGCCACTACCTCTGGCGGGATATATACCGGGGGCCTCTTCGGTTGGCTCTCGACGACGACAGGCCTGCTCAGCAATGCCTACAGTACGGGCAATGTAGCCGGTAGTGGTCAAGGTACGGGCGGTCTGGTGGGCAGCACGCAGTATGGCACCTCCATCGCCAATGCCTACACGACAGGCAAGGTGACAGGGGTGGGCGACCAAACGGGAGGGCTGGCAGGCTCATTCGGTTCCGGGGCGGGTTCAAGCGGAAATGGCTCTGGGCTGGATAGTCTGTCCAATGTTTTTGCCAACGGTAATGTGAGCGGCGCCGGCGCGGTCGGAGGACTGGTCGGGTATGGCATGATGACCGCCATCAGCAATGCCAGGGCTAGCGGCGCCGTTCAGGGGGCGGGCAACGGCGTCGGTGGCTTGGTCGGTAATTTTGGGGGGACGGGAGTCAGTGCCGCCAAGTATGCGTCTGTCGCAAACTCCGTTGCGACCGGCAACGTCACGGTGTCCGGAACGGGGAGCGGGATCGGCGGCCTTGTCGGATCCGCAAAGTATGCAGGTGTTTCAAACAGCGTGGCACGGGGCAATGTCACGGCCTTGAATGGCAGCCAGGTGGGTGGGTTGGTCGGGGAACTCGGACCAAGGAATGCTCAGGTTTCCTTGAGCGTCGCTACCGGCAATGTCGATGGTGGAACCGATGTCGGCGGACTAGTCGGGGTCAACTACCCAAACAGCTCCATCTCTCAGACCTACGCCACCGGGGCTGTGTCCGGGACTGACCATGTTGGTGGTCTGGTTGGAAACAACATGTCCTCGGGGTCGGTGTCAGAGTCCTATGCTGCCGGCGACGTTCGCGGTGCGAACGCCGCCGTCGGGGGGCTGGTCGGCATGAATACCGGTCTGATCATGAAGTCCTTCGCAGTGGGGGCCGTAAACAATTCGGGGACCGGCGCGGACGGTGGCCTGGACACCGGCGGCCTAGTGGGCGACAACAGCGGCGGTACCATCCGCAATTCGTATTCCACCGGGGCAGTGAGCGGCAGCGGGACTGGATTTGGCGGTCTCGTCGGGGGCATGACCTACGGCACCATCGAGAACTCCTATTCGGCCAGCTTGGTGACCCCGTCCGGGACGCCCGCCGCTCAAGGCGGGCTGGTGGGCGATGCTGGCATCAACAACACGATCACCAGTTCCTATTTCAATTCAGCCATCAACCCGGCCTTCGCCGCTGACGCCAATGCCCGGACGACTAGCCAGTTGGCCACCGCCAGCACGTTCAGCGGCTGGAGCATCCGTTCCGGCGGCACAGCGGGTGCAACGCCTGAGGTGTGGCGCATCTACGAAGGTAGCACTGCGCCCATGCTGGTGGCGTTCCTGACGCCTCTGGACAACACCACGTCCATGCCGACGAGCACCACGTCCGCCTTCTGGCATCCGGGCACGAGCGTGAATACCGCCCTTATCAGCCCGAACACCACCAGTCCGACCAACAGCGTTCAGTACAACGGGACGGAAAGGCAGGCCGGACATCAGGCGCTGGGGTACGACCTGGCGGTCTCGGTCTCGGGCTCTGTCCCTTCGCTCACCTCGATCTCGTATCTTTTCCCGACCATCTCCGCCCTGACCTACGACGGCACGGATCGGCTGCTGAGCAGCCTGTTTACCCTGTCCTTTACCGGGGCGACGGGATTGATCTATGGAACTGACTACAACTTCAGTTACAACAGCTCCGCAGTGACCAGCTTCAAGAATGCGGGTTCCTATTCGAATATTTCCATTTCCTTGCTTGGCAGCGCCGCGACGACCTATCTGATCGCTGCGACAGGTAACACCGCCGGCTCCCTGGTCATCACCCCCAAGACCGTCACCCTTGGGGCAAGCAAGACGTACGACGGCTATTCGTCCCTGACAGGCGCCGTAACGCTCAACACCGGGATTGCCGGCGAAGCCCTGACGTATGCCGCAGCCACGGCAAACAGCGCCCATGTGGGCAGCGGCAACTTCATTAACGCCATCACCCTGGCTGACGGGACCGGCGGTTTGGCCAGCAATTACCAGTTACCGACGCTGAACAGCACCAACGCGCCGGTCACCATCACCGCCAAGTCCCTCACCGCCAGCGCCAGCATCACCGGCGCCGACAAGACCTACGATGGCCTGCTGGCCGCCAGCGGTTCCAGCGTCTCCGGTTCCACCAGCGGCACGGTGAACGGTGACAGCGTGGCCTTGGACGTCTCCGGCGTCAGCCTGGCCTTCGACGGTGCTCATGCTGGCAGCCACAGCATCGCC
>JAYTVW010000030.1:0-30719 GCA_043743785.1 Rhodocyclales bacterium | reverse complement strand
CAAATCCTACTGCGAACGCCGCCAATTCCCGCCTGGCTGCGTTACGAAACGCGAAAAATCCACTTACATAGCCCGCTATGCGCCCGAATTTTTCACGTTTCGCGCCTTGCCAGCCGGGTTTGGCGACGCTCTCGTCACGAATTTGATTTTTTTCACAGCCTCTGAGCCGCCCCGGTCGTCTGAAAGTCTGCTTGGCGCTCTACAGGCTGGAGAATTCCGCCAGGCCCGCCCGGTCGAAATTGAACCAGCCCCGGCTTTCCTTCAGGATGCCCTTGCGCTTGAATTCGGCGACCACCCGGCTGGCGGTTTCCACCGTGACGCCCAGCAGGGCCGACAGGTCATCCCGTGACAGGGCGATGCAGGTGTTGCCATCCGGTTCGCACAGCGTGTAGAGCAGGAAGCGGGCGACGCGGCCGTGGGCCATGCCGGTGCACAGGCGGGAAATAACGCCGTCGGCGTCGTCGACGCCTTTTTGCCAGCATTTCATGAGCTGCCCGAAGAGGTGTACGTCCCGGCTGTTGATGTCCTGGAGGGTTTCCTTGGGAATGCGGCAGATTTCTGTCGGCGTGAGGCTTTCCGCCGTATGGTGGTACTGGCTGCCCGTGAGACATTCCAGGCCGCCGACGCTGCCGGGGCCGAGGAAACGCAGGATGCGTTGTTTGCTCCCCGACGCTTTCTGGCTCAGTTTGACGAGACCATCCCGGATGAAGTAGACATGCTCGGCGGCGTCGCCCTGAGTGTACAGATTGACCTTGGAGCCAATGCTGAATTTGTCGGCAGGCTTCAGCAGGTTTTCGAGTTCGGCGTCCGGCAGGCCCGAAAACAGGCCGCTGCCGCGCACTACGCAGACCTTGCAGTTCGCTTCGCCATGCCAGTTGATTTCACCGCAGGCCACTTTTTTATTGGTATCCATGATCACCCCGTCAAACCGTCATATTCATTCGGGCGGCAGGCTAGCACATGCGCGCCCGTGATATGTCGAGTTAGTACTTTATATCTATTTATTCCGCTGTTTTGGTTGATAAATGTCATTAAAAAGGCGACGTTGTGGAAGTCTGCACCTCAAACCACATGATCTGAGGCCAGCGGGCAGGCAATATCGCCATTGCCAAGTTCCACCTGGAAGGTGGCGTGATGAATGCCGAATTGTCTCCCGACCTGATCCGCCAGCCTGTGCAAAAAATCGTCGCCCGGATGACCGCCGGGGCAGATGAGGTGGGTGGTGAGGGCGTTTTCCGAGGTGCTCATACCCCAGATGTGCATGTCGTGGACCTCCGTTACACCGTCCTGGGTTGTCAGGAAGGTCCGTACCGCCTCCGGGTCGATATGGGGCGGCACGGCCTGCAGGGCCAGGCTGACGGAATCCCGCAGCATGGACCAAGTGCCGGCGGCGATGATCCCCACCAGCAGCAACGTGATCAGGGGGTCGAGCCAGTTCCAGCCGAAGGCCAGCATGCCGCCGCCAGCCACCACCACCCCCAGGGAAATTGCCGCATCCGTGGCCATGTGCAGATAGGCGCCGCGGATGTTCAAATCCTGGCGTTCGCCGCCCATGAAGAGCAGGGCAGTGGCGCCATTCACCAGCACGCCAAGAGCCGCAACCGCCACCACCAGGCCCGCCTGTACGCCCGGCGGGTGGGCCAGGCGCTGCAGGGCTTCCCAGGCCAGGCCGCCGGTAATGAGCAACAGTAATACTGCATTCGCCAGGGCCGCCAGGATGGACGTGCCCTTCAGGCCATAGGTATAGCGCCGCGTCGGCTGGCGCCGGGACAGCACCGCGGCACCCCAGGCCAGGGCCAGGGCCAGCACGTCCGCCAGATTGTGGGTGGCATCCGCCATCAGCGCGACGGAGTCCGCAAAGGCCCCTGCGCTCATTTCAATGCCGACAAAAATCAGGTTGAGTGCAATGCCAATGCGAAAGGCGCGGCCGAAATCCGTGGGGACATGATGGTGGTGCCCATGATGAGCATCCTCATGGTCGTGATGTCCGTGGCCGTGCTCGCAGCGGTGGGGTGTCTGGCTCATGGAAGATCGGTGCGTTGCCGCAGGACAGAAAGTGCCCTTGGCGGAGGAGGCATTTTATCCCCTGCGGTGTCATCTGGCGTGCACAAAGAAAAAGGCGGCCAGAGCCGCCTTTTCCGGGAGGTGCGGGAATTTTCTCAGTCCCGCTCGCCGGTGAAGGCCATCAGCAGGTTAAGCAGGCTGACGAACAGGTTATAGACATCCAGGTAGATGGCCAGGGTGGCCATGATGTAGTTGGTTTCGCCGCCGGTGACGATCCGGCTGACGTCCACCAGGATGAAGGCGGAGAACAGCATCACGGAAACCGCCGAGATGGTCAGGGCCAGGGCTGGCACCTGGAAGAAAATGTTGGCTACGGACGCCAGCAGGATCACCACCAGACCGACAAACAGGAACTTGGAGAGGCTGCTGAAATCCTTCTTCGTCACCGTGGCGATGCCTGCCAGGGTGAAGAAAATGGCGCCGGTACCGGTGCCGGCCATGGCGATCAGCATGGCGCCGTTGGAGTAGCCCAGAGCGAAGCCCAGCATGCGGGACAGCATCAGCCCCATGAAGAAGGTGAAGCCCAGCAGCAGGGACACGCCCAGCCCGTTGTCCTTGTTGCGCTGGATGCCCCACATGAAGCCGAAGGCCACGCCGAGAAACAGCAGGAAACTCAGTAGCGGGCTGCCGGAAAAGAGCGAAAAACCGAACTTCACGCCGATGACGGCGCCGAGCACGGTCGGGATCATGGACAGGGCAAGCAAGGCGTAGGTATTGCGCAGCACACGGTTCTGCTGGAGGGCACTGGAGGCCGACTTGCCGGCGATCTCGTAGGGATATTGCATCTGTTTCTCTCCTGTGAAAGGGATGACGGCGCCAAGACTATACAAGCTTGATGAAATTTTCAATCATCGGCGTGAATTCGCTGCAGCCGCTGCGGCGAAGTGCCTGTGACCGTGTTAGAATCCGCGCCGCTCAAGGATGCGACCGCTTCCACCAGGGCCGGCAAGCCTCTATATGGGGCAGCGGTGCCGGATTCAAACCCCGGTAGTGAAAATTCTTTGGAGGCGACAAACGGAGGCTTGGCAGAGTGGTTGAATGCATCAGTCTTGAAAACTGACGAGGATGTAAGTCCTCCGTGAGTTCGAATCTCACAGCCTCCGCCATTGATTGTATGTAACAGCTCGAATACGAATGGAGCTGTTCATTTGTTGATTTTCTGGTGTGCCATTTTGTATGCCATTCCAAGTCGGCTTGCATCCTGCAAGGAAGTGATATCTCCACCTGAGTACGCTGACGGGCAGACTCGGCGTTATAAGCGCTCGGCAGAGAATGGAAATACAGTTTCAGAGCGTGCCCCTGGGCGTTTGCTGTAGTCCCAAGGCGCAGGAACTTGGAAAATTCTAGGGTGCGCTTGATTCTCGGCCGGATATCGTGATATCTTTCGTTCCGCTGTGGATGACACGGTGTTCCAAGTCGGCGTTGTGGGTATTTTGTTTTATTTACAAATGAATGTTTGTATAGAGTTCTTTGCTCTGTATAAGTGTTCCGTAAGTAAAATCCAGATTTGCGGCAGTAGCTCAGTTGGTAGAGCGATACCTTGCCAAGGTATAGGTCGAGAGTTCGAGACTCTTCTGCCGCTCCAAATAGAAACGGGTTGAAAATCGTCAGATTTTCAACCCGTTTTTCTTTTAGCATGTAGGGCCGGTTTTAACCGGCCATGGCCGTCTGAAGCCAGCCCCACGGCTTACAGCGCCTCCGGCCTGCCGTAGTGGTAACCCTGGCCTCCATCGGTACCTTCCGCCAGCAGCAGAGCGGCGGTTTCCTCGGTCTCCACTTTCTGGGCGATGACCAGGATATCCAGGGAATGGGCGATCTGTACGATGCCCTTGAGGACCTGCCGTACGCTGGCATCCAGGGCCAGTTCCCGGGTGAGGGCGCCATCCAGCTTGATGTAGTGGGGCAGGACGGCGCGCAGGATGGCGGTGGAGGTGTTTGTGAAACCGAATTGATCCATGCCCAGGCGGGAGCCCCGTGCCCGCAGCAAGGTGCGCAGACGCAGCACATCCTCGGGCGCTCGCTGGCAGGTGATCTCGGAAACTTCGAAATCCACCCGTTCCGCCAGATCCCCCATGCTCAGCAGGCGGGTTTCCAGCCATTCCAGGAACTCCCTGTCATTGATGGCCTGGCGGGACAGGTTGATGGCGAAACTGCGGGGCGTGTGGCCCGGGTCGGTGGCGTGCTCCAGGACTTGTTGCACCACGGCCTTGTCGATCAAGGTCATCATCTGGTGCCGTTGTGCCATGGGGATGAAATACTCGGGAGACAGGGCCTGCCCCTCCCGGTTCATCAGGCGGCTGGTAATTTCAAAGTGCATGATGCTGCCCCGGTGCCCCAGGACCGGCTGGGCAAGCAGGTTCCAGCGGCCGGCCGCCAGGGCTTCGTCGATAAGGGCGCGCCATGCCGTTGAGCCTTCCGGGCTACCCGCCGGCAGGCTTTCCAGCAGCAGTTCGCAGCGATTGCCGCCAGCTTGACGGGCTTTTTCCAGCGCCAGGTCGGCGCGTCCGAGGGCGGCTCCCACTGCTTCGCCAGCGTGGCACAGAACCAGACCCGCCTGAAAACGTAGCGGACTCCTGTCATCCGGCCAGGCCTGCAGCAACTGCGCCAGCAAGCCGTCAATGGCCTGCCGGGCCGCGTCATGGCGCATGTCGGGGCTGAAGAAGGCGAAGGATGCGCCGCTAATGCGGGCGAGAATGCTTTGCTCGCCGGCAAGGCGGGCTTTCGCTTCCTTCGCCACGCTGTTGAGCAGGGCATCCCCGTCCATGTGGCCGTGACTCAGGTTGAATTCTCGCAGCCCGTCGATTTCCAGGACAACCAGCATGGCGCCGCAGGCAGGTAGATCCTCGCTGAGTACCCGCGCCAGTTGCAGGTGGAAACTGCGGCGGTTCTCAAGGCCCGTGACCGGGTCCGCAAAGCTTTCCCGGCGGTGCCCCTCGGTACGGGCCGCCTCCGCATCCAGCAGGCCGGAGATGAGTCGGGAGGCCCCATTCATGGCGAAGACTACCCGCTTCAATTCTTGGGCGCGGGGAATGCGCTCGATCAATTCAAACCGTTTGTCGCAAATGGCTTCTGCTGCGGACTCGACCTGTTGCAGCGGCCCCAGGATGCGTTTCAGGAACAAATGCAGCAGCAGCAGGGAGAGCAGGAACGCGCCTCCCAGCAGGCTGCCGATCTCCCGGGTGGAGCGCCACAGGTGCTGGTAGGCGTAGGCCGGCTGGTTGATGACCCTGACCCGGGCATAACCCTGAGCACCCAGGCTGACGATGGCGTCGCCGCTGGGGTTCTTGATATTGATCATGCCGACGAACCAGCCCGGCACATCCTCTACCAGCGCGGGCTGGCTGCGCTCGACGACCGGGCCGCCCTGGTAGGAGGACACCTGAATGCGCTGAAATTCGCCCCGCTTGAACAGGGTGTCGATGCGGGCTTCCACCTGCTCCCGGTCTCCCTGGCCCAGGGGGATGGCGAGATCGTTGGCCAGTTCCGCCGCCACATCTTGCACGTGGGCATTGATCTGCTGGCGCAGGTAGTCCCGGGAGGCGTTCACCGACTGGACCACCAGCCCCCCGAACAGCAGAAAGAATATCAGCCCGATACCCCAGAAGAGCTGGTGGCGCAGGGTCATGGGGTGGGCTCCGATTGTGTATGCAGGCGTTGAGTGTAGGGCGCGCTGGGCCGCACCTTGAATGCCAAGTAGCAACGGCCTGAAGCGGGAATTCTTGAGCGTGCGGCCATTGTTTCGTTCATCCTGGAATTGGGGTTCATCCAGACGATTTGTCAGGCTGCTGCTGGTAATGAAAAAGGACGCCCCGGCGTCCTCTTTCGTTGTGTGCCTGTCGGGCTGAAGCCCGGCCGACAATAATTTACTTGGCGACCTGCCGCTCGCGCAGCTCTTCCAGTGTTTTGCAGTCAATGCACAGGGAGGCGGTGGGGCGGGCTTCCAGGCGCTTCAGGCCGATCTCGACGCCGCAGCTGTCGCAGTAGCCATATTCATCCACGTCGATGCGGGCAATGGTTTCATCGATCTTCTTGATCAGCTTGCGTTCCCGGTCCCGGTTGCGGAGTTCCAGGGCAATGTCCGATTCCTGACTAGCCCGATCGTTGGGGTCTGCAAATACGGTGGCTTCGTCCTGCATGGTGTGTACCGTGCGGTCGATATCCTGCGCCAGGTCGCCCTTGAGGGCGGTCAGCATTTTGCGGAAATGGGCGAGCTGCTTGGCGTTCATGTATTCCTCACCCTTTTCGGTAACGTAGGGAGGGAATTGCTTTTGGAGGTCTTCAGCCATGACGGGGCGTCCGGGTTTCGGGAAAAGGGTGACTTAATAGCAGAAAGTCTCGCTCCCCGCAAGTTAGGGCTAGTGATTTCTCATTTTGCTGAGGGGCTGGCAGCGGGTTTCTGAAAAATGCCCGTGTTGGTACCGGAATTGCTCGTGCAAGCGGGCGCTTGTCGTGGTCGCAAGCCCATGGAATGTGGCCTCGGCTATACTTCGCGGATTGGGTGTCGCTCAAGGAGAATCTCGTTCTGGGCTTGATTTCGACGCGATCGATTTTATGTAAACCCTTCCCCGGACAGCGTCCCGGCAACGGCATTGAACGAAAGTAAGCAAACATGGACATCGAAGCAATCGTCACGCGCACCGAGCAGGGCCACGTGTACGTCAAGGTCAATGAGCAACCGGGGGGCTGCGGCCGCTGCCACGAAGAGGGGGGCTGTTCCAGTGGCGCCCTGACGCAGATTTTCCGCAGCCGCAACTGCCGGGAGTTCCGCCTGCAAAACGATATTGGCGCCCGGGAGGGCGACAAGGTGATGGTGAGCCTGGCGGATGGCGTGACCCTGAAGGCTGCCCTGGTGGTGTACATGCTGCCGGTGGTGTGCATCCTGCTGGGGGCCTGGATCGGCACCTCCCTGGCAGGCCCGTCCGGCAGCGATCGCCTCGCTACCCTGGGGGCGGTGAGCGGATTCATGGTTTCCTTGGTGCTGGTGGCGGTCTATCGCCGCCGCCACGCCGCCAATGCCATGGCGCAACCCGTGTTGTCCCGGTATGTCGGCATCCGCTGAGGGGCGGGTTTCGCGTGTTTTCTTTGGGAGAAGAATTATGCAGCGAAGTCTGAATGGATTCGCGGGGCTCCTATGCGTCCTGCTGTTCGGTCTGGCGGTTGTGGCGGGTTTGGCGCAGGCGGCGGAACTGCCCGATTTCGCCGATCTGGCGGAGCGCCAGGGGGGGGCGGTGGTCAATATTGGCACTACCCAGAAACAGCGCGGCGTTCGCAGTATTCCGGGGCTGGACGAGAATGATCCCATGTACGAAATGTTCCGGCGTTTCTTGCCGCGGCAGCCGGGTGTACCGGGGGGGGCAAACGGGGCACCGCGGGAATACGAGAGCAAGTCCCTGGGTTCCGGCTTCATTATCGGCGCGGATGGTTACATCCTGACCAACACCCATGTAGTGGAGGCGGCGGACGAAATCCTGGTCAAGCTTACCGACAAGCGGGAATTCAAGGCGAAGCTCATCGGTGCCGACAAGCGTACCGATGTGGCCCTCATCAAGATCGAGGCTACCAACTTGCCCCGGGTGAAGCTGGGAGATCCGGCGCGTCTCCGGGTTGGCGAGTGGGTCGTCGCCATCGGCTCCCCCTTTGGTTTCGACAACAGTGTCACCGCCGGCATCGTCAGTGCCAAAGGGCGGGAACTACCCCAGGAAAACCTGGTGCCCTTCATTCAGACCGATGTAGCCATCAACCCGGGTAATTCCGGCGGTCCCCTCTTCAACATGAAGGGCGAGGTGGTCGGCATCAATTCCCAGATTTATTCCCGTTCCGGCGGCTATATGGGCTTGTCCTTCGCCATTCCCATCGATGTGGCCATGGAGGTGCAGGCCCAGTTGCGTAACCAGGGGCGAGTCAGCCGAGGGCGTATCGGCGTAGTGATTCAGGAGGTCAGCAAGGAGTTGGCGGATTCCTTCGGCTTGCCCCGGGCGGGCGGCGCCCTGGTAAGCAGTGTGGAGAAGGGTGGTCCGGCGGACAAAGCCGGTGTGCAGGCCGGTGACATCATCCTGAAGTTCGATGGCAAGGCGGTGAATGCCTCCGGCGATCTGCCCCGCATCGTCGGTAGCACCCGCCCGGGTGCAAAGGTGCCGGTGCAGGTGTGGCGCAAGGGGGCGGGCCGGGAGCTGGGTTTGACGGTGGCCGAGATTACGGAAGAAAGGATGGAGGCCAGGGGGGGCAAGCGAGGCGCAAAACCCGAAACGCCGAGCAATCCCCTGGGGCTGGCCCTGAGCGAACTCACGCCCCTGCAACGCCAGGAACTGGGCATCACGAGCGGCGTGGTGGTGGAGGAGGTGAGTGGCGGCGGTGCCCACACCGAATTGCGGCCCGGTGACATCATCCTGGCGCTCATCGACAAGGGCGTTACTACGGAAGTGAAAAGCGTCAAGCAACTGGAAAGTCTGCTGTCGCAGTTTGCTAAGAAGGCCAATGTCACCCTGCTGGTGCGCCGTGGCAGCGTCCAGAGCTTCTTCACGCTGCGGGGCGGAAATGGCAAGTAGCAGCCTCACCCTCTATGGCCGGGCCTGGTGTCACCTGTGCGACGACATGCGCCAGGCCTTGCGGCCGCTGCAGGTGGAGTTGGGCTTCGAGCTTGTGTATTTTGACGTGGATGAGTATCCGGAAATGGAGGCGCGCTTTGATGAGCTGGTGCCGGTGCTCACGACGGGGCAAGGGGAAATGGAAGCGGAACTCTGCCATTACCACCTGGACGAGGCCGCCGTGCGTGCCCATTTTGCCAATTTCCAGTAGAATCCGTCCTTTGCTACAGACATAAGGCAAGGGTGCCGAGAGGTGCAATCCTCTCCCGCACCCTTTTTCACGTAATGGAGCACATCCGTAATTTCTCGATCATCGCCCACATCGACCATGGCAAGTCGACCCTGGCGGATCGCATCATTCATATTTGTGGCGGCCTCTCGGACCGGGAAATGGAGGCGCAAGTCCTCGATTCCATGGATATCGAGAAGGAGCGCGGCATTACCATCAAGGCCCAGACCGCCGCGCTTAGCTACAAGGCGCGGGACGGTCAAGTCTATAACCTCAATCTGATCGACACCCCGGGACACGTGGACTTCTCCTATGAAGTCAGCCGTTCCCTGTCGGCCTGTGAGGGTGCCTTGCTGGTGGTGGATGCCTCTCAGGGCGTCGAGGCCCAGACCGTGGCGAATTGCTACACGGCGCTGGATCTGGCGGTCGAAGTGGTGCCGGTGCTGAACAAGATCGACCTGCCCTCCGCCAATCCGGACGGTGCGCGCCAGGAAATCGAAGACGTCATCGGCATCGATGCCACGGACGCGGTGCTGTGCAGCGCCAAGACCGGGTTGGGGGTGGAAGACATTCTGGACGCCGTGATCGCGCGCATTCCGCCGCCCAAGGGCGATCCGGATGCGCCGCTGAAGGCCCTCATCATCGATTCCTGGTTCGACAACTACGTGGGCGTGGTCATGCTGGTGCGCGTCGTGGATGGACGCCTGAAGGCCAAGGACCGGATTTATCTCATGGCCAACGGCTCCCAGCACCTCTGCGAACAGGTGGGGGTGTTCACGCCCAAGTCATTGACGCTGCCCGAGCTTTCCGCGGGCCAGGTAGGCTTCATCATCGCCGGCATCAAGGAACTGAAGGCCGCCAAGGTGGGGGACACCGTGACCCTGGCGGACCGGCGGGCGGTCGCGCCTTTGCCGGGCTTCAAGGAAATCAAGTCCCAGGTGTTCGCCGGCCTCTATCCGGTGGAGCCTAACGAATACGAATCCCTGCGGGATGCGCTCGAAAAGCTGAAGCTCAACGACGCTTCCCTGCACTACGAGCCGGAAGTCTCCCAGGCCTTGGGCTTTGGCTTTCGCTGCGGCTTCCTGGGCCTCTTGCACATGGAAATCGTGCAGGAGCGCCTGGAGCGGGAATTCGACCAAGATCTCATCACCACGGCGCCAACGGTGGTGTACGAAGTGCAGATGCGGGACGGCACGGTGCTCCAGGTGGAGAACCCCTCCAAGCTGCCGGATCTCTCCAAGGTGGAAGAGATTCGCGAACCCATCATCACCACCACCATCTTTGTGCCCCAGGACTACCTGGGGGCGGTCATCACCCTGTGTATCCAGAAGCGCGGCAACCAGATCAATCTGGCTTACCACGGCCGCCAGGTGCAGCTCACCTATGAGTTGCCCATGGCCGAGGTGGTGATGGACTTCTTCGACAAGCTGAAGTCCGTGTCCCGCGGCTATGCCTCCCTGGACTATGAGTTCAAGGAGTACCGGGCGGCCAACGTGGTGAAGCTGGATGTGCTCATCAACGGCGACAAGGTGGATGCCCTGTCCCTGATCATCCACCGGGATAATTCCGCCTATCGGGGCCGGGCCTTGGTGGCGAAGATGCGCGAGCTGATTCCACGCCAGATGTACGACGTGGCCATCCAGGCGGCCATCGGCGCCAACATCATCGCCCGGGAAAACGTCAAGGCCATGCGCAAGAACGTGCTGGCCAAGTGCTACGGCGGCGACATTTCCCGCAAGAAGAAGCTGCTGGAAAAGCAGAAGGCCGGCAAGAAGCGCATGAAAATGGTCGGCAGCGTGGAAATTCCCCAGGAAGCCTTTCTGGCGGTGCTGCGCACAGACGACAAGTAAGCGTAGGGTGGGCAAAGCCCGCAGGGCGTGCCCACGCGGGCCTTTGATCGTGGGCACCCTACATCTTTGCCCACCCTACATCCAGACTCCTGAATCCTGAATCCTGCCCATGAACTTCGCCCTCATTCTCTTCTGCCTGCTCCTGGCCACTGGCGTCATCTGGGCCGTGGACCTGTTCTTCCTGAAAAAGAAGCGGCCCGCCGGCGCGCCGGACCCCTGGTGGGTGGAATACGGCGGCAGTTTCTTTCCCGTCATTCTGGTGGTGTTCTTCCTGCGCTCCTTTGTCGTGGAGCCGTTCAAGATTCCCTCCGGCTCCATGATTTCGACCTTGCTGGTGGGCGATTTCATCCTGGTGAATAAATTCACCTACGGAGTACGCCTGCCCGTCATCAACAAGAAAATCGTGGACATGAACCAGCCCCAGCGAGGCGACGTGATGGTCTTCCGCTACCCGGAAGATCCCTCCCTTGACTACATCAAGCGGGTTGTGGGACTACCCGGCGACAAGGTGGCTTACCAGAACAAGCACCTGACCATCAATGGGGTGGACCAGCCGCAGAAGGCCATCGAAGACTTTCTGCACAAGGACAAGCTCTACTACTCGCCCCAGTACGTGGAAAAACTCGGCACTGTGGAGCACACGATCCTTATCGAGAAGGAGGCGCCGGCCTACGTGCCCTACGTCACCCAGTTCCCCAACCGGGAGCTGTGCATCTACAATACTGCGGGCTTCAGCTGCACCGTGCCGCCGGGGCATTACTTCATGATGGGCGACAACCGGGACGCCAGCAGCGACAGCCGGGTATGGGGCTTCGTGCCGGAGGCTAATATTGTCGGCAAGGCTTTCCTGATCTGGTTCAATTTCAGTGACTTGAAGCGCGTCGGAGGATTCAGGTGAGAAGAAATATGGCCATTGGCCACAGGCAGAAGGGGCTTAGCCTGATCGGCATGATCTTGATCAGCGCCCTGATCATGCTGGTGGCCCTGCTGGTCATGAAGGTTACGCCCGCCGTCATCGAATATTTCGCCATCGTCAAGGATGCCAAGGCGGTGGCGGGCAGTGCTGAGGGCCTGACGGTCTCGGGTGTGCGCGGGGCCTTCATGAAGCGCGCCCAGGTGGACGATATCGAGAGCATCACGCCGGCGGATCTGGAAATCAGCAAGGACGGTAACCAGATCGTCATTGCCTTCGCCTATACGAAGAAATTGCCTCTCTTCGGCCCGGTCAGCCTGACCATCGATTTCCAGGGCAGTACGGCGCCTGGAGGCAGGTAGTTGCCATGACCGATCCCCGGCTTGAGCGGGCACTGGGCTACACGTTCCGGCAGCCCCGCCTTCTCACCCAGGCCCTGACCCACCGCAGCTACGGCACGCCCAACAACGAGCGTCTGGAATTCCTCGGCGACAGCGTCCTTAACTGTGCCATCGCCTGGGCTTTGTTCGAACGCTACGGCGCCCTCAAGGAAGGGGATATGTCCCGCCTGCGGGCCAGCCTGGTGCGTCAGGAAGCCCTGCACCGGGTCGCCGAAACCCTGGCACTGGGCAGTCACCTGAGTCTGGGTGAGGGGGAGATGAAGAGCGGTGGCGCCCAGCGCCCCTCTATCCTGGCGGATGCCCTCGAAGCCATTTTCGGCGCGGTATTGCTCGACAGCGGCTTTGAGGCGGTGCGGGAGCTGATCCTGCGCCTCTTTGATCCCCTGCTGGCGGAGGTGGATCCGACTACGCCGGGCAAAGACCCGAAGACCGCTCTCCAGGAATACCTGCAGGGCAAGCGCCGCAACCTGCCCCAATACAGCCTCAAAACCACCCGTGGCGAAGCCCATGCCCAGGAGTTCGAAGTGGATTGTGTCATGGCGGACATGCGCTTGAGCACCACGGGCACCGGTGCCAGCCGCCGCGCTGCCGAACAGGATGCCGCCCAGCGCGCCCTGGATCAGCTGCGCACCAAACGATAATCCAGGAATCTCACCGCAGGTTCAAACCGGTCTTGAAGAATGAACGACGAAACTGAATTCCATACTGGCTACGTAGCCATTGTCGGGCGCCCCAATGTGGGCAAGTCCACCCTGCTCAACCGTCTTGTGGGGCAGAAAGTCAGCATCACGTCCCGCAAGGCCCAGACCACGCGGCACCAGATCCGCGGCATCCTGACCGAGGGCAAGCAGCAGTTTGTCTTCGTGGATACGCCGGGTTTCCAGAGCAAGCACAAGAATGCCCTCAACCGCATCATGAACCGCTCGGTAGTGCAGTCCCTGCAGGCGGTGGACGTGGTTTTCTTCGTCATCGAAGCGGGGCGCTGGGGCGAGGCCGACAAGGCCATCCTGGAATTGCTGCCGGAAAACGTGCCTGTCATCCTGGTCATCAATAAGGTGGACAAGCTGGAGGACAAGGACGTCACCCTGCTGCCCTTCATGCAGATCCTGGACAAGGAAGGGAAATTTGCTGGCATCGTGCCCCTGTCGGCCGCCAAGGGCCAGGCCACGGACGAACTGCTCAAGCTTGCCGGAAGATTTCTGCCGGTGGGCGAGCCGCTCTATGAGGCGGACGACGTCACGGACCGTTCCGAGCGCTTCCTGGCCGCCGAGTTCCTGCGGGAGAAACTCTTCCGCCGTCTGGGGGATGAACTGCCCTACGGCATCACGGTGGAAATCGAGAAATTCGAACTGGACGGCAGCTTGCGCCGCATCGCGGCCGCCATTATCGTGGACAAGGCGCCCCACAAGGCCATGGTTATCGGCAAGAGTGGCGAGACCCTCAAGTCCGTGGCCACGGAAGCCCGTTTGGACATGGAAAAACTCTTCGGCGCCAAGGTCTTCCTGGAAGTCTGGGTGAAGGTCAAGAGCGGCTGGGCCGACGACGAGCGGGCATTGAAGAGCCTCGGGTACGAGTAAGGCAGATTTGAAACGCCGAGGCGCCGAGACGCGGAGAAAAACCTTGTCAATTTTGCTTAAACAAGGGTGGTCTGCTGCAAAGTTTCCTGACCAGTGGTTTCCTCGGCGCCTCGGCGCCTCGGCGTTTAGCCAAGCTTTTATCAGGGGCCTTGCTTGAGCGGCGGCAAGAACCGGGTGGATCGGGCGGCAGCCTATGTGCTGCACGCCCTACCTTATCGGGAAACCAGCCTGCTCCTGGAAGTCTTCAGCCGCGAGCATGGCCGCCTCGGCCTGGTGGCGAGGGGCGCGCGCCGGCCCCATTCCCAGTTAAGGGGATTGCTGCTGGGCTTTCAGCCCCTGGAATTATCCTGGTTCGGCGCCGGTGAAGTGCGTACCCTGGCCAAGGCCGACTGGATGGGTGGCCAGCCACTGCTTGCCGGCAAGGCCCTGCTGGTGGGCTATTACCTGAACGAACTGCTCATGCGCCTCCTGCACCGGGACGACGCTCATCCGCTCTTGTTTGATGCCTACGCCGACGCGGTACGCCGCCTGGCCTTGAACCCGGCAGCGGTGGCGGAGCCGGCGGACCTGCGGCGGTTTGAGCTGGCGCTGTTGCAGGAACTGGGCTATGGCGTGCCCCTGGACCACGAGGTGGAGAACCAGGAGGAAGTCGTGGAGGAGGGGCTTTACGCCTACCTTCTGGAGCGCGGACCGGTGCGTATTCCGGATAACAGTGTGGCGTCCCAGGTGTTCACCGGCCGGGCATTGCTGGCCATGGCCCGGGATGACTATTCCGCAGTGGAAACCCAGCAGCAGGCCCGGACCCTCATGCGCCTTTTGCTGGGCCATTACCTGGGCGGGCAAGCCTTGAACTCCCGTCGGGTTTTCATGGATTTGCAGGAAATGTAAAACGGTAAGCAGGAAATGGTGAGGTACGCAGGCGTCGGCTCACCGCTTACCGATCACAAATTTTTGAGGTTAAGATTGCTTCCTAACCGACATGGCTTTGGAATCCGCCCCCGAGCGTGAAAGCCATGCCGGTTTCCCCTCACCCCCAACCCCTCTCCCGGAGGGCGAGGGGCGCGCAGTGAGTCGCTGACGCGACTTTCACACTAAGCACGGAGAAGAGTCATGACTGACTTGGTCGCTGAATTATCGCAACGGGCCTATGCGCTGGCCCCCGAGGATAGGGCAAGACTCGCGGAAGCTTTGCTTGCCTCTCTCGAAGGCGTACTTGAGCCGGAAGTTGACGCGGCTTGGGATGTGGAACTTCGGCAGCGCATCGCCGACGTGGAGAGTGGTGTGGTCAAGCTCACGCCTGCAGACGAAGTCTTTGCAAGAGTCCGTGGCGCCCTGAGGTGATGCGGGTAAGGTTTCACCCGGCAGCAGAAGTTGAATTTTCTGCGGAGGCCGGATACTACGAGGAGTGCTCTTCCGGGCTTGGGAGGCGCTTTGCCGGTGAGATCGAGGCCGCAGTGGCATTGCTTTCCACATTTCCCCTGATTGGTTCGCCGTACCGTTATGGCACCCGGCGCGTGTTTCCGAAGAGTTTCCCCTTCTCCGTCGTCTATCAGGTTTTTCCATCCGAAGTCGTGATTCTGGCCATCGCGCCGTTTCCACGCAAGCCAGCCTACTGGCGTGAGCGAAAGCATGGCGCTTAAGCTCCGCTCCTGATTCACACCCCCTAGTTATGAATATGATCGAACTTGGCGTAAATATCGACCACGTGGCCACCCTGCGGCAGGCCCGTGGCACCTCCTACCCGGACCCCATCCGGGCCGCCCTGCTGGCGGAAGATTACGGCGCGGACGCCATCACCCTGCATCTGCGGGAGGACCGGCGCCACATCCAGGACCGGGACGTGGAGCGCCTGCGCGGGCAGTTGAAGACGCGCATGAACCTGGAAGCGGCGGTCACCGACGAAATGCTGGAATTCGCCCTGCGCATCCTGCCCCAGGACGTTTGCCTGGTGCCGGAGCGGCGCCAGGAACTGACGACGGAGGGCGGTCTTGAAGTGGCGGGGGCCTTTGAAAAAGTCCGGGCGGCGACGCAGAAGCTGGCCACTGCCGGTATCCGGGTTTCCCTCTTCGTTGATCCGGACCGGCGCCAGATTGCAGCGGCGCGGGAAGCGGGCGCCCCGGTGATTGAACTGCACACCGGCCGTTACGCCGAGTTCGAGACCGCGCTTGCGGCGGCGGAAGAACTGGAGCGGGTGCGGGACGCGGCGGCCTACGCTGCCAGCCTGGGTTTCGAGAAGGTGAACGCGGGCCACGGACTGCATTACGGCAACGTGCAGGCCATGGCCGCCATTCCCCATCTGGCGGAATTGAACATCGGTCATGCCATCGTGGCGGAGGCCGTGTTCGTTGGCTGGCAGGAGGCGGTGAGCCGCATGAAGCGCCTGATGCTGGCGGCACGCGGAGCGTGATTTTCGGTATCGGCACCGACATTGCTTCGGTGGCGCGCATGGCCCAGGCCCTGGAACGCCACGGTGAGCGTTTCGCCCTGCGCATCCTGGCGGAGTCGGAGCGCGCCCAGTGGGAGAAGGCGCCTCGGCAGGATCGTTTCCTGGCCAAGCGTTTCGCCGCCAAGGAGGCCTTCTCCAAGGCGTATGGCACTGGAATTCGGCCGCCGGTGACGCTTCATTCGATAAGGGTTGAGCACGATCAAATGGGCAAACCGGTGCTTGGGTATTCTGACGAGCTTTGCGGCCTCATGACAGAACGGGGCCTGGTGGCCCACTTGAGCCTGTCCGACGAAGCCGACTATGCCGTCGCCTTTGTCGTCATCGAAAGCATGCAGTCCTGAAACCCATGAGCGACAAGCAAATCAGCCTTGGCCCGGTGATGATCGACATCGCAGGCACCGAGACTACGAGAGCGGAACGGGAGTTGTTGTGCCACCCCTTGGTGGGCAGCCTGATCCTGTTCAGCCGCAATTATTCGTCCCCCGGGCAACTTGCCCGCTTGACGGCAGAAATCCACGCCCTGCGTGACAGCCCCCTGCTCATCGCCGTGGATCACGAGGGTGGGCGGGTGCAGCGTTTCCGCGAAGGTTTCACCCGGCTGCCGGCCATGCGCGTTCTGGGTCAGCGCTGGGAGCAGGACCGGGAAGAAGCCCAGGCGGCGGCCCGGGCCGTCGGTTTTGTTTTGGCGGCGGAGTTGCGCGCCCATGGGGTTGACCTCAGTTTCACGCCGGTGCTGGACCTGGATTACGGGACTTCGACAGTCATTGGTGATCGCTCCTTTCACCGCAAGCCGGAAGCGGTGGCGGCCCTGGCGTCTGCCCTGGTGGACGGCCTGGCGGAAGCCGGCATGTCCGCCGTCGGCAAGCATTTCCCCGGCCACGGTTTTGTCACCGCCGACTCCCACGTGGATATGCCGCGGGATCCGCGCAACATTCTGGAATTGGCGGGCAAGGATCTGCTGCCTTTCAAGCTGATGGGGCCCAAGCTGGGGGGCATCATGCCGGCCCACGTGGTCTATGAACAGGTGGACCATCAGCCTGCCGGCTTTTCTTCCTACTGGCTCAAGACGGTCTTGCGCAAGGAACTCAAATTCCAGGGCGCTATTTTCAGCGACGACTTGTCCATGGAGGGCGCCAAGGCGGCGGGGGGCATCCTGGAGCGCGCCACGGCCGCCTGGAAAGCAGGGGTGGATGTGCTGCTGGTGTGTAATGACCCGGTGGCGGCCCGGGAGCTGCTGGAAACCTGGCAGCCGGCGCCCCGGCCCGATGCCGCCCGCCGCCTGGCCGGCTTGCTGCCCACCAAGCCGGTGCCGGACTTGGCCACGGATGCCGCATACGCCGCCGCCCTGGCGCGGGTGCAGGGGCTTTCGTTCCCATGAGCACTGCCATGAAAGCATGCCGGGATTGCCCCCGGCTGGCGGGTTTCCTGGATCAGGTACGCCAGAAGGAACCCGGCTATTTCGCCGCGCCGGTGCCGCCCTTTGGCGTCGATGCGCCGCGCCTGCTCATCGTCGGCCTGGCGCCGGGCATGCACGGCGCCAACCGTACCGGACGCCCCTTTACCGGCGACTACGCCGGCATCCTGCTTTACCAGACGCTTTTCGATTTCGGTTTCGCCACCGGCCCCATCTCCGTCTCTGCCGACGATGCCTTGCGTCTTACGGATTGCCGCATTACCAATGCCGTGAAGTGCCTGCCGCCGGAAAACAAGCCGGAACCCGCCGAGATACGCAACTGTAATCGCCATCTGCAGGCCGAGATGACTAGCCTGGAGTCCGTCCGTGTCGTCCTGGCCCTGGGCCTGGTGGCCCACAAGGCGGTGCTCATGGCCCGGGGCCTGAAGGCTTCCGCCTTTGTCTTCGGCCACAATGTCCGCCATGAACTGCCGGGTGGGCAGGTGCTCATCGACAGCTACCATTGCAGTCGCTACAACACCCAGACCCGCCGCCTGACGCCCGCATCCTTCGCCGACGTGTTCAAGGCAATCCGCACGGAACTGGGACCGGCCCTGTAGGTCGGGTTTCAACCCGACAAGCTTCTGCATGGCCCCCATGTCCGCCCCCTTCGACAGCAAGTCCCTCATCCAGTCCCTGCCCGAGGAGCCGGGGGTCTATCGCATGCTGGACGGGGAAGGGCGGGTGCTCTATGTGGGCAAGGCCAAGCGCCTGAAGCAGCGGGTTTCCAGCTATTTCCAGAAAACGCCCTCGAGTCCGCGCATCGGCCTCATGGTGGCCCAGATCGCCAAGGTCGAAACCACGGTCACGCGCTCGGAAGCCGAAGCCTTGATCCTGGAAAACAACCTGATCAAGAGCCTCGCGCCCAAGTACAACATCCTCTTCCGGGACGATAAGTCCTACCCCTACATCAAGCTCTCCGGCGACGCCTGGCCGCGCCTGTCCTTTCACCGGGGCGGCTTCGACAAGGGCGCCCGCTACTTTGGCCCCTTTCCCAATTCCCTGGCGGTGCGGGACAGCCTGCAATTGCTGCAGAAGGTTTTCTTGCTGCGTACTTGCGAAAACTCCGTCTTTCAGAACCGTTCCCGGCCCTGTTTGCTCTATCAGATCAAGCGCTGCAGCGGACCCTGCGTGGGGGCGGTGGGGGAAAAGGAGTACGCCGCCGATGTGCGTATGGTGGAACTCTTCCTGGATGGGCGCCACGGCGAGATCGTGGATCGCCTGACCGAGAAAATGCAGGTGGCGGCGGAATCCCTGGATTTCGAGCACGCTGCGGCCTACCGGGACCAGATACGCTCCCTGCAAAAAGTGCTGCACCGCCAGTTCGTCGAAAGCGACGGCGAGGAGGATGCGGACATCCTGGCGGCGCTGGAAGGCTTTGGCACGGTCTGCGTGACCCTGGCCATGGTGCGCGGCGGCCGTCATCTGGGGGATCGATCGCTCTTTCCGAAGAATGCCCAGGGCTGCTCGAAGGATGAGGCCCTGCTGGCCTTCCTGGGCCAGCATTACGTGGATCATCCGGCCCCCCGGCGGGTCATTTTCCGTCTGGAGCAGGCAGTGGAGCTGCAGGCCGCCATCGAGGCCCTGACCCCGGGAAAATCTTCCTTTGGCGCACCGAGGAATGAAATGGAACGGGCCTGGCTGGGCATGGCGGAAAACAATGCCAAGCTGTCCCTGGCGGCCCAGGCCTTCGACAGTTCCCGCAGCCGGGAGCGGCTGGAGAATCTGCAGGAACTCCTGCAACTGGATGAGTCCCCGGCGCGCATGGAGTGTTTCGACATCAGTCACACCATGGGCGAGGCCACGGTGGCGTCCTGCGTGGTGTTCACCGACGGGCAGATGAACAAATCCGAGTATCGCCGCTTCAACCTCGCCGGCATCACCCCGGGTGACGACTACGCCGCCATGCGCCAGGTGCTGGAACGACGCTACGGCAAACTGGCGACGTCCGAGGGCGTGGCGCCGGACCTGATCCTCATCGATGGCGGCAAGGGCCAACTCGGCGTGGCCCGGGATGTCATGGTGGAGCTGGGGCAGCAGCACATCCTGCTGGTAGGCGTGGCCAAGGGGGAGGAACGCATTCCCGGCAAAGAGGAACTGGTGTTCTGCGACGGCCGGCCCAGCTTGCACCCGGGGGGCGCCAGCCCGGCCCTGCATCTCATCCAGGAAATCCGCGACGAGGCCCATCGTTTCGCCATCACCGGCCACCGGGCACGGCGGGCTAAGGCCCGCAATATCTCCCGCCTGGAGGACATCGCGGGTGTCGGCCCTGCTAAAAGAAAACGCTTGCTGGAGCAATTCGGTGGCCACGGCGGTGTGGTGGCCGCCACCATCGAGGATCTGTGTCGTGTGGATGGCATCAGTCGGCAATTGGCGGAGGAAATCCACCGGGCGCTGCATTGATATGTAGGTCGGGTTTTAACCCGACACGCCTGGTGGGCCGAGTTCCTCCAATCCTGTCGGGTTAAAACCCGACCTGCGCCCGACTTTCGATTCAGATTTCACGTTAAACTCGCGCCCATGCCCCTGAATATTCCAAACGCCCTGACTTTGGCGCGCATCCTGCTCATTCCCCTGTTTCTCGGTGTCTTCTACCTGCCCGACAACTGGATGACCTTGCCGGAGCGGAATCTCTTCGCCACCGGGACTTTCATGCTCGCGGCCGTCACGGACTGGTTTGACGGCTACCTGGCCCGCAAGCTGGAACAGACCTCGCCCTTTGGCGCTTTCCTTGATCCAGTGGCGGACAAGCTGATGGTGGCGGCGGCCCTGATCATGCTGGCGGAACTGGACCGCATCACTGCCCTGGTGGCGTTCATCATCATCGGCCGGGAAATCACCATTTCCGCCCTCCGGGAATGGATGGCCAAGCTCGGTGAATCCCGTAGTGTGGCGGTGTCCTTCATTGGCAAGGTAAAGACAGCGGCCCAGATGGGCGCCATTCCCTTGTTGCTTTACCACCAACCCCTGGCCGGTATCAATATGCATTTCGTGGGCAGCATGCTCATCCTGGTGGCGGTGGTGCTGACCCTGTGGTCCATGGTGTTTTATCTGAGGATGGCCTGGCCGGTGTTGGTGGGGAATCAGAGACCGCAGAAATAATATTGACGTTTCCCGATTTTCATCTATAATGCGCACCTTCTTAGCGGCAGTAGCTCAGTTGGTAGAGCGATACCTTGCCAAGGTATAGGTCGAGAGTTCGAGACTCTTCTGCCGCTCCAGATTTCTTTTGCACGTGTAGTATGCAAGGC
Organism: Rhodocyclales bacterium; assembly: GCA_043743785.1. GTDB lineage: Bacteria > Pseudomonadota > Gammaproteobacteria > Burkholderiales > Rhodocyclaceae > JAQTNA01. The sequence goes on along the minus strand of JAYTVW010000030.1, from coordinate 9,951 downwards.
ATGGCGCGATAGCAAAGCGGTTATGCACCGGATTGCAAATCCGTGTAGGTCGGTTCGACTCCGGCTCGCGCCTCCAAAATTCAAAGTAGCGTCAAGAGTTCAGGCCCGGAGAAATCCGGGCTTTTTCTTTTTTTGCCGCCAAAATACTGCAGGCGGGCGCTGCTGACAGGTGCGCTCAATTCACTTGAAATGCGCTTGCGCCTCCCCTTATTTCCGATTGAATTCGCGTCAAAATCGCCAAGAAGCGCTCCGTCATGAATCCGACGCCACACCACGCCAGTGAGAATGACTTGGAAGGCACGCGCCTCCGGCCCCGGGAACATTTTCAGGACACGCGGCCTTTTACGGCGGAGCGCTGCCATTGTCTGGTGGTGAAAAAAGGGCTTTCACGGGGGCGCGTCGTTCAGTTCGGCGCCGCGCCGTTCATCATCGGCCGTACCTTTCCAAGCAACTTGCTGCTGGATGATGCGGAAATTTCCCGCCGCCACTGTCAGTTCCAGGTGCTTGCCGATAAAGCTGCCGTTACCGACCTGGGGTCGAGTAATGGCACCTTTCTGAATGGCCGGCGCATCACGGAAGACGTGCCGCAGGTTCTGAGCGACGGCGCTTGCCTGGACGTTGGCGGATATACTCTGACATATGAATTTCGCAATCCGCGGGAACTTGAACTGGCGCTTGAAATCGAAGATGACCTTGGAAAGGCGAGCCTGTACGTCCAATCCCTGTTGCCGCCGCCTATTCTGATCGGCGACATCCGGACGGACTGGTTCTTCCAGCCTTCCACGGCGGTTGGAGGGGATGCCTTCGGCTATCAATATCTGGACGAAGGTCACTTCGCGCTCTATCTCATGGACGTTTCCGGCCATGGTGCCGCGGCGGCCTTGCATACCGTTTCGGTTATGAACCTACTGCGCCACCGCGCCCTGCCGGGCACGGATTTCAGTAACCCCGCCCAGGTGATCGCCAGCCTCAACACCATGTTCCAGATGGAGGAGCATGGGGGAATGTTCTTTACCATGTGGTACGGGGTGTATGACAAGGCTGGGCGCACCCTGACCTATTCTGTCGCCGGGCAACATCCAGCCTACCTTGTTCCTCCGGAGAGAAATCAGTCCCATCCCTTGGGAACCAAGGGGCTGATGGTGGGGGCGATGCCTGGATACCGTTTCCAGTCCGCAACGGTGTCTGTCCCACCGGGCAGCCGGATCTATCTCTTCAGCGATGGGGTATTCGAAATTGTCACCCGGCAGGGCATCCAATGGCGCCTGGCCGATTTTCTACCCTTGCTCCTTGATCCACCTGTGGCGAACGTAGGCGAAGGGCAACGTTTGAGCGAGGCCGTGCAGGCGATTGCCCGCCCCGGTGCTCTGGACGACGATTTTTCCATGCTGGTTGTTACATTCCCGTAGCAATCGGAGAGCAGAATTGCGACATTTTGCCGTGTTGGCAGACTGCAAGAGCAGGCCGCGAAGGAAACAAAATGCAAACCAGCGATATCAGTGAAAGCATCCGTGTCATCCGGCTTGATGGCCGCCTTGGATCCCCTGAGGTGGACAAGCTTGAAACACGTTTTACGGCCTTGTCCGTGGCATCAGGTATGAACGCACTGGTGGACCTGTCCGGAGTCGGTTTCATCGGCTCCATGGGCATCCGCATGTTCATCAGCACCGCTCGTGCCATGCAACGCAAGGGCCGGATCCTGGTCTTGTTCGGCGCCCAGGAACTGGTGCAGGAAGTTTTGGATCAGGTTTCCCTCGGGGACATTATTCCCGTGGTCGCGGATGAACAGGCGGCATGCGCCCAAATACCTGCCTGAACCCTTCGGGTCCCACCACCCTCATGACATCCACAGATTGCGTGGTATTGAAACTGCGTAACACCCTGGACGATCTGGCCGCCGGGCAGGATTCGGTGCTTGAGTTTCTTGGGCGCCGTGGCATTAGTGCTAGAACGCAATTCAGCGTCGGGCTGGTCTTCGAGGAAGTGGTCACCAACATCATTCGCCATGCTTATGGCGATGATTTTTCGGTAGTTGCAGACGATGCCATCGAGGTGACGTTGTCAGTTGCCGAGGAAGGTGTGGAACTCAACTTTGCTGACAGGGGGCCGCCCTTCAATCCATTGGAAGTAGGGGATCCCGGTTTGCCCCGCACCCTGGGGGAGGCGAAAGTCGGCGGACTCGGCATCATGCTGGTCCGAAAAACGGCGCGGCACCTGGCATACCAGCGATGTGATGAGCGCAATTGCCTGCGGGTAAGCATTCCCTTGCGCTGATCCTTGAAAAGGCAGTTGACTAAACGCCGAGGCGCAGAGGCGCCAAGAAAACAAAGGCTTCGCAGCAATCAGTGCCTCACCACACGAGTGAAGCCGATTTCAACGTCAACTTCTTGTCTTTCCTCTGCGTCTCGGCGCCTCGGCGTTTTATCGCCAACCTCCTTCAAAAGCCGCTTTCGCGGATGAGGACCCGCAGAGCCTGGCGACCCCAGCCGAGGAGGATGCTGCGGCCGTCGGCCTCCAGGTGGGCGGTCCCCCGCAGGCGCAGGGTCGGGGCGAGTGCCGGGGCGCAGTGTGTGAGGCGGACGCGATAGAGCGTCGCCGCTGGTGTCAGCCCGCCCTTGGCCGTGGTGTGCACGGGCAAGGGGCCGCCAAAGGTGGAGGCCAGGGCCGGCTCCTGCAGTTCCGCCACATTCACCCGATCCACTTCGCCGATCTTGCAGTCGTGGCGGCCGAATTCCACTGCCTCCGGTACAAAGCTGGCGTCGTCCCCGGGGTGCAGGCGTTCCAGATCGCTTTCGCCGACGTAGACATCCACCCGGGTCTGGCGCCGGTCCGCCACGGCGAACAGCAGTTCCCGCGGCGTCACCCAGGTGCCGGGCGCCAGATCCTGGCTGCGGGCCAGGAGTTCCCCATCGAAGGGTGCCCGCAATACCAGCTGGTCCGCCTCCAGCGTCAGGCCGCTGACCTGGGCCTGGGCCTCCTCGCCGTGGCGCTTCAAGGCATCGCCCTGGCGCAGCAGGTCGGTGTTGAAGGACTGCTGTTCCACCTGCCAGCGCCAGCCGGCTTCCTGGATGCGCGCGAGTCTGAGACGGTGCGCCATGTCCGGTGAACTCAGGCGCAGCAGGACGTCGCCCTTTTTTACCGCCTGCTTGCCCTGGGCCGGGGCGTCAATCACTTGGGCCGGCACCGGGCTGTAGAGGGATTGCTCCCGGGCCGGCGCCAGCACTGCCGGGGCGCTGACATCCCCCTGCCAGGGCAGTATCAACCAGGCCAGCAGGAGGCCCAGGCCGATGGCGCTGCGGCGGGTGGCCGGATTCCAGTCCATGCCGTGGCGTTGCTTCCACCAGGCTTCCACTTCTCCCACGGCAGGCAGCACCACGAACCAGCCCACTTCCACCAGCATGAGCAGGATGCCCAGGAGCTTGAAGAAGGCGTGGTACACCAGGAGCGCGATGGACAGGAAGAGGGTGAAGCGGTAGAGCCAGGTGGCAAAGGCGAAACCCACCAGGAAGTGCTGGCGCTTGAGGGTCAGGTCCTCCGGTGCCGGCGCGCCGAAGGCGAAGAGCTTTTCCCGCAGCCACCAGCGGCCGAAGGCGAAGGAGCGGTTGTGCAGGTTGGGGATGCCCAGGGCGTCGGAGAGGAGAAAATAACCATCGAAACGCATGAAGGGGCTGATGTTGATGCCGATGGTCAGCACCCAGGAGGTGGTGGCCAGGAAGAAGGCGGCGCCCCGGGCGGAACCCTCCGGCAGGAAAACCCAGGCCAGGGTGGCCAGCACCGCCAGCAGCATCTCGGTGGCAATGCCGGCGATGCCGATCTGGAAGCGGGCCCGGCGGGAAGACAGTTTCCAGGCCTCGTTGGTGTCGGTGTATAGCACCGGCCACATGACCAGGAAGGCCACGCCCATGGTCGGTACCTTGCAGCCATAGTGGCGGGCGACGAAGGCATGGCCCAGTTCATGGCACATCTTGGCTACGGACAGGGCCAGTCCGAAGGACAGGATGCGCTCCAGCCCCTGGTAGGCAGAGAAAGTGTGTACAAACTGGTCCCACTGGCGCGCCACCAGGCCTAGGGCGACGAGTGCGACGCCGGCCACCGCCCACCAGAAACCCGTCTTCAGGAACAGGCCGATGTGGCCGGCGAAACGGTCCAGGAAGGGACCAGGCCGCCACAATGGAATGCGGAAGAACAGGTAGTTGTGCAGCAGCCACTTGGCCCAGTGGAGCTTTTGCGCCTGGAGCGCCGCCGCCAGCCGCTGGCTGTCCCGGCGGGTGCTGGCGAGCAGCAGGTGGTGGCGTTCCAGGAACAGGGCGACGGCCTGTACATCGTCCGGCTCGATGAGCAGGGTCGTCTCGTCGGAGACTGCAGCGGCGATGGCCTCCGGGTCCCCCAGGCTCCAGCGGGAAAGTATCTCGAAGGCAGGCCAGCCCAACTGGTAATAGCGGTTGGCTGCCGGGTCATGCAGGTGCCAGGCGGGGGTGCCATCATCCCCCGGTGGGGCCGGGTACAGCGCCAGGTCCTGGCGCAGTTCGGGCAGCATTACCAGCCCAGCCACTGGCGCGCACCGGCGAGAGGACGGCGCAGCACGTAATAGGACAGGGCCACCCAGTGGCCGTGCAACTTGGCTGTGCCGGTGAGGCCCAGGCGCGGCGGCACCTCGTCCTTGTCGAAGGCGGCCCGCAGCTTGTAGGCCACCAGGCCATCCGGACCCGCTTCGGCCTGGTAGGCGGCGTAGCTGAGGCTTGCGCTGTAGGATACCTGGGGCGCCGTGGTGAGATAGAGGGTGACCCGGGCGTCGCCCGGCAATTCGATGGCGTCCGCCACCGGCAGGCGGATGCTCACCTCCACCTTGCCCGGATCGGCGATCTGCATGACCCGCTCGCCAATGGCCACCGACTTGCCGATCCAGTCGCTGGCATCCGCGAACACCGCCACGCCGGGCCGTGGGGCCTTGACCTGGACCCGATCCATGAGTTGCTCGGAATAGGCCAGTTCCTCCGCCTTTTCGTCCATGCGCCCCTTGCGCTGGGACATTTCGAGGCGGCTCTTGTCCTCATCCATGACCGCCAGCTGGGCGCTCTGGCGGTACTCCTCGCTGGCCGCCTCGAAGGCTTTCCTGGCCATGCCCAGGCGCGTGCGCAGACTGGTGGTGTCCAGATCGAAGAGGGGCTGGTTTTCCTTCACCGGCTGGTTGGGTTGCACATGAAAGCGATCCACTACCCCTTCCAGAGGCGCGCGTACCAGGAAGGCGTCCCGTGGCACTACTTCTGCTGGGGCCAGCACCGTCAGGCGCACCGGGAACAGGCAGATGCCGAGGACGGCCAGGGCAATGCGTTTCTGCCGACCTTGGTCGCCGAGCCAGCGACGGGCTACTTCGCGCCAGCCTTCCCGGGGCAGGAAAGCCTGCCAGGCATGGCCGTAGGCACCGGAGAGTTCCTGCAGCAGGGCCGCATCCGGCTCCTGCCAGGCCTCGTCCCGCGCCAACAGCCAGACTCCCTGCAGTTCGTGACGATTATTGCGCCAGGGCAGCAGCAGCACGCCTTCCGGTAGCCAGTCGGCCCAGTCCCGTGCCAGCTCCGGCGGCAAATCGCCCGGCGATGGCGTGATGATCTCGCCCGCCGCCAGAGCCTCGCTGAAATGTTTGCACAAGGCCTCCAGCCATTGTCCGTAGGGTGTGTTGCTTTCCGGTGCCGGCAGGCCGGAGACGGCGGCCAGACCCTTGTTCGCCAGCCAGACGGCGGACTGGCGGTAGGGCAGGAGCTGACGGGTTTCGTTTACCACCACGAAACCCAGTTCCCCGGCGTTGTCTGCCTCCCGTGCCCGCTTGACCAGGTGCAGCAGCAGGCCCATGCCTGCCAGCTGGCTTTGCAGGGCCTCGCTCATTTCGGCGGCTTGAAGGCGGCCCAGCCGCTCATGCCGGGCAGCAGTTCCGCAGGCGAACTTTCGATTTCCCCCGCCAGGGACACGGACTGGCTGACCGGGTCGATGCGGGCGCCGGTGCGGGTCACGCGGGCGACGTAATCCTTGTTCAGGTCATCCACGTGAACGGAGAAGCGGGTACCCTTGGCCAGCCAGGCCAGCCAGCGGGATGGCACGATGAGCTTCACTTCCAGTCTGCTGGTATCCATGATGTCCAGCAAAGGTTTGCCCTGGGGTACGTACTGGTGGTTTTCCGCGAGCACCTTGGCTACCCGGCCGGAGAAGGGGGCGCCCAGGCTGCACTTGCTGACGGTGACGCGCATGGCGCCGACTTCCGCCTCGGTTTCCTTGACCTTGGCTTCGGCCTGCTCTACTTCCAGATTGCTGATGGAATTGAGTTCCGCCAGGCGTTTGTTGACCCGCAGGATCTGCCGTGCCGCGTCAGTCTGGGCCTGGGCCTTGTTGAGCTGGGCGCGAAACAGGGAGCAGTCGAAAGCCACCAGGGTCTGGCCGGCCTTGAAACTGTCCCCTTCCTTGAATGGCAGGGATGCAATTTTGGCCGCCAGTTCAGCGGAGAGCGTGGTTTGTTGCTGGGCCGAGATCTGTACCCGCATGCGGCCGTCCTTGTCCGTGGCGCCACTGGTGCTGCCGCTGGCAGGCGGTGTCTGGGCCAGGGCCGGCAGCGCGGCCCAGAGCAGGGCCGCGAGTTCTGCCTTTTTCATGAGCCTGCCCCGGCCTTGGCCGGCGCGGGAACATTGTCCGTGGCATCCAGGCGGGTGGCGATGGCCCGGGTCAGGGTTGCCACGTCATGCTGGCCCACTTCTTCCGGCAGCGGATCTACCCCTAGGGTGGCAATGAGTTGGCCGTAAGAAGACTGCAGCGCGGCGTAATTCTGATAGCGCCGATAGTCGGCCATCAACTCGCTGGCGCCGGAACGGATGGCGTTCAAGCGGCTCTGGGCGTCGTTGGCGGCCCCTGTCATGGTCTGGTCGTTGATTTTCCGGTCAATGTCGAAAAGCTTTTGCGACAGTTCGTACTGGCGCTTCCTGCCCGTGAAGTCCCGGTAGGAGATGTGCACCTGGGCCAGCACCGCCATATCCAGGGCCAGGCGCTGGGCCCGGGCCACGTCAACCTGCTGCTCCGCTACTTTCTTCTGCACGGGGCCCGACAGAAGGTTCATCAGGTTCCAGCTCAGGCGGACGCCGCCCTCGGTCCAGCTGTGATTGTGCAGGTAGGAGTTGCTGTCGTAATGGGGGCCAAAGTTCAGTTCCAGGCCGGGCAGAAGGCGGGCGATAGCCTTCTTCACTTCGTTGCTGCCAATGCGTTCCTGCAGGCTGGCCTCGGCAATGTCGGGCCGTTGCATGAGAGCCTTGTCCTCCATGGCCGCCAGACTGTCCTTGACCACAGGAAGGGGCAGGTCGGAGGGGGCTTTCAGGCGGAAGGGGGCGCCGGGCTGCAGGTTCATGAGGGAAGCCAGGCGCGGCTTGGCCTGCACCAGTTCGTCCCGAATGGCTTCCAGTTGCCTGACCAGATCGATGAGGGCCTTTTGGTAGTTGAGGGTCTCCAGCGGCGGGCGCAACTTTTCCTGCTGCACGCGCTCGCTGTCATCCAGGGCCTGTTGCACCTGCTTCAGCAGGGGCTCCACGCGCACCTCCATTTCCTGGGCTCCCACCGCTTGCCAGTAGGCCTGGCGCACTTGCTGCATGAGATTCTGCACCGTCTTGCGCCGGCGCTCCTGCATGATGAGGGCTCGGTCCGCCTGCTGGTGGGCCTGGAAATAGCTCACCCCAAAATCCAGCACATTCCAGGTCGCCGTGAGGTCGTAGGTGTTGTGGTTGCGGTCCTGGGAGGTGGCGTTGGAGAGTAAGAGAGCGTTGGTGTTCACGTCCTTGCTGTCCGAGACCAGGAAGTTGTTGCGGTTGGTGTAGCCCGCCGCGGCGGTGAGTCTGGGCAACATGTCGTAGCGGGCCAGGTCCAGCTGGCCGAAGGCCATGGCCTCCTCCATCAGCTTCAGGCGGTTGTCCAGGTTGTACTTGACGGCCCGGGCCATGGCTTCCTCCAGCCCCAGTTCCCCCCGCAATGGCTCCTGATCCTTGACCATGGCGCTGCGGTCCGCGACGACGGTGGCCGACTTTTCTTCCCGGGTCAGGGGGCTTGGGGCCACGGCGCAACCGGCCAGGAGTAGACACAGGGCCAGGGCGAGCGGACGGCGCGGCAAGGCCGTGAGAGTTTCTTGTAGGCGCATGGGGACTTTCTGTTTATTGGCGTGGAATGGGGCGCCAAGTACTTGGTCGCCCCCCATCAGTGTCATACCGCAATTTTGATGTTCCTGTTAGCGGCAACTTTCTGCAGATTCTTTAGCAATTGAACACGATCCCTTTGCTGGCCCTCCCGGCCGTAGCGCTCGAACTGCTGGGCCAGGGAGGGACGTCCGGCGGGTAGTACGCTGCGTTTCTGGAACTGGAGGGCGTCCACACCGTCCGCATCCGCCTCGGGGCCGGTGGGGGTGTCGGGAGCGGGTTGCTGGACGGCAGCCTTGTCCTTGGGTGGGGCGGGCAGTTCGGATTGCACTGCTTCCCCCTTGACGATCTTCAGTTCGAATTCCACGGAGGCCGTATGGCCCCGGTCGTCCTTGGCTACCAGCTTGATGTCCAGTGCTCCCTGGCTGCCGGTCGGCGGCGTACCGCTGAACTTGCCGGTGGATGAATCAAAGCTCAGCCAGTTGGGCAGGGGGCGGCCATCGGAGAGGGTGGCTTCCACCGAAGTTTTGGCGGAGGGGTCGGTGTTTTTGAAGACGCCGGCGGGCAACTGGAAGGTGGCGTCCTTGCCGCTCTGGGCGAGCATGGACCCGGGCGGGTTGGCCACCAGCAACTGGGGGTCCACCGGCGCCCGGTCACTCGGCGCGGCGACGCTGACCAGGGCGCTGCCGCTGCCACTGGCACTGGCAGGGGCCGGCGGCGGCGTGAAGTTGAGAACGATGTCTTTTGGTGCAGGGTTGGCGGACTGCGTGACGACCGGCGCACCCGTGGGGGGCGTCGTCTCTGCGGGCTTGCTGACCGGCGCGTCGAGTATCACTACGGGGGGCGGTTTGGGCAAGGCTACCGTGATGTTGGAGCTACTGCGGCTCTCATTGCCCGCGATATTCCTGGCAATGACTTCCACGTTCCAGCTGCCTTCGGCCAAGGCTAGGCCGGCGGTGGCTGCCCAAGTACCGTTTGTTACGGTGGCCGCCAGGGTGACCGTGCTGCTGCCGTTGCTCAAGACCAGGGTGACGCTGTCTATGTCGGTCAGGGTGTCCGACACCGTGCCGCTGAAGGTCGGCAGGCTGCCCTGGGTTTGACCGAAGCTGAAGGACAGGCCGATGGTGGGGGCCGCTGCTTCCTGGAGGTAGGTAAAGGGGGCGCTCGCTGTGCCGACGTTGCCGGCTGCGTCGATCTGGCGTATCTGCACGGACTTGCTGCCATCGCCTCCCAGGCTCAGGTGGTTGCCGATGCCAGTGCCCCAGGAATTGCCGCCGTCAATGCTGTACTGCCAGGTGGCGCCCGGTTCCAGGCTGGCAATTGTCAGCTCGCCGTTGTTGCTGATGGAATCGGTGGCGCTGGTGCCGCTGTCCACGGTCAGGGTAAGCCTGGGTGCGGCCGGCACGGTGTGGTCCACTGTGAAGGCAGTGCCATTGGCGGTGGTGCTGTTGCCGGCGGCGTCCGTGCTGGTGATGCTTGGCGTGTAGCTGCCGTCAGCCAGGGCATTGGTGACAGAGACGAACCAGGCGCCGGTGTTGTCGGCGAAGGTGGTGTAGGTTTGGCCGTCGAGTATGACTGCGACGCTGCTGCCGGCTTCGGCGGTACCACTAAGGATCGGAGTCAGGTTACTGGTCAGGTTGTCGGCGGTACTCGAACCGGTGTCGTTTGCAGCATCGTGTTTTACACCACCTGTCGGCGGCACCGGGGCGGCCACATCCTTGGTGTAGGTCTTGGTGGCGCTGGCGCTGCCCGGATTGCCGGCGGCGTCGGTGGTGGCGATAGAGGCGGCGATGGT
>JAYTVW010000029.1:0-48147 GCA_043743785.1 Rhodocyclales bacterium | reverse complement strand
AGGACTTGAGAGAGTGCTGGATTCAAAGTCGGCAGTAATCCTGAGTGGGGATCAAGCTTGGCTTTCCTCTGCGCCTCGGCGCCTCTGCGGTTCAAATTGTTTTTTCAAATATTTCACACCCTCTCAGCGCTTCAGCCCCGCCAGCAGCCCACCGAGGGCCTCGGCGAGTTTCTGTACAGTGGCGGGATCGGGTACGGGGAGTTTCAGGTAGGTCTGACCGGTGCGGGTATCTGTTTCCAGCCAGGCGGGGGGCGCGACCGGGGCGGTGCCCTTGGTTTGTTGCTGCCCATGGGCAGCGGCCAGGGTTTGTACCAGTTGCAGGCCCATGTCCAAGAGCGGTCCCCAGGGATTGCTCGGGGGCGGTGCGGAGGGCGCTGCCTGTTCGACAAGCGGCTGCGGTGCTTCGTCAGGTTTCGGGGGCGGCGGCGGAGAAGCCGGCGTGATTTCGGCGGGGGCCTGGGCTTGCGCTTGTGCCGCTTCCGCTTCCGCCTCTACGGCTTGGGGCGGGACGCTTTCAGCGGGGAGGTCCTCCTCCTCGACTTCGCTTTCGGAGGCGGCTTGCCGGCCGGCGCCGGCCACTTGTTCGACGCTTTCCATGAATTTGGCCAGGCGCGTGCCGGAGAGGCTGATGTCACTCTGGCCGCCGTCCAATACGCCAGCGAAGAGGGATTGCTTGAAGGCCAGGACAGACAGCATGCCTTCTTCGATGGTGCCCTGGGCGACGAAATTCACCACTTGCACGCTTTTTTCCTGGCCCAGGCGGTGCACCCGGCCGATGCGCTGCTCCAGTACCGCCGGGTTCCAGGGCAGATCCATGTTGATGACCGTGGCCGCCGCGTGCTGCAGGTTGAGGCCCACGCCTCCCGCATCGGTGGACAGGAATAGCCGGCAATCCGGGTCGGCGTGGAAGCGGTCCACCAGGGCGCCGCGCTTTTCCCCCGGCACGCCGCCGTGGAACAGCACATGGCCCCAGGCTTCCCGGCCCGGTTCCGCCAGGCGCCGGATGATGAGTTCATGGGTGCGCAACCACTGGCTGAAGACCACAGCCTTGGCGTCCGGGTCGGCGAGGACTTCCTCCAGCACCGCCATGAGTTCGTCCGCCTTGTGGCCGAAGTCGCTTTCCTGGTCCAGCAGGAAAGTGCTGTTGCAAGACATGCGCATGTTCTGGAGGGCGCAGGTGAGGCGGCGCTGGTCGGCTTCCGAGAGATAGCCGGAGCGGCGCCAGCGTTGCACGATGCGCGTCACGATCTGGCCGTTTTCCTCGTGGTGCCCCTGTTGCTGGGGCGTCATGGGTACGAAAAGGGTGTTATCCACCCGCTCCGGCAGTTGATCCAGCACTTCTTTCTTTTTGCGCCGGAGCATCACCGGGGCCAGGGTGCTGCCAATGCGCCCCAAATCCTGATAGCCGATGACGCGGCCCGTCGCATCCCGTTGCTGGTGTTCATGCAGCAGGCGCCAGGTGGGACCGAGGCGGTGCTGATCCACGAATTGCACAATGGAAATGAGTTCTTCCAGGCGGTTTTCCAGGGGCGTGCCGGTGAGCACCACGCAATAGGGGCTATTGATGCCTTTCAGCGCCCGGGCGGCGATGGTGTTCCAGTTCTTGATGCGCTGGGCCTCGTCCGCCACCACCACGTCCGGCGCCCAGGCGCGGATGAGGTCCGCATCCCGGGCCAGGGTCTCGTAATTGGTAATCTTGCAGAAACTGTCTTCGGCGTAGAGCGCCTGGCGACGGGCACGCAGACCCCCGATGGCCAGGGCGCGCCTACCGCTGAAACGCTCGAATTCCCGCTGCCATTGATGTTTCAGTGACGTGGGGCACACCACCAGCACCCGCTCCACACCGAAGTGGCGGGCCAGCAGTTCCACGGCGCCGATGGCCTGGATGGTCTTGCCCAGGCCCATTTCGTCGCCGATGAGCGCGCGGCCGGCCCGGGCGGCGAAGAGCACACCTTCGGCCTGGTAGGCATAGAGGGGCACTTTCAGCAGCTCAGCCAGGGCCGGGCTGGCGGCGCCCTGCGGATAGGCGGCGTCCAGCACAGCACAACGTCGTTCCCCATCCTGCACTTCCGCCACATAGGTCAGGGCGTCGTCGTAGCAGCGCAACTCATGACCCATTTCTGCAGCGGCGGTGACGAAGGCTGGCAGGTCGCCAAAGCGCTTCCTTGCCAGTTCCCCGCCGGAGAAGAGGGCGCTTGCCTGCTCCTGCAGTGTTGCCGGGCAGTCGGTGCCGGCACGGAATTGAATTCCCCGCTGCTTGCCGTAATGCAGGAAGATTTCCGAAAAGGCCGGCGTGTAGCCGCGCTTGAAGGCCGCTTTGCCGCCCCGCTTGCTGCGCAGGCGGGCCAGGGTGAATTCAATGTGCTTGCAGGTGCCCAGGTTGTTGGTGGCGAAATCCGGGCAGGCACAAAAATTTTCACCCAGGCCTTCGCCCCGGATGGCCACCCGGTAGCGGCGCTTGCTGGCTGGATTGGTCACGGCAAAGTCGGAAAACACGGCTTCCGTGCCCAGATTTTCCAGGCCGAAATGCTGCTCCTTGCCAAACTGCTGCCGCAAGGTCCGCTGCCACTCTTCCGGTGCCATGTTCTCCGGCGCCTTGTGGCGGGACACTGCGGGTGCTGCGGCCGGCTTGGCCTTTTTCCGGGAGGATGGTTTTGCTTTCGACGGGGCGCTGGAACGGGGCATGGCGGCGGGAAAAAGCGGCAATGATACAACGGGGTCCGGTCACCGGCAGGCGTTTTGGCCGGTGCCCTGAGGCCCCGTTTGTTTGGGGTCTGGGGAATGCCCTACAATGGCGCGCAGGCATTCCCGTCATCGAAAGGAAATCCCATGGCACTCCCACAATGCAGATTGCTCTCCGAAGACGACTACCTGGCTTTTGAGGCGGCGCAGCAGATGCGCCACGAGTTTGTCGGCGGCGAGGCACATGCCATGGCCGGCGCTAGCGTGCGGCATAACCGGATCGTCTTCAACATCGCTCGGCGGCTTGATGCCGTTGCCAGCGGTACGCCCTGCCTGGTGTTGATGAGCGACGTGAAACTGCGCCTGGAGGCCGGGAATACCTACTATTACCCGGACGTGATGCTGGCTTGCGATCCCACGGACAACGATCCTTACGCCCGCGCCCGGCCCTGTCTGATCGTGGAAGTGGCTTCGCCCGGAACATCGAACATAGACCGGCGCGAGAAGTGGGCGGCCTACCAGCGTATCCAGACCTTGCGCGAATACCTGATCGTGGATCAGGACGAGGTGCGCATCGAATTACGCCGCCGCGAGAACCTGCGGGATTGGTCCCTGCGTTCCTTTGAGGCCGGGGAGGTGCTGGAACTGGCCTGCCTGGACGATTTGAAAATCCCGGTGGATGACATCTATCGGGATCTGCCCCCGGTCTGAGCGGCGGGTGCCAATCCCCCGAGAGTTTCCCCTACGCCCTGTGCTGCCGTAAACTGCGGCGATTCCTCCTTTCCTGCAAATTCCCATGACGACCCTGACTCTCACCCAACCCGACGACTGGCACCTGCATCTGCGCGATGGGGAGGCTCTGGCTTTGGTGCTGCCGGATACGGCACGGCGCTTCGCGCGTGCCATTGTCATGCCCAACCTGAAGCCGCCGGTGACCACGGTGGAACAGGCTGGCGCCTACCGGCAGCGCATCCTTGCTGCCTTGCCGGCGGGACTCAAGTTCGAGCCTCTCATGACGTTATATCTGACCGACAATACGCCGCCGGCCGAAATTGACCGGGCCGTGGCGTCGGGTTTCGTGAAGGCCGTCAAATACTATCCTGCGGGTGCCACGACCAACTCCGATGCGGGAGTTTCCGCGGTGGACAAGACCTATGCCACCCTGGCCCGCATGGAGGAAGCCGGGCTACCGCTACTCGTACATGGGGAGGTAACAAATGCTGACGTGGATATCTTCGATCGCGAGCGTGTCTTTGTTGATCGCGTGCTGGCGCCGCTACACGGGCGTTTCCCCGGCTTGCGTCTCGTCGCCGAGCACATCACCACGGCGGACGCGGCGCAATTCGTAGCGGCGGCGGGGCCGACGGTGGCCGCTACCCTCACGGTCCATCACCTGCTCTTGAATCGCAACGCGATTTTTACTGGTGGCATCCGTCCCCATCACTACTGCCTGCCGGTGCTGAAGCGGGAAAGCCACCGGCTGGCCTTGGTGGCGGCGGCAATCTCGGGTAATCCGAAATTCTTCCTGGGCACGGATTCGGCGCCCCACGCTCGCCTGACCAAGGAGGCGGCCTGTGGCTGTGCCGGCTGTTACACGGCCCATGCCGCCATCGAGTTGTACGCGGAAGTCTTCGAGCAGGCGGGGGCGCTGGACAAGCTGGAAGCCTTCGCCAGTTTTCACGGCGCGGATTTCTACGGCTTGCCGCGGAATGCCGGGACCATCACCCTGGTGAAGGAAGGCTGGATGGTGCCGGGCAGCCTGCCCTATGTGGCCGGAGACACCTTGGTGCCCCTGCGGGCCGGTGAGACAGTGGGCTGGATGCTGCTGTAGGCCGACCTTCGCCGATCTGCAATTTGTCGGGTTAAAACCCGACCTACGTTAGGTATCAAGGAGTAAGAATTGAAGAAGGCTACCCTGGTCAAACTGGCCGTTGTCGCCGTGGCGGCAACGCTGCTGGCGGGCTGCGAGAACGACGCGGCGTCCTACCAGATCGACGGCAAGGAACACGCCCTGGTCCTGATGCGGGACCAGCGCTATTTTTGGAGCGATAACACGGACCTGAAAGTGGTGGTAGCGCGCCTGCCGGACTGCCAGCGCCGCTATGACCTGAAGCCCGCGCCCCTGCCGAAGGCCCAAGTGTCCGTGTATGAAGTGGCGCCGACCCAATACCAGCTGCAGCAGGGTCAATCCTGGTATGTGGCCGACACCAGCACCTGTGCTTTGCAGCCCATGGATGCCGCACCCGAGGCGCCGGGAAAACTCCTCGGCACCTTCGACAAGAAGGATGACCGCCTGCGCTTTATCCCGGTTGCGGCAGCGGCGGCGAAATAGATTTTTTGGGCGGCTGTGGGCCGCCTTTTCCCCATGCTTCCCTCTTCTTCCGGCATCGAAGCGTGCCCGGCAGCCCTCGCTGGCCGGCCCCTGTTTGAGCCTGTCACGGCCCTGCTGGGTGGGTTCGAGAAAATTCCTTCCGCAGAAGCCTTGAGCGCTTTGGCGCGGCAGGCCGCTCTGGTGTCGGCCGCCGGTCTTCCCCTCTTCTTCGCAGCACCTGCCGATGATGGCCTGGGCTACGAAGAACGCATTGCCACCCTCGGGCGGGTGGAACATCGTCCGGACAACTGGCACGATTTCTTTAATGCTCTAGCCTGGCTGGCCTTTCCCCGGGCCAAGGCGGCGCTGAGCACCCGCCACGGCCAGGCCCTGACGGCGCGGGCCGGCCTGCCGGGGCGCGGCCCCCTGCGGGATGCCCTCACCCAGTTCGACGAGTGTGGCGTGGTCGTGTTGTCCGCCGACCCGGAAATCACTGAACTGCTGCGTGGCCACCACTGGAAGGCGGTCTTCTGGCAGCGTCGTGCCGATCTCCTGGCGCGAGTGCGTTTCGTCGTTTTCGGCCACGCCCTCCTTGACCACCTGCGGGTGCCTTTCTTCGGCCTGTGCGGCAAGGCGGTGTATCTGGAAGTCGACGCGGGGTGGCTGGCGCAGGATGGGGCGGCGCAGCAGGCCGATGTGGACGCCCGCCTCGCCGTCTGGCTGGCGGGTGGCCTCGCCGCGCCCCGGGATCTGAAACCCCTGCCCTTGCTGGGTATCCCGGGCGTGGTGGCGGCGAGTGAGGTCGAGACATGGTACGACGACCTCCGCCAGTTCCGGCCCTTGCGCGGTGCTGTCTGAGGTTTTTCTTGCGCTCCCAGCCCCAGCCCCTATAATCCGCGCCGGAAGTTCGCCAGGCAGTCGCTGGGGGTGATTTTGGCCCCTGGAGGAAAGTCCGGGCCCCATAGAGCAGGATGCTGGCTAACGGCCAGGCGTTATAAGTAGCGGCTTGCCGCTGCCCAAGGCGACGGAAAGTGCAACAGAGAAGAGGCCGCCGATGGCCCCGCAAGGGGATCAGGCAAGGGTGAAACGGCGAGGTAAGAGCTCACCGCGGACGTGGCGACACGGACGGCAAGGTAAACCCCATCCGGGGCAAGGCCAAATAGGGGGGCGATAGCGTTGCTCGCGCTGCTCCCGGGTAGGCTGCTAGAGGGTCGTGGTAACACGGCTCCCAGAGGAATGACTGTCCACGACAGAACCCGGCTTATCGGCGGACTTCCACCTCCCGATTGCCGGTTTGGAAGACTTTCCAACAAGCTGATGTTCTCCTGAAGAGGCGCCCGTGAGGCGCCTTTTTCAATTCCAGTTTTCTCAATTTTCATAGTGCCAAGGGACAGCCCATGTGCATCCGCAGGATGGGCGTATCTCCTCATACTCCACTTTCGGTTAACCCGCTATCCCCGTTGTTTTGAAAAGGATATTCCCTTCAATCCTTGTCTTCAGAATATCCGCTAAGTCTTTGTCTCCATTGAGAAAATCACGGATTTTTGCTTGACCCGTGAAAATTTTTACTCTAGAGTGGGAAGAAGTGGAAAAAAGTGGGAGGGAGGGGCTGTTGCCGCTTCCATGGTGGGGGAAAAGGGAATGTTTCAAGGGGCGGCGGCACTGAATCTCGATGCGAAGGGTCGCCTGGCGATCCCGGCGCGGCATCGTGACGCCCTGAACGCGGCCTCCGGCGGGAGTCTGGTCCTTACCGCCCACCCCCATCGCTGTCTTCTGCTCTACCCCCAGCCGGCCTGGCAACCGATCCGTGACAAGGTGCTGGCGGCTTCCAGCCTGGAACAGCAATCAGCCTTGTTGAAGCGCCTCCTCGTGGGTTTCGCTCGGGATGAGGAAATGGATACGGCCGGCCGCCTGTTGATTGCACCGGAGCTGCGGCAATTCGCCCAGCTGGAAAAACAGGTGTGGCTGGTGGGGCAGGGCAATCACTTCGAATTGTGGTCCGACGCGGGTTGGCTGAAACAGCAGGAAGCCATTTTTGCCCTCGGCGACCAATTGCTGCCCCCGGGGCTCGAAAGCTTGTCTTTGTGAGCGCAACGGGGGGGGATCCCATGGATGCCGGACACGTCACCGTGCTGCTCGCAGAAGCGGTGACGGCGCTCGCCGTCAAGCCGGACGGAGTCTACGTGGATGGCACATTCGGTCGCGGTGGCCACAGTCGGGCCATCCTGGCCCAATTGGGTCCGGCAGGCCGGCTCATCGCCTTTGATCGGGATCCGCGGGCCATAGCTGCGGGTCAGGCGCTTGGCGATACGCGTCTGACCCTGGTGCATGAGCCGTTCAGCGAACTGGCGAATGCACTGGCGGATCTTGGTGTGGAACAGGTGGACGGGGTCTTGTTCGATCTGGGTGTGTCATCGCCGCAACTGGACGAGGCGGAGCGGGGTTTCAGCTTCCGCTTCGACGCGCCCCTGGATATGCGCATGGATACCAGCCGTGGTGAAACGGCGGCGGACTGGCTGGCGCGCGCCAGCATCAAGGAAATTACGGAGGTCCTGAGGGAATATGGCGAAGAACGGTTTGCTCATGAGATTGCAAAGGCGATTGTGGCTCTACGCGACGGGGAGGATCAGCAGTCTGTCGCAACTACACGACAGCTTGCCACGCTCGTTGCAGAAACCGTGCGGACCCGGGAACCGGGGCAGCATCCGGCGACGCGCAGCTTCCAGGCCATTCGCATCCACGTCAACCGGGAGCTTGAAGAGCTGTCGCTAGTGCTGCCCCAGGCCATGAAGATACTGGCGTCTGGCGGACGCCTGGCGGTGATCAGTTTCCACTCCCTGGAAGACCGCATCGTCAAGCGCTTCCTGCAGCACGAGGCCAAGCCGGACAACCTGTCGTCCAGGTTGCCCCTGCGTGCCGACCAGTTGCCCCAGCCCCGGGTGCGCTTGCTCGGCAAGCCCGTGCGCCCCAGCGGCGAAGAAGTGACAGCCAATCCCCGTTCACGCAGCGCTGTGCTGCGCGTGGCCGAGAAAGTCTGAGACTGCTCCGTGGCCCGCACCAACATGTTCCTTGCCGTCCTGATTGTCCTCTGCGCCCTGGGCGTGGTGGCGGCCCAGCACAAGGCCCGGAAGCTCTATTCCGAACTGGAGCGAGAGCAGGAGCATATGCGCCAACTCGAAGTCGAGTGGGGGCAGTTGCAACTGGAGCAAAGTACCTGGGCGGCCCATAGCCGGGTGGAAAAGCTGGCGCGGGAGAAACTGCAGATGGCGGCACCGGCTTCCGGCGGCGTGTTGTCCCTGGACATGAAGGCGGGGCGGCCGTGAAGTTCACCCATACCCCACTGCTGTCCCAGTTGCTGCCGGCTTGGCGGGCGCGCTTCGTGCTGCTCATGCTCATGCTGGCCTTCGGGGCGCTGGTCGGTCGCTCCCTCTATTTGCAAGGCATGGATACGGATTTCCTGCGGCAAAAGGGCGAGTCCCGCTATGGCCGGGTGATCGAGTTGTCCGCCACAAGAGGGCGCATCGCCGACCGCAATGGGGATCCCCTGGCGGTGAGCGCGCCGGTGAAGTCCATCTGGGCCATTCCCGAATATGCCCAGCTCTCGCCGGCCCAGACCCGGGATCTGGCCAGCGTCATGGAGATGGATGTGCGGGATATTTCCCGCCGCCTGGCCATGGACAAGGATTTTGTCTTTCTGAAGCGCCAGATACCGCCAGAAACCGCAGCCAAGGTCACGGCCATGAAGCTGCCGGGGGTCTACCAGCAGGCGGAATATCGCCGTTTTTACCCTTCCGGCGAGGTGACGGCCCACTTGCTGGGCTTTACCGGCGTGGACGACGCGGGTCAGGAAGGCATGGAGCTGACTTTCAACAAACAGCTCACCGGCGCGCCGGGCAGCCGCCGTGTCATCAAGGACCGTCGCGGCCAGATCATCGAAGATGTGCGCAGCGTCAAGCCGCCCCGGGACGGCAGCGACATCGCGCTTTCGGTGGATAGCAAGATCCAGTACCTGGCTTACGCCAGCCTCAAACAGTGCATCACCGAAAACAATGCCAAGGCCGGCGGCATCGTGGTGCTGGACGCCAAGACCGGGGAAGTGCTGGCCTTGGTAAACCTGCCCACCTACAACCCGAACAACCGGGAAAAGCTCACCGGCGCCCAGTTGCGTAACCGGGCCTTGACCGACACCTTCGAGCCGGGTTCCACCATGAAGCCCTTCACCATCGCCCTGGGCCTGGAGAGCGGCAAGTATCGCCCCAACACCCTGATCGCCACCGGTGCGGGCCACCTGACCATCGGCAAGGCCACGGTGCATGACTCCCATGCGGCGGGCACCCTGACCGTGGCCCAGGTGATCCAGAAGTCCTCCAATGTGGGGGCCTCCAAGATTGCCCTGACCCTGCCGCCGGAAGGCATGTGGGATATGTTCGACAGCCTGGGCTTCGGCAATGTGCCCAAGCTTGGCTTCCCCGGTGCATCCTCGGGCCATGTGCGGCCCTGGCAGCACTGGAAGCCCATCGAACAGGCCACCATGTCTTTCGGCCACGGCATTTCCGTGAGTCTCTTGCAACTGGCCCACGCTTACGAAGTCTTCGCCCGGGACGGGGACATGCTGCCCCTGTCCCTCGTACGGGTGGACGGGCCGGCCCCCGCCGGCAAGCAGGTCTTCTCGCCGGAGACGGCACGCCAGGTGCGGGCCATGCTGGAAATGGTGGTGCAGCCCGGCGGTACCGCTACCAAGGCGGCCATTCCCGGCTATCGGGTTGGCGGCAAGACCGGCACGGCCCACAAACTGGAAGGCGGCCGCTATTCCAACCACTACATCGCCTCCTTCGTCGGCCTGGCGCCCGTGTCGGACCCGCGGCTCATCGTGGCGGTCATGATCGATGAGCCGTCCAACGGCAAGTACTACGGTGGCGACGTGGCCGCCCCGACCTTTGCCCAGGTCATGGCCGGCGCCCTGCGTACTCTGGGGGTGGCCTCCGACGGCCCCCTGGTGCCCCTGCAGTATGCCGGCAAGGTGGAAGACGTGAAGGAGAGCATGTGAGTACCATCTTTCATGTGCAGGCCCTGGGCGTGCTGGACAGACTGGCCGGGCTTGGCGTCAAACCTCGCGGCATTGCGGCCGATTCCCGTGCCGTCAAGCCGGGGGATATTTTTGTCGGATTCCCCGGCGAACGAGTGGATGGCCGTCGTTTCATTGATGACGCCGTGGCCCGCGGGGCCGTGGCCGTGTTGGTGGACGAGCAGGGCTGGAGCGGCATGGCGGCGCCCGGCGTGCCTGTTCTGCCGGTGGAAAATCTGCAGGCCATGAGCGGCTATCTGGCCCACGAAATCTTCGATCGGCCCTCCGATCACTTGTGGTTGCTGGGTGTCACCGGCACCAACGGTAAGACCACGGTAAGCCAGTGGATCGCCCGCGCCCTGGGCCAACTGGGCCGGCCCTGCGCCGTCATCGGCACCCTGGGCAATGGCTTCCCGGACAAGCTAAGGGACAGCCCGAACACCACGCCGGACGCCGTCACCCTGCACCGGGACCTGGCGGAATTCCGCCGCCAGGGGGCCAAGGCTGCCGCCATGGAGGTTTCCTCCATTGGCCTGGACCAGGGGCGCACCCATGGCGCCGACTTTCGCGTCGCGGTGTTCACCAACCTGACGCGGGATCATCTGGAATACCACGGCAGCATGGAAGCGTATGGCGCCGCGAAGGCCCTGTTGTTCAAACTGCCCCGTCTGCAGGCAGCGGTGCTGAACCTGGACGACGCCTTCGGCCGGCAACTCGCTCGCTCCTTGCGCGGTAGCGGTATTCGCCGCATCGGCTACAGCCTGGATGCGAACGTGGATGCGTCGGAGGTGGATGAACTTTTTCTGGCGACAGACGTGCGGGCCAGCGCCGGCGGACTGTCCTTCACCCTGCAAGCGCCAGAGGGCGCGGCCCACCTGGACGTACCCCTGGTGGGGCACTTCAATGTATCGAACCTGCTGGCGGTAGTGGGCGCCCTGTCGGCCAGCGGCGTGCCCCTGCCCGTGACTTTGAGCCTGCTGCCGGAGCTGGCGCCGCCCGCCGGCCGCATGGAAATGCTTGGCGGTCATGGCCAGCCCCTGGTGGTGGTGGATTACGCCCATACGCCGGATGCCCTGGAGCAAGCCCTGTCGGCCCTGCGGGACACGGCCCGTGCACGGGGCGGCGAGTTGCTGTGCGTGTTCGGCTGCGGCGGCGAGCGGGATCCGGGCAAACGTGTCCTCATGGGCGCGGTGGCGACGCGCCTGGCGGACCGGGTCGTGCTGACCAGCGACAATCCGCGTAACGAAAATCCCGAAAGCATCTTGGTGGCCATAGGCGAAGGTGCTCCCCAGGCGGAACTTATTCCGGATCGGAAAGAGGCCATCCGCCGTGCCATACAAGGCGCTCGGCCGCAGGATCTGGTCCTGATCGCCGGCAAGGGCCACGAGAATTACCAGGAAATCAATGGTCAGCGCCGCCACTTCGCCGATGTGGAAGAAGTGCGGGCCGCCCTTGACGGAGAACTGACATGATGGATCTGCGCGAAGCCGCAAGCGCCACGGGCGGACACGTGCCGGGCCTCAACCCGGGCTTCAGTGGCGTGTCCTCAGACACCCGCAGCATAGGCCCGGGCGAACTGTTCGTTGCCTTGCGCGGCGAGAACTTCGACGGCCACGACTACCTGGGCGTGGCGGCAAAAAACGGTGCCGTGGCGGCCTTGGTGGACGCCCGCTGGGCCGCCGATAACGCGGCACCCTTGCCCCTGCTGGTGGTTGGCGACACGCGCCTGGCCCTGGGCAGGTTGGCCGCCCATTGGCGCGGCAAGTTTGCCATTCCCTTGGTGGGCATCACCGGCAGCAACGGCAAGACCACGGTGAAGGAAATGACGGCGGCCATTCTGCGTGCCCAGGCCCGGCTGGATGGCTTTGGCGATGACGCGGTGTTGGCCACCGTCGGCAACCTGAACAACGACATCGGCCTGCCCCTGACGCTCCTGAAGCTCAGTGCCGGCCATCGGGCCGCAGTCATCGAGATGGGCATGAACCATCCGGGGGAAATCGCTTACCTGACGGACATCGCCCGGCCCACGGTGGCCCTGGTGAACAATGCCCAGCGCGCCCATCTGGAAGGCATGGGCGGTTTGTCCGAAGTGGCCGAGGAGAAGGGCAGCATCTACGCCGGTCTCATGGAGGGCGGTGTGGCGGTGGTGAACGCGGACGACAGCTTCGGCGCATTTTGGCGCGGCCTGAATGATGGCCGCCGTGTCGTCAGCTTCGGCCTGGACAAGCCGGCGGATGTGTCCGCCAGTTGCGAGTGCCGCGGTCTGTCCTGCTACATCCGCCTGCAGACCGACGCCTCCGAAATCGAGGTCATGCAGCGCCTGCCGGGCCGGCATAACGTGAGAAACGCCCTGGGTGCCGCCGCCAGCGCCCTGGCCGCCAGCGCCTCCGCCCTGGCGGTGAAGGAAGGCTTGTCTGGCTTTACCGGCGTCAAGGGCCGTCTGCAACAGAAGCCGGCCCTGAAGGGCGCCATCCTTATTGACGACAGCTACAACGCCAATCCGGATTCCGTGCGGGCCGCCATCGATGTGCTGACCGCAAGTCCAGGCAAGACCATCCTGGTGCTGGGCGATATGGGTGAGATCGGCGAGCGGGCCGGGCAGTTGCACGACGAGGTCGGTGGCTATGCCAAGAGCCAGGGCGTGGACCGGCTCTTCGCCCTGGGCGAGTTTTCGGAGGCGGCGGTGGGCAATTTCGGCCACGGCGCCCGGCACTTCAATCGCGTGGAAGACCTGATTACGGCATTGACGCCGGAACTGGGCCCCGACGTTGTGGTGCTGGTGAAGGGCTCCCGCTTCATGCGCATGGAGCGGGTGGCAGATGCCATTTCGGAGGTGAAAAGTGAAAAGTGATAATCAGCGCGCCGAAGGCGCGGCAATTCACGTTTCCCATTTCACGTTTCACGTTTCACGGGGACAACATGCTGCTTGAACTGGCGCAATGGCTGGCGAAGGATATCCGGGCCTTCAATGTCTTCAACTACATCACCCTGCGGGCAGTGCTGGCCACCATGACGGCCCTGGCTATTTCCCTGATGGCGGGGCCGGCCTTCATCCGCTGGCTGACGGCGAAGAAGATCGGCCAGCCGGTGCGCAGCGAAGGCCCCCAGACCCATCTGGTGAAGGCCGGCACTCCCACCATGGGCGGCGGTCTGATCCTCATTTCCCTCGGCCTGTCCACCCTGTTGTGGGCCGACCTGCACAACCGTTTCGTGTGGATCGTGCTTATCGTCACCCTGGGCTTTGGTGCCGTGGGCTGGGTGGATGACTGGCGCAAGGTGGTGTATCGCAACTCGGATGGGCTTTCGAGCCGGGCCAAGTATTTCTGGCAGTCGGTGATCGGCGTGACGGCGGCGATCTATATCGTCTTTTCCATCTCGGCGCCGAACAACGAAAAGGTCATACAGTTGTTTTTCCAGTGGGTGGCCAGCGGCT
Source organism: Rhodocyclales bacterium (assembly GCA_043743785.1). Classification (GTDB taxonomy): domain Bacteria; phylum Pseudomonadota; class Gammaproteobacteria; order Burkholderiales; family Rhodocyclaceae; genus JAQTNA01. The sequence continues at coordinate 34,656 of JAYTVW010000029.1, read as the reverse complement.
TCACCCTGGAACTGCCTCTGAAGGCGGACCTGATCGTGCCTTTCTTCAAGACCGTCTCCTACCCCCTGGGGCTGTTCGGTTTCATCCTGCTCTCCTATTTCGTCATCGTCGGCAGCAGCAACGCGGTGAACCTGACGGACGGCCTGGATGGCCTGGCCATCATGCCCACGGTGATGGTGGGGGCGGCCCTGGGTATCTTCGCCTACGTGACCGGCAACGTTGTTTTCGCCAAGTACCTGTTTATTCCCTATATTCCGGGAGCCGGGGAACTCATGGTCTTTTGCTCCGCATTGGCAGGGGCCGGCCTGGGTTTCCTGTGGTTCAACGCCTATCCGGCGGAGGTGTTCATGGGCGATGTGGGCGCCCTGGCCCTGGGCGCGGCGCTGGGTGCGGTGGCCATCATCGTGCGGCAGGAAATCGTGCTTTTCATCATGGGCGGCGTGTTCGTCGCGGAAACCTTCTCGGTCATGCTGCAGGTCTCCTGGTTCAAGTACACCAAGAAGAAGTACGGCGAAGGGCGGCGCATCTTCCTCATGGCGCCCCTGCATCACCATTTCGAAAAAAGCGGCTGGAAGGAAACCCAGGTGGTGGTGCGCTTCTGGATCATTACGATTTTGCTCGTGCTGTTTGGCTTGTCCACTTTGAAACTGCGTTGATGTCATGACTCTCAAGGGCAAACACGTTCTCGTCCTCGGCCTCGGTGAATCCGGGCTGGCCATGGCGCTATGGCTGGCGCGGGTCGGCGCACGCCTGACGGTGGCGGACAGCCGGGCCACGCCCCCCGGCGTGGCGGAGCTGGACAAAGGTGCGCCAGGGGCGATCAAGGTCTTCGGCCCCTTCGCGGACAGCCTGTTGGACGGCGTGGACCTGCTGGCCCTGAGTCCCGGCCTGTCGCCCAATGAGGCCGTGGTAGTGGAAGCCCGCGCCCGGGGCATCCCGGTGACGGGGGAGATCGAACTCTTCGCCCAGGCCCTGCGGGACCTGGGCTTGCGCGACAAGACGAAAATCATCGCCATCACCGGTACCAACGGCAAGACCACCACCACCACCTTGGTGGGTGAAATGTGCCGCGCTGCGGGCCTCCTGACCGCCGTGGCCGGCAACATCAGCCCGGCGGCCCTGACGGCCCTGATGGCTTGCCTGGATGCGGGGAAAAATCCGGATGCCTGGGTGCTGGAGCTGTCGAGCTTCCAACTGGAAACCCTGGAAAGCCTGGCGCCGGAAGCCGCCACGGTGCTGAATGTGAGCGACGACCACCTGGACCGCCACGGCGATCTGGATGGCTACGCCCAGGTCAAGGCGCGCATTTTCATGGGCCACGGCGTTCAGGTGCTGAACCGCCAGGATGCCCGGGTGATGGCCATGGGCCGGCCGGGGCAGTCGGTCATGCGCTTCGGCCTGGATGCGCCGACGGGGGCGAATGATTTCGGTCTGGTGGAGCGCGAGGGTGGCCCCTGGCTGGTCTGCGGCAATGAACTGCTATTGCCGGTCGCCGATATGCCCCTGGCCGGTTTGCACAATGCGGCCAATGCCCTGGCTGGCCTGGCCCTGTGCTCCGCCATCGGCCTGCCCATGGCGCCCTTGCTTTCCGCCCTGAAGAATTTCAAGGGTTTGTCCCACCGCGTGGAATGGGTCGCCGACCTTGGCGGCGTGGCGTTCTTCGACGACTCCAAGGGCACCAACGTGGGCGCCACCGTGGCTGCCCTGGAAGGCCTGGGCCGCAAGGTGGCCGTGATCCTGGGAGGCGACGGCAAGGGCCAGGATTTCTCGCCCCTGAAAGATGTGGTGGCGAAGCATGCCCGTTTTGTTGCCCTGATCGGTCGGGATGCGCCCCTCATCGAGGCGGCCCTGGCCGGCTGCGGCGTACCCACGGTCCGCTGTGAGGACATGGGGGCGGCCGTCCTGGCAGCTAGCGCTGCCGCCCAGAAGGGCGACGCCGTGCTCCTGTCACCGGCCTGCGCCAGCATGGACATGTACCGCAACTATGCCCACCGGGCGGAAGTGTTCGTTGCCGCCGTGCGCAGTCTGGCGGATCAAAGGGAGTGCGGACGATGACACTGGCGGGCAGCATCGTCAATGTTGGAGTGAAGCTCGGCGCCCTGTTCTCGGCTGCCGGAGCCGCCGTGACCGATGCCGGCGGAGGCGCCCGCACCGTCAGTGGCTGGAAGGCACGGGTGACGCCGGCCCGGCCCGCCTACGCCCGTTATGCGGCGAAGCACGAAGTCCAGCAGGACCTGGATCCCATGTTGGTGTGGTCAGCCCTGGGCTTGCTGCTGTTCGGTCTGATCATGGTGTATTCCGCCTCCATCGCCACGGCGGAAGGCAGCAAGTTCAGCGGCCATTCCCAGGTCTTCTTCCTGGCCCGCCACGGCGTCTTCCTGGCCATCGGCTTCATTGCCGGCGTGGTGGCCTTCCAGATTCCCGTGCGCTCCTGGCAGGAACTGGCGCCCTGGCTGTTCCTGGGGGGGGTGATCCTGCTGGTGGTGGTGCTCATTCCCCACATTGGCAAGGACGTGAACGGCGCCCGTCGCTGGCTGCACCTGGGGCCCATCAATCTGCAGCCTTCTGAATTGATGAAGCTCTTCGCCGTGCTTTACGCCGCCGACTACACGGAGCGAAAGCTGGCCGACATGGGTAGCCTGAAGCGCGGCTTCATGCCCCTGGCGGGGGTGATGTGCGTGGTGGCCTGGCTGCTGCTCCGGGAGCCGGACTTTGGCGCCTTGGTGGTGATTGTCTCAATTTCCATGGGCATCCTGTTCCTCGGCGGCATTCAGGCGCGGCTGTTCGCGGCCCTGGTGCTGCTCCTGGGCCTGGCCTTCGTGGTCATGGTATGGACCTCGCCCTACCGGCGCGAACGGGTTTTCGGCTTCATGGACCCCTGGCAGGACGCCTTCGGTAAGGGCTATCAGCTCTCCCATGCCCTCATCGCCTTCGGCCGGGGTGAGTGGTTCGGCGTCGGCCTGGGGGGCAGCGTGGAAAAACTCTTCTATCTGCCGGAAGCCCACACCGACTTCCTGCTGGCGGTGATCGCGGAGGAACTGGGTTTTGCCGGCGTGGTGGCCGTCATCGCCCTGTTTGCCGTGCTGGTGCAGCGCTGCTTCGCCATCGGTCGCCAGGCTTTGCTGCTGGAACGGATATTTGCCGGTCTCATCGCCATGGGTATCGGCATCTGGCTGGGGGTCCAGTCCTTCATCAACATGGGGGTGAACATGGGCCTCTTGCCCACCAAGGGACTGACCCTGCCCATGATGAGCTTCGGTGGCTCCGGCATCCTGGCCAACTGCATCGCTCTGTCCATCCTGCTGCGGGTGGACTGGGAAAATCGCCAACTGATGCGGGGGCTGAACGTATGAAACCCTCACACAGCCTGTTGATCATGGCCGGCGGCACTGGCGGCCACATCTTTCCTGGCCTGGCCATTGCTGAGACCATGAAAGCCCGGGGCTGGAGCGTGTCCTGGCTGGGCACGGCCCACGGCATGGAAAACGAACTGGTACCGCGTCAGGGCGTGGAAATGGATACCGTGGAGTTCTCCGGCCTGCGCGGCAAGGGCCTGGGCCACATGCTCAAGGGCGCTATTGCCCTGGTGAAGAGCCGCTTCCGCGCAGCCGCCATCATGAAGCGCCGCCAGCCTGATGTGGTAGTGGGTATGGGGGGCTATGTCACCGTACCGGGGGGGCTGGCTGCCGCCCATCAGGGCCGGCCCCTGGTGCTGGTGAACGCGGATGCGGCATTGCTGCTGTCCAACAAGCTCCTGGGTAAGCTGGCCCGCAAGGTGCTGGTGGGGTTTGCCGGCGATTTCGGCCCTCTGGCCCCCAAGGTTACGCTGACAGGCAATCCGGTGCGCCGGGAGATCGCGGAATTGCCGGCCCCGAGCGCCAGGTACGCCGGCCGGCAAGGGCCGCTGAAGGTGCTGGTGGTGGGCGGCAGCCTGGGCGCCAAGGCCTTGAACGAAGCTGTACCGGCGGCCCTGGCTCTGCTGGCTACCGACGTGCGGCCCCTGGTGACTCACCAGTCCGGCAAGAATCACATCGAAATTCTGCAGCGCACCTACGCAAACCTGGGAGTGCAGGCGGAAGTCCTGCCCTTCATCGAAGACATGCCACGGCGCCTGGCGGAGGCGGATCTGGTGATCTGCCGGGCCGGAGCCATCACGGTTTCCGAATTGACGGCCGCCGGGGTGGCCAGCGTGCTGGTGCCCCTGGTGGTGTCCACCACATCCCATCAGCGGGACAACGCCGAATACATGGCTAGGGAGGGGGCGGCGCTGCACCTGGCCCAGGGCAACCTGACACCCGAGCGTCTGGCCCAAGTGCTGCTGTCCCTGGACAGGACCCAGTTGCAAACCCTGGCCGAGCGGGCCTATGGCCTGGGTCGGCGCAACGCAGCCAACGATATTGCCGACATCCTGGAAGGACTGGTCGAGTCAAAATGAGACACAAGGTCAAGAATATCCATTTCATCGGCATCGGCGGCGTCGGCATGAGCGGCATCGCCGAAGTACTGGCCAACCTGGGCTTTTCCGTGAGCGGATCCGACCTGGCGGACAACGCCACGACGAAGCGCCTGGCCAGTCTCGGCATCCGTATTGTTGCCGGCCATGCCGCCGAAAACATTGCCGGCGCGGATGCGGTGGTGGTGTCCACCGCCGTCAAGGCCGACAACCCGGAAGTGCTGGCGGCGCGGGAGCGCAAAATCCCGGTGGTGCCCCGGGCTCAGATGCTGGCGGAACTCATGCGCCTGAAGCAGGGCATCGCCGTGGCCGGCACCCATGGCAAGACCACTACCACCAGCCTGGTGGCCAGCATCCTGGCGGAAGCCGGCCTGGATCCTACCTTCGTCATCGGCGGCAGGCTGAACGCGGCCGGTGCCAACGCCCGCTTGGGCAGCGGCGATTTCATCGTCGTGGAGGCGGACGAGTCGGACGCCTCCTTCCTGTTCCTCAGCCCGGTCATGTCCATCGTCACCAATATCGACGCGGACCACATGGAGACCTACGGCCACGACTTTGAGCGCCTGAAGACGGCCTTCGTGGATTTCCTGCAGCGCCTGCCCTTCTACGGTGTGGCGGTGGTGTGCACCGACGATGCCAATGTGCGGGATATCCTGCCCCGGCTGAGCAAGCAGGTGGTGAGCTATGGTATTCATTCGGAAGCGAATTTCCGCGCCGAGAACATCGAGGCTCGGGATGGCCGCATGCACTTCGATTGCGTGCGGGTGAACGGTTCTATCAGCCGTTTCCCGGTGGTGCTGAACCTGCCGGGCTTGCACAACGTATTGAACGCCCTGGCGGCCATCGCCATCGCCACGGAAGTGGGTGCCGACGACAGCGCCATTCAACGCGCCTTGGTGGAATTTTCCGGCGTGGGCCGGCGCTTCCAGCGCTATGGCGAAGTGGCTCTGGCAGAAGCCCAGGGCGGCGGCAGCTTCACCCTCATCGACGATTACGGCCACCACCCGGTGGAAATGGCGGCGACCCTGGCCGCCGCTCGCGGCGCCTTCCCCGGTCGCCGCCTGTTGCTGGCTTTCCAGCCCCATCGCTACAGCCGCACCCGGGACTGCTTCGAGGATTTCGTGAAGGTGTTGAACGGCGTGGATGGCTTGTTGCTGGGCGAGGTGTATGGGGCGGGGGAAGCCCCCATCGTGGCGGCGGACGGACGTTCCCTGGCCCGTGCCCTGCGCGTCGCCGGCAAGGTGGAACCGGTGTTCGTCGAGGACATCGCCGCCATGCCGCGCGCCATCATGGATTCGGCCAGGAACGGTGACGTGGTCATCACCATGGGGGCCGGTTCCATTGGCGCCGTGCCGGCAAAAGTCGTGAGGGGTGAGGTGTGAAGGGTGAAGAGTTGAAAACCGTGGGGCAAGCTGAAACCGTGGGAAAGTCCGCGGTGGGTGGGGTTTTACCCCTCACCCCTCACCCCTCACCCCTTACGCCGTTCAAAGGTGAACTGAGGGCCAATGAACCCACGGCGCGGCACGTCTCCTGGCGTACCGGTGGTGCCGTGGCCAAGGCCTATTTCCCGGCGGACCTGGCGGACATGGCCGCCTTCATGGGGCAGCTGCGTACCGACGAACCTTTGCTGTTGGTAGGACTGGGTTCCAATCTCCTGGTGCGGGACGGTGGCTTTGCCGGCACGGTGATCTTTACCCACGGTCTGCTTTCCGGCCTGAAGCTGGAAGAGGACGGGCGTATCTACGTGGAAGCCGGCGTCGCCAGTCCCAAGCTGGCCCGTTTCGCCGCCAACAACGCCCTGGGCGGCGCGGAGTTCCTGGCCGGCGTGCCGGGCACCTTCGGCGGCGCCCTGGCCATGAACGCCGGTTGCTACGGCGGCGAAACCTGGAATCTGGTGGACAAGGTGCTGACCGTCAACCGCAAGGGCGTGCTGACGGAACGAACGCCCGAAGAGTTTGCCATCGGCTACCGCCATGTGGGCCTCAAGGCGGCCTGTGATGAGTGGTTCGCTGCCGCCTGGCTGAAGCTGCCCGCCGGGGATGGGGAAGCCTCGAAGGCGCAAATCAAGGCATGGCTGGACAAGCGGGCACAAACCCAGCCCCTGGCCCTGCCGAACGCGGGTTCCGTGTTCCGCAATCCGCCCGACGACCATGCGGCACGCCTGATCCAGGCAGTGGGGCTCAAGGGCTGCACCATAGGCGGCGCCCAAGTATCGGAAAAACACGCGAATTTCATCGTCAACGCCGAGGGAAAGGCCTCGGCGGCGGACATCGAGGCCCTGATTCTGCATGTGCAGACGGCAGTTAAGGCGAAATTCGGCATTGAATTGGTGCGGGAAGTGCGCATCGTGGGTGAAAAGCGTGAGGGGTGAGGTGTCAGGAGTGAGGGGTAAAAACTCTGTGCTCCAGGCCCCCTGCCTGAACTGACTGAATGTGGATGAACTGAAATGACAAGCGGAACCGATGCAATGGCTACTCCTCACTCCTCACCCCTCACTCCTCACGCCTTTGGCAAGGTAGCGGTGTTGCTGGGCGGATCTTCCGCAGAGCGGGATATTTCCTTCATGAGCGGCGGCGCGGTGCTGGCGGCGCTCAAGGCCCAGGGCGTGGATGCCCATGCCTTCGACCCGGCCCAGCGGCCCCTGGCGGACCTCAAGGCGGAAGGTTTCCAGCGGGTGTTCATTGCCCTGCACGGGCGGGGCGGCGAGGACGGCACGGTGCAGGGCGCCCTGGAAACCCTGGGGATTCCCTACACCGGCAGTGGTGTCATGGCCTCCGCCATTTCCATGGACAAGTGGCGCACCAAGATGCTCTGGCTGTCCTCCGGCCTGACCACGCCCCGTTACCGCATCCTCGAAGCGGACATGGACTGGGCGTCCGTGGTGGCGGAACTGGGCCTGCCGATTTTTGTCAAGCCGGGTCGGGAAGGCTCCAGTGTTGGCGCCACCAAGGTGACGGCGGCGGAGCAACTGCCGGCAGCGTTCGCGCTGGCGGTGAAGCACGACCCCCTGGTGCTGGCGGAAGAATTTGTCGCGGGCGCTGAATTGACGGCGGCATTCGTCGGCGAGCGGGCTCTGCCTCTGGTGAAGATCACTGCGCCCCAGGGCAACTACGACTACCACAACAAGTATTTTACCGACGAAACCCGCTACGACTGTCCGAGCGGCTTGCCGGTGGAAAAGGAAGCGGAAATCCAGGCTCTGGTACTCAAGGCGGCGCGTCTGCTGGACTGCCGGGGCTGGGGCCGGGCCGACGTTATCCTCAAGGAAGACGGCACCCCCATGCTGCTGGAAATGAATACCTCGCCCGGCATGACCGGCCACTCTCTGGTGCCTATGGCGGCCCGGGCGGTGGGCATTTCCTTCGAGGACCTCGTAATTTCCATCCTGGCACAGGCCCGGTTGGGCTGAGACATGAGCCGACATGGCATCCAAGGCGAAGAAAGCCGGCAGGGCGCCGGTGGAAGGGTTCTGGCACAAGCCGTACCAGATGCATCTGGTGGCGGATGTGCTGCTCTTCGCCGGTACCGTGGCCCTGGGCTATGCGCTGGTGATGGCCGCCCTGCGCCTGCCGGTGTTTCCCTTGCGGGAAGTGGTGGTGCTGACGCCCCTGAAACATGTCACATCGGCCCAGGTGGATCTGGCGGTGCAGGATTCCCTGTCCGGCAATTTCTTCACGGTAAAGCTGGACAAGGTGCGGACGTCCTTCGAGAAACTGCCCTGGGTGCGGCGGGCTTCGGTGCGGCGGCGCTGGCCGGATGCCATCGAACTGGAACTGGAAGAACAGGAAGCTGTGGCCCAGTGGCGCCAGGGCGAAGCCGGCGAAGTGCGCATGGTGAATGCTCGCGGCGAGACCTTTGCGGCGGCCAGCCGGGGGGGACTGCCGTTGCTGGCCGGGCCGCCGGGGCGGGCGCCGGATGTGCTGGCGCGCTACCGGGAGTTTTCCGGGGCCATGCAGCCCCTCGGGCGCACGCTTTCCAGCGTGAGCCTGTCCGCCCGCGAGGCCTGGTCTTTGCGGCTGGACAACGGATTGACGGTGGAATTGGGGCGGGATCAGCCCAAGGCACCCCTGACGGAGCGTTTGGCCCGCTTCGTCACGGCCTACCGGGAAACATCGGAGCGCCTGCAGGCGCCCATGGTCATGGTGGACTTGCGTTATCCGAACGGCTTCGCCGTCCGGCTGGGCAGGTTGGCAGTAGCGGAATCTAAGGGAAAACAATGAGCAAGGACAACAAGGAACTCATCGTTGCGCTGGACATCGGCACCTCGAAGATCGTGGCGGTCGTCGCGGAACTGGTGGCTGACGGACGGGTGGAAATCCTCGGCATCGGCAGCCAGGAGTCAAAGGGGCTGAAGAAGGGCGTGGTGGTGAACATCGAGGCCACCGTGGACACCATTTCCCGTGTCATCCAGGAAGTGGAGTTGATGGCGGACTGCAAGGTGAAGGAAGTCTATACCGGCATCGCCGGCAGCCACATCAAGAGCTTCAACTCCAATGGCATGGTGGCCATCAAGGACAAGGAAGTGGATACCCTGGATGTGGACCGGGTCATCGAAACCGCCAAGGCCATGCCCATTCCGGCGGACCAGCAGATCCTGCACATCCTTACCCAGGAATTCATCATCGATGGCCAGGACGGCGTGAAGGAGCCTATCGGCATGAGCGGCATCCGCCTCGAAGTGCGGGTGCACATCGTTACGGGCGCGGTTTCCGCGGCCCAGAACATCGTCAAGTGTGTGCGGCGCTGCGGTCTGGAAGTGATGGACCTGGTGCTGCAGCCCCTGGCCTCCAGCTACGCCGTGCTCACCGAGGACGAAAAGGAACTGGGCGTGTGCCTGGTGGACATCGGCGGCGGCACCACCGACATCGCCATCTTCACCCAGGGCGCCATCCGCCACACGGCGGTGATTCCGATTGCCGGCGACCAGATCACCAACGACATCGCCATGGCGCTGCGCACGCCGACCCAGGACGCGGAAGACCTGAAGGTGCGCTACGGCGTGGCTCTGCAGCAACTGGCGGACAACGAGGACATGTTCGAGGTGCCGGGCATCGGCGAGCGGGCGCCCAGAAAGCTCTCCCGCCAGGCCTTGGCGGACGTCATCGAGCCGCGGGTTTCCGAACTCTTCGAGCTGGTGCAGGCGGAACTGCGCCGTAGCGGTTACGAGGAATTGTTGTCCTCCGGAGTGGTGCTGACCGGCGGTTCGTCCGTGATGCAGGGCATGGTGGAGCTCGGGGAGGAAATCTTTCATCTGCCCGTGCGGGTGGGCGTACCCACCTACGAAGGCAACCTGGCGGATGTGGTGAGGAGTCCGCGCTACGCCACCGCCATGGGCCTGCTGCTGGAGGGGGCCGCTCAACGGAAGCGCGGCATATTGGTACGCGATACCCAAAATTTCAAGCAGGTATTGGGGCGCATGCGCTCCTGGTTCGAGAAGAATTTTTAAGTATCGACAAACAAGCAGTGACAAAGGGGCAGAAAAGCCCTACGTCATACTTTGCAACTCAATTGATTCGTAGTGCATTTCCTTCAGGAGGGAAAAATGTTTGAAATCATCGAAAAAGAACCGACCAACACCATCATCAAGGTGATCGGTGTAGGCGGGGCCGGCGGCAATGCGGTGGAGCACATGATCCGGGAAAACGTCCAGGGCGTGGAGTTCATCTGCGCCAATACGGATGCCCAGGCTCTGAGCCGCAGCCAGGTCAAGCACAAGCTGCAATTGGGCAAGACCGGTCTCGGTGCCGGCGCCAAGCCGGAAGTGGGCAAGGCCGCAGCCGAAAGCGAACGGGAACGCATCGCCGATGCCCTGCGTGGATCCCACATGGTGTTCATCACCGCCGGCATGGGCGGCGGTACCGGCACGGGGGCTGCCCCCGTGGTGGCCCAGGTGGCGCGCGAGATGGGTATCCTCACCGTGGGCGTGGTGACCAAGCCCTTCGGCTTCGAGGGCAAGCGCATGAAGATCGCCGACGCGGGCCTGGCCGAACTGGCCAAGAACGTGGATTCCCTCATCGTCATTCTGAACGAGCGCCTCATGGAAGTGCTGGGTGACGACGCCAGCATGCAGGACGGCTTCAAGGCCGCCGATAACGTGCTCAGGAACGCCGTGGGTGGCATCGCCGAGATCATCAATTTCCCGGGCCTGGTGAACGTGGACTTCGAGGACGTGCGTACCGTCATGGGTGAGATGGGCATGGCCATGATGGGTTCCGCCGTTGCCTCCGGTATGGACCGGGCCCGCATCGCCGCCGAACAGGCCGTCGCCAGCCCCCTGCTGGAAGGCGTGCATCTGTCCGGCGCCCGTGGCGTGCTGGTGAACATCACGGCTTCCTCCAATCTCAAGATGAAGGAAGTGCATGAAGTGATGAACACTATCAAGGCCTTTGCCGATCCGGAAGCTGAAGTCATCTTCGGCGCCGTGTTCGACGAGAACATGGCCGACGAGTTGCGCGTCACAGTGGTCGCCACCGGCCTGGGGGCTGTTTCCGCCAAGCAGGCCAAGCAGCCCAATATCTCCATCGTGCCGCAGCAGCGTACCGGCACGGATGGCCTCTATGTGTCTTCCGGCACCAATTACGCCGAACTGGATGTGCCGGCTGTCATGCGCAGCGGCCGTGGCGGTGCGGCCCGTGCCTCGGCCAACACCCAGGTGCAGGCCATGGCGGCCAGCGGCATGCCGACCCTGGACATCCCGGCCTTCCTGCGCAAACAGGCGGACTGAGATTCCGGTGCCGGCCTGGCCGGTTGCCCTTGCAAGCGGCACGCACGTCCCGGGGTTCCTCCTGCCCGGCGCGTGAGTGCCGCTTTTCGTGTCTTGCGAGGTTTGTAGCAAAACGTATCCGAGTCGGAAGCCTATTTTGCATGTGCTAAAATGCGCTGAAAAATCAGTGGTATTCGGCAATGCTCAAGCAACGAACCCTCAAAGCCATCGTCCGTGCCACGGGCGTCGGACTACATAGCGGCGTCAAGGTCAATCTTGTGCTGCGTCCCGCAGCGCCGGATACCGGCATCATCTTCTGCCGCACCGACCTCAATCCACCGGTGGAACTGCGCACCGACCCCTTCGGTGTGGGGGATACCCGGCTGGCCTCCTGCCTGGAGCAGGGCGGCGTCAAGATTGCCACCATCGAGCACCTTATGTCGGCCTTGTCGGGCCTGGGCATCGACAACCTCTACGTGGATGTGGATGCGCCGGAAATCCCCATCATGGACGGCAGCGCCTCCACCTTCGTCTATCTGCTGCAATCCACGGGCATCGAGGAGCAGCCGGTGGCCAAGCGCTTCGTGCGTGTGAAAAAAACCGTGGAAGTGAAACAGGGCGACAAATGGGCGCGCCTGGAACCCTACGACGGCTTCCGCCTGCAGTTTTCCATCGTCTTCGACCATCCGGTGATGGAGCGCTCCGGCTCTGAAGCCACGGTGGATTTCGCCGACACTTCCTACGTGCGGGAAGTCTCCCGGGCCCGTACTTTCGGCTTCATGCAGGACGTTGAATACATGCGCTCCAACGGTCTGGCCCTGGGAGGTAGCCTGGACAACGCCATCGTGATGGATGAATACCGGGTGCTGAATTCCGAGGGCCTGCGCTATGCCGATGAATTCGTGAAGCACAAGATCCTGGATGCGGTGGGCGACCTCTACGTGCTGGGCCACCCCTTGCTGGCGAGTTTCGTGGCCCACAAGTCCGGCCATGCCTTGAACAATGCCCTGCTGCGGGAGCTGCTGGCGGATGCCAGTGCCTGGGAATACGTCACTTTCGAGCGGGAAGAGGACGCCCCCGCGCGAATCGCCAATCTCTATTCGTCGCCATTTCTGGTGCCGGCCTGAACCTGCGTGGGGCGGGCTTCAGCCCGCTATGGCCGGGAACAGCGGCCCCACCTCCTTCGGCTAACCGGTGTGGTCCACGAAGCGTTTGAGCGCCGCCCTGAGGGGGGAATCGGCGGCCAGGCTGGCACCGAAATCCGCCAGCATGCGCTTCGCGCCGTCACTCACATGGGCCTCCCGGCCCGAGATCCAGGGCGGCGGTTCCGGCCGCAGGGGCTGGACCTTGCACTGGATGTCCGTCAGTTCGAAGCCGGCCCGCAGGAATTCCGCCTTGAAGCGTGGTACCAGTTGCTTCAGCTTGGTGGCTACCGCCGCGTTGGCGGCGTGGATGATGAGGGTTTCCAGCTTGAGATTCGCTACGCCGCTGCCTTCCAGTAAATGGGGCGGGACGCAACGGCTATAGATGTCCTGCAGGCGTGCCAGACGGGCGGCATGTACGCTGAGAGCAGCGAGTTCCGGGGATAGACCGAGGAAACGGTCCAGAGTCGGTGTTCTGGGGCGGGAAGCCATTGTTGCGGGTTGTCTCAGCGCAGGGCCAGGCTGGTGCTGTCCTGGCGCCAGTGCCTTTCCCAGACCGTCCTCACCATGTTTGGATATTCCGGCTTGCCCAGGCTGCCGTTGTAGCGGCCCAGTGCCCGGTAGAGGTCGCCGTGCTCCATGTCCAGGTAGTGGCGCAGGATGGTGCAGCCATAGCGCAGGTTGGTGCGCATGTGGAAGAGGTTGTTATCCTTCTGTCCGATGAGGTCTTGCCAGAATGGCATGACCTGCATGTAGCCCCGGGCACCGGCGCCGGAAACCGCGTACTTGCGAAAGCCGCTTTCCACTTCCACCAGTCCCAGCACCAACTCCGGGTCCAGTCCGGCCCGGCTGGCCTCGTAATGAATGGACTTCAGCAGGTCCAGGCGTGTGGCCTGATCCGGCAACTTGCGTTCCAGACGCCGGGACATCTCGGCAAGCCAGGCGGCGGCGTCGCCGGAGGTGGGGAAGGACGACAGGGCCGGTGCCCGGTCGCTGATGGAACGATACAGGGAGGCCTTGACGCTGGCCGCCAGGGGTTCGTAGAGCTGCGCGCCTGCTGTGGCAGACAGGCTGAAGGTCGTGCCGGCAAGAAAAACAATGGAACCGCAGAGGTGCAGAGGCGCGGAGAACAGCAAAAAACCATGGCGTGCGAACCTTCGCAAGCCATTAATGGGTTTCCTCTGCGCCTCTGCACCTCTGCGGTTCATGGCTTTTCCTCTCAAACCCCTAGCTGGGCCTTGAGGAAGCCGGCCAGTTCCGCCACCGGCACCTTTTCGGCGGCGGCGTCGCGGCGCCCTTGGTACTCCACGATGCCATCCTTCAAGCCCCGATCGCCGATGACGACGCGATGCGGGATGCCGATGAGTTCCATGTCGGCAAAGGCCACGCCCGGGCGCTCGTCCCGGTCGTCCAGCAGCACATCCACGCCGGCCGCCAGCAGGGAGGCGTGCAACTTCTCCGCCACGGCCTTCACGGCCTCGGACTTGCCGATGCCGATGGGCACGATGGCAATTTCGAAGGGGGCGATGGCCTGCGGAAAGATAATGCCGCGTTCGTCGAAGTTCTGCTCGATGGCGGCGCCAACGATGCGGGACACGCCGATGCCGTAGCAGCCCATTTCCATGACCTGGGGCTTGCCCTGTTCATTGAGGAAGGTGCAGGAGAGGGCTTCGGAGTACTTGGTCCGCAACTGGAAGATGTGGCCCACTTCGATGCCGCGGCAGAGTTCGAGGCTACCCTTGCCATCCGGCGAGGGGTCGCCGGGCAGCACGTTGCGGATGTCGGCCACCTGGACAGGTTCCGGCAGGTCCCGGCCGAAATTCACGCCGCGAATGTGGAAACCGGCTTCATTGGCGCCCACCACGAAGTCGGCCATGGCCGCCACCGTGTGGTCGGCGAACACCGGTATGTCGGCGGGAATGCCGACGGGGCCGATGAAACCGGGCTTGCAGGCCAGTTTTTCCACAATCTCCTCATCCCGGGCGAAACGGAATTCGCCGATGAGTTTTTGCGCCTTGATCTCGTTCAGTTCATGGTCGCCGCGCAAGAGCAGCAGGGCAAATTCGGTCTTCTCGTCTTCCAGATTGCGGATCACGGCAATGGACTTGACCATGTTCGTGACGGCGATTTCCAGGAATTTGGCCACATCCTCGCATTTCATCTTGCCGGGAGTGTGGACTTTCTCCATGGACAGGGTGGCTGCGGCCCGGGGCGCAGCCGGCGCCAGGGCTTCCGCCAGTTCCACGTTGGCGGCGTAATCGGAGTCCGGACAGAAAGCGATGGCGTCTTCGCCGGAATCCGCCAGCACGTGGAATTCGTGGGAGCCGGTGCCGCCGATGGAGCCGGTATCGGCGGCCACGGGGCGGAACTTGAGCCCCAGACGGGTGAAAATGCGCGAGTAGGTGTCGAACATGTTCTTGTATTCGCGCTGCAGGTCCGCGAAATTCGCATGGAAGGAGTAGGCGTCCTTCATGAGGAATTCACGGCCGCGCATGACGCCGAAACGGGGGCGGATCTCATCGCGAAACTTCATCTGCACCTGGTAGAAGTTCTTCGGCAGTTGGCGGTAGGAGCGGATTTCCTTACGCACCACGTCAGTAATGACTTCCTCATGGGTCGGGCCAACGCAGAATTCGCGCTGGTGGCGATCCTTGAAACGCAGCAGTTCCGGGCCGTATTGCTGCCAGCGACCGGATTCCTGCCAGAGTTCGGCGGGCTGCACGGCGGGCATGAGGAGTTCGATGGAGCCGGCCCGGTTCAATTCCTCGCGGACAATGCCTTCCACCTTGCGCAGGACCCTGAGGCCCATGGGCATCCAGGTATAGATGCCGCCAGCCAGGCGGCGGATGAGGCCGGCCCGCAGCATGAGCTTGTGGCTGACGATCTCCGCGTCGGACGGAGCTTCCTTGAGGGTCGAGATGAGAAACTGGCTGGCGCGCATGGGGCAGGAATCTTGTTGGAAAAACAGGGATTTTACCGCAGCCCATGGCCCTCCTGCGGCTTCGGCCCGGCGTAGCAGTGAAAAACGGCTACAGGATTCGTGTGTCACCACCATGTCAGCTTTCCTTGCCGGGCGAAATGTGGAAGAATCCGCCCCAATTCGATCAATTTCACTAGGTTGCAATCATGCTCGACCGTGAAGGCTATCGCCCGAACGTCGGCATTATTCTGGTCAATCACAGGAACGAGGTTTTCTGGGGCAAACGGATCAAGGAACATGCCTGGCAATTCCCCCAAGGGGGAATCAAGCACGGGGAAACGCCGGAGCAGGCGATGTTTCGTGAGCTCCATGAGGAAGTCGGCCTGCGGCCGGAACATGTCAAGATTATCGGGCGCACCCGCGACTGGCTGCGTTATGACGTTCCAAAACACTGGATTCGCCGGGAGTGGCGCAACACTTACCGGGGCCAGAAACAGATCTGGTTCCTGCTGCGTCTCGTCGGCCGGGACTCGGACGTGTGCCTGCGCGCCAGCAATCACCCGGAATTCGATGCCTGGCGCTGGAGTGACTACTGGGTGCCGCTTGAGGCCGTCATCGACTTTAAGCGCGGCGTCTATGAATCCGCTCTCAATGAGCTTTCCCGGCTGTTGTTCCGCCGCTATCTGCGGGAGGCGGGGCTGGATGCCTCGTCCGATCCTGAAGGTGGGGAGCCGCAGCCGAGCCCTGCTGCAGAAGCTTAGCTCCCCGGGGCTGGGCCCCCATCCGTAGTTGTCCTGCGGGCCGGAATATGATTTCGGCCAGCCGGGGCGCTATCATGGCGCACCCGATTCCAGGAGCTTGTCCATGAAATACCGCCTCGCCGTCCTCGCCTGCCTGTATTTCGTCGTGTCCGGCGCTCAGGCAGGGTGGGACCCCACCATGACGCCGAGTTGGGGCGCCAATCTGGAGCCGGAAGGAAAGGCTCCGGATGCTCCTGCCTGGGAAGTGAGTCTGCCCGCGTTTCCGAAAGAGGAAAACCTGGTGGAGTTCGATGTCGGGGCTGCCGTTCGTTTTCACGTTTATGTGGACACAGTCTCCATCAGCGTCAAGGGGGACGAAGTGCGCTTTGCCCACGTGGTGCGGACGCCCGGCGGTGCCGTGAACGTCAGCTATGATGGCCTGCGCTGTTCCGAATATCAGCGTGCCATCTATGCATCTGGCCGGCCGGATGGAACCTGGAGCAGGGCGCGCAAGAGCGATTGGCGTCTGATCAACGAATCCGGGGCTGGCGGCTATTTCGGCACAATGACCAAGGAGTTGTGGTGCGGTGAGGGTGGCCACGGCGGTCCGGCGGGAACTCCGGAACAGTTGGTCAAGGCCCTCAAGGCTGCGCCGAATCTGCGTCGCTAACTCAAGGAAATCGAAGAATGATCGACCATCTCATCATCGGATTCGACCGGGCCCTGCGCACGCTCCTGGCACCCGCCCAGACCGTGCGACCGGTGCCGGGCCAAGGCT
Organism: Rhodocyclales bacterium; assembly: GCA_043743785.1. GTDB lineage: Bacteria > Pseudomonadota > Gammaproteobacteria > Burkholderiales > Rhodocyclaceae > JAQTNA01. Next base: position 17,920 of record JAYTVW010000029.1, on the reverse strand, counting down.
TGCCTGAAGCCGACATGAGTGCGGAGGAACGGCGCCACACAGCGGCCCTGATGCGCATCAACCATGTTGGTGAAGTGTGTGCCCAGGCCCTCTACCAGGGGCAGGCCCTGGTGTCGCGGAATGAGTCCATCCGGGGCGCTCTGGCGGAGGCGGCCCAGCAGGAGGAGGAGCATCTGGCCTGGACCGAAAGGCGCATTGCCGAACTTGGGGGCAGGAAGAGTCTGTTGAACCCCCTCTGGTACTCCGGTGCCTTGGGGATCGGCATGTTGGCCGGTAAACTCGGCGACGACTGGAACCTGGGCTTCCTGGCCGAAACGGAACGGCAGGTGGAGGCCCATCTCAGCGGGCACCTGGATCGCCTGCCGGGTCATGACCGCAAGTCCTGGCATATCCTGGAACAGATGAAGCAGGATGAAATCGAGCACGCCCAGACCGCAGTGCGCCTCGGCGCCCGAGAGTTGCCTCTGCCCGTGAAGCTCGCCATGAAAGCCGCGTCGAAGGTGATGACGGCGACGGCGTACTATGTTTAGCGGTAAGCGGTAAGCGGTAAGCGGTAAGCGGTAAGCGGTAAGCCTGGCGCTGCGCTCACTCGTCTTCCTCCACCTCGAAGTCGTGGGTGATCTCCGCCGTCTTGCCGAGCATGGCGGAGGCGGAGCAGTACTTCTCTGCTGACAGCTTGATGGCCCGTTCGACGGCCTCGCTCTTCAGGCCCTTGCCCCGCACCGTGAAATGGAAGTGGATCCGGGTGAACACCTTGGGGTCTGTTTCCGCACGCTCCGCCTTCAGGCTTACTTCACAGCCGCTGATGGCCTGCCGGCCCCGTTTCAGGATCAGTACCACATCGTAGGCCGCGCAGCCGCCGGTGCCCGCCAGCACCAGTTCCATGGGGCGGGGCGCCAGGTTGCGTCCGCCGCCTTCCGGGGCGCCATCCATGGCGGCGATGTGTCCGCTGCCCGTTTCGGCGATGAAACTCATGCCATCGCCCCATCTCACCACACATTCCACGCGTTTCTCCTCGTCTGCGGGGGTTGGAAAAGGGCTTCATCCTACCGGCAAATGTCCCGCTTCTCCAGTGCAGGAACCCGTTCCGGACGTCTCCATCAGGGGGCGTGACGACGCGGTGAGGTGGTTTGCATGCGCCGGGAGGATGTCGTCTGGTGCGATTTCGTTGCGCTAGTTTGAGTGTAAGTTTGTATTTTAATCAATTGGTTATGGATGAGTATTGGCATCTTTGCAAGGTTCCGGTTGCGTTGCACCAAAAAATCTTGCACTGCACAAAAAATTCTGCCAGAATTCAAGCCATCTTGAATGCACCTGAGTTTGCGCTCTCTGCATTCGCGGTTTGTCTCCTCCACCATCCTCCTTTGGTGTGGATTTAGCGCAGCCCTTCCCGGGTTGCGCTTTTTTTTATATTTTTTGTCCCGCGCAGGCTTTGAGTCAACTTCTGTTTGACACAACGGGAATGTTTCATTTAGAATGCGCGGCTTTTCGTAATACACCATTCCTGGTGCAGAGGAAACCCTCATGAAAACCTTTTCCGCCAAGCCGCACGAAGTGAAGCGCGACTGGTTCGTCGTGGACGCGACGGACAAGGTGCTCGGCCGGCTTGCCAGCCAGCTCGCGCATCGTCTGCGCGGCAAGCACAAGACCGAGTACACGCCCCACGTCGACACCGGTGATTTCATCGTTGTCGTCAATGTCGAGAAGCTGCGCGTCACCGGCGCCAAAGCTGAAGACAAGATTTACTACCGCCACACGGGTTACCCCGGCGGTATCTATGAAACCAACTTCACCAAGCTCCAGCAGCGCTTCCCCGCGCGTGTTCTGGAAAAAGCCGTGAAGGGCATGCTGCCGAAGGGTCCTCTCGGTTATGCCATGCTGAAGAAGCTGAAGGTCTATGCCGGTGGCGAACATCCGCACACGGCGCAGCAACCTAAAGCCCTCGAGATCTGATAGGGAATCACATGGCTGCCAATTACAATTACGGCACCGGTCGCCGCAAGACCGCTGTTGCTCGGGTGTTCATGAAGCCGGGTACAGGCAAGATCGTCGTGAACGATAAGCCGCTGGACCAGTTCTTCTCCCGCGAAACCGGCCGCATGGTGGTGCGTCAGCCCCTGCAGCTGACCCAGCACGAAACCACTTTCGACATTATGGTTAACGTCGATGGCGGTGGCGAGTCCGGTCAGGCCGGCGCCGTTCGTCACGGTATCACCCGCGCTCTGGTGGATTACGATGCTTCCCTGAAGCCCGTTCTGTCCAAGGCCGGTTTCATTACCCGCGATGCCCGCGAAGTCGAACGTAAGAAGGTCGGCTTCCACAAGGCCCGTCGCCGGAAGCAGTTCTCCAAGCGTTAAGGCGTCACACCGAACGGGTCTCTCGTTCGCTGTGCTACAAAAAAGCCGCCTTTGGGCGGCTTTTTTGCCTGTAACAAGCTTGGGTTAAACTCTTGTCTGCGGTTCTTTGCCGCAGTTAACCATTGGAGCGGAGGGTTACATGATCAAGGTCGGTGTGGTTGGTGGAACCGGGTATACCGGGGTCGAATTGCTGCGTCTGCTGGCCCAGCATCCCCAGGCGGAACTGAAGGCCATTACTTCCCGCGGCGATGCGGGACTAAAGGTGGCGGACATGTTCCCCAGCCTGCGCGGCCGGGTGTCCATTGCCTTTACCGATCCAGCGGCTTCCGACCTGGACAAGTGTGACGTGGTGTTTTTCGCCACCCCCAACGGCATTGCCATGCAGCAGGCCCAGGCCTTGCTGGACGCGGGCGTGCGCGTCATAGACTTGGCAGCGGATTTTCGCATCAAGGATGTGGCGGAATGGGAGAAGTGGTACGGCATGACCCATGTCTCGCCGGAACTGGTGGCGGAAGCCGTGTATGGCCTGCCGGAAGTGAACCGGAGCCAAATCAAGGGCGCGCGCCTGGTAGCCAATCCGGGCTGCTACCCAACCGCCTGCCAGTTGGGCTTCAAGCCCCTGGTGGAAGCGGGCCTGGTGGACGTCTCCGGCCTCATTGCCGATACTAAGTCTGGCGTGTCCGGTGCCGGGCGCAAGGCGGAAGTGGCAACCCTGTTCTCCGAGGCCTCCGATAACTTCAAGGCCTACGGTGTGTCCGGCCATCGCCACTTGCCGGAAATCCGCCAAGGCTTGTCCTTCATGGCGGGAAAATCCGTGGGCTTGACCTTCGTGCCTCACTTGACGCCGATCATCCGCGGCATCCATGCGACCCTGTATGCCCGCATCACGCAGGAGGCCGATTTCCAGGCCCTGTTTGAAGCGGCCTACAAGGATGAGCCTTTCGTGGATGTGCTGCCGCCGAAGAGCCATCCGGAGACCCGCTCCGTGCGTGCCGCCAATGTATGCCGCATCGCCGTGCATCGTCCCCAGGGCGGTGACACCCTGGTGGTGCTGTCGGTCATCGACAATCTGGTGAAGGGGGCCGCCGGCCAGGCCGTGCAGAATATGAACATCATGTTCGACCTTGACGAGTCCGCCGGCCTCACACAGATTCCCATCCTGCCTTAAGGGTCACTTGAATCAAGGGCTTGCGCCCCCATGTTGACCGAAGCGGGTGATTGACCACGAGGGAAATTGCCCACATAATCGCCCGATAACGGGCATCGTACGAGGTGCACGGTTCATGAAGGTCTGCGTGATGCCCGTTTCCCTCACCCCCAAGCCCTCTCCCGCAGGGAGAGGGGAGCATCGAGAGTCGCCGAAGCGACTGTTACGTTAAATAAACAGGAGTCCCCACATGAACACCGCCGTTAGCGAAATGCCCGCTCCCCTGCTCTTTACCGACAGTGCCGCGGCCAAGGTCAAGGAACTGATCATTGAAGAAGGCAATCCCGAACTGAAGCTGCGCGTGTTCGTCACCGGCGGCGGCTGCTCCGGCTTCCAGTACGGCTTCACCTTTGATGAAGTGACCAACGAAGACGACACCATCATGGAAAAGAATGGTGTCTCCCTGCTCATCGATCCCATGAGCTACCAGTATCTGGTGGGCGCCGAGATCGACTACTCGGAAGGTCTGGAAGGCTCCCAGTTCGTCATCAAGAACCCCAACGCGCAAAGCACCTGCGGCTGCGGCTCGTCCTTCTCCGCCTGACAGGGCCGGTCAAGTATCAAACGGGGGCGCGAGTCCCCGTTTTACGTTCACTTCAGGGATGTAAAAAAGCCGGCTTGCGCCGGCTTTTTTGCGAAGCCTTGCGTGCTTAATTCACTTGCGCAAGGTTCATGCCGCGGATACGGTCGAGCTGGGAGAGGACGTCCCCCGTGCGGTTCTTGAAGGCGGCGACCTGTTCCTTGGGCAGGGGGAAGGCCGTGGGCAGGGCCACCGCCAGCGGGTTTACCTGCACGTCATTGACGCGGAACTCGTAGTGCAGATGGGGGCCGGTGGCGTAGCCGGTCATGCCGACGAAACCGATGGTGTCGCCCTGGTGCACCCTTGCGCCGTTCCTGATGCCGGGAGCGAAGCCCCGCAGGTGGCCATAGGCCGTGGAGTAAGTGCCTTGGTGGCGCAGCACGACGACATTGCCATAGCCGTTCTGTTTGCCGGCAAGTGCAACCGTGCCGTCTGCCGTGGCCTTCACGCCGGTGCCCATGGGCGCGCCGTAGTCCACGCCCTTGTGGGCGCGCCAAGTCTGCAGGATGGGGTGGAAGCGGGCCGTGGTGAAGCCGGAGGTGACGCGGGAAAATTCCAGGGGCGAACGCAGGAAGGCCTTCTTGAGGGGTTTGCCGTCCGGCGTGTAGTAGGAACCCTTGCCGTCCTTGTCCTGGTAGTACAGGGCCTTGTAGGTATGGCCGGCGTTGATGAATTCCGCCGCCAGGATGCGGCCGGCCCGGGTGGGCTCGCCGCGAGAATAGACCATTTCGTAAACCACCGAGAAACGGTCGCCCTTCCTGAGATCCTTGTGGAAGTCGATGTCGCCGCCAAAGATGTCCGCCATCTGGGTGGCCGCCGCGTCCGGCAGGCCGGCAGCATCGGTGGCGCCGAAGAGGGAAGAGCGGATTTCTCCGCTCTTCATGACGATATGGGTGTCCAGCTTGAGGGGTTTTTCGCTGACCCTGAAGCCCTTGGCTTGTTTCTCCACGACCAGTTCCTTGTCTGCGCCATTCAGGGGGAAGGACAGGGACAGGAACTCACCATTGGCACCGGTCTGGGCGCTGATGGCCTTGCCCGGACGCATCTGGCGGTTGATGGGGGCCGCTTCCCGGCTGGTGCGCAGGAAGGAAATGGCCTCATTATCCTGGATGCCCAGGCGGGCCATGAGGCTGGCGATGGTGTCACCGCGCTGGACCCGTTCGGTATGCACGAAGACGGCGGCGGCGGGTGCGGCGGCGGGTGCCTTCGGCAGTTCCAGTTGTTCCACCACCGTGCGCTGGGCCACCGTCAATTCGGCGCTGCCGGGAGCCACGGCGAAGGCAGTCATCATGCCGAAGAGGGAAATTGCGGCGACGCCGGTGCCAACCCAGAACTGTTGGGGATTGCGTTCGCGGTAGCTCAAAACCTGCGCTAGAATTCGGGACTTCTTGAAAACCATAGACAAAACTCCTCCCCCCTGAGGTTGTGCGGTTCTGCGTAGGGGTATGGCCTGGAATTGCCGGGTGAACCCCGGTCATGGCCGGTTGATATCCCTGATCTCTGCAGGGCCAACGAGCGGGGGAGTGTAGCAAACCGGGGCCGGATTCCCAAGCGTTTTCCGACAGATGCCTTCCGCTAATTCCTACAGTGTTTCGACCTAAACCGCCATGATGAGTACCTCTGTTTCCGCCGCCGTCAGCCCTGCTGCTGCCCCCTTGTCTCCCGAAATCGCCGCTGCCCTGGCCCTCATCAAGCGCGGCGCCGACGAGCTGCTCATCGAAGCGGAGTTGATTGAAAAGCTGAAGAGCGGCCGGCCCCTGCGCATCAAGGCGGGCTTTGACCCGACGGCGCCGGACCTGCACCTGGGGCACACGGTGCTCATCAACAAGCTCCGGCATTTTCAGGATCTGGGCCACCACATCCAGTTCCTCATCGGCGATTTCACCGGCATGATCGGCGATCCCACGGGCAAGAACACCACCCGGCCGCCCCTCTCAAAAGAACAGATCGAGCAGAACGCCAAGACCTACCAAGAGCAGGTGTTCAAGATTCTCGATCCGGCCAAGACCGAAATCTGCTTCAACTCCAAATGGTTCGACAGCATGGGGGCCGCCGGCATGATCAAGCTGGCGGCCCTGTCCACGGTGGCACGCATGCTGGAGCGGGATGACTTTTCCAAGCGCTATGGCAACCAGCAGCCCATTGCCATCCACGAATTCCTCTATCCCCTGTGCCAGGGGTACGATTCCGTGGCCATGCGCTCCGATGTGGAACTGGGGGGCACGGACCAGAAATTCAACCTGCTCATGGGCCGGGAGCTGCAGAAGCACTACGGCCAGACGCCCCAGGTGGTGCTCATGATGCCCCTGCTGGAAGGTCTGGACGGCGTGAACAAGATGTCCAAGTCCCTCGGCAACTACGTGGGCATTTCCGAAGCGCCGCGGGAAATCTTCGGCAAGCTCATGTCCATTTCCGACGTGCTGATGTGGCGCTACTTTGATCTGCTGTCCTTCAAGGGCAATGACGAGATCGCTCGCCTCAAGCAGGATGTGGCGGAAGGTCAGAACCCGCGCAACGTGAAAGTGGCTCTGGCCCAGGAAATTGTCGCCCGCTTCCATGGCGAAGCGGCTGCGGTGGATGCCCTGGCGGACTTTGAGGCGCGCTTTCAGCGGGGTGCCCTGCCGGATGACATGCCGGAAGTGAGCCTGGTTTCCGATGGTGCCGGCCTGCCCATCGCCCGGGTCCTGAAGGACGCCGGTCTGTGTGACAGCACCTCGGACGCCCTGCGCATGATCACCCAGGGCGGCGTCAAGGCCGATAGCGAGAAAGTCAGCGACAAGTCCCTGGTTATTGCCGCCGGCACCACCCTGGTGCTGCAGGTGGGCAAGCGAAAGTTCGCCCGGGTGACGGTTGCCTGATTTCGCCCCTGGTTTTGCAGGTCAGCGTGCGCGGCGAGCTGACCTGCGTTCCCGATTCGTTTGAAACGCCAGGGCATTCTCCATGGCCTGGGAAGCACCTCAATAGACCATCAGTCTGGTCTGGTGGGAGCGACCATCGGGTATTGCGATGTCTCCCAGCATGGCTGTCGGAATATGTCAATACGGTGTGGCCCGGCTGTTTCCCCTTAGTACCATCATGTATTCTCCGATACCACAGGCTTGGGGCAGTCTTCTTGCCGTTTCCAGATAGTCGGACCCGGGGGGATCATGGTCAAGAATCGTTCGTCTGCGGCAGCGCGGCGGTTGCGGGCCGCAGCCGAGGCGGCCCTCGTCCAGGCGCCCTCTCCGGCCGGGCCTCAGCGCTCCGTCGAAGAGTTGCTGCACGAACTCCAAGTCCATGGCATCGAGCTGGAAATGCAGAACGAAACCCTGCGGGAATCCCGCTTGGCCCTGGAGGAAAGCCGGGACCGCTACGTGGACCTCTACGAGTTTGCGCCGGTGGGCTATCTGAGCCTGTCTTCCCAGGGATTCTTTACCGATCTCAACCTGACCTGCGCGACCTTGCTGGGCTTGGCCCGGGGGCGCCTGCAATGGCGGTTCGCCCACTTCGTCGCCCATGGGGCGAGAGATCATTGGCATCGCTTCTTTGCCCAGGCGCTGGTCGCAGATGGCCGGCAGGTCTGCGAACTGGAAATGCGGCGCCGGGACGGCAACTGCTTTCAGGCCCGTTTGGAGTGCCTGCCTGTCCCGGCGCCTGGCGCCGGCCTGCGGGTTTCCATGAGCGATATCACCGAGCAGAAGCTGGCGGAAGAGAAGCTGCGCATTGCCGCCATAGCTTTCGAGTCTCAGGAAGGCATGATTGTCACGGATTCCCGCGGGGTCATCTTGCAGGCCAACCGGGCCTTCACCCGCCTGACCGGCTACCGGCAGGAGGAGCTTGTGGGCCAGACGCCGGCCCTGTTTGCCTCCGGGCGCCATGAAAAGGCCTTCTATGAGGAAATGTGGCAAAGCCTGGCGGCGACGGGTTCCTGGCAGGGGGAGGTATGGAACCGGCGCCGGGACGGCAAGATCTACGCCGACTGGCTGACCATTTCCGCTGTCATGTCGCCAACGGGACTCGCCTCCCACTATGTGGGCACGTTTTCCGAGATTACCCTGAACAAGGAGGCGGAGGCGGAGATCCATCGCTTGGCCTATTACGATCCCCTGACCCATCTACCCAACCGGCGACTGCTGCAGGACCGTATCAACCAAGCTCTGGTGGCCAGCAACCGCAGTAGTCAACATGGCGCCCTGTTGTTTCTGGATCTGGACCATTTCAAAAATTTGAACGATACCCGGGGCCACCCCGTGGGGGACCAACTCCTGTTCGAGACGGCGCGGCGCATCCTGGATCATGTGCGGGCGGGGGATACCGTGGCCCGGCTGGGGGGCGACGAATTTGTGGTCATGCTGGAGGAACTGAGTATGGATGCCACGGAGGCGGCGCTCCAGGCAGGTCAGGTGGGGGAGAAGATACGCGAGGCCCTGGCCCTACCCTACGACCTGGAAGGGGGCGTTTTTCATTGCCCCGCCAGTATCGGTGTGACCCTGTTCCGTGGCCACGACGAGCTGGCGGATGTCTTGTTGAAACACGCGGATCTGGCCCTCTACAAAGCCAAGGGCGCCGGCCGCAATACCCTGCGTTTCTTCGATCCGGCGATGCAGACGTCCCTCGATGAGCGCAGTGCCCTGGAGGCCGATCTGCGCCTGGCCCTGGCGCGGGGCCAATTGCATCTCTACTATCAGGCCCAGATAGATGGTGGGCGTCAAATCATCGGTGCCGAAGCCTTGTTGCGCTGGGCGCACCCGGTGCGGGGTCTGGTGTTACCCGGGAATTTCATTCCCCTGGCGGAGGAAACCGGCCTGATTCTGCCCATCGGCCTGTGGGTATTGGAAACCGCTTGTACCCGGATCAAGGCTTGGTCCCTCGATCCGGCGACCCGGGATTTGCACCTGGCGGTGAATGTCAGCGCGCGCCAGTTTCGGCAGCCGGGCTTCGTTGCCCAGGTCCAGGATGTGCTGATGCGGACCGGCGCGGATCCGCAGCGACTCAAGATCGAGCTGACCGAAAGCCTGGTGATCGAGGACGTGGCCGACACCATCGCCCGCATGCAAGCCCTCAAGGCCCTGGGCATCGGCTTTTCCATGGACGACTTCGGTACCGGTTTTTCCTCCCTGTCCTATCTCAAGCGCCTGCCCCTGGATCAGTTGAAGATCGACAGCTCCTTCGTGCTGGATCTGGCCTCCGACCCCAACGACGAGGCCATCGTCAAGACCATTGTCACCATGGGCAAGATTCTGGGCCTGGGGGTTATCGCCGAGGGGGTGGAAACCGAGGCGCAACTGGCCCGGCTGCGGGAATACGGTTGTCTCTCCCATCAGGGTTTTCTCTTCGCCCGGCCCCTGCCCCTGCTGGAATTCGAGAGCTTGCTCGGTGGTGGGGCCGGCTTCATCCGGCCAATGGAAACCGCCGCTTAGGCTTTTGCCGCCTGTTCTTCGGCGATCTGGCGGTGCACATCCTCCATGTCCACGGCGAGAATCTGGTCAATGAGGTTGTCCAGTTGCCCGGCAGGCAGGGCGCCTGCCTCGGAATAGAGAATCACCCGCTCGCGGAAGACCATCAGGGTGGGGATGGAGCGGATGCCGAAGGCGCCGGCGATTTCCTGCTGCTCTTCCGTGTTCAGCTTGGCGAAGACCACCCCCGGGTATTTTTCCGAGGCGGCCTCGAAGGTGGGGGCGAAGCTTTTGCAGGGACCGCACCAGGACGCCCAGAAATCGACGATGACCGTCGGGCTGTTGGTGATGGTGTCGTCGAAATTTGCCGTGGTGAGTTCGATGGTGGCCATGGGCGCAGATCCTGGTTGTCTGTCGGTAAATGTTCCGGGTGCGGGTGCGGGGAATGCCGCTGGGCCGCTGCCTGGAGACGGTAGTTTATCAGCAGACGCTTATGTTTGACGTGCTGCGTTCTTGCACGTGGCGGCGTCGGCGCCAGCCCGCCAGCCCCAGTCCCAGGCTGATAAGCCCCAGGCTGGCCGGCTCGGGCACGTCGCTGGAAGCGAGGCTGAAACTGGAGTACGCGCCGCTGGCATTGGGGCCGCCGGTGCCGTCCCCCAGGTAGACGCTGTTGCAGAGATTGCCCAAGGGCGTGCAGGAACCATAGTCCCCGACATTGCCGCCGCTGATGAACTGGCCGTCGATCCAGAGTTCCGCGTGGGCCGCGCTGCTCAGTGCCCTGGCATGGCTCACCAGGCGGTAGGTGTGGGCAGTGCTGGTGTCAAAACTCAAAATGGCCCAGTCGGTCTGCACCGTCATGCTACCCAGGGCAATGCCGAAGGCGGCCCCCGTGCCGTCGAAGAAGCCGGCGCCGAAGCCCCAGTGGTTGTTGGGGGCGGCCGACTCCTCGCCCGTTACCTGGGCACGAAACTCCAGGGTGTAGTCTGCCCCCGGCGTCAATAGATTGAAGGCGTTGTAGCGGTTGGAACCCTGGGGGGCTGAGCCGACGCCCTGGCTGTTCTGATACAGCGTGCCGCCACTGACGCTGAAAACGCTGGTTTCGGGGGCCGTATTGCCCATGGCCATGTAGGTCCAGCCCTGGGCCGAGGGCAGGCTGTTGAAATCCAGGTTGAGGGAGAAGGCCTGGGCGGCAGGGGCGCTGAGGGCCAGCAGGAGGACTGCGCTGCGGCGCAGGGGCGCGCTATCCGGTTTTGGCATGGTCATGGCGGTTCCTTGTGTCTGTGGCGGGCTGCCTGCCGACAATAATGATTAAATGTCGGGACGTGTCCCGAACAACGACCTACGTATCATGAATGATGGCAGTTTAACAAATATCAATGGGCGTTTCGCCCCCTCGCCTACGGGGCCGCTGCATTTTGGTTCCTTGGTGGCCGCCGTGGGCAGCTACCTGGATGCCCGCTGCCGGGGCGGCCGCTGGCTGCTGCGCATGGAAGATGTGGATGCGCCGCGCAATGTGCCCGGGGCCGCCGAAGACATCCTCTCCACCCTGGAGAGGATGGGTTTCGAGTGGGACGGTGAGGTGCTCTGGCAAAGCCGGCGCCTTGACGCCTACCGGGCGGCTCTGGATGCGCTGCGGGCGCGGGGGCTGGCCTTCCCCTGCGGTTGCACGCGCAAGGAAATCGCCGACTCCCAGTCGAGTCTCACGGCAGGGGTGGAGCTGCGCTACCCGGGCACCTGCCGAGCGGGGTTGCCAGCGGGCCGGGAGGCCCGGGCCTGGCGTTTGCGGGGGGTGCCGGGGGCGGTGGGTTTCCGGGATCGGCTGCAGGGCGAGATGGCTCAGGATGTGCTGGAAAGCGTCGGCGACTTCGTGCTTTTGCGGGCCGACGGCCTCTTCGCCTACCAACTGGCGGTGGTGGTGGATGATGCGGCTCAGGGCGTCACCGACGTGGTGCGGGGCGCCGATCTGCTGGATTCCACGCCGCGCCAGATTGCCTTGCAGCGGGCCTTGGGCTTGCCAACACCTGTTTATCTGCACCTGCCCGTGGCGGCCAATAGCGCCGGGGAAAAACTCTCCAAACAGACCCTGGCCCGGGCCATTGCCGGCCGGCCCCCTGCCGCCTTGCTCTCCGCCGCCCTGGCCTTTCTCGGCCAGCCCCTGCCGCCGGATGGGGCACGCCTGCCCCTGCCGGAGCTCTGGGCCTGGGCCCTGGCCCATTGGAACCCGGCCGCTATTCCCCGTTGCCGCGCCATGCCGGCGCCGGACGGAATGTAGGTCGGGTTTCAACCCGACGTGCGATCCCCTTGTCGGGTTAAAACCCGACCTACATCTCAATGTTTCGCCCCGTAGCCCGCCAGGCCGATCATCAGACGCACGAGACCAAAGGCGCTCCAGCTGAGGAAGCGTTTCAGGAGGGGCTGGCGCTGCCAGTCCATGGGCTTCAATTCCACCGCCCCCAGGGCCATGGCGGCCTGCAGGGATCGCTGTAATTGCCCCGCAAAGCCCCGGTCCTTCACTTCCAGGTTGGCTTCCCGGGCCAAGAGCAGGCTGAAGGGGTCGATGTTGCTGGAGCCCACCGTGGCCCAGTGCTGGTCCACCACCGCCACCTTGGCGTGCAGAAAGCTGCGCCGATATTCGAAAATGCGGATGCCGCCGTCCAGCAGCTGGCCGTAGAGCGCCCGGGTGGCGAAGTACAACAGCAGGTATTCGATCTTGCCCTGTAGCAGCAGGACAACCCGAACGTTCCGCCGGGCCGCCGCCAGCAGGGCTTGGCGCAGGCGTCGGCCCGGTAGGAAATAGGCGTTCGCCAGAATGATTTCCTCCCGGGCGCCCTCAATGGCGGCTAGGTAGGCATCCTCGATGTCGCGGCGGTGGCGCAGGTTGTCCCGCACGACAAAGCGCGCTTCCATGCCGCCGGTAACGGGGGGTGCCTCTGCCGGAGCCGGGCGGCGCAGGTGTTCGCGCAGGTAGGCCCAGTTGAGCATGTCCCAGAGGATGCGGCAGCTATGCAGGATGTCGTCCAGTACCGGCCCCCTCACCGCCACTGCGTAGTCGTAGCGGGGCGGGTGCTGGCCGGGGGTGTGCATGTCATCGATGATGTTGATGCCGCCGACAAAGGCCAGAACGCCGTCGATAACCGCCACTTTGCGGTGCAGGCGCCGCAGGCGGTGACGGCGGAACTTGAAACGGGCCGGTTCCGGGCGGAAAACCCGCACCTTGACCCCGCTTTGTTCCAGGCCCGCTTGCAGTGTGGCGGGAAAGTCACGGGCGCCGAAGCCGTCCACCACCAGATGCACCGCCACGCCCCGTCGGGCGGCGAGAGCCAGTGCTGCCGCCACCCGGCGGCCCGTGGCATCATCCTCGAAGATATAGGTCTGCAGGTGGATTTCGTGACGGGCGCCTTCGATGCCCGCGCACAAGGCCGGGAAATACTCCCCGCCGGATTCCAGGAGTTCCAGGTGATTTCCCGTGCTGAACTGGTAGCGGGCGCCGATCATGAGAACCTGATTGAAACGCCGAGGCGCAGAGGCGCCGAGAAAAGAAAAGAGCCTGGACAGCGGTGCCGGCAGGCGATCTTCATTTTTCTCCCGCAGTTTCCAGCTCGATGTCCTCTCGGCGCGTCGGCGCCTCGGCGTTTAGTCATTTGCTTTTTCAGGCATCAATCGACGAAGAGGTGGGCGGAGAGAGCGGCGTGGTCGGAAATGCGGGACCAGGGCGGGCCGAAGTGCACCTCGGCCCGTTCGATTCCGAAGCCCCGGGCGTAGATACGATCCAGGCGGAAGACTGGCAGCTTGCTGGGAAAACTGCGGGCCGGCCGGCCTGTGGCGCCGCAAAACACTTCCGTGAGGCCCAGGCGCTCCGCCAGCAGGCCGTCCGCATGGTTGCGCCAGTCATTGAAATCGCCGGCAATGATGAGGGGCGAGTTGTTCGGCGCCAGTTCTTCCATGCGTTGGGCCAGGGCGTCCATCTGGCGACGCCGGCTGCCGGCGAAGAGCCCCAGGTGCACACAGACGCAATGCAGGGGGCTGGCAAGGCCCGGCACCTGGATTTCGCAATGCAGGAGACCGCGCTTTTCCAGGGCATGATCGGAAATGTCCTGGTTGGCAGTGGACAGAATGGGGTAGCGGCTGAGAATGGCGTTGCCGTGGTGCCCGTGGTCATATACCGCGTTGCCGCCGTAGGCCGTGTCCTGCCAGACGTCCTCGGCGAGGAATTCATGCTGGGGCTGGTCCGGCCAGGCTGCCAGTTTTTCCGCATGACCCAGGTGCAGGCCCTGGACTTCCTGCAAAAAGACAATATCCGGCGCTAGTTGCCGCAGTCCGGCCCGCAATTCATGGATGACCATGCGCCGGTTGAACTGGGAGAAGCCCTTGTGGATGTTGTAGGTGGCGACGTGGAGCCGCAGTTCCGGCAGCGCGATGAGCGGATCAGGCGAAGGAGCGAGGGGCGTATCCATGGCAGGCGCTGGACTCATGACACGGGGCCCCATTGTGACAGTCATGGCCCCAAACAAGAACCCCGTCCTGATGATGCTGGACGGGGAATCGTTAAACGCCGAGGCGTCGAGAGAATCAAGGCGAACTGGAGTCTTCTCATTTTCCTGAAACAGGCTTGCCTTGTGCAATGCGAGACTTTGCCTTTCCTCGGCGCCTCTGCGTTTCAAACTGCCTTCAGGAAATCGCCAGCATGCGTTCCAGAGCCAGCTTGGCTAGCACTGCCTCGTGGGGCGGCACGCTGATCTGGTTCACCACATTGCCGTCCACCAGGTTTTCCAGGGTCCATGCCAGGTGTTGCGGATCGATGCGCTGCATGGTGGAGCACATGCACACCGTGGGGGACATGAACTGGACGATCTTGCCTTCCGGCTTTACTTCCTCTGCCAGACGGTTCACCAGGTTCAACTCCGTGCCCACCAGCCAGCGGGTGCCAGGGGCGGATTCCTTGACGATCTTGATGATGTACTCGGTGGAACCGACATAGTCGGACTGGCGGCACACCTCGAAGGCGGATTCCGGGTGGGAAATCACCTTGCCCTCCGGGTACTGGGCGCGGAATTTCTGGATGTGGGCGGGCTGGAACATCTGGTGCACCGAGCAGTGGCCCTTCCACAGCAGGATCTTGGCCTTTTTGACCTGCTCCGCCGTGAGGCCCCCTTGTTCCAGGTCCGGATCCCACACCAGCATGTCTTCCAGGGGAATGCCCTTCAGGTAGCCGCTCCAGCGCCCCAGGTGCTGGTCCGGGAAGAACAGGATCTTGTCCCGCTGGGTCAGGGCCCAGTCCAGGATGGTGGGGCAGTTGCTGGAGGTGCACACAATGCCGCCGTGCTCGCCGCAGAAGGCCTTCAGGTCGGCGGCGGAGTTGATGTAGGTGACGGGGGTGACCACCTGGTCCGGGTCCAGCACTGCGCCCAGCTCGCGCCAGCAGCGTTCCACCTTGGCCAGGTTGGCCATGTCCGCCATGGAGCAGCCGGCGGCCATGTCCGGCAGGATGGCGATCTGTTCCGGCCTGGACATGATGTCCGCCACTTCCGCCATGAAATGCACGCCGCAGAAGATGAGAAATTCCGCGTCTGTCTGGCTGGCCAGGCGTGACAGTTTGAGGGAGTCGCCGGTGAGATCTGCGTGCTGGTACACGTCGGCCCGCTGGTAATGGTGGCCGAGGATCACGGCGCGCTTGCCGAGTTTGGCCCGGGCGGCCCGGATGCGTTCCTGGGCGGCCTCGTCGGCGAGGGTGTTGAATCGGTCGAACTGGATGACGGCGCTGGACATGGCTTTCCCCGGGTATTCCATAAAGAGAGGGCGTGGGGGCGGATTCTATCACCGGCCCGGCGGGGCTGAGAGCATGAGGCGTGCTTGAAGGGGGGGCAGGAGGCACCGGGAATTTTTCCCGGCGAGGCAAGCTTGACGCAAGAAATCCTTAACGCTGCCGTAAACAATTTCAGGGCCGTTGTACAAAACAACTTAAATCAATATGCGCAACGGCAGTGATCATGGGGGTAGAATCGCCCGACGCGCAAAACGCGCGTTCGGGAGTTTTCGGAGACAAAAATGGAAAACCTCTCCCTTATTTATGGGGACTGCATGCCCGGACTGGGGCGCCACGTGACCCGTGAGAATGTTGTCCGCGTACTGCACGAAGCACGGGACGCTGGTTACACCATCGGCCGCAGCGTGGTGATGGGGGCCGTGGCCGGCACCATCATCGGCTACAACATCGGCGACCAGGGTTTGTATTACGCCAGCCGCTTCCCCCTGCTGGTAGAAACGCCTTACGGCGTCATCAAGTGCAATCCGGACGAACTCCGTCTCTCCTCCTGAAACAGCGTGTTTCCTGAAAGCGGCCGCCCGGGCATCCGTCCCGGCGGCCGCTTTCATGCGCGCTGCCCCCCTCTCTGAGGTATCCTGCGGGTCTGCCGCGTTGCGGCATTTCAACGTATTCCCCCGAAAGGACCGAAATGAGCAAGGGTTACACTATCGGCCAGCTTTCCGTTGGCATGCAGGCCAGCTTTACCAAACAGGTCAGCAACGACGACATCGTCAAGTTCGCCGAAGTTTCCGGCGATAACAACCCGGTGCACCTGGACGAAGAGTTCGCCAAGACCACCCGGTTCGGTGGCCGCATCGCCCATGGCATGCTCTCCGCCGGTCATATTTCCGCCGTGCTGGCCAACGAACTGCCCGGCCCCGGCACCATCTACCTGGGTCAGACCCTGGCCTTCAAGGCGCCGGTGAAGCCCGGCGACGTGGTCGTGACCACGGTGGAAGTGAAATCCATCGAAAAGCGCCGCGTCACCCTGATCACCCTCTGTCGCGTCGGCGACACGGTGGTCATCGAAGGCGAAGCCCTGGTGATGGCACCGGCGTAAAGCGGGAATCAGGAGTGAGGAATCCTCACTCCTCACTCCTCACTCCTCACTCCTCACTCCTCACGCTTTTTCCCTTCCGTGCGCCTCTTCCGTCTCCTCAAGATATTCAGCGTCGGCATGCGCTTCGGTCTGGATCAGCTCATCCTGGACCACGAGCCGACCGGACGCCTGGCGCTGCTTGGCACCATCCTGCGCCGGCTGCTGTTCTGGCGTGACCTGTCCGCTTCCCGGGGCGCCCGTCTGCGCATGGCGCTGGAGGCCCTGGGCCCCATATTCGTGAAGTTCGGCCAAGTGTTGTCCACCCGGCGCGACCTGCTGCCCATGGACATTGCCGACGAACTGGCGAAGTTGCAGGACCAGGTCCCGCCGTTTTCCTCGGAACTCGCCCTGGCGGCCCTGGAAACCGCCTATGGCAAACCTGGTAGCGAAGTGTTTGCGGCCTTCGACCCGCTGCCCATCGCCTCCGCCTCCGTCGCCCAGGTGCATTTCGCCGTGCTGCCGGACGGACGGGAGGTGGCGGTGAAAATCCTGCGGCCCAACATGCGCGGCGTGTTGGTGAACGACCTGGCCCTAATGGACACGGGGGCGTCCCTGGTGGAGCGCGTGTGGTCCGACGGCAAGCGTCTCAAACCCCGGGAAGTGGTAGCGGAATTCGCCAAGTACATTTTCGACGAGCTGGACCTCATGCGGGAGGCTGCCAACGCGTCCCAGTTGCGGCGCAATTTCCATGACTCCCACCTGCTGCAGGTGCCGGAAATACACTGGGACTGGTGTACCTCCTCCGTCATGGTCATGGAGCGCATGAAGGGCGTGCCCATCGGCCAGACCGAGCGCCTGGCAGCGGAAGGCGTGGACATCCCCAAGCTGGCCCGGGCCGGCGTTGAAATCTTCTTCACCCAGGTGTTCCGCGACGGCTTCTTCCACGCCGACATGCACCCGGGAAACATCTTCGTCGCGCGCGACGGGCGTTATTGCGGCGTGGACTTCGGGATCATGGGAACGCTCGGCGAGAGCGACAAGAACTACCTCGCCGACTGCTTCATGGCATTCTTCCGGCGCGACTACCGGCGCGTGGCGCGCGCCTACATCGAGGCGGGCTGGGTGCCCGCCGGCACGCGCCTCGCGGACTTCGAGGGCGCGGTGCGCTCGGTGTGCGAGCCGGTCTTCGACAGGCCCCTCAAGGAGATCTCGTTCGGCAAGGTGCTGCTGCGCCTCTTCGAAGTCGCCGGGCGCTTCGGCATCGAGGTGCAGCCTCAGCTCGTGCTGCTGCAGAAGACGCTGCTGCAGATCGAGGGCCTCGGCCGCCAGCTCGACCCTACCCTCGACTTGCGCCCGATCGCCCAACCCATCCTCGAGCGTTTCGTGAACGAGCAGCTCGGCTGGCGCGGGATGTTGCGCCAGCTGCGCGACGAGGCGCCCCTCTGGGCGCGCACCCTTCCGCAGATCCCGCGCCTGGTGCATCGCGTCCTCACGGATGACGCCCCGCGCCGGCTGGAAATTGCGATTCGCGATCTCGCGCGCGCCCAACGCCGCCAGGG
>JAYTVW010000028.1:0-43604 GCA_043743785.1 Rhodocyclales bacterium | reverse complement strand
CGTTGCCGGGCGATGACGTCCATGAGACCTGCTTTCGTTTTGTTGAGCTTTAGGCCAAAACGAAAGCCAATGGAAGAACGTCACGCAGGCGTCAACTCCGAGTTCGGCATTGGTTCACGTCGCGTCGAACGGCAGGCTCTTGTGCTCAACCACCTGCAGCCCCTTGGCGAAACGCCGGGCAGCGGCAACGTAGTGGTCGGCAGACTTGCGCAGCTCGGCGATGGCCTCGGCGTCCAGTTCGCGGATCACCTTGCCGGGCGCGCCGACCACCAGCGAATTATCCGGGATCACCTTGCCCTCGGTTACCAGCGCCCCCGCGCCAATCAGGCAATTGTTTCCGATCACCGCACCGTTGAGCACCGTGGCGCCCATGCCGATCAGCGTATTATTGCCAATGGTGCAGCCATGCAGCATCGCCTTGTGGCCAATAGTGCAGCCGGCGCCGATGCGCAGCGGAAAGCCCATATCGGTATGCAGCACCACGTTTTCCTGGCAATTGGTCTGCGCGCCAATGGTGATGGGTTCGTTGTCGCCGCGCATGACCACGTTGAACCACACGCTGGCGTTTTGTTTCAGCACCACGGAACCCACCACGGTGGCGTTGTGCGCAATCCAAGTGTCGCCGTGAATCTCGGGCCGGCGCTCGCCCAGGGAGTAGATAGTCATTGGAATAGGAGGTGAATGGTGAGAAGAAAGCGGTGAGCGGTGAGCGATTATTTGTGCGCCCCGGGCACGGATGCCTTGGCGCTTACCACTCACCACTTACCGCTTACCAGGCTTTCAGGTCCAGTTCCCGAGCGGCCTTGACGTCGTCCAGGCGGCGCACCGGCAGGGTCCAGGGGGCGCCCTTGACCAGGGCCGGGTCGGTCCTCGCTTCGTCCAGGATCTCCTTCATGGCGACGACGAAGGCGTCCAGGGTTTCCTTGGACTCGGTTTCCGTCGGCTCGATGAGCAGGCACTCCGGCACCAGCATGGGGAAATAGGTGGTCGGGGCGTGGTAGCCCTTGTCCAGCAGGCGCTTGGCGATGTCCATGGCGGAAATGCCGGTCTCGTCCTTGATGCCCTTGGCCGAGACGATGAACTCGTGGCTGGCTCGGCGCTGCGGGAAGGCTACCGTGAAACCGGCCTTCTGCAATTCCGCCATCAGGTAGTTGGCGTTGAGCGTGGCGTACTCGGCCACCCGCTGCATGCCGTCAGCGCCCAACAGGCGCGCGTAGATCCAGGCCCTGAGCAGCACGCCGGCGTTGCCCATGAAGGCGGACAGGCGGCCAATGCTTTGCGGCAGGTCCTTTTCATCCAGCCAGCGATAGCTTTCACCTTCCAGGGCTACCACCGGGATGGGCTGGAAGGGCTTCAGGCGTTCCGAGAACCCCACGGCGCCCGCGCCCGGACCACCGCCGCCGTGGGGCGTGGAGAAGGTCTTGTGCAGGTTCATGTGGATGACGTCGAAGCCCATGTCGCCGGGACGCACCTTGCCCAGGATGGCGTTCAGGTTGGCGCCATCGTAGTAGGACAGGCCACCCGCTTCATGCACGATCTGCTGGATGGCCACGATATTCTTCTCGAAGACCCCCAGGGTGGACGGGTTCGTCAGCATCAGGCCGGCGGTCTGCGGTCCGACGGCGGCCCTGAGGGCCTCCACGTCCACGTCGCCGTTCTTGTCCGTGGGGATTTCCTTCACCGTGTAGCCGCACATGGCGGCGGTGGCCGGGTTGGTGCCGTGGGCCGCGTCCGGCACGATGATCTCGGTGCGGGCACTGTCGCCCCGGGCCTGGTGGTAGGCGCGGATCATGGCCACGCCGGCAAATTCACCCTGGGCGCCGGCCATGGGGGTCAGGGATACGCCGGCCATGCCGGTCACGTCCTTGAGGATTTCCTGCAGTTCATACAAGCACTCCAGGAAGCCCTGGCCCGTTTCCGCCGGTGCCAGCGGGTGGCGGTTGAGGAAGCCGGGCAGACTGGCCAGGGAATGGCAGGCCCGCGGGTTGTACTTCATGGTGCAACTGCCCAGGGGATAGAACTGGGTGTCGATGGAGAAGTTCTTTTGCGACAGGCGGGTGTAGTGGCGCACCGCGTCCAGTTCGGACACCCGGGGCAGCATGGGGGCGGACTTGCGCCTCAGGCTATCCGGAATGTCGGTGGCAGCGGGGGCGGCGGGAATCTGGGAAGGATTGGCCCGGCCCGGGCGAGAGTGTTCAAAGATCAGCATGTTCGTTCCTTGTCAAAGTCGCGTCAGCGACTCACGACGCTTCCCTCTCCCGTCGGGAGAGGGATTGAGGGTGAGGGAAGCCCAGCCACGACGTCCAAGTAGAGGGCAATAGCCATTCCGATGCAGCTACTTCAGGGCGTCGGCGAGGACGGCGGCGAAATCCGCCAGGTCGTCTTCGGTCTTGGTCTCGGTGGCGCACACCAGCAGGGCGTTTTCCAGGCCGGCATGGCTGCCCGACAGGTCCAGGCCACCGATGATGCCGGCTTCCCTGAGCTTCGCCAGCACCGGCGCCACGGGTTGGGGCAGCCTGAGCACCGCCTCGTGGAACAGGGGCGCTTCGAAGACCTGGCTGACACCGGGAATGGCGGTCAGCAGCCCCACCAGTTTCAGCGTGTTGGCGTGGGAGGCGTTGGCCACGGCGGCCAGGCCGTCCGCCCCCACCAGGGACAGGTGGATGGTGGCGGCGGTGACCATCAGGCCCTGGTTGGTGCAGATGTTGGACGTGGCCTTGGAGCGGCGGATGTGCTGTTCCCGGGCCTGCAGGGTCAGGGTGAAGCCGGGCTTGCCTTCCAGATCGACGGTGCGGCCGATGATGCGGCCGGGCATCTGGCGCACCAGGGCCTGCTTGCAGGTGATGTAGCCCAGGTAGGGGCCGCCGCCGGAGAGGGGGATGCCGAAGGGCTGGGCGTCGCCGCAGGCAATATCCGCCCCCTTGCTGCCCCATTCGCCGGGGGGTGTCACCAGGGCCAGGGCCAGGGGATTGGCTACGCCGATGACCAGGGCGCCCTTGGTGTGGGCCCAGTCGGTGAGGGCGTCCGGCTCTTCCAGCACACCGAAGAAGTTGGGACAGCCGATGGCCAGGGCCGCGAAAGGTGTTTCACCCGCCGCTTCCAGGGCTGCCCGGTCCATGCGACCGGTGGCCGGATCGAAGGGAATATCCACCAGTTCGATGCCCTGCTGGGCCACGATGGCCCGGGTCGCGGCCCGATACAGGGGGTTCAGGCTGGCGGGCAGCAGCACCCGGCGCACGTTCTTCTTGCTGGCGCGCACCGTCATGAGGATGGCCTCCGACAGGGCCGAGGCGCCATCGTAGAGGCTGGCGTTGGAGACATCCATGCCGGTCAGGGAGGACATCATGGTCTGCCACTCGTAAAGGAGTTGCAGCGTGCCCTGGCTGGCTTCGGCCTGGTAGGGGGTGTAGGCGGTGTAGAACTCGCCCCGGCCCACCAGTTGCCACACGGCGGCCGGAATATGGTGCTCGAAGGCACCCGCGCCCAGAAAGGACAGCCAGCGGCCGTCGCTTTCGGCCCGTCCCGTGGCCAGGCGCGTGATCTGCATTTCGTTGAGAGCCGGCGGCACCTGGGTCAGGCCGGCGGCCTGAAGTTCGGCGGGGATTTCATCGAACAGGGCGTCGATGGAGTCGGCGCCGATGGCGGCCAGCATGGCCGACACATCGTCAAGAGTATGGGGAATGAAGGGCATTTTCGGGAAAGCGTGAGGAGTGAGGGGTAAGGAGTGAGGAGTGGGGGCCGGACGGGATCAGCCGCCCGGCGCATTTCCTTGACCCCGGTCTCAGTGTTCTTCTGCGGCGACGGCTTCGTAGCCGGCGGCGTCGAGCAGGGTGTCCAGATCGGCCACATTGGCGGGCTTGATCTTGAACAGCCAGGCGCCATAGGCGTCGGCATTCACGGATTCCGGGGCGCCCGCAGCTTCCTCATTGGCGGCGACGATCTCGCCGGCAATGGGGGCGTAGATGTCGGAGGCGGCCTTGACGGATTCCACCACGGCCACTTCGTCACCGGCTTCCACTGTCGTGCCGGCTTCCGGCAGTTCCAGGAAGACGATGTCCCCCAGGGCTTCCTGGGCGTGGTCGGTGATGCCGATGGTCACCAGGCCATCGGCCTCCAGGCGGGCCCATTCATGGGATTTCGTGTATTTCAGTTCGGCGGGGATGTTCATGTGCGTACTCCGGGTGAAGGATTCTGGAAATGAGGGATACAGGGAATTCAGGAAATCAGCGACTTGCCGTTACGGGCGAAAGACGGTTTGACGACGCGGGCCTTGAGAAGCTTGCCGCGGATGTCCACCTGCACCTCGTCGCCGATGGCCGTGCCGACGGGCAGGCGGGCCAAGGCCACGGACTGGCCCAGGGTCGGAGAGAAGGTGCCGCTGGTGATCTCGCCTTCGCCATTGGTCGTCACCACCTTCTGGTGGGCGCGCAGCACGCCCTTGTCCAGCAGCAAGAGGCCCAGGAAGGGGCGGGGGGCGGTCTGGGCCAGGAGCGCGGCCTTGCCGATGAAGTCCCGGTCATCCGTGAGGGACACGGTCCAGGCCAGGCCGGATTCCAGGGGCGTCACGGTCTCGTCCATGTCCTGGCCGTAGAGGTTCATGCCGGCTTCCAGGCGCAAAGTATCCCGGGCACCCAGACCGGCGGGCTTGACGCCGGCGTCCAGCAGGGCATTCCACAGGGCTTCGGCTTCACCCACAGGCACCATGACTTCGAAGCCATCTTCCCCCGTATAGCCGGTGCGGCAGATGGTCAGGGTAGCAAAGCGGGCGGCGGAGAAGGGCTTCAGGGGCTCGGAGACTTCCTTCGAACCAGGGATGGCTTGCCACACGCCGTCCCGGGCCTGGGGGCCTTGCACGGCGATCATGGCCAGATCCCGTCGCGGCGTCAGCGTGATGGCGAAGGTGCCGGCCTGTGCCTGCATCCAGGCCAGGTCCTTGTCGCAGGTACCGGCATTCACCACGATGCGGTAGTCGCCGGGGCCGAAGAAATACACGATGAGGTCGTCAATGACGCCGCCATCGGGCTGCAGCATGCAGGAGTAGAGGGCCTTGCCCGGGGTTGTGAGCTTGGCCACGTCGTTGGCCAGCAGCGCTTGCAGGAAGGCGGTGGCATCCGCACCCGTCAGGTCGATGGCCAGCATGTGGGAGACGTCGAACATGCCGGCACTTCCGCGCACCAGCTTGTGTTCCTCGATCTGGGAGCCGTAATGCAGGGGCATTTCCCAGCCGGCGAAATCGACGAGCTTGCCGCCAGCCTCGGCGTGGGCCGCGTTGAGGGGCGTCTTCTTCAATGGGTTCAGCATGTTGTGGGCACTTTCTGAGGTAAGTTCCAAAAACAAAAATGGGGCGGAGAACTTGCGTTCCGCGCCCCATCTGTCCTTGGTACCTGAGAGATTACGGAAGGCGTTTCTGCCGATTCCGGGTGCCCCTTCGGTGGATGTTCCGGCCTGTTCCGTGCCGAACCATCGACTCTCCAGATTTGTGCTTTGTCGCCGGTCCTTCTGCCTGAGCGGTTCCGGGGGTTGCGCCTTCGGCGGTCCGCCGCCAACCGGGCGGACGGACGCTCTCCCGAGCGACGGGGCGGATTGTGCCGGATCGAGCGGCGAATGACAATACTACAACCCTTTTTGTCTGGTGATGGTGTACTTTTGTGCATACAATCCAGGCTATGAACTACCTGTGCGACCCCGACAAAGCCGCAGCCAATCCATTGAATCATGACGGCGTGACGTTCGATGAGGCGTACCCGGTGCTGCTGGACCCCTATGCTCTGACCAAGGAAGACCGGGATACCTCCGGTCAAGCGCGTTTCGTGACGCTGGGGATGGGGGGCAAGGGGCGGATTCTATTGGTGGTATGGACACCGAGGGATGATCTTCCCCGCTTGATTTCCGCCTGGAAGGCCAATCAACCACAAAGGAGGCACTATGAGCGCCAATTCTGATCCGCTTTTCGAGCAGTACGCAGACATGGATTTCGCCGAGGCGAAGCCGGTCAAGGACGTGCCCGCCCTAGTGGCCTTGCAGGCCAGAATGGGCGGCAAGTCGCGCATCACCATGCGGGTGGATAACGCCACGCTGGCGATATTCAAGGCCCGTGCCGAGATGAGCGGCGACAACTATCAAACCCTGATGAACGAGGCTTTGCGCCAGTTCGCCCAGGGGCAAACCTTGGCGGATGTCGTGCGGGAAACGATCCGCCAGGAGTTGCACACAGTTTGACGGGGGGGCTGCGAAAACGCGGATGGTTTTTCGGCGGACCCATGGGACGGGGCGACTGTTCCACAGAAACGCCTCCGAATTTCTCCGCGCCTCTGCGGTTCAATCAGTTTATTTAAACCCTTGCTTGAGGCCTCGGCGTTTGGATAATCGCTTTTCCCCGGATCAATCTTCGCGGCACAGAGCCCTTGCGCAGGCGAGGCCGCTACGGACCGCGCCTTCGAGGGTGGCCGGATAGTCGGAGGCCACATAGTCAC
The DNA here is from genome assembly GCA_043743785.1 of Rhodocyclales bacterium. Classification (GTDB taxonomy): domain Bacteria; phylum Pseudomonadota; class Gammaproteobacteria; order Burkholderiales; family Rhodocyclaceae; genus JAQTNA01. Next base: position 37,131 of record JAYTVW010000028.1, on the reverse strand, counting down.
CGCAGAGCAATAGTCTCGGTAGGCCGGATTCCATACCAGGGCGCACCAGGTTCGGTGTGCACGCGAAGGTTGCGCGCTTCTCGGTAATGACCCGGTGCCACAGGGGCGGGGGCAAGGGGCCGGCAATGGCCTGGATTTCACTGTGGATGGCCGCAGCCAGTTCGGCAGTGGGCAGCGCCTGGTGCCGCCCGGAGGCGCTGATGACGGCGGCCAGCACGGATTCCCCCTGGCTCCCGGCGAGAAGTATGCTGCGGTCGAACAGCCATTGGGTGTGGCCACCGTCCAGGCCGAGCATGGGGCCGGGCAGGGGTACTGGTCTGCCATAGCCCAGGTAACAGGTGACGATGGGCTCGAACGCCAGGCGGTCCAGGGCGGCACGGGCGGTGGCCGTTTCCGCGCCGACGGGCAGCAGGGCGCCCGCATGGTAGGGGGCCACCGCCAGGATCACGGCGTCGAAATCCTCCTGCCAGTCTTCGCCCGACAGTTGCCAGCGGCCGTCAGACCGGGATTCCAGCTTTTTCACGGCACAGGACAGGCGTAGCTCGCCGCCATAAGCCTGGACAAAATCCGCCGCCGGCCAGGGGAAAAGTTCACTCAAGTCGCAACGGGGCAAGAGAAGCTCGCTGGCGGCACGGCCGCCGGCCAGGGTGTCCCGCAGCACGTTGGCGAAAACCTGGGCGGAGGCTTCCGCCGCCACGGTGTTCAGGGTCGCCACGCACAGGGGTTCCCACAGCAGGCGGCTGAGGCGGGCCGGCTGCTTGAGGCGCTGCAGCAGCGCCGCTACCGGCTCGTCCCGTTCCAGGCGGAAGCTGCAAGCCTTCAAGGCCTGCATGAGGCGAACGGCGGCGAATTTTTCAGTCCAGCTCAACCCCCTTGCGCCCAGCAGCGCGGCGGCCATGTGGAGCGGCGCGGGTAAGCAGGGCGCCTGGATTTTCAGGTGGCCGGGAAAGTGCAGGGTCAGGGGCAGGCGTAGCAGAAGTCGGTCCGGATCGGCGCCGACCCGACGCATCAGCTTCAGGGTTTCAACATAGGCGCCGGCCAGGATGTGCTGGCCGTTGTCCAGGGTCTCCGCACCCGGTATGGCCCGGGCCCGGCCGCCGAGGGTGCGGGAGGCCTCGAAGAGCACCACGGCATGGCCTTGCTCCGTCAGGGCCACGGCAGCAGCGCAGCCGGCATAGCCCGCGCCGATGACGGCAATGCGCTTCGGCGCGGACGTCCCCTCGCTCCTCACGCCTCACTCCTCACCGATTACCTTGTCTTCCAGGCAATCCAAACCTTGCGCACGGGTGTGAGGGAGGTGCGGCGGTCCAGCACCAGGCAGCCATCCCGGCGGATTTCCTCCAGCAGGGTGCGGTAGATGGCGGCCATCACCAGGCCCGGGCGCTGGGCCTTGTGATCCGCGTCCGGCAGGGCCGCCAGGGCCTGGGTGTAATACTGTTCCGCCCGCTCTACCTGGAATTCCATGAGACGGCGGAAATTGTCGCTGTAACGGGATTGCAGGATGTCGGCGGCGGGCACCTCGAAACGCTGCAACTCGTCCATGGGAATGTAGATGCGGCCCCGGCGGGCATCCTCCCCCACGTCCCGGATGATGTTGGTGAGCTGGAGCGCAATCCCCAGGTCGTGGGCGTACTTCTGGGTCTGCCGGTCCGTGTAGCCGAAGATTTCCGCCGACAACAGGCCCACGACGCTGGCGACCCGGTAGCAATACAGCTGCAGACCCTTGAAATCCAGATAACGGGTCTGGCGCAGGTCCATTTCCATGCCGTCGATGATTTCCAGCAACTGTTCCCGGGGCAGATCGAAGCGCGTGATGACCTCCTGGAGGGCCTGGGCCACCGGATGGGTGGGGCTGCCGCCGAAAATGGCCGCCACTTCGCCTCGCCACCAGCCCAGCTTGGACGCTGCCAGGCTCGGGTCGGCACATTCGTCCACCACGTCGTCCACTTCCCGGCAGAAGGCGTAGAGGGCCATGATGGCGGCCCGCCTTTCCGGCGGCAGGAAGAGGAAGCTGTAATAAAAGCTGGAGCCGCTGGCGGCGGCCTTCTGCTGGCAGTATTGGTCAGGGGTCATGGGCTCGTGTCGGCGGAACAGATGGGAATGCGGCCCGGATCATAACCGGCATGGCTTGCGAATCCAACCGGGGGCATGAAAGCCATGTCGGTTTCCCTCACCCTCAATCCCCGCTTTGCGCCCACGGCAGGCACTGCATTGCCTGCCGGCCGCGTGGGCATCGAGCTGTGCTCGCCGAATTCCCCCCGCAGCCCCGGCGGGAGAGGGAAGCATCGTGAGTCGGCTACGCCGACTAATCCGGGACGGGAATCACATGAACAGCGCGCGAAACGCCATCAGGGGCCAGTCCATTTTCGTCAGCACCGGCCGTTGCCGGTAAACATCACCGCGCACCCGTTGCAGCTTCTCCAGGATGCGCAGGCCGCCCTGCACCACGAGGCGCAGTTCCAGGCCGACGCGGCCCGGCAGGGCATGCACCAGAGGGGCGCCCTCCAGCATCAGGCGGCGAGCCCTGTCGATCTGGAAATCCATGAGGGCCGCCCATTCGGCGCTCCAGCGGCCCGCAGCGATGTGCGCCTCCGGGATTTGATAGCGTGCAAGATCCTCCCGGGGGATATAGACCCGGTCCTTCTGCCAGTCGATGGCTACGTCCTGCCAGAAATTGATGAGTTGCAGGCTGGTGCAGATGGCGTCCGAGCGGGCCAGGTTCTGCTCACCGCCGACGCCGTAGAGCGCCAGCATGAGGCGCCCCACCGGGTTGGCGGAACGGCGGCAATACTCCAGCAACTCGGCGTAATCGGCGTAGCGCGTTTTCATCACGTCCTGGGAGAAGGCGTCCAGCAGGTCGTGGAAGAGCTGCAGGGGCAGGTCGAAGACGGCGATCTGGGGCGCCAGTGCCTGGAATACCGGCAAGTCCGGGGTTTCGCCCCGGGCGATGGTGTCCAGTTCTACCCGGTAGGCGTTCAAAAGGGCCAGGCGCTCAATCGGCGTGGCGTCCCCTTCGTCGGCAATGTCGTCGGCGCTACGGGCGAAATGGTAGATGGCCGCCACCGGCCGCCGCAGATGGCCGGGCAGGAGCAGGGAGGCGACGGGGAAGTTTTCGTAATGTTCCAAAATTCGTGAGGAGTGAGGAGTGAGAATCGTAGGTCGGGTTTCAACCCGACAATTGATGTCAATTGCTCCGGTGCAGGTATTTGAGGAAGCGCTCCGGAAACGTGGCGGCCATCCAGGCCAGCACACCGTACTTTGCCAGCTTGCCGGCCGCCACAGCCAGAAATATGCCGGAAATCGGCAGGTCGGCGAGGCCGCAGGCAATGAGGGCGGGGGTCTGGGGCAGGGGCAGGGCGCACACGGCGGCCAGGGCGAAGAGGCCGTAGCGGTCTACCCACGCCACCACCTTCAGCCAGGATTCGCTGCTGCTGAATTCCGGGTAGGCCTGCTGCAGGGAGGCGAGTCCCTGTTCGTGGAAGGTCCACGCCAGGGCACTGGCCCCCAAGGCGGCGCCGAGCACAGCGGCCAGCAGGATGAGGGGCCAGCGGTGGGGCCGCAGCATGACGGCGGCGAGGACGATGGCCGTCACCGGCACGCTCATGGACAGGGTCGCGGCCACGGACAGGGCACCCACCAAGGGCAGGAAGGCCAGGCTGTGGGCGGTTTGCCACAGCATCAGCCGGATGCGTTTGAGCAGCAGGGCGCGCATGGCTTCAGGTCGCTTGGGTTCGCCGGCCATCGCCCCGGGTCAGCCACCAGCCCCCGGCCAGGGACAGGAGCCCGCCGGCCAGCAGGGTCGGCTGGGGACCGAAGACTTCCGCGCAGGCGCCAGCGGCCAGGCTGCCCAGCGGGGCAATGCCGAGAAAAGCCATGGAAAACAGGGCCATGACCCGGCCCCGCAGTTCGTTTTTGACCGTGGTCTGGATCAGGGTATTGCTGGCGGCAATGCAGATGATCATGCCAAAGCCGATGGCCACCAGGGCTGGCGCCGCCTGCCACAGGCTGCGGGATTCGGCGAAGCACATCAGGGCGATGCTGGCCAGGGGGGCGGCCCGGGCCACATGGGCCGGGAGGCGCTCGCTATTGCTCCTGCTGACCAGGAAAAGGGTGCCCGCCAGTGCTCCGCCGCCGGCACAGGCCATGAGCAGGCCATAGGTGTGGGCGCCGCCACCGAAGACCTGGCTGGCAATCAGGGGCATGAGGGTGGAGTAGGACGTGGCGAAGAAGCTCAGACAAGCCACCAAGAGCAGGCGGCGGCGAATCTCCGGTGTGCCGAAGGCATAGGCGAAGCCCTCCCGCAGGGCATGGGCGGCGGCCTGGGCCTTGGGGGGCTCGTGACGGGTGCGCATGGCCGCCAGGGCACCGATCACCGCCAGATAGGACAGGGCGTTGAGCAGGAAGCACACCCCTTCGCCCACCAGGGCTACGGCGATACCGGCAATGGAGGGGCCTACCAGCCGGGCGGCGTTCATGGTGAAGGAATTCAGGGCGATGGCGTTCTGCAGGTCCTCCCGCTTGTCCACCAGTTGCACGGCGAAGGCTTGGCGCGCCGGTACATCCACCGCATTGATGGTGCCCAAGAGCAGGGCCACCAGGGCCAGGTGCCAGGCCTGAACCACGCCGCCGAGCGTAATGGCGGCCAGCAGCAGAGCCTGCAGCATGGCCAGGGTCTGGGTGGCCATGAGGAGCCGGCGCCGATCCAGCCGGTCGGACCACAGGCCGCCGAAGGGGGCGAGGAGCAGGATGGGAATCTGGCCGGAGAAGGCCACGAGTCCGAGCATGAAGGCGGACCCGGAGAGCCGATAGGCCAGCCAGCTCATGGCGATCTGCTGCATCCAGGTGCCGGCCAGGGAAACCAGTTGGCCAGAGATATACAGGCGGTAATTGCGGTGGGAGAGGGCGCGGAGCATGGGCGGCATGGGCCGGATTATCCCTGAAAAACTTGTTTGAAACGCCGAGGCGCAGAGGCGCCGAGAAAAGCTGACTGGAGAGAAGTCAGTCCACGGCCAGAATATTTCGGAGAGGGCGTCGCTCCCCCAAGGTTTTTCCGCCTTGTCTCGGCGCCTCGGCGTTTCCATAGTCTCTGCCCCGGCCCGCCGCTACAAAACCTTACGCAAATTAACAAAACCGGATGCTATGCTGCAGCGCATTGCCCAGACCGTGTTCCAGAGTGCCCACTTCCTTCCGTTTCCTGCCGACCCTGGCCGCCTTGCTGTTGCCTTTTGGTGCCTTTGCCGGCGATGGGCCACCGCCCGATCCGTTTGCCACCGAGGCCCTGGCCCGCAGTAGTCAGGCGGGAACTTTGCCTTGCGCTGCTCCCGTGGCGGGGCGTGCCCTGTCCCTGGAAGACGTGGTGGAACGGGCCTTGTGCGCCAATCCCCAGACCCGGGAGGCCTGGGCCAACGCCCGCTATCAGGCAGCCCAACTGGGCGTGGCGAAATCTGCCTGGCTACCCAGCGTCAGCGCCACGGTGACGGACAACCGGCTGCACGGCTCCGGTTCCGCCACTATCCCCGGGGACTACAGCCAGGCCAGCCTGGGTCTTTCCGCCTCCTGGCTGCTGTGGGATTTCGGCGCCCGTTCCGCCAGCGTGGAAAGCGCCGCCCAACTGCTGGCGGCGGCGAACCTTGCCCAGGACGCCACGGTACAGACGGTATTCCTCTCCGCAGTGCAGGCCTGGTGCGGCTGGTTCGCGGCCCAGGGAGCGGTGGCGGCGGCGCTGGAAAGCGAGAAAGCCAGCCAGGAAAGCCTGAAGGCGGCGGAGCGCCGCTACGAAGTGGGCACGGCCACGCCCGCCGACAAGTTGCAGGCCCGGACCGCCTGGTCCCAGGCCGTGCTGGTGCGCATCAAGGCCCAGGGCGAGGCAAAAAGCTCCCGTGGCGTACTCATGAATGTGCTGGGGCTGGACGCCTCTGACACCCTGGCTATCGCCGCCCCCGGCTCCTTGCGGCCGGCGGGGGAATTCGCGGCGGATCTGGCCCGGCTCATCGAACGGGCCAAGCTTGCCCGGTCGGACCTGGCTGCCTCCACTGCCCAGGTGCAGGCCGCCAAGGCCGGCGTGGACCTGGCCCGGGCCAACGGTCTGCCCACCGTGACCCTGGGCGCCAGCGCCGGGGAAAGTCATTCCAGCCTGGTGAATCCGGGGCGCAGCAGCAGCATCGGCGTGACGGTTTCCATTCCCGTGTTCACCGGCTTTTCCACCGCCTACAAGCTGCGGGCGGCCCAGGCGCAGGTGGCGGTGAAAGCCGCCCAGCGGGAACGCATCGAGCGCCAGGTGAGCCTGGATGTGTGGAAGGCCTACCACGGCTTGGTCACGGCTACCCAGTCCCTCCTGGCCAGTGCCGACCTGCTGGCCAGCGCCGAACAATCCCGTCGGGTAGCCAAGGGGCGCTTCGATGCCGGCGTGGGTGGCATCCTGGACTTGCTCAACGCCGAAAGCGCCCTGGCCAGTGCCCGTCAGCAGGATGTGCAGACCCGCTACGACTGGCTCGTCGCCAAGTTCAGCCTGGCCCAGTCCATCGGCGTGCTGAGCCTCGCCGATGTACAGAAACCCGAATCCATTCCGGCCTATCCGGCTGACAAAAAATGAATGCGAAAAAACTTCTCCTGAATCGCTATGCCCTCGCCGCGCTTGCGGCAGTAGCTATTGGCGCCGGCTGGTGGGCCTGGCAGGATGGCGCCAAGCAGGATGGTACTGATCGCTACCGTACCGAGGTGGTGGCGAAAGGCGACGTGGCCCAGACCGTGTCCGCCAACGGCACCCTCAACCCGGTGGTGCTGGTGAGCGTGGGCACCCAGGTTTCCGGCACGGTGAAGAAGCTCCACGTGGATTACAACTCCAAGGTCCAGGCCGGCGAGCTGCTGCTGGAACTGGATGACGCCACCTACGTGGCCCAGGCCGAGCAGAGTGCGGCCAACCTGGCCAGTTCCCAGGCGACCCTGGAACTGACCAAGGCCAACGAAGCCCGTATGCAGGCGCTCTACAAGCAGGAATACGTCTCCCGCCAGGAACTGGATCAGTCGGTGCAGGCCCTCAAGGCGGCCCGGGCGGGCGTCTCCCAGGCCCTGGCCCAGGTGGACAAGGACCGCATCAACCTGAACTATGCCCGTATCCGCTCCCCCGTTTCCGGTGTGGTGGTGGACCGGCAGGTGGATGTGGGCCAGACCGTGGCGGCCAGCTTCCAGACGCCGACCCTGTTCAAGATCGCCCAGGATCTGGAGAAAATGCAGATCGATTCGAATTTCGCCGAAGCCGACGTCGGCCTGCTGCGCGCCGGGATGCCGGTGAAATTCCGCGTGGATGCCTTCCCGAACCGCAATTTCGAAGGCGCGGTGCGCATGGTGCGCCTGAACCCCACGACCCTGCAGAACGTGGTGAGCTACGACGTGGTGGTGGCCGTGGCCAATCCGCAACAGGTCCTGCTGCCGGGCATGACCGCTTATGTGAACATCCAGGCGGCCCAGAGGAAGGATGTGCTGCTGCTGCCGAACGCCGCCCTGCGCTTCAAACCCCAGGGCGTGAAGCCGCTTCCCCAGGCAGGCGCCGCGCCGGGCAAGGGGACGAAGGCCGCCGAGGGGCCGAAGAGCCTGGTGTATGTGCTGGATGCCGTCGGCCAGTTGAAGGCCCTCACCGTGCGCACCGGCATCACCGATAACCGTTACACCGAAGTGGTGGCTGGCGATCTCAAGTCCGGCGACAAGGTGGTGGTGGAAGATACCCAGCCCGGCGGCGCCAAGACATCCTTGGCGCCGCCCCGGATGTTCTGATGGTCAGCGTCATCGATATTGTCGGATTGCACAAGGAATACGTCACGGAAGCCGGGGCGGTGCCGGTCATCAAGGGCATCGACCTGACGGTGGAGGAAGGCGAGTTCGTCGCCATCATGGGGCCTTCCGGTTCGGGAAAATCCACCTTCATGAACATCCTGGGCTGCCTGGACGTGGCCACCAGCGGGCGCTACCTGCTCACGGGTCAGGACGTGGGACAACTGGATTCCGACGCCCTGGCGAAACTTCGCAACCAGGTCATCGGCTTCGTCTTTCAGGGCTTCAACCTGCTGCCCCGGGCCAGCCTCTTGGACAACGTGGCCCTGCCCCTGGTGTACCGGGGCGTGAAGCTGGCGGAGCGGCGTCGCCGTGCCCAGGCCATGCTGGAGAAAGTGGGGCTGGGCAATTACGGTGCCTATCCGCCCACGCATATTTCCGGCGGCCAGCAGCAGCGGGTGGCCATCGCCCGGGCCCTGGTGAATGAACCCCGCCTGATCCTGGCGGACGAACCCACGGGCAACCTGGATACCCATACCAGTCAGGAAATCATGGATTTGTTCACCAGCCTGAATCGGGATGAGGGCATCACCGTCGTCGTTGTGACCCACGAGCCGGACGTGGCCGCCTACACCCGCCGTCTGGTACGTCTGGTGGATGGCGTGATCGCCTATGACGGTCCGGTGGTGCACACGGAGGTGCAATCATGATCGGCGCCATGTTGGCGGAGGCCTGGCATGCCATGGGGGCCAATCGCATGCGCACCTTTCTCACCATGCTCGGCATGGTGATTGGCGTCGGCGCCGTGATCCTCATGCTGGCGGTGGGCCAGGGCACTCAGCAGAAGGTGCAGCAGTCCATTTCCTCCATGGGCGCCAATCTGTTCATCATCCTCTCCGGCAGCAGCACTTCCGGCGGCGCCCGCACCGGGGCCGGCGGCGTGCCGACCCTGACCCTGCTGGACGCCCAGGCCCTGGCGGAACTGGCGGGCCTGGAAGAAGTGGCCCCCATCTCGCCGGGTTCGGCCCAACTGGTGTATGGCAGCAACAACTGGAGCACCCAGGTCAATGGCACGACGCCAGGCTTTCTCACGGTGCGGGACTGGGGCCTGGCCTCCGGTTCGCCGTTTACCGATTCGGACGTGCGCTCCGCCACCCGGGTGGCCCTGCTGGGCAAGACCGTGGTGGAGAATCTCTTTGCCGGTGACGACCCGGTGGGCAAGACCCTGCGCATTCGCCAAAGCCCCTACACGGTCATTGGCGTACTGGCGAGCAAGGGCCAGAGCCTGGACGGCCGGGACCAGGACGACACGGTGCTGATCCCGGTCACCACGGCCCAAAGAAAGCTCTTCGGCAACCAGTTTCAGGGCACGGTGCGCTTCATTATGGCCAAGGCCAACTCCGCAGAGGTCATGGACCGCACGGAAGTGCAGATCAACGACTTGTTGCGCCAGCGCCACCGTATCCAGGAAGGCCAGGACGCAGATTTTTCCGTGCGCAACCTGACGGCCATGGCCAACACGGCGGCGGAAATGGCCAAGCTCATGTCCATGCTGCTGGGGGCCATCGCTTCCGTGTCCCTGCTGGTGGGGGGCATCGGCATCATGAACATCATGCTGGTGTCGGTGACGGAACGCACCAGGGAGATCGGCATCCGCATGGCCATCGGCGCCCGTCAAAGGGATGTCCTGCTGCAATTCCTGCTGGAAGCCATCGTGATTTCCGTGGTGGGCTGCCTCATCGGCGTCCTGCTGGGTGTGGGCGGCGCCCTGCTGGCGAACAAGTGGGCCGGCGTGCCGGTGCTGGTGACACCGTTCTCCATCGCCCTGGCGTTCGGCGTGGCCGCTGGCGTCGGGGTGTTCTTCGGCTACTACCCGGCCAACAAGGCCGCTCGCCTCAAACCCATCGAGGCCCTGCGGTTTCAATAATATTTCGACGACGACGCAAATAATTCTTGCCTTTTTGGACTGGCTCCCTATAATGGCGACTTCTTTAGGCGCGTAGCTCAGCTGGTTAGAGCACCACCTTGACATGGTGGGGGTCGTTGGTTCGAGTCCAATCGCGCCTACCAAATTCCAGTGCCGGGTTTCACCAATCCGCCGCACCTCAAAAAAGCCGCCACAAGCGGCTTTTTTGCTGTTTACCTTCCGCAGCACCGCGTTCAATACCGAGTCTTGTTTAACGCGATTCCGCTTTTCCTGTCCATCCCGCCATCCTGGCGGCAGGCGCCCTTGCATATTGATCCACAGGGGCTGAAAGCCAAGTGGATAGTATTATCTCCGGCGGCATTCCAAAGCCATCCTCTGTAAACTTATTCTCGACGTGCCCCCCATGCGTCACGACGCTGCTGGAATGGGCGGGGAGCTTGCTGAATATCCGCAAACAGCAGCCGGGAGCCCGGGTTGATTAGATGCAAAATCAAAGGCGGGTTTGGTAATTCTGAAAAAATGAATTATTATTTTGAAAGGCAGTGCCGATTAACTCAAGATAGACGAGGAACTTAAATGACGACGTACGCTGAAATCCAGGCCAAGATCCGTGAATTGACCCAGCAAGCTGAAGATGTGCTCAAGGCGGAGAAGGCCGGGGCAATTGCGGAAATTCGTGAATTGATGGCGGCCAATGGCATTACCGTCGAGGATCTTCAAGGCAGCGCCACCCGTGCTCGCCGCAGCACCGGCACGGTGGCTGCAAAGTATCGTGATCCCCAAAGCGGCAAGACCTGGACCGGTCGTGGCCGTACCCCCACGTGGCTGACGGCCGCAGAAGCTGCAGGCCAAGGTCGGGACCAATTCCTGATCTGAGTTGTCTCCAGGGGCTTTGCGGCCCTTGAGCAATTTAAAAAGCCAACCTCAGGGTTGGCTTTTTCTGTTTACGAAAGTTGCTGCCTTATCCCGGGTCTGATCCGCAGCCTAGGAGCGAGGCGGGGCTTGTCGATTACGGCAAAATGCCAGGATCGCCGGAACAGGCGCTTGCCCGGGGAGCCAGGAGGGCTTGGCCTAGCGAATGAGCAGGCAAGGCTTCCAATTTGCAAAACCGATTTTCTGGATGAGAACGCGGCGAACGCTTTTCAATCCCCAGGATTTAGCGGCGGATGATGAATTTCATCGCGCTGGCGAGCGCCGCATATGGAGCGCTTCAGCGCGTCGCCTCGGATGAATTGCCTGGGGCAATCCGGACTTTCAAATCCGGCTATGGTCGATGGAATGCGCACCCGCTGAATGTAGCTAGAAAATGGACACACCGCTCGGGTTTCAGCGCTTTCCAGCCGGTGCCGACAGTTTCTGCATGATGTCCCGTATCACCGCCACGCGGGCTTTCAGGTCGGCGCTGGGCTGCTTGACGGTGAGCTTGTCCTGTCCCGCCAGCTTCCAGTGCCGGTTCTTCTGGATCAGCCCGATGATGGTCATGGGGTCGATGGGCGGATTCGCTACGAACTGCAGGCTGACCTGGGTTTCGGTAGCATCGATCTTACTGATACCCAGGGGCTTGGCGGCGAGGCGCAGGCGGTGGGTGTCCAGGAGAGCCTGGGCGGCGGGGGGCAGATCGCCAAAGCGGTCGATGAGTTCTTCCTGCAGGGCCGTCAGCTCTTCCAGGGTGTCGCCATTGGCCAGGCGCTTGTAAAGGGTCAGGCGCTCATGTACGTCGGCGCAGTATTCGGAGGGCAACAGGGCCGGGGTGTGGAGCTTGATTTCCGAGGTGACGCCCAGGGGCTGGGTCAGATCCGGCTCCTCACCCTTCTGCAGGGCCTTGACGGCGGTCTTGAGCATCTCGGAATAGAGGCCGAAGCCGATCTCCTGGATTTCGCCGCTCTGGTTTTCCCCCAGCACTTCCCCCGCGCCGCGGATTTCCAGGTCGTGCATGGCCAGGAAGAAGCCGGAACCCAGTTCCTCCATCATCTGGATGGCCTCCAGGCGTTTCACCGCCTGGGCGCTGGGCTTGGCGTCCCGGTCTGTGAGCAAGTAGGCGTAGGCCTGGTGGTGGGAGCGGCCAACTCGCCCTCTCAGCTGGTGCAACTGGGCCACGCCGAACTTGTCGGCCCGGTTGATGATGATGGTGTTGGCGTGGGGATTGTCGATGCCGGTTTCGATGATGGTGGTGCATAGCAGCAGGTTGTGGCGCTGCTGGGTGAATTCCTTCATCACCCGCTCCAGTTCCCGCTCCGGCAACTGACCGTGGCCGACGATGATGCGGGCTTCCGGCAAGAGGCCTTCGAGGCGCTCCCGCATGTTCTCGATGGTGTCCACCTCGTTGTGCAGGAAATACACCTGGCCGCCGCGCTTGAACTCCCGCAGCACCGCTTCCCGCACGGTGCCTACCGAGAAGGGCGAGACGAAGGTCTTGATAGACAGGCGCTTTTGCGGCGCGGTGGCGATGACCGAGAAGTCCCGCAGGCCCTCGATGGACATGCCCAGGGTGCGGGGAATGGGGGTGGCGGTGAGGGTCAGGATGTCCACCTCGGCCCGCAGGGCCTTCAACGCCTCCTTCTGGCGCACGCCGAAGCGGTGTTCCTCGTCGATGATGACCAGTCCCAGGCGCGAGAATTCCACGTCCTTCTGGAGGAGCCGGTGGGTGCCGATGAGGATGTCCAGCTTGCCTTCCGCCAGTTCCTTGATGGCCTGGGTCTGTTCCTTGGCGGAACGAAAGCGCGAGAGTTCGGCGATCCGGATGGGCCAGTCGGCGAAACGATCCGAAAAGGTCTGGAAATGCTGTTCCGTGAGCAGGGTGGTGGGGGCCAGGACCGCCACCTGCTTGCCATCCAGTACCGCCACGCAGGCGGCCCGTAGGGCCACTTCGGTCTTGCCGAAGCCCACGTCGCCGCACACCAGCCGGTCCATGGGCTTGCCGGAGGTCATGTCTTTGATGACCGCGTCGATGGCGGCCTTCTGGTCCGGCGTCTCCTCGAAGCCGAAGCCTTCGGCGAAGGCCTCCAGGTCGTGCTGCTTGAAGACAAAGCGGTGGCCCTGGCGGGCGGCCCGCTGGGCATACAGGGCCAGCAGTTCCACTGCGGTGTCCCGCACCTGCTGGGCCGCCTTCTTCTTGGCTTTCTCCCACTGGCCGCTGCCAAGCCGGTGCAGTTCCACCAGCTCCGGGTTGGCGCCGCTGTAGCGGTTGATCTGCTGCAATTGGGACACGGGCACGTAGAGCTTGTCTTCCCCGGCGTACTCCAGGTAGATGAACTCTGTTTCGCCCTCGCCCAGATCCATGTGCACCAGGCCCAGGTAGCGGCCGATGCCGTGCTGGAGATGCACCACCGGGTCGCCGATCTTGAGTTCCGTGAGATCCCGCAGCCAGCCTTCCACGCTGGCCTGGCGGCCGTCGCCGCGACGATGGCGCGGCCGGGCGGTGGCGGCGTAAAGCTCGTTTTCGGTGATGAGGGCAAGGCCGTCGTTAGCGAGCAGGAAACCGTCGGATATGGGGCCGACCCCCAGCATGAAGCGGTGATCCGCCGCCAGGAATCCGGCGAAATCCGTGCACTGGGGCGGGTTGAGGCCGTATTCCGACAAGTATTGCAGGATGGTTTCGCGCCGGCCCGGGGATTCCGCCAGCAGCAGCACCCGGCCGGGAAATTCGCGGGTGAAGGCCTTGAGCTTCAGAAGCGGGTCATCCGCCTTGCGCTCTACTGCAACAGAGGGCAGGGACCGGGCGAGGGACTCGGCCGTGCCCGTACGGCCCACCGCGAGACGCGGAAAGCCCTTCAGGCTCAGGAAAAACGCCTCATCCTGCAGAAAGAGAACTTCCGGTGGCAGGAGCGGCCGGGCCCGGTCGCCCCCCATCATCTTGTAGCGGCTCTTGGTGTCCTGCCAGAACTCGCTGATGGCGGCAGGTACGTCGCCGTGCAGGCAGATCACGGCGCTCTTGGGCAGGTAGTCGAAGAAGGTGGCGGTTTTTTCAAAGAACAAGGGCAGGTAATACTCGATACCGGCGGGGGCGATGCCGTTGCCGATGTCCTTATAGATTGGGGAACGGGACGGATCGCCCTCGAACTCTTCCCGGTAACGGCTGCGGAAGCGGCTCTTGCCCTTGTCATCCAGGGGGAATTCCCGGGCCGGCAGGAGGCGGATTTCCGCCACCGGGTAGACCGTGCGCTGGTTGTCTACATCGAAGGTGCGGATGGTCTCGATCTCGTCATCGAACAAGTCGATGCGGTAGGGCAGGGCGGAACCCATGGGAAAGAGGTCGATGAGGCCGCCGCGCACGCTGAATTCCCCCGGGCTGACCACCTGGGTGACGTGGCTATAGCCCGCATGGGCCAGCTGGGCCCGCAGTTTCTCCACGTCCAGGCGTTCACCCTTCTTCAGGAAAAAAGTGAAGGCGGCGAGGAATTCCGTGGGCGCGAGGCGATACAGTGCGGTGGTGGCGGGCACCAGAGCCACCTCCGCTTCGCCCCGGCTGATGTGGTAGAGGGTGGACAGGCGCTCTGAAATGAGATCCTGGTGGGGCGAAAAGCCGTCATAGGGCAGGGTTTCCCAGTCCGGCAACAGGTGTACCTTGAGTTGGGGCGCAAACCAGGCGATTTCCTCTTTCAGCCGCTGGGAATCCAGGGGGTTGGCTGTGATGACCGTCAGCAAGCGGCCCTTGCCCAGCTTCAGTGCCAGTTGGGCCAGGGCCAGGGCGTCGCCGGAGCCGGCCAGGGGCGGCAGGTCCAGGCGCATACCTGTGGCGGGCAGTGATATCGGGGCGAAGGAATTCAGCAGGGGCGGGGAGGTGCTCACGGCAGGTCGGCGGGGAAAGGCAGGCGGGGATTATAGTGGATTCCCGGATGGGGGCGGCGGAACGAAAGAAGCGCAAAGTGAGACCCACGGCAGGCACAGCCGGAAGGCGTCCCGGTCCCAGTGTTCCCATAAACTTCGCCCCTGCGACTGCCCGGGATATAAAGTTTTTCTGCCATGGGCCGTAATTGCTCAAGGGTTTGAGCAGGGTGCGCTGGCGCTCCTTTTTTGGCATTTCCTTGGCAGACAAAATGACGCTCATGAAAATCTTCAAGCCGGGCTTGCCCCAGGGTATACGTGCCAAGCTCATTGTCATCTTCGTGCTGATCAAGGTGTTGCCCCTGGTGCTGCTGGCGTGGTTTGCCTGGCACTCGACGCAAAAGCTTGGCCAGCGTGTCGCGGCGGACGCCACCGGCATGGCCGACAATATGCTGTCCGCCATCAAGACCGTCGGTGACTCGGCGACCCAGGACGCCGTGCGGGCACTGGACCTGCGCTCACGGGAGGCCATTGAATCCCTGACGACCGAGACGGCGCGGCAGATCGCCACCTTCCTCTACGAACGGGACGAGGATGTGCTGGCGGCAGCAAGTGTTGACCCTTCGGAAGCGGCCTTCCGCCGTTTCCTCGATCACCGGAAGCGCGACCTGTTCCAGCATGGCGCCTACACGCTATCGGAGGACAAGAAGGCCTGGGTGCCTGTTGAGCCGGTCAAGCTGGAGCCGAAGGTCACCCGGCAGGTGACGCCGGACAATTCAAAAGACTTCCATGCCCGGGCGCCGGAATATCTGGGCAAGCGGGAGCGCCGCCCCCTGTTCTTGGAAATGAGCTACGTGGGCCTGGATGGCCGGGAGAAGTTGAAGGTCACCAACGGCGACCTGCTGCCCCGGGAATTGCGCAACGTGGCGGACAAGGCCCAGACCTTCGTCAAGGCGGAAACCTACTGGCCCGACCTGAAAAAGCTCAAGGCCGGCGATATCTATGTCTCGGATGTCATTGGCGCCTACGTGCCGAGCAAGGTTGTCGGTCCGTACACGCCGGCCTCCGCCGAGAAAGCCGGCATTCCTTTTGCGCCGGAAAAATCCGCTTATGCCGGCACAGAAAATCCGCAGGGAAAGCATTTCCGCGGCATCGTGCGCTGGGCGACTCCGGTGGTAAAGGGCGGGGTCGTGGTGGGTTATGTCACCCTGGCCCTGGATCACGATCACATCCGCCAGTTTACCGACCGACTGATGCCCACCGATGAGCGCTACACCCCCATCGCCGATGCCATCAAGGGCAACTACGCTTTCATCTGGGACTACAAGAGCCGCTCCATCGCCCACCCGCGGGATTATTTCATCGTCGGCTTTGATCCAGCCACGGGCCAGCCGGTGACACCGTGGCTGGATAACGAGCTTTATCAGCAGTGGCAGGCCAGCAATCTGCCGTCCTGGAAATTCCTGGCGGGTGTCGAGCCTTTCCATGACCAGAATCTCAAAAAGAAACCGGCAAAGGAGTTGGTCAAGGCCGGCACTGTGGCCCTGGATTGTCGCTACTTGAATTTCTCCCCCCAATGCGAGGGCTGGAACGCACTCACCGATCATGGTGGTTCCGGTTCCTTCGTGATTTTCTTCAGTGGCCTGTGGAAACTCACCACGGCCGCCGCCATTCCCTATTACACGGGGCAATACGGCAAGACCAAACAGGGCTTCGGCTTTGTCACTGTTGGCGCCAATGTGGACGATTTCCACAAGGCCGCCACCGAATCCGGCAAGCGCATTTCCAAACTCATCGACGAAAAGGGCGTTGACTTCAAACGCCAGCGTGCTGGCATGGTGTCCGGTATTGACGAGAGCCTGACCGGAACCGCCTGGGGCCTCCTGGGCTCCACCCTTGCCATGGTGGCGGTGGTTATATTCATTGCCATTCTCATGGCTAATTTCCTCACCACCCGCATTACCCGCATGATTTCCGGCATTAACCGCTTCGAGGGCGGCGACCTGGCGTATCGCCTGGAAACTGTATCCAAGGACGAAATGGGTGACCTGGCCCGCTCCTTCAATACCATGGCGGACGGCGTGGCGGAATCCTTCAAGCGTCTGGATGAGGCCCGCGTGAAAGCGGAGGAGGCCAATCGCACCAAGTCCGAGTTTCTTGCCAGCGTCTCCCATGAGTTGCGCACGCCCCTTAACGGCATTCTCGGTTTTGCCGAGATTCTGGAGGCGGAAGCCCAGGTGGAGGGGCACGACATGTACGCCCGCACCATCCTCGACAGCGGCAAGCATCTGCTGAAGGTGGTCAACGACCTGCTGGACCTGTCCAAGATCGAGGCGGGCCGTATGGAGCTGAATCCGCAGAATTTCCAGCTGGCGCCTCTGGTGGAAGAGGTCGCCGGGCTGCATCGGGGCGAAGCAGAAGCCAAGGGCCTGGCCTTCGAACTCAGGATGGCCGCCGACCTACCTGCCGTGATGCATGCGGATGCAACCCGGCTCCGGCAGGTTCTCAACAACCTTCTGAACAATGCCATCAAGTTCACCAGCAAGGGCAGTGTGGGCCTGTCGGTTATGCCGGAAGAAAGCAATATCGTGTTCATCGTGTCCGATACTGGTTGCGGCATATCCCAGGTCTGCCAGCCCACAGTGTTCGAGAAGTTCAAGCAACTGGAAAACTTCAATACCCGCAGCCACTCGGGTACGGGCCTGGGCCTGGCCTTGGTCAAAGAGTTCGCGGGCATGATGGGCGGTGAAGTGCGGCTGCAATCGGAGCCTGATGTGGGCTCGAGCTTCACCCTTATCCTGCCTGCGGCGAGGGCGGCCTGATGAACTCGAGCATCATGGACCTTGCCTGGATGAAGAGAAAATGATGAATTTCCTGCGGGCCTGCTGGCCTAAGACCTTGCGCATGCGGCTGATGCTCATCATGGTGCCGGCGGTCAGCCTGTCCATCATCGCCGCCGGCTATGTGCTGACCCTGAGCGGCAAGGACGCTCTGCTGGAGGAGAAACGCACCCACCTCTTCGGCGCCACCCTGCTGTTGCAGTCCCACCTGCAGAACCAGGGTGGCTACGCCGGCATGCTGAAAGGCTACGGCGGTCCGGCGCTTGACCGGGTGGCGCGCGTTGCCTATCTCAACCGTCTGCTGGCGGGCTTCACTGAGGACGTATCCCGCTCCTTCCCGGGCATCGGCGTGGGCTATTACCATCGGGACCTGGATGCCATCATCACCTACGGCCCCCGGGAAGAGAACGGCGCCAAGGTGGGTGTGGCCATCAGCGCCACCCATCCGGGCCGCAAGGTTCTTGAAACGGGCGCACCGGCGGTACAGAGCGGCCTGCAAGTGCGGGGCCAGATCATGAATGCCATGACCCCCATCCTGGAAGGGGGCAAGGTGGTGGGCTACATCTGGGCCAACGAACTGCTCGACACCATCGACCGCCAAGTGGATGCCATGAAGGCGACCATCTACCGCTTCACCTCCCTGGCCCTGATCATTTCCCTGCTGGTCATTTATTTCGTCATCAATCGCCTGACCCGGGATGTGGAAGTGATCAAGGAAGGCTTGGGCCGCATGGGCCAGGATCTGGGGGAGGTCATTCCGCCGCTGAAGGGGGAGACCGGCGAGATCGTGGATGCCATCAATGCCTTGGCGCGCTTGCTCTTCGACGCCCAAGCGCGGGAAAGGGAAAGCGCCCAGGCCGCTCTGCGCCAGAGCGAGGACACGTTGCTGACGGCCATCGAGGCCATCGACGAGGCTTTCGTCGTCTATGACGCGGACGACAGGCTCCTCTACTGCAACGAGAAATACCGGGAGTTCCACCACACGGTGGCGGAGCTGCTGGAACCCGGTATCAAGTTCGAGGACATCGTACGCATCGGTGCCGAACGGGGCCAGTATCCCCAGGCTGCGGGGCGGGAAGCGGCATGGGTGGCCGAACGGGTGGCCATGCATCGGGACGGTCATGCCACCTTGGAAGAACAGACGGAGGACGGGCGCTGGTTACGGGTGGTGGACCGGAAGACCTCCAGCGGTCACATCGTAGGTTTCCGGGTGGATATCACCGACCTCAAGCAGGCCACTCAGGCGGCGGAAGAAGCCAGTCGCATCAAGGGCGACTTCCTGGCCAACATGAGCCATGAAATTCGCACTCCCATGAACGGTGTCATCGGCATGACCGACCTGCTCCTGTCCACCCAATTGGACGATGAGCAGGTCGATTATGCGGAAACCGTCAGGAACAGTGCCCAGGCCCTCCTGAGCCTTATCAACGACATCCTGGACTTCTCCAAGATCGAGGCCGGCAAGCTGGACATCGAGACCATCGATTTCGATCTGCGGGTGCTCATCAACGACATCGGTGACATCCTGGCTCTGCGGGCCAACGAGAAGGGCCTGGAACTGGCCTGCCTGGTGGACCCGCAGGTGCCCTCATTGTTGCGCGGCGACCCGGGGCGCCTGCGCCAGGTGCTGCTCAACCTCATGGGTAATGCGGTGAAGTTCACCAGCCGGGGCGAGGTGGCGGTGAACGTGCGTGTGCTGGAGGAGTCGCCAAGCCGGGTGAAGCTGGCCATCGAGGTGCGCGATACCGGCATCGGTATTCCCGCCAGCAAGCTGGGCTTTTTGTTCACCCCCTTCACTCAGGCGGACAGTTCCACCACCCGCCAGTTCGGCGGCACGGGACTCGGCTTGTCCATCGCTCGACGCCTGGTGGAACTCATGGGGGGCGAAATCGGCGTGGACAGCGACGAAGGCCAGGGTTCTTGCTTCTGGTTGCATGTGCCCTTCGATCTTCAGCAGGGCGAAAACCCGGTGCTGTCGGCTAAAAGCGCAGGCCTGGCGGGGCGGCGGATCCTGGTGGTGGACGACAACGCGACTGCCCGCCGCCTTCTCGACACCTTGCTGCGGGCCTGGCAGTGTGAAGCCCTGTTGACCAGCGGCGGCGAGGAAGCCCTTGCACTCCTGGCGGCAGAAAAGGCGGCAGGCCGTAGCCTGGATGCCGCCATCCTGGACATGCAGATGCCCGGCATGGACGGGGAGGAATTGGGCCGGCGCCTGCGGGCGAATCCGGCCTGGTCTGGCCTGCCCCTGGTGCTGCTGACTTCCGTTGCCACCCGTGGCGAAGCCGGTCGTTTCGCCGCGGCCGGTTTCAACGCCTACCTGGCCAAGCCCATCAAGGACAAGCTGCTGCGCAACTGTCTGCAGACTCTCTTCGGCCTGGCCGTGGCCACCGAGTCCACCGAGCCTCGAGCCTTCATAACCCAGCACAGCCAGCGTGAGCGGGATGCCTGCGCCGACATCCTGCTGGTGGAGGACAACCTGACCAACCAGAAGCTGGCCATGGCGCTCCTGAAGAAGCTGGGTCATCGGGTCGAACTGGCGGATAACGGCCGGGAGGCCCTGTCCATGCTGATGAACCGGCGTTACGACATGGTCCTCATGGATTGCCGCATGCCGGTGATGGATGGCTTCGAGGCCACCCGCGCTATACGCGGCGGCGAAGCGGGTGAGGCCAATATAGGTATCGCCATCATCGCCATGACCGCCAATGCCATGGAGGGGGACCGGGAGGATGTGCTGACGGCGGGCATGGACGACTACCTGGCCAAACCCATCAACCCCAAGCAACTCGCGGACCTGATCCAGCATTGGTTGCAGGCGTCCGGCGACGGCCGTGACGCGGGCGCTCATCTGGTGCAAGCGGCCACCGCTGCGGGGGATGGTCCCCTCTTCGACCCGGCGGCCATGCTGGAGCAGTTTGGTGGGGATCGGGACATCCTGATGGCGGTGTTGGGCGATGTGGTGGATGGCATCGTTACCGAAGTCGTCCAGTTGAAGGCCACCCTTGAAGCCCGTGACCTGGATGGCGCCTGCCGTGCCGCCCACACACTCAAGGGGCTGGCGGGATCGGCCTGCTGCGGTGTGCTGCAGAACCTGGCCTTGGCGGTGGAAACTTCCGGTCACAAGGGCAACTTGGCTGCCATGGCTGAGCATTTGCCGGAACTTGAAAAACAGGGGGCAGAATTGCGCACGGCGGCCCTGGCCTGGCTGGAAAACGGAGCATGAACGCCCGAATCGGCGGGTCTGCTGCGCGAACTGGATGTTTGTAGACCTGTGTAGACGTTTAATGACTTGAAGCCCCTGCCCGGGGCGGCGATAATGCCGAACCCGGCGCGTGTCTGGGCTGTGACGCCTGCCCCGGCCACCGGTAAAAGAGAGGTAATAAAGAATATGCACGTACTGATCGTTGACGACAATCCGGTGAACCGCCTGCTGCCGTCGGCCATCCTGCGCAAGGAGGGCTGTAGCGTGTCGGAGGCGGCCAGTGGTGAGGAAGCGCTGGTCTACCTGAGCCGGACCCGGCCGGATTGCGTCTTGCTGGACATCAGCATGCCCGGCCTCTCAGGCGAACAGGTCTGCGAACGCATCCGCCAGGACAGCAATCTCACCGGCCTTAAAGTCATTGCTTACACGGCCCACGCCATGCCGGAAGAAAAAAATCGCATCATGGGCGCGGGCTTCGACGATCTGCTCATCAAGCCCATTTCCCGCGCCGGCCTCCTGGCGGCGCTTGGCTTGGGGTGAAGTTTCCCTACAGAACTGAAGTGTAAAAAGGGCCGGATTTCCCGGCCCTTTTCACATGTGCAGTTGCACGGGGATACGGTGGCGGCCGAACGGCCTCGTGAAGGCGCCGAAGCGCCCGGCGATTTCGGCGCCGCACTGGCCACAGCGCCCCTCCGGCGTGATGTCGTAGGCGCCGATTTCATACCAGTCCCGTACCACCAAGCCGGCCCCGCAGGCCGGACAGAAGGTGCTGCCGCCCGCCGTATCATGCACGTTTCCCGTATAGACGTAATGCAGGCCCTGATCCAGGGCGATGCGCCGGGCCTGCGTCAGAGTGGCGGGGGGCGTCGGGGAGCATTCGGCGAGCTTGTAATCCGGGTGGAAGGCGCTGAAATGCAGGGGCACGTCCGGCCCCAGTTCCCCCATCACCCAGCTTGAAAGGGCCTCGATCTCAGCCGGGGCATCGTTCTGGCCGGGGATGAGCAGGGTGGTGATCTCCAGCCAGCAGTTCGTTTCGTGGTGAATGTAAGCCAGGGTCTCCAGCACCGGCTGCAAGTGGGCGCCGCAAAGCTTTACATAGAAATCGTCCGTGAACGCCTTCAGGTCCACGTTGGCCCCATCCATTTTGGCGAAGAAATCCCGGCGCGCTGTCGCGTGGATATAGCCGGCGGTGACCGCTACCGTGGACAGGCCCAGGGCGTGGCAGGCATCCGCCGTATCCATGGCATATTCGGCGAAAATCACCGGGTCGTTGTAGGTGAAGGCCACGCTTTTGCAGCCCCGCTCAAAGGCCGCCCGGGCGATGGCCTCGGGGCTGGCCTCATCCATGAGGCGGTCCATGTCCCGGGACTTGCTGATGTCCCAGTTCTGGCAGAACTTGCAGGCCAGGTTGCAGCCGGCGGTGCCGAAGGAAAACACGCTGCTGCCGGGGTAAAAGTGGCTGAGGGGTTTCTTTTCGATGGGGTCGATGCAGAAGCCGGAGGAGCGGCCATAAGTGGTCAGCAGCATCTGCCCCCCTTCCATCTGGCGTACGAAGCAGGCTCCCCGCTGGCCCTCGTGCAGGCGGCAGTCCCGCGGGCACAAGTCGCACTGAATTCGCCCGTCCGGCAGGGTGTGCCAATACGCTCCGGGATGGGCGGGGACGGGATTCATGGCCGGGCCTCCTGCCATTTCTGTACCTGGTAGCGGGCCAGGAGGATGTCGGGGCTCCAGAAGTCTTCGCGCAGGCCAGCCTTCTTTTTCAGCTGGCGCATGAACGCCTGTGGTTCCGGCAGGCTTTCCCAGACCTGGGGCAGAAAGGTGGCACGGTGGCAAGCGTGCATGAGGATGATGCCGTCGATTCCCGGCACCAATTGGGACAGGGCATCTGTTTCGCTGGCAAACGCCATGAACTCGGGCTCGCTGAGGAGGGATACCTCCACCCGGGTCGTCTCGAATTCCTCCGGGCTGAGAGGGGGAAAGCGGGAGTCCCGCAGGGCCGCCGAGCGCGCATTTTCCATCACATCCTGGCGCAGGGCGCGGCGGCCTGCGGCCAGGGTGCCGATGCAGCCTCGCAATGCCCCCTGTTGTGTGAGCGTGACGAAGGTGGCGCCGGGGGCGTCCAGGCGGGCTGTATCGCCGGCTGATTCTTTCGGCAAGGGCGAGAGCGGCAGGGCGAGCGCTCCGGCAATGGCGTTGCGGGCGAGCAGCAGTAATTGGCTACCCAGGGTATCTTCAGACATGGTCATTCTCCGAGAACGCGAATGCGGCGTAGCCCACGACGCGTCCCTTGTCGCCGGCCGTGTCCCCCGAATTCCTCAAGTCCAGCAGGCGCGGCGTGAGGTGGTGGCGGCGTGCCGCCAGCAGGAGCCCGTTGATGGGGGTGGCGCCGCAGGCCTGCTCATGGTCCAGCACCGAGGCCATTTCCAGGATGCAATCGGCGGAGGTCTGGTCCAGGCTTCTGGCCATGGGGTAGGGGTGGTAATGGGACAGGTCGGAACTGATGACGATGAGAGTTTCCGGGCCGCCCCACAGGCCCTCCAGCACTTCGTCGACTTCTCTTGCGCTGGCGCTGCCCACCGCCAGGGGTACCAAGTCAAAGTCTTCCAAGACCATCTGCAGGAAGGGCAACTGAACTTCCAACGAATGCTCCTGGGCGTGGGTGGCGGGATGGTGGATGACCTGGGGCAAGTGGGCGATGGCCGCCTCCGCCGCCTTGTCGATGGGGATGCGGCCCAGGGGCGTGGCAAAAGAGTCGCAATCCGGCAGGGCCAGGCCGGGCACGGCGATGCGGTGGGTGGGGCCCAGCAGCACCACCCGGCGCACCTGCCGGCGCAAGGGGGCCAGCAGGGCATAGGCGCTGGCGGCCACCGGGCCGGAATAGATATAGCCGGCGTGGGGAACGATGAGGGCTTTGGGCGGCGGTGCCGGTGGCTGGGGCAGGGCGCCGTGCAGCAAGGCGCTGACTTCGGTTTCGAGAGCAATACAGTCCGCCGGGTAGAACATTCCCGCGACGGCGGCGGGGCGGGTGGTCGGCATGATGACTCCTCGCGGCATGGAAATAAGGGTGGCTGGTGCCTGGATAGGTGTCGGTGCTGTCAGAGCCGAGCCTTGAAAATTTGCTTTTTCCAGATTCGCCAATCGGTTAAAGTGCATCCCAAATAAATAGACTGGCATTCTGTTCTCAGCCCATAACCAATGTCAATTGCGGTAATGAAAGAAAAAGCCGACCGCAGCATCGCCGAACTGATGACGCGTAAGGTCGTGAGCGTGTCGCCGGACGACGCCCTGCATGCCTGTGCCGACCTCATGCGCACCAGGCGCATCAGTTCCATCGTCGTCAGCGTGGACGGAAGGCCCCAGGGCATAGTGACCGAGCGGGACATTCTGCGCGCCCTCACGCAGGGAACGCTTCTGACTACGCTGGTTTCCGCACTCATGGGCTATCCGCTGGTGACGGTTCTGCAGGGAATTGCCGTCCAGGAGGCCTATCACTGCATGGTGGTCCGCCGCATCCGGCACTTGGTGGTAGTGGATGCGGCGGGTTTTCTGGTAGGCGTGGTCTCCGAAACGGATTTTCGTCGGCGCGGAGGCATCGAGTCTTTCGTGGGCCTGAAGGATGTGCGTGGGGCCATGGATACCGGGATGCCTGTGCTGGACGGCGGCCAATCGGTGGCAAGTGCCGCTGTCCTCATGGAGGCGCGGCGCGCCACTTGCGTGCTGGTGTCCATCGACGGCCGTACCGCGGGCATTGTCACTGAGCGGGACATGGTGCGACTTTACGTCCAGGGCGGGCGGGAGCTGGCCCTCGGGGATGTCATGACCCACCCGCTGATTTGCGTCGAACCCCACATTCCCCTGGTGGCGGCTGCGGGCCTCATGCAGGAAGCCGGGGTGCGGCATCTGGTGGTGGTTTCGTCCGACGGACAGGTCCTGGGCATTCTGTCCGAGCATGACCTGGTGAAGCACACCGAGGACGCCTACGTGGATTTGCTGCAGTCGGTCATCCGGCGGCAGACCGAGGAATTGCTGAACCGGCAGCGGCTCCTGGACTTGCAGGACTTGCGGGAGGCGGTGGCGAATACGGAATTCCGCTATCGGCACATCCTGGAACAGATGCCGCAGCGCATTTTCGTCAAGGACTTGAATTCGCGCTATCTGTTCTGTAACGGGCAGTTCGCGGCCGGACTGGGTCTGGCCGCGGCGGCGGTGGCGGGACAACTGGACAGCGAGCTGTTTCCGGCTGACCTGGCCGCCCGCTACCGGGAGCATGATCGCCAGGTTCTGGAGGCCGGTGAAACCATTACCGTGGAAGAGTTGCCCTCCCTCATCAAGGGGGAAAAATGCTGGTTGCGCACCTCCAAGGCGCCCTTGCGGGACACGGGTGGCCAGATTGTGGGCCTAGTGGGTATTTCCGAGGACATTACCCGCGCCCGGCGCCTGCAGCAGGAAGTGGTTTCCCTCAATCGCGGCCTGGAGGACCGGGTCTCCGAACGCACGGCCCGCTTGCAGACCGCCAACCGGGAACTGGCGGCCCTTTCCTATACCTTGTCCCACGACCTGCGTACTCCCCTGCGGGCCATCAATGGATTCGCCACGCTGCTGCGGGACAGCCTGGCAGACCGTTTGACCGGGGAGGAGCAGGGCTTTCTTGAGCGCATCCGGGTCAACGCTGTGCGCATGGGCGATCTCATGGACGATGTCCTGGCCTATTCCCGGGTGGGGGGCGATCTCAATATCCAGGCCGTGGATCTGCGGCTCATTGTCCAGGAGGTGGTGGCGGAGCGGACCTGCCTCTATCCAAAGGCGCGGATTGACGTGGAAGCCTTGCCGGTGGTGCAGGCGGACGCCGGCATGATGCGTCAGCTGTATGGCAACCTTCTGGACAATGCCTTGAAGTTTGCCGGCCAGGGACACGCGCCGCGAGTGGAACTGGGGGTGCGAAGCGGGGATGGCCGGCAGGTGTATTACGTCAAGGATAATGGCGTCGGCTTTGATCCCAGGGAGGCAGGGCGGCTGTTTTCCATTTTCGAGCGCCTGCATGCCGACGACTACCCGGGCACCGGCATCGGTCTGACCATTGTCAAGCGCATCGTCGAACAGCATGGCGGCCGCATCTGGGCGGACGCAAGCCCTGGCCAGGGGGCGATCTTCTGGTTTACCCTCGGGGACGGCACGGCGCTCAAGGAATCCGCCGCGGCCCAGTGATCGACTTTCCCTGGCCGTCATCGCGGCCGCCGGATAGCCTGCGGCCCGGTATTTTCTTGAGAGGATTTTCAAGCTTGCCGCGCCTAATTGTTTCGGCTAGAATGCGCGGCTCTGTGCCGTGGGTGCGGAGCGGGTGCGCGGCTCTATCAAACCGGGGCGGCATCTGAAAATCCCTATCGTGTTTGAGAGAAAAAATTATGACCATGAATGCTGCCGACAAGGCAAAAGTTGTTGCTGATTACCAACGTGCCGAACGTGATACCGGTTCCCCCGAAGTGCAGGTCGCTCTGCTGACGGCCCGTATCAATGGCCTGGCCCCCCACTTCAAGGCCAACGTCAAGGATCACCACTCCCGTCGCGGTCTGCTGCGCATGGTGAGTCAGCGCCGCACGCTGCTGGACTACCTGAAGCGCAAGAACGCCGATCGTTATCGCGCTCTGATCGAAAGCCTGGGCCTGCGCAAGTAATTCTGCGTCATGCCTGCTGCCATGTCCCGTGATAGTCTCTGCGGGCGGCGCCAACAGTCCGGCGAGGGCCTTAACGGCCCCGCCGGCTTTTGTTTTTCTGGGATCGGGCGGCATTTGCCGCCATTGGCGTGCGGGCGTTGTGTCCGTGCGCACTGAAAGGATTTTGCCTTGCTAACTGCTATCAAAAAGAGCTTTGCCTACGGCGCTCACACCGTCACCCTGGAGACTGGTGAAATCGCCCGCCAGGCCGGCGGCGCCGTCATGGTCAATATGGACGACACCGTCATTCTGGCCACCGTTGTCGCCAAGCGCGAAGCCAAGCCCGGCCAGGACTTCTTCCCCCTGACCGTGGATTACGTTGAAAAGGTTTACGCCGCTGGCCGTATCCCCGGTGGTTTCTTCAAGCGCGAAGGTCGTCCTTCCGAGAAGGAAACCCTGACTTCCCGCCTGATCGATCGTCCGATTCGCCCGCTGTTCCCGGAAGGCTTCCTGAATGAAGTGCAGGTCATCATTCACGTGATGTCCAGCAACCCGGAAGTGGATCCGGACATCCCCGCCATGATCGGCGCTTCCGCTGCCCTGGCCATCTCCGGCATTCCCTTCGACGGCCCCATCGGCGCCGCTCGGGTGGGCTACATCGGCGGCCAGTACGTCATGATGCCGACCCTGTCCCAGTTGAAGGACAGCGCCCTGAATCTGGTGGTGGCCGGTACCTCCGCCGCCGTGCTGATGGTGGAATCCGAAGCCAAGCAGCTGTCCGAAGAAATCATGCTGGGCGCCGTGGTCTTTGGCCACGAGCAGAGCCAGGTCGCCATCGACGCCATCAATGCCCTGGTGGAAGAAGCCGGCAAGCCCGAATGGGACTGGACCGCCGCACCGAAGGACGAAGCCCTCATCGCCCGCGTCGCCGAAGTGGCCGAAGCCGGCCTGCGTGACGCCTATGGCATCACCAGTAAGCAATTGCGCACCGAGAAGGTCCATGCGGTTCGCGCCAACCTGCTGGAAGTGCTGAGCAGCGGCGACACCCCGGCTGACGCCGGCAAGGTCAAGGACCTGTTCTTTGAACTGGAAGCCAAGATCGTGCGCAGCCAGATTCTGGACGGCCTGCCCCGCATCGACGGTCGCGACACCCGCACCGTGCGTCCCATCACTATCCGCCACGGCGTGCTGCCCCGCACCCACGGTTCCGCCCTGTTTACCCGTGGCGAAACCCAGGCCCTGGTCATCGCCACCCTGGGCACCGGCCGCGACGAGCAGATCATCGACGCCCTGCAGGGCGAGTACCGTGACCGCTTCATGCTGCATTACAACATGCCCCCCTTCGCCACCGGCGAAACGGGTCGTGTCGGCTCTCCGAAGCGTCGCGAAATCGGCCACGGCCGTCTGGCCAAGCGCGCCATGCTGGCCGTGCTGCCCGCCGCCGAAGACTTCCAATACACCATTCGCGTGGTGTCCGAAGTGACCGAATCCAACGGTTCTTCCTCCATGGCTTCCGTGTGCGGCACTTCCCTGGCCCTGATGGACGCCGGCGTGCCCCTCAAGGCCCACGTGGCCGGCATCGCCATGGGCCTCATCAAGGACGGTGGCCGTTTTGCCGTGCTGACCGACATCCTGGGCGATGAAGATCACCTGGGCGACATGGACTTCAAGGTGGCCGGCACCACCGCGGGCGTCACCGCCCTGCAGATGGACATCAAGATTCAGGGCATCACCAAGGAAATCATGCAAGTTGCGCTGGCCCAGGCCTCCGAAGCTCGCCTGCACATCCTCGGCAAGATGAACGAATCCATGACCGGCGCCAACGTCGAGATCTCCAGCTTCGCGCCGCGCATGATCTCCATGAAGATCAATCCGGAAAAGATCCGCGATGTGATCGGCAAGGGCGGTGCGGTCATCCGTGCCCTGACGGAAGAAACCGGCGCCACCATCGACATCGGCGACGATGGCACCATCACCATTGCTTCCGTCAGTGCCGAAGCTGGTGCCGCCGCGAAGAAGCGCATCGAAGACATCACTGCGGAAGTTGAAGTGGGCCGTGTCTACGAAGGCACCGTGCTGCGCCTGCTGGATTTCGGCGCCATCGTTCAGGTGCTGCCGGGCAAGGATGGCCTGCTGCACATCTCCCAGATCGCCAACGAGCGCGTCAACGCCGTGACTGATTATCTGAAGGAAGGCCAGCAGGTCAAGGTCAAGGTGCTGGAAGCCGACGAGAAGGGCCGTCTGCGCCTTTCCATGAAGGCCGCCGCTGCCGACGCAGCGCAACACCAGCAGTAATCGCCCGTGGGGCCGGCTTCAACCGGCCTTCGGCAACAAAAAAGGACGCTCTGGCGTCCTTTTTTGTTGGGACTTTTATCGCGAAGGAAAAATGGCGTAATATCTCGCCGTTGGTGTCAAAATGACACCGTTTCATTCTGCTTTGAAAGTCAACAAAGGAGAGCCAATGACCACTGCGGCTATCGAACGGGGGCGTATCACGGCGCGTGTGCCGGCCCAGGTTCAGGAGACTCTGGAACTGGCCGCCGCCATGGTGGGGGCCACCGTCAATCAATTCATGGTGCAGAGTGCCTTGCGCGAGGCCGAGCGCATCATCGAGCAGGAAAGGGTGATTCGCCTGTCCGCGCGCGACGCGGAGATGTTCATCCAGGCATTGGAAAACCCGCAGCCGCCGAACGCCAAATTGCAGGCTGCACTGAAATCTTACGAGAACGCCAGGCGGGACGATGAAGGTACAAGCTTTAACTGGCAGCCACGCCCGAAGCGGGTTTGATTGCGGCGTCGCGGCACTCACTCTCTGGCTTCGACAGACCGCGTTACAACACCAGGCAAAGGGCATCTCCCGCACCTTTGTCGCCGTCCCGAGGGATGCAAGCGAGGCCGAGGCTTATCGCCTTGCCGGATACGACGACATCGGGGAACTCAGCATTCTCGGTTTCTACGCCTTGGCCTCTGCGTTCGTCTGGGCGGACGAACTGGCTCCCGAACTGGCCAGGCGCTATCCCCGCCAGATACCCGTGACGCGTCTGGGGCGGTTGGCCGTCCATTCGGATTTCCACGGTCAGGGCCTGGGGCGACTTCTATTGGCTGACGCTGTAAGTCGCTGTCGCAACGCAGCCTTGTCGATGGGCAGCGCCGGCATATTTGTTGACGCAAAGGACGCAGGCGCCGCCCGGTTCTACGCCGCATACGGTTTCACGGCGTGCAGGGAGCAACCGCTCAAGCTGTATCTGCCGATGTGGTAGGGTGCTTGACCTGTCGTCCACCTGACTCTTGAACCTGACAGGGTGCAATGCGCGGCTGAAGTTCTTCTCCGGATAACGCCGCACATGGCGGCGGCTCCGATTCAGGCTACAGAATGTCGTCCCGCTCCTGTAGTTCCCGGATTGCGGCATGGATGTCTTCATCGGCGACAAAGACCCGCACGCCGTCCGGTAATCTGGCCGGCACCAGGGTGCCGGCGCCGCCGATCCAGATGGGTAGGGCTGCCGGCAACAGGGTGCGCAGTTCGCTCAGGGATGGTCCCAGCAAGCGCACCGGGTAGCAGGTGCTGAAGGACAGGGCCAGTACCTGGACATCGTAGGCCGCCACGGCCGCGGCGATTTCTGCCAGGGGTGTCTGGGCGCCGAGGGTCAGGCACGTGGCGCCACTTTCCGCAAACAGCACCCGCACCATGTCCATGCCCAGGGTATGCAGTTCCCCCGGCAGCGTGGTCAGCAGGATGCGTGGACTGCCGCTTTCGGCCTGCAGGCGTCGGTAAGCGGCGGAGAGCAGGCTGGCCAGGGTGGCGGAGAACATGTGTTCTTCATGAACCCGCAATTCACCTTCCAGCCAGGCCTCGCCGACGGCGACCGTCAGGGGCGCGGCGGTCTGTGCAATGAAGGTCCGCGCCCCCACGGATGCCAGTTTCCGTTCCAGGCGGGCGTACAGGCCCGCCGCGTCATGTTCCCTGATCAAGGCCAGGCAGTCCGCCACCATGCCGGTGGCCGGGCAGGATGAGGGCCCAAAGGCCGCTTCGGCCTCCTTGTCCCGGGTGAAGCGGCGGATGGCCTCGCCGGGCCGGATGCCGGCGTCCGTGAGGCGCTTGACCTCCCGCAGGGCTTCCAGTTGTTCGAGGGGATAGCCCCTTCGTCCGCTGTCGGAGCGAACAGGCAGGGGGAAGCCGTAGCGGCTTTCCCACTTGCGCAGGAGTTCCCGTGTCAGGCCGGTTTCCCGGGCCACCACAGCGATGGGCAGAGTGCGTGAGCTCATAGGATTGTGTCGAGTTGAGTCGTAATGCCGGCCGGTGCTTCCTCCTCGTTGCCGAGCGATGTTCATGGAACTTTTGGACAGTATAGCGAATCTCTACCTAGCCTTGAATATTTTCAGCCTCTGCCCGGAACTGCTGCGGCACCTCTTGCGAGAATATTTTTTCGCGCATTCAAACGCCTGTGGAAATGACAAAGAGATACAAGCAAGGTCTCTTTGCGTATGACGCCAGCAGCCTTAGTGTTGAGTTGTATAGCCTAAAGGTGGACAAGTTGTTTGATTCCGGTGTAGCGTAGCGTCAAGGTGGCCAAAGAGCTGCTGTTGATGCGGTCGGCGGGGGCATTTGTCGCCAGTGAAGCGATGGATGAAGGCGCCGCCTTGCGGCCCCTTGGGGGCGAATTATGGGTGCCTCGGTGTTCGACGCAGGGGGATGTCATGGAATGGCGCGTACTGGCGGGGCAGGGCCACCCGGCGATTCCGGAGAGTGTCGCTTCGGTCTGGCTCGGGCGTCTTGCTGATGGCTGGGGTCGGCAGAACGCCTGGACCTGGGGAAGCGTAATGTTTTCCCTGCTCCTGGTGGAGGGCGTTGTTTCCCTGATGAGCCTCCTGCTACTGGGAGGCATCGACGACGGCTATCTTCTCACCGGGGCGGTGACGGCCGGCATCGTATCGGTGATCGTCGTTTTCCTGCTGCGTCGTGTTGCCGAGCGCATCCGCAAGAGCGCCGGGCGCTATCGCCTGCTGCTCAACCAGGCCGAGGTGCCCATGGTGCTGACCTCTCTGGTTGACGGTACGGTCATTTTCGGAAATGCCAGCGCCGCTCGCTTCTTTGGCTATGCGGAGGGGACCATCTCGGGTCTGAGCGCCCCCGATCACTGGGTTGAACCCGGGCGGAGGCAGGACTTCATCGCCGCCCTGATACTGCACGGCCGGGTCGCCGGCCATGAAGCGGAACTGCGCACCTGCACGGGCGAAGGCCGCTGGGCCAGCCTGTCGGCGAACACCATCAGTTTTGGTGGTGTGCCGGCCTTGTTC
The DNA here is from genome assembly GCA_043743785.1 of Rhodocyclales bacterium. Lineage (GTDB taxonomy): Bacteria > Pseudomonadota > Gammaproteobacteria > Burkholderiales > Rhodocyclaceae > JAQTNA01. The sequence goes on along the minus strand of JAYTVW010000028.1, from coordinate 5,682 downwards.
ACCGTCATTACCGACCTGACCGAGCGAAAAAGGCTGGAAGAGGCCCTGCGGGAAAACGAAGTCCGCTATCGCACGCTGTTTGAGACTGCCAACGACGGCATCTTTCTGCAGGATTCGGGCGGCTTCGTCGAATGCAACGAGCGGGGCGCGGCCATGTACGGTCTGAAGCGGGAGCAGGTGATCGGCATTTCCCCCGCAGCCCTTGCCCCGGAGCGCCAACCGGACGGGCAGCTATCGTCGGAAATCGCCGCCCGCCACGTAAGAGCAGCCATGGCGGGGCAGCCCCTGAGCTTCGAATGGCAGCCCTGCCGGGCGGACGGCACGCCCTTTGATGTGGAACTGACCCTGAACAGGCTGCAAGTGGGTGGAAAGGCCTATTTGCTGGCTTTCGTGCGCGATATCTCCGAACGCAAGGCCCGGGAACGGCTGATCGCCGACATGCAGAGTGAACTGGCGCGCCGTGCCGAAGTGGCTGAAGCGGCGACCCGCAGCAAGAGCGCCTTTCTGGCTAACATGAGCCACGAAATCCGCACGCCGATGAATGCCATCCTGGGCCTCACCCGGCTGCTCAAGCGCTCCGGCGCCTCAGCGGAACAGACGGCCCGCTTGAACAAAATCGAGGACGCCGGCAGTCATTTGCTGGCCGTCATCAGCGACATCCTCGATCTGTCGAAGATCGAAGCGGGGAAGCTGGTGCTGGAGTGCGTGGATTTCTCGCCCGCCGGCATCCTGAAGCAGGTGGAGGCCATGCTCGCCGATGCGGCTCACGGCAAGGGCCTGTCCTTCCATGTGCAGTGCGACGGCGTGCCGCCCTGGCTGAAAGGGGATCCAACCCGTCTGCGCCAGGCCCTGCTCAACCTGGCCGGTAATGCCCTCAAGTTTACCGATCACGGCCACATCAGCCTTCACGCCCGCCTGCTGGAAGCGCGAGGGGCGCAATTTCTCCTGCGCTTTGACGTGCAGGATACCGGCATCGGCATCGCACCCGAAAAACTGGGCAGTCTGTTCCGGGCTTTCGAACAGGCGGACGCCTCCACCAACCGCCGCTATGGTGGTACGGGGCTGGGGCTGGTCATCACCCGGCGGCTGGCGGCCCTGATGGGGGGCGAAACCGGCGTGGTCAGCCAGCCCGGCGCCGGCAGCACCTTCTGGTTTAGCGCCTGCTTGACGCTGGGCGAGCCGGTGGGCACATGTCCCCTGCCGGATGCGGCGCCGGGCGAATTGGCTCTGGTGCGGCGCTGTAGCGGCCAGCGGATGTTGTTGGTGGACGATGACCCGATCAATCAGGAAGTGGCCCTGGCCATGCTGGAGGGTCTCGATCTGCGCCTGGATCTGGCGGGTAACGGCCGGGAAGCCCTGGTCAAGGCAGCCCAGACGGACTACGACCTGATCCTGATGGACATGCAAATGCCGGAAATGGACGGCATCGAGGCGACCCGGGGCATCCGCGCCTTGCCCAGGTACAAGGACACACCCATCCTGGCCATGACCGCCAATGTCTTCGAGGAGGACAAGCGCTCTTGCGCGGCAGCGGGCATGAATGATTTCATCGCCAAGCCCGTGGATCCGGACGCCCTGTTCGCCGTCCTGCTCAAGTGGCTGCCCCGGCGCTGCATCCCCTGACTGCAATGCCGGTTTCCAGCCAGCCCCTGTGACCGGCAACCCGCTTGCCGCCCGGATACCGGGAGTTTTTGGCGGCCCCCCTTGATTGCGCTCGAAATATCCCTGCTCCGGGTGTTGGCATGAATCTTGAGTAAGTGTCCCTGAGGCACTCCGCCCACCAAGGAGACTTAGGACATGAACGAGACCTTCTATGACGTGCTGCGGCGCCAGGGGATTACCCGGCGCAGCTTCCTGAAATTCTGCAGCCTGACGGCCACTTCCCTGGGCCTGGGCGCCGCTGCGGCGCCGCGCATCGCCTACGCCCTGGAGACCAAGCCACGCACGCCGGTGATCTGGTTGCACGGCCTGGAATGCACCTGCTGTTCCGAATCCTTTATCCGTTCGGCCCACCCCCTGGCCAAGGATGTTGTGCTGTCCATGCTCTCCCTGGACTACGACGACACCCTCATGGCGGCCGCCGGTACCCAGGCCGACGAGATCCTGGCCGAGATCAAGAAGAAGTACAAAGGCAATTACATCCTGGCGGTGGAAGGCAATCCGCCCCTGAACGAAGACGGCATGTACTGTATTCACGGCGGCCGGCCCTTCGTGGAAATCCTCAAGGAAATGGCGGCGGATGCCAAGGCGGTGATCGCTTGGGGCGCCTGTGCCTCCTGGGGCTGCGTACAGGCCGCCAAGCCGAACCCGACCCGGGCCGTGCCCATCGACAAGGTCATCACCGGCAAGCCCATCATCAAGGTGCCGGGCTGCCCGCCCATCGCGGAAGTCATGACCGGCGTGGTCACCTACATGCTGACCTTCGACCGTATCCCGGAACTGGATCGCCAGGGCCGGCCCAAGATGTTCTACGGCCAGCGCATCCATGACAAGTGCTATCGCCGGCCCCACTTCGACGCCGGCCAGTTCGTCGAACAATGGGACGACGAAGCGGCGCGCAAGGGCTACTGCCTCTACAAAATGGGCTGCAAGGGTCCCACTACCTACAACGCCTGTTCCACCACCCGCTGGAACGGCGGCGTGTCCTTCCCCATTCAGTCGGGCCACGGCTGCATTGGCTGTTCCGAGGACGGCTTCTGGGACAAGGGTTCTTTCTACGACCGGGTCACCAACATCAATCAGTTCGGCATTGAATCCAATGCGGACAAGGTGGGCGGCACGGCCGCCGCCATCACCGCCGCCGGTGTGGCGGCCCATGCGGCCGTGACGGCCATCGTGCGCGCCCGGCAACAGACCGGCATCGATATTCCTGCCAATTCGGGAGACAAGTAATCATGGGCGTTCGTGAAACCCAAGGCTTCAAACTGGACAATACGGGCAAGCGCGTCGTCGTGGACCCGGTCTGCCGCATCGAAGGCCACCTGCGGGTGGAAGTGAACCTCGATTCCAACAACGTGATTCGTAACGCCGTGTCCACGGGCACCATGTGGCGGGGCCTGGAAGTCATCCTGAAAGGCCGGGACCCGCGGGATGCCTGGGCCTTCACGGAACGCATCTGCGGCGTGTGCACCGGCACCCATGCGCTGACCTCCGTGCGCGCCGTGGAAGATGCCCTCTCCATCAAGATTCCGGAGAACGCCAATACCATCCGCAACCTGATGCAGTTGAATCTGTATGTGCATGACCACCTGGTGCACTTCTATCACCTGCATGCCCTGGACTGGGTGGATGTGGTGTCGGCCCTCAAGGCGGACCCGAAGCGCACGTCGGAACTGGCCCAGAGCATCTCCTCCTGGCCCCTGTCTTCGCCGGGCTATTTCCGCGACCTGCAAAACCGCCTGAAGAAGTTCGTGGACAGCGGCCAGCTTGGTCCCTTCAGCAACGGCTACTGGGGTAGCCCGGCCTACAAGCTGCCGCCGGAAGCCAACCTGATGGCCGTCGCCCACTACCTGGAGGCCCTGGATTTCCAGAAGGAAATCGTCAAGGTGCACACCGTTTTCGGTGGCAAGAACCCCCACCCGAACTGGCTGGTGGGGGGCATGCCCTGCGCCATCAACGTGCATGACACGGGGGCTGTGGGCGCCATCAACATGGAACGCCTGAACCTGGTGAAGAGCATCATCGACCGCACCAAGGAGTTCATCGAACAGGTGTACATCCCGGACCTGCTGGCCATCGCCTCCTTCTACAAGGGCTGGCTCTACGGCGGCGGCTTGTCCTCGAAGAACATCCTGTCCTACGGCGACATTCCGTCCAAGGCCAACGACTATTCCACCTCCAGCCTCTTGCTGCCCCGGGGCGCCATCATCAATGGCAACCTGAACGAGGTGTTGCCGGTGGACCTGAAGGACCCGGAACAGGTGCAGGAATTCGTTACCCACTCCTGGTACAAGTACCCGGACGAAACCAAGGGCCTGCATCCCTTCGACGGCATCACCGAGCCGAACTACAAGCCGGAGGGTGCCAACTTCAAGGGCACCCGCACCAGGATCGAGCAGCTGGACGAAGATGCCAAGTACTCCTGGATCAAGGCTCCGCGCTGGCGCGGCCACGCCATGGAAGTGGGCTGTCTGTCCCGCATGGTGCTGGGCTATGTGCAGCCCAAGCAGTTCCCCTTCATCAAGGAAACCATTGACGGGGTGCTGAAGAAACTGGATGTGCCGGTGACGGCCCTGTTCTCCACCCTGGGGCGCACGGCGGCCCGGGGCATCGAAACCCTCTACTGCGCCGACTTGCAGGTGAAGGAGTTCGACAAGCTCATCGCCAATATCAAGGCGGGGGACCAGGCCACGGCCAACATCGAGAAGTGGGACCCGGCCTCCTGGCCCAAGGAAGCCAAGGGCGCCGGCTTTACGGAAGCGCCGCGCGGTGCCCTCGGTCACTGGATCCGCATCAAGGACACCAAGATCGACAATTACCAGTGCGTGGTGCCGACTACCTGGAACGGCGGCCCCCGGGACGCCAAGGGCCAGATCGGTGCCTACGAGGCCGCGCTCCTGGACACCCCGGTGGCCAAGGCGGACCAGCCCCTGGAAATCCTGCGCACCCTGCATTCCTTCGATCCCTGCCTTGCGTGTTCCACCCACGTCATGAGCCCGGATGGCCAGGAAATGAGCACGGTGAAGGTACGCTGAGGACCGCGAGGCCGGTTCAAGCCGGCCCTACAAGGAGAAACATATGCTTGCAGAACAAGATGCGTTCGACGCGGAACGGCAGGTGCGGCTGGTCAAGGCGATCTACGTGTACGAGGCGCCCCTGCGCCTGTGGCACTGGATCAACGCCTTGTGCATCGTCGTGCTGGGCGTCACCGGCTATTTCATCGGCAAACCCTTGCCGTCCATGCCCGGGGAGGCCAGTGACAGCTTCCTCATGGGTTACATCCGCTTCTTTCATTTTTCCGCCGCCTACATTTTCGCCGTGGGCTTCCTGGGCCGCATCTACTGGGCTTTCGTCGGCAACCACCACGCCAAGCAACTCTTCAAGGTGCCGGTGACCGACATGAAGTGGTGGGGCGAGGTGATCTACGAGCTGAAGTGGTATCTGTTCCTGGTGAAGGAGCCGAAGAAGTACGTGGGCCACAACCCACTGGCCCAGCTCATGATGTTTCTGTTCTTCACCGTGGGCGCGGTGTACATGATCTGCACCGGCTTTGCGCTCTATAGCGAAGGCGCCGGCAAGGGCAGCTGGCAGGATCTGCTTTTCGGCTGGGTCATTTCCGCCGTGGGGGGCAACAGCATCCTGGTGCATAGCTGGCACCGCATGGGCCTGTGGGTGACGCTGATTTTTGTCATGCTCCACGTCTACGCTGCCATCCGGGAAGACATCATGTCCCGCCAGAGCCTGATTTCCACCATGATCAGCGGTTGGCGCATGTTCAAGGACTGAGGATCACTGCCCGCCGCCAGCGGGCAGTGTGGCTTGCCCTCAGAGCTTGTGAAATATTCAAAACCCGCCGAAATGGCTCGGTGGCCCAAAGAAAAATGGCCCGAGGGTCAAAGGGCGAGATTGAAACTCCAAAAGGCGTTATTGAACCGCAGAGGCGCAGAGAATTCAAGGACTTGAGAGAGTGCTGGATTCAAAGTCGGCAGTAATCCTGAGTGGGGATCAAGCTTGGCTTTCCTC
>JAYTVW010000027.1:0-96710 GCA_043743785.1 Rhodocyclales bacterium | reverse complement strand
TGTTCTTGATGGACAGCTCGATATTGATGCGCTCGATGCCGTCGCAGTAGTCCCCCATGCGCGGCAGGGGGATCACCACGTCTTCATTCACCTTGAAGGCGTTGGTGTGGCGCGAAATGGCGGCGGTGCGGGAGCGGTCCAGCCAGAATTTCTTGCGGGTTTCCGGCGTGACGGCGATGAAGCCTTCGCCGGAGCGGCCGTTGGCCAGGCGTACCACTTCCGAGGTGGCGCTCATGACGGCGTTTTCATCGAAGCCGACGATGTCCCCCACCAGCACCATCTTGGGTCGGCCGTGGCGTTTGGCCTTGGTGGCATATCCGACGGCCTTCACATAGCGCTCGTCTAGGTGTTCCAGGCCAGCCAGCAGCACACCGGCGGCGTGACCCTTGCCGCCCGGCTTGAAGTAGTCGGTGATTTCGACGATGGAGGGCACGGCTTCCCGCACCTGGCCGAAGAATTCCAGGCACACGGTGCGCGTCACCGGCGGCATCTTGTGCAGCACCCAGCGTGAGGCGACGATGATGCCGTCTGTGCCTTCTTTTTGCACGCCGGGAATGCCGCCGAGGAACTTGTCCGTGACGTCCTTGCCCAGGCCGTCCTTGCGGCAGCTGGCGCCGGGCAGGGCGAGGATTTCCTCGCCCAAGAGCTTCTTACCCGTGGGATCGAAGCGTTTCAGGCGGAATTCCACCGTCTCCTGCTCGTGGATCTTGCCGAAGTTGTGGTTGATGCGTTCCACTTCCAGCCAGTTGCCGTCCGGCGTGACCATCTTCCACCAGGCCAGGTTGTCCAGGGCTGTGCCCCACAGCACGGCCTTCTTGCCGCCTGCGTTCATGGCGACGTTGCCGCCGACGCAGGAGGAATCCGCCGAGGTGGGGTCCACGGCGAAGACGCGGCCGGCGGCCTCCGCCGCTTCCGACACCCGCTTGGTGACCACGCCAGCCCCTGTGCGGATGGTGGCGTAGGCCTCCTTGTGACCGGGCAGTACCAGATCTTCCACCGGGCCGATATCGATGAGCTTTTCGGTGTTGATAACCACCGACAGGGGCGTCAGCGGAATGGCGCCGCCGGTGTAGCCGGTGCCGCCGCCCCGGGGGATGATGGTCAGCCCCAGCTCGATGGAGCCTTTCACCAGGGCGGCGATCTCCTCTTCCGTGTCCGGATACAGCACCACGAAGGGATATTCCACGCGCCAGTCGGTGGCATCCGTGACGTGGCTGACCCTGGCCAGGCCGTCGAAGGCGATGTTGTCCCGGCGGGTGTGCTTCTCCAGGGTGCGCACCACCTGGCGGCGCAGTTTTTCCGTCTGGGCAAAGCGGGCGGCAAACGCATCCACTGCTTTCAGGGCGGCATCCAGCAGCAGGCCCACCTTGCGGCCCCGTTCCCGGGCGTTGGCGTCCAGCCCGCCATTCTTCTCGGATTCGGCGCGGCGCTTGGCGATTTCGCCCAGGCGATGGCGCAGGGCACCCACCAGGGCATCCCGGCGCTGGGGATTGGCCAGCAGGTCATCCTCCAGGTAGGGGTTGCGCTGCACCACCCAGATGTCCCCCAGCACCTCGTAGAGCATGCGGGCCGAGCGGCCGGTGACCCGTTCGCCCCGGAGTTCGTCCAGCACGGCCCACAGCTCGTGGCCCAGCAGGCGGATGACGATCTCCCGGTCGGAGAAGGAGGTGTAGTTATAGGGGATTTCGCGCAAGCGAGCGGTCATGGTGAGGTCCAGACAACGCAGGAAAACCGTGCATTTTAGGGTAATGCGCTGCAGCATGCAGCAAAATTAAGACCTTGCGATGACCGTGGGAAAGGCGGCGCGGCACATTTTCCGGTATAGGGGCCGTGTGTTCCGGTCCTTGAGGTGGCCACATCGCCTACTTCGCCGACCCGGACGGTCACACCTGGGAAATCGCCTGGTGGCCCATGTTCGAGTTCAGCGAGCAGGGGGAGCTGAGGTTCAAGGCAGCGGAATGACCAAGCAGAACTGTGGGTCGGAATCCATTCCGACCCACCAAATCCGCCGCGTACCCTACGGCGCAATACGTTTCGCCATTGCACCCTGCGCGAGCTATCATCCGACCTGGTACGGCCAGCCAAACGGGGGACGGTGTGCGAATTTCGGAGGAAGCGGCAAGAAGCCTGGTGGACATCATTTCCGCCCGGTATGGGGATGACGCCCCCATCTGGCTGTTCGGTTCCCGCGTGGATGACGGGAAGCGGGGCGGGGACGTGGACCTCTTCGTTCAGGTCGAGTCGTCGGACCTCATGCGGAAGATCGACTGCAAGCGGGCGCTCACGGCGCTTCTCGACTTGAGCGTGGACCTGGTGGTCGGGAATGGGGAAAAGCCCATACACAGGATCGCCAAGCAAACAGGAGTGCGTCTTAAATGAGTGAAAATCTCGCCATTCTCGACAAGAAGCTGGAGCACCTCGACAGGATGCGCTCGGATGTGCGGCACTCGGTCGGCAAGATGCAGGGGCCGCTGGAAAAGATCCGGCAAGGCGATGTCGGCAGCCTGAGCTCGGATGAGCGGGAAACCATCTCCGCGTTTACCACAAGGTTTGCCACCTATCAGGAACACATGGGCAAGGCCATGAAAAGCGTCGCCATCGAGGAGGAGAGTGCCACCTCGCCCTTCGGGGCCATACTGGCGCTCATGGAAAAGCTTGAAATCCTGGATGACGCTGAAAAGTGGAAGTCGGTTCGGGAACTTAGGAACGCGGTCAATCATGAATACGAGGACGACGCGGACGAACTCTTCCAGATATTGAGCAATATGCTCCAGAGCGCTCCCTGGTTGTACGCCGTGCATGAAAAGCTGAGCGCGTTCGTGCAGCGGAATTACCATCGCTAACCCAATGCCTCTTTGAGGCGGCCCCGGCTTGATGACGAACCCCCTGTTGGTTCGTCGTTTCGGGAAGCAGAAGCGCCCGCCTTCTCTTGGGGCGACGGCACGGTTTCGAGCTCGCCATCTGGTATCGTCCTGCCATGCTTCCTTCCACTACCCGCGCCCTCGTCCATCTCGCCTGGCCGGTCTTCGTCGGCCAGTTGGCGGTGATGGGCTACGGCCTGGTCGATACGCTCATGGCCGGGCATCTGTCGCCGGCGGACCTAGCGGCGGTGGGGGTCGGCAGCAGCATTTTCTATAGTGTGTTCGTGGCCCTCATGGGGGTGCTCATTGCCCTTTCCCCCGTGGTGGCCCGGCTGCACGGGGCGGGGGAGACGGCGGCCATCGGCGAGCAGGTACGCCAGTCCGCCTGGCTGGCCCTGTTCCTGGCCCTGCCCTGCGGACTCCTGCTGGTGTTTCCGGAACCCTTCCTCGCCCTCAGCCGCCTGCAGCCGGTAGTGGAAACCAAGGTGCGGGCCTTCCTGTTCTGGCAGGCCTGCGGCGTGCCGGCCTTGCTGCTGTTCCGGGTGCCCTACGGCTGGTCCACCGCCGTGTCCCTGCCGCGGCCCATGATGGTTTTTCAGGTGCTGGGCCTCTTGATCAAGTTGCCCTTGAACGTCTGGTTCATGTACGGCGGCCTTGGGGTGGCGGCCCAGGGTGGCGCGGGCTGTGCCATGGCCAGCGCGGTGACGGCCTGGGTCGTCCTGGGGCTGACCCTGTGGTGGGTGCGGCGGGAGGCTGCCTATCGGCCCTATGGGGTTTTCGAACGTTGGTCCTGGCCCGACCCGAAGCTCATCGCGCGCCAGCTGAAACTGGGCCTGCCCATCGGCGCGACCTTTCTGGTGGATGTGACGGCCTACACCTTCATGGCCTTGTTCATTGCCCGCCTGGGGCCGGACGTGTCGGCAGCCCACCAGGTCGCCGCCAACCTGGGTGCCCTGTGTTTCATGCTGCCCGCCTCCCTGGGCCACGCTGCCGCCGTTCTAGTGGGCCAGGCCCTGGGGGCGGGGGAGGCGCGGCAGGCCCGCGTCACGGGTTTCGTCGCCATCGCCATGGGCCTCGCGGCGGCCCTGCCGGTGTGCGGGGCTTTGTGGTTCGGCCGGGCATGGATCGCGGGTTTCTACGTGACGGATGGGAAGGTGGCGGCCATCGCCGCCGGCCTCATCAGTCTGGTGGCCTGTTACCACTTCTTCGACGCCCTGCAGGCGGTGGCGGTGAATGTGCTCCGGGGCTATCACCGTACCGTGATGCCCATGCTCATTTACGCCACGGCCCTGTGGGGCTTGGGCCTGGGCGGCGGCTATGTGCTGGGGCTGACGAATCTGCTCGGGCCGCTACCCGCCGGCCTCGTGCCGCCCCTGGGCGCGCCGGGCTTCTGGCTCGCCGCCATCGGCAGCCTGGGGGTGGCGGGCGGCCTGGTGACGGTTTATCTGGAGAGGGTGAGCCGGTGTAGGGTGCAATAAGCAACGCGCATTGCGCCGCTTGTCTTGCCACGGGTCGGCGATATCTCTACGGATCGGCGCAATGCGCTGCGCTTATTGCGCCCTACGGGTGGGGCAATATTTCAGTAATGGGGCGGAATCTCGTCCCGCAGGTTCAGGGGCTCGGCGGGCATGGCGGACAGTTGCTGCTGGCGCATTTCGCGGAAGGCCCGTTCCAGCACGTCGATCTTCTGTTGCTGGCGATACACGGTCATGTTCAGCTGCTCCAGCAGATCCTCGGCGTAGGCCAACTTGATTTCCAGTTCAGTGATGCGGGAGTCCATGGGGCGGGGTCGGCTGAGGTGGTCGGCTATTTTAGCGTGCCACGGCGCTTCTGCCGTTCTCCGGTAAAATCCGCAGCCCTGCCTTCCGCACTGACCGCCCATGGACCGCCACATCCTCGAACTCCTCGCCCCCGCCAAGAACGCCGATTTTGGCATGGCCGCCATCGACCATGGGGCGGACGCGGTGTATATCGGCGGGCCGGCCTTCGGAGCCCGTTCCAACGCCGGCAACAGCATTGACGACATCGAACGCCTGGCCCGCCACGCCCATCGGGTCGGCGCCAGGGTGCTGGTGGCACTGAACACTATCCTCAAGGACGACGAACTGGAAGAGGCTCGCCGCGTCGCCTGGCAGGTGTATGAGGCCGGCGCCGATGCCCTCATCCTGCAGGACATGGGTCTCCTGGAAGCGGATCTGCCGCCCATGGAACTGCACGCCAGCACCCAGACGGACAACCGGGATCTGGCCAAGGTGAAGTTTTTGGAGGATGTGGGCTTCTCCCAAATCGTGCTGGCCCGGGAGGCTTCCCTGACGGACATCCGGGAAATCGCTGCTGGGACCCGCGCCAGCCTGGAGTTCTTCATACATGGCGCCCTGTGCGTGGCTTTCAGCGGCCAGTGCTATATCAGCCATGCCCACACGGGCCGCAGCGCCAACCGGGGCGAGTGTTCCCAGGCCTGCCGCCTGCCCTATACCCTGACGGACCCTTCCGGCGCCATCGTCGCCCATGAGGAACACCTCCTGTCCTTGAAGGACAACGACCAGAGCGCCAACCTCCTGGCCCTGGCCCTGGCGGGCATCAGCTCCTTCAAGATCGAGGGGCGCCTCAAAGACCTCAGCTACGTCAAGAACATCACCGCCCATTACCGCGTTCTGCTGGACGGCATCATGGCGGAACACCCGGGATTTCGTCGCAGTTCCGCCGGGCGCAGCCTTTTGACCTTCACGCCGCGTCCGGAAAAGACCTTCAACCGGGGCTCCACGGATTACTTCGTGAACGAGCGCAAGGCGGACATCGGCGCCTTCGACTCCCCTGGCTTCATGGGCGAATCCGTCGGCACGGTGACAAAACTTGACGCCGGTTGGTTCGAGATCGAGAGCGCGCACAAGATCAACAATGGTGACGGACTCTCCTACTTCGACCACCATGGCGAACTCATGGGCCTGCGCATCAATCGGGCCGAGGCGGTGAAGGGCGGCTTTCGTATCTTCCTCGCCCTGCCGGCGGGCCAGACCGTGGGCCAGGTGGCCCCGGAGTTGTCCAAGGGCGCGGAGGTGTTCCGCAATCGGGATCAGGAGTTCGAGCGCCTGCTGGAAAAGACCTCGGCGGAACGCAAGATCGCCGTGGATGTGGCCTTCGCCGAGACGGCCCAGGGCTTTGCCCTGACGTTCACCGACGAGACGGGGGTGTCCGCCACGGTATTCAAGGAGCAGGCCAAGGCCGCTGCCGACAACCCGGAGCGGGCGCTGACGGGCCTGAAAGACGGCCTCTCCAAGCTGGGCGGCACCCTGTTCGAGGCCCGTAACGTGGATGTTGACCTGAGCCAGCCCTGGTTCTTGCCTGCCTCTTTCGTGAACGGTCTGCGCCGGGAGGCTATCGAGAAACTGGAAGCGGCCCGCCTGGCCGCCTATGTGCGGCCGCTCCGGCGGGAAGCGGTGTCGCCGCCAGTGGCGTATCCGGCCTCTGATCTGTCCTACCTGGGCAATGTGCTGAACGAGAAGGCCCGGGCCTTCTACCAGAAGCACGGCGTGGGCAGCATCGAGGCGGCCTATGAAGCCAACCAGGAGCGGGGCGACGTGTCCCTCATGATCACCAAGCACTGCCTGCGCTACAGCTACAACCTGTGCCCCAAGGAGGCCAAGGATTGGGAATTGAAGGGCATCAAGGCTGAACCCATGACCCTCATCAACGGCAAGGAAAAGCTCACCCTGGTCTTCGACTGCAAACGTTGCGAAATGCACGTGATGGGCAAGATCAAGAAAGCCGTGCTGCAGCCCACGCCCCTGAAGTTTTACGACCGGCCGCCAGCGGAAGTGGCCGGCAGGCGGGGGTAGTTCAGCCGTAGGTTGTGCCGACAGGCACAACACAGGCTTGCCGATGTGTCATGGTTGTGCCTCCCGGCACAGCCTACGGGTTACTAAACGCAGAGGCGCCGAGAAAACAAAGATATGGCTTTGATTTCTGTCTCACCAAATGGGTGAAGCGCGTTACGCCGCCAAGTTGTTGTTTTTCCTCGGCGCCTCTGCGCCTCGGCGTTTCAAATTGAGTTTTTAAGGCTGACGAACCTGCCTCAAGCCTTGGCTTCCCACTCGTAGCCCCGCTTGGTGACTTCCGCCCGAATCTCGGCCATGGCGGCCTCCACCGCAGCGGGGGCGCCGTGCATACCCAGTTCCAGGTGCTGCCGACGCTCGGCGTCGCCGATGCAGGGCAGGCTGAACAGGCTGGCGTCCGGGTAGGTGGCGGTAATGCGCTGCATGAGTTCCAGCAGCGTGCCTTCATAGGCGTCATACACCACGATGGCCGCTTCGCTCTTCTCCTCCGTGTGGTGCAGGTGGCGATAGCGGGTGTCCAGCAGCCACGCCATCATGGGCCAGGCCATCTCCGGGAAGCCCGGCAGGAAATGGTGGTCCCCCACGGAAAAGCCCGGGATGCGGTTGAAGGGATTTGGCACGATTTCGGCACCCACCGGGAAGTGCCCCAATTGCAGGCGGGCTGGCGTGATCTCGTTCTCGAAGCGGGCGCGGATTTCCCGTTCCGCATCCGGGTGCAGGGCCAATTCCACCCCCAGGGCGGCAGCGGCTGCCTGGCGCGTGTGGTCGTCCGGGGTGACGCCGATGCCGCCGAAACTGAAAACGATGTCACCGGTGGTGAAGCTGCGCTTCAGGGTTGCCGTCAATTGCTGGCGGTCGTCCCCCAGATATTCGGCCCGGGCCAGGGCCAGGCCCCGCGCCTTGAGGGTGTCGATGAGTTTCGCCAGGTGCTTGTCTTGGCGCCGGCCGCTCATGATCTCGTCACCAATGATGATTGCTGCGAATGCCATGCCGGAATCCTTCGATTGCTGAAAGGCTGTATTGAACCTGAAAAAGGCAGTTGATGAAACGCCGAGACGCCGAGACGCCGAGGCGCCGAGAAATAAGCATGGGCAAAGCATTTTATTCACCGCAGAGGCGCAGAGGCGCAGAGAAATCCGGCGCTTATCGACGCTTGCAGACTTCCCTCTTGGGTGGCATCCAAAAGAGCCATTACCCAGTGTTTTTCCTCTGCGCCTCCGCGCCTCTGCGTTTCAAATAGCTTTTTCCTTCCTGCTACCTGAGAATCACGGCTTTCGCCTCTGTCCCTTGCCTATGAATCTGCGTCTGCTGTCCTTTCTCTTCGCTCTGGGGATGCTGTTGCTGGCCTTGCCGGCCCGGGCGGGCAAGACCCTGGATGCCATTCGCCAGCGGGGCCTGGTGGTGTGTGGCGTGAGCACGGGCTTGGCGGGCTTTTCCGCTTCGGACAGCCAGGGGCGCTGGTCCGGCCTGGACGTGGATGTGTGCAAGGCGGTGGCGGCCGCCGTGCTGGGGGACGGGGAAAAGGTGAAATGGACGCCCCTGAATGCCCAGCAGCGTTTTGCGGCGCTGCAGGCTGGCGAGGTGGATCTGCTCTCCCGCAATACCACCTGGAGTTTGTCCCGGGACGCGGGCCTGGGGCTGGCCTTCACCAGCATCGTTTATCACGACGGCCAGGGCTTCATGGTGGCCCGGAAGTCCGGCATCACTGCCGCCCAGCAGTTGGCCAACGCGGAAATCTGCGTACAGTCCGGCACCACGGCGGAGCGCAACTTGAACGACTACGCCCGCAGCCAGAAAATGCACATCCGGCCCGTGGTCTTCGACAACTTCGAGGCCTCCATCAAGGCCTTCCTCACCGGCCGTTGCCAGGCCTACACCACGGACGCTTCCAGCCTCACCGCCATCCTGCAGCGGGAGACGCGGAACCCTGCCGACTATCGCATCCTGCCGGAACTCATTTCCAAGGAGCCTATGGCGCCGGTGGTGCGTCGGGGTGACGACGAGTGGTTCGCCATCGTCAAGTGGGTGGTGAACGCCCTCATCACGGCGGAGGAGATGGGCCTGACCCGGGCCAACGTGGCGGAGCAGAAGCGCTCCGGCGATCTCGTGGCCCAGCGCCTCCTGGGCACCACAGAGGACACGGGCCGGCTTTTGGGCCTGGACCGGGAGTGGGCCTACCGGGCCATCAAGGCGGTGGGCAGCTACGGCGAAATCTATGAGCGCAACCTGGGCCAGGCCTCGCCCCTGAAACTGCCCCGGGGCATGAACCGCCTGTGGAACCAGGGCGGCCTGATCTATGCGCCACCGATCCGCTGAACCGTACCTTGTGAATCTGAAAAAGCTCATGACTAAACGCCGAGGCGCAGAGGCGCCGAGAAATCAGTGGGGTGAATTCAAGATGGGAATCTCCCAGCGGGGGCATGGCATTCCCGCCCGCAGGGTTTTGCATCTCCTCGGCGTCTCGGCGTCTCGGCGTTTCAAACTGACTTTTCCAATATGAGCAATGCGCCCATCCGCCCTCGGCCGCCGCCGCCCGTTCCTGTCGGCTTGAAACCCGACCTACTGCGTCAGGGGCTGATCTTGCTGGCGGTGGTGGCGTTCATCGGCCTGCTGGTGCATCTGGCGGGGGAGAACCTGCGGCGGCAGGCCATTCCCGGCGGCTTCGGCTTTCTGCTGGAGCCGGCGGGCTTCAGCCTGGGGGAGGGCCTGGTGGCCTTCGAGTCCAGCCAGCCCTACCTGATGGCCTTTGTCGCCGGCCTCGCCAACACCTTGCGGGTGGCGCTGCCGGCAATTGTCCTTAGCGCCCTGCTGGGGACGCTGTTGGGGGTGGGGCGCCTATCGGACAACCTGCTGGTGCGGAGTCTCAGCGCTTTCTACGTGGAGTTCTTTCGCAATATTCCCCTGCTGCTGCAACTCCTGGCCTGGTATTTCGCCTTGGTGGACCTGCTGCCGGCCCTGGATGAGGCCTGGCGCTTCGGTGATGTTTATCTCAGCAAGAGCGGCCTGGCCTTCCCGGCGCCGGCCTGGAGCGGCCATGGCTTCGTGCTGGAACGCCCGCTGAAGAACGCATTCAACATCGCCGGGGGCGGTAGCTTGACGCCGGAATACCTGGCGGTGCTGGCGGGGCTTACCTTGTATTCGGCCGCCTACCTGGCGGAAATCGTGCGGGCCGGGCTGCAGTCGGTGCCGGCCGGCCAGACGGAAGCAGCCTTGGCCCTGGGCTTGAGCCGGCGCCAGGTGCTCTCCCGGGTGGTGCTGCCCCAGGCCCTGCGGGTGATCATCCCTTCCGCCACCAACCAGTTCCTGTCCATCACCAAGAATTCATCCCTGGGTATCGCCGTGGGCTACCCGGAGCTGGTGGCCGTGGCGAACACCTCGCTCAACCAGTCGGGCCGGGCCATAGAGTGCATCAGCCTCGTCATGCTGGCGTATCTGCTGTTGTCGCTGCTGACGGCCTGGGCCATGGCTCGGTATAACCGCCGGGCGCTGGAGGTGGGTGAGCGATGAAATGCAGATGTGAACCGCAGAGGAGCAGAGGCGCCGAGAAAGCGTGGGGCGTAGGTCAGGTTGCCCAGCAACCTGACGCTTTCGGTGAGTGGGTGTCAGGTTTCCTGCGGAAACCTGACCGACGGACGATTTTGGTTTTCCTCGGCGTCTCGGCGCCTCGGCGTTTGGCTTTCTCTTCGCCATGCTAAGCGGCACGTCACTTTTCCCCCTTATTTCGCCCCGCTTGCCGCCGCCTGGCGCGGCGGGTTGGGGCGCGCGCCTGAAGAGCGGGCTGTTCGCCACTCCCGGTAGCGCCTTCGCGACCCTGCTGCTGACGGGCTTGCTGTTGTGGTGCGGCGTCCGCTTGCTGGATTGGGGGCTATTGCATGCCGTGTTCCGGCCCGACTCCGACGCCTGCCGGGCCGTGGGTCACGGGGGGGCATGCTGGGGCGTGGTGGCGGAAAAATACCGGGCCATCCTCTTCGGCCGCTATCCCTTCGCCGAGCAGTGGCGGCCCCTGGCGGCGACCTTGCTGGTGATGATCCTGCTGGTGTGGTCCTGTCGCCGGGCCTTGCAGCCCCGGGCCGCTTGGACGCTGGTCCTGGCCTGGGGCATCGTCCTGCCTGTGGCCTTTCTGCTCATGAAGGGGGGCGTGGCGGGTCTCACGCCTGTAGATACGGCCCGCTGGGGTGGCCTGCCGCTGACGCTCCTGCTGTCCCTGGTGGGGGTGGGCTGCGCCTTGCCCTTGGGACTCTTGCTGGCCCTGGGGCGCCGCTCGAAACTGCCGGTCTTGCGCCTCTTGTGCGGCATCTATGTGGAAGTGGTGCGGGGCGTGCCCCTGGTGCCGGTGCTGTTCCTGGCATCCTTCCTGTTTCCCCTGTTCCTGCCCAAGGGTTTTACGCTGGATGTGCTGCTCAGGGTCTTGCTGGGATTGACGCTTTTCGCCAGTGCCTTTCTGGCGGAGATCCTGCGGGGCGGTTTACAGGCCATGCCCCGGGGGCAGGTGGAGGCGGCCCAGGCCCTCGGGCTATCCTGGTGGCAGACCCAGCGGGTGGTGGTGCTGCCCCAGGTGCTCAAGGCCACCCTGCCGTCCCTCATGAACAGCTTCATCAGCACCATCAAGGAAACTTCCCTGGTCACCGTGGTGAGTTTGTACGAGCTGACCGGTTCCCTGTCCCTGGCCCTCTCCGGCGACGCCAACTGGCGCATGTTCTACCTGGAGGGCTATCTATTCATCGGCCTGATCTACTGGACCGGCTGTCACGCCCTGTCCCGCTACAGCCGCAGCCTGGAACGGCGGCTGGGTGCAGGGCGATGAAAAGTCAAAACCTCACCGCAAAGACGCGAAGGCGCAAAGAACCGCAAAGGAAATCCTTCCTTATGTTCCGAAGGTGCCGGCTTTGCGTAATCTGACCAACTCCTCACTCCTCACTCCTCACTGCCGTCATGCCCCAGCCCCTCATCCGTTTTCGCGGCGTTAACAAATGGTTCGGCGCCCAGCATGTCCTGCGGGATATCCACCTAGATATTGCCGCCGGGGAGCGGGTGGTTATTTGTGGACCCTCCGGTTCCGGCAAATCTACCCTCATCCGCTGCATCAATGGCCTGGAGTCCTTCGAGGAAGGCAGTTTGACGGTGGACGGCATAGCCGTGTCGGGCGGCAGGTCGGATCTGGAGCAGGTGCGGCGTCGGGTGGGCATGGTGTTTCAGCAATTCAACCTCTTTCCCCATCTCACGGTACTGGAGAACCTGACCCTGGCGCCGGTGCTGGCGGGGGGCCTCACCAAAGCGGAGGCGCACGCGCGGGCCATGACCCAGCTGGAACGGGTGAAGATCGCGGAGCAGGCAGCCAAATATCCG
Source organism: Rhodocyclales bacterium (assembly GCA_043743785.1). Classification (GTDB taxonomy): domain Bacteria; phylum Pseudomonadota; class Gammaproteobacteria; order Burkholderiales; family Rhodocyclaceae; genus JAQTNA01. Next base: position 84,670 of record JAYTVW010000027.1, on the reverse strand, counting down.
GCCCAGCTCTCCGGCGGCCAGCAGCAGCGGGTGGCCATCGCCCGGGCACTGTGCCTGGAGCCTGCGGTGCTCCTGTTCGATGAACCCACCTCGGCCCTGGACCCGGAGATGGTCAAGGAGGTGCTGGACGTGATGGTGGAACTGGCCGGGCGGGGCGTCACCATGGTCTGCGTCACCCACGAAATGGGCTTTGCGCGGGCCGTGGCGGACCGGGTGATTTTCATGAACGAAGGCCAACTCGTGGAAGAAGGCCCCCCGGCGGCCTTCTTCGGCAATCCGCAAAACGAACGCACCCGACGCTTCCTGCAGCAGATATTGGCGGGCTGATCCATAAAAAGACAGTTGACTCAACGCCGAGGCGCAGAGGCGCCGAGGAAAAACAAGTGCTTGACGGGGCAATCGGCTTCATCCCTTGGGTGAGGCGCCGATTATTGCCACGTTTTTGTTTTCTCTGCGCCTCGGCGCCTCGGCGTTTCAAATTGCTTTTTCAAATATTTCACAAGCTCTCATCGGCGTAGCGCCGGCCGTTCCCGCAGACGTGCCAGGGCGTCCAGGCAGTAATGCACCGAGGCCAGGCCGGCGAAGGCGGGGGCCAGGAGGTTGGCGAAGGGCACCCAGGCCAGCAAGCCGGCCCCCAGTCCCACCAGGAACAGGCCGCTGCGGCATTGCTTCGGCAGGTGGCGAAGTTCCTCCCGATCGGCGTGCAGCATGAGGGCGTCGTAGCGATAGACCCGCTGATTCAGCCAGGCCGCCAGCAGCACGGGCAGCACCAAGCCCAGGCCGGGCACCAGCCACAGGGGCAGGGTGAGGATCAAGAGGATGAGGAAAAAGATCAGGGCACCCAGGGCATTCAGCAGGCTGCCCATGAAGCTGCCGCCCTGGCGCCGTTCCAGGTCCGGGTATTCCCGGGCCGCCACCCGCTCCAGCATGAGGGGCAGGGCGAAGACGCCAACGATGAGCAGGGTCGTCACCGCCACCAGGGGCAAGAGCAGGAAGGCCAGCAGGAAATGCACCACCACGGTGGTGGCAATGCCGAACAGGGTGTCCCCCGCCAGCAGCGGCCCCACCAGGGGCAGACTTCCCAGGAGATGGGTCAGGGTTGTCACCATGTCGCTCCACCACCACAGGGCAACCCCCAGCCACAGAACCAGGGCCAGGAGGCCGGGCCAGATCAGGTGCCACAGCATGCCGGTCTGGCTCAGGCTGGCCAGGGCCCGCAGGCAGGCTTGGAGCGCGGATTTCATTATTGAGGCGTCCGGAAATGGGTGTGTGGCGGAGGATACCCGCGTCTTCTTGCCGCTGGGTCGAACGCTTGCATTCCATGCCTTACGGCGGGACACTGGCGCCTCTTCGATCCCTGCTTTTCAAGGAAAACCATGGCCATTGACCACAAGCGCCTCGATCAAGTCGTCCTGGCGGCCCGCAAGGCCGGCGAACAGAGGGAATCCGGCTACCGGGAACGGGCGCTGAAAATCTATCCCTGGGTCTGCGGACGCTGCGCCCGAAGCTTCGATTACACCAACGTCAGCCAGTTGACCGTCCATCACCGGGACCACAACCACGACAACAACCCGACGGATGGCAGCAACTGGGAATTGTTGTGCCTCTACTGCCACGACAACGAGCACCAGAAGCGGAACGAAGTGGATACGGGCAATACCGGCACCAACGGCAAGCTGGCCCACGCCACCCACAACCCCTTTGCCGCCCTCAAATCCCTGCTGAAAAATGAGCCGTAGGTCAGGTTTCGCCAGAAACCTGACACAGTTCATATGCTTACGTCGTCAGGTTGGCTACGCAACCTGACCTACGCAAACTACCACGTCACCGTGTAGTCCCGACGAATCCCGAGGATTCCCGCCATGAAACGTCTGCTTGCCTTTCTGTCCGCCTTCCTCGCCCTGCCGGCTTCTGCTGCCCTCAAACCGGGGGACGTGGCGCCGGAGTTCACGGCCCAGGCCTCCCTGGCCGGCAAGGCCTTCAGCTTTTCCCTGAAAGAGGCCCTGAAGAAAGGGCCGGTAGTGGTGTATTTCTACCCGGCGGCCTTCACCAGCGGCTGCAACGTCCAGGCCCACAGCTTTGCCGTAAACCAGGACAAGTTCCAGGCGGCGGGCGCCAGCGTCATCGGCGTATCCCTGGACAATATCGCCCGTCTGAACGTCTTCTCCGCCGACCCGGAATATTGCGGCGGTAAGGTGGCCGTGGCCTCCGACGCGGATGGCCGCATCACCAAGGCCTATGAGCTTTCCGTGCGGCGCCTGCCCTGGAACATGAAGGACAGCCGGGGCGTGGAAATTGACCACGGTTTCGCCGAGCGCACCACCTTCGTCGTCACCCCCGATGGTCGGATCGCCGCCACCCTGGACGGACTCTCTCCCGCCGAAAACGTCGCCCAGGCCCTCCAGGCGGTGGAGAAACTGGCAAAGGCGAAAGGCGCGGCGGCAAAGCCCTGACGCCGGCCCCCTGGCTCAAAACGACGAGCCGGGCGTCTTCAGGAATTCAAGCTCTTCCGCAGTCGAAGTGCGGCCGAGGAGGGCGTTGCGGTGCGGATAGCGGCCGAAGCGCTCAATGATGGCCTTGTGCTTGAGTTCGAAATCCAGGTTGCCTTCCATGCCGTGTCGGCTGAACAGGACTACCGCCAGTTCGTGGATCGGTAGGGATTCGCTGTGCATGTAGGGCATGTAGAGGAAGGCCCGTTGGCTCGCCTCCAACTCCAGGTCGGCCCCGGCCGCCACAGCCCATTGCGCCAAGGCGAGGGCCAGGGCATCGTTGGCGAAGGCCGGGGGGCTGTCCCGGTGGATGTTGCGGGAGAACTGGTCCAGCACAATGATTTCCGCCAGTCGCCCCCGGGCCGTTTCCCGCCAGGTGTAAAGTTCGCAGCGCCCGGCCGCAACGAGCACCTCGCCAAAGCGGGCTTCGATGGCCCGGTCCAGGTCCTCCGACTTCACCCACCACTGTCTTGGGGAAATCTCATGGAACCAGAAGTCGAGAATGGTTTCGGGGCTTGCTTGAGTCCGGTTCATGGTCTGGCGTCCTTTGCGATGGAATGCGCGCCAGAGTACCGGACAAGGGCCGGGACTGCTACATCCTGCCCTTGCGCGCAGGCTCCCGGTTTCCGGGGTGAGAACGGGGGCGGCAGGATTTCTTCAAGTTTGGCCCCATCCTGACGATAAGGAAGTACGGTACGCGGTGACGGTGTGATTCCTCCAGAGAAACAAGCCACCGCTGCCGAGGGCCATACCTCCAATTCTCTCCAGCAGGCCATTTCACCGATGACTACGCAAGACTACCCCGTTGCATTTGGCACCGAAGATCTCCTGATCAGTTTGTGCAATTCGGTGACCAAGGTGCTGTCCATGGCCTCCCAGAGCCAGATTCGCTACTCCGGCATGGTGCAGCGCATCACCAAGACCTGCCTCAAGCCGGACATCGGCTGCTTTGTGCTGTTTGATGGGGGCTTCTCCGGGCTCGTGGTCATCAATTTTTCTGCGCAAGCGGCCATGGAGCTTTACGAGGCCTACATGTTGAGCATGGGCTTGTCCAAGGCCGATCTGGCCAGTTCCCACACCTCGGATGAGGTGAGCAACATCATGGGGGAACTGATGAACCAGATCGTTGGTGACTTCACCGGCAAGGTGGGGCGTGAGCTGGATACCCATATCACCCAGAACCAGCCGAAGATGCTGGTTCTCACCAAGCAGGTCATGCTGAGCGTGGATACCAACCTCGACAAGCCCGAGACCCGCCGTGTGACCTTCTATACCAGCCGCAACAATATCTTCTATCTGGAACTGGCCATCGACCGGACGGAGTTCATCAAGTTGAATGACTTCAAGCCTGACGAGGTTCCTGATCCGGATGAATTGATTGCCCAGGCAGCCTCGGCGGCGCAGTCGAGCGTGAAACCGGCGCCAATGAACGAGCATGACGATCTGCTCCAATCCCTCGGCATGTAGGGCGGGGGCGGGCCTCGGGATTTTGGCGCCTACGCCGGGCTATGAGTTTCCAACCATTCCTTGAGGGCGGCGTTCATGCGGGTTTGCCAGCCGGCACCACCAGCGCGGAAAGCGGCGAGAACGTCTCGGTCGAAGCGGATGGTGGTGGATTCCTTGTCGCTGCCGGTGGGGCGTCCGCGTTGCTTGCGATAGGCTGCGATGCCCGCGTGCATTTCTTCCTGGGTGAGGGGCCGTTCCTCCTCGTCCTTGCCGTCCCAGATGTAAGTTGTGCCAACCTGAACCTTGGCCGGGTCCGTGCGACTTTCACCTTGCGCCAGGGCCTCCAGCATTTCAGTGCGGGTCGTTGAAGTCATGTTCGAGCCAGACATGGTAGGCATTCCTTTCCACTTCGCTGGCGGGACGGAAGCTGATGCTGCGTAGGGCTTCGTCCCGCCTCACATGCACAAGGGTCAGCACCGCCAGCATATCGAAAACATAGGCGAAGGGCTGGGTGCGTCGCTCCTGATTTCGCGTCCTCTCGACATCCAGGCGATAGGCGCTGTCCAGAACCATCACCGCGTCGAGGAAATCCAGCCCGTGCTTTTCCAGGTTGGCTTGCCGTTTCGCTTCGTCCTACTGGATGGGTTGGTCCATGGCTATTATTGTTGTAACAGAAACTTGGCTTGTCAAGAATTTTTGTTATTACATAAATTTCGGTGCAATCCCGGATTACGCTGCGCTGTATCCGGGCTACATCCTCCCCCGGCTCTCCCAGATCTTTTGCAGCCGCTTGACCGACACCGGCATCGGCGTCTTGAGTTCCTGGGCGAAGAGATTGACGCGCAATTCCTCCAGCAGCCAGCGGAATTCCTCCAGGGCCGGATCCACCACGCCGTTCTTCAGGCGCGCCAGGCGTTCCCGTTCGCAGGGTTTTGACAGGATGTGCCACTCGGCCTGGGAACGGGTGTCCCGGGCCGGGTCGGCGCGGAGCTTGTCGATGCGCAGACTGGCGGCCTTGAGGTAGCGGGGAAAGTGCTGCAGGCGCTCGAAGGGATGCAGGGTGATGAAGTCCCGGGTGATCAGGCTCTTCAATTGGGTCTGGACGTCTTCCATGGCCGCCGGCCATGCCTTGAGGCCCACCAGACGCTTGTTGAGGGCGGACCATTCCGTGAGGATGGTGCCGACGATGCGGGCCATTTCCTGGGAAATCAGCACCAGGCGCGGCTTGGCGGCTTCCTTTCGCGTGTTGAAGGTGGCGGCGTTCGTGGGCCAGGGTTCCATCAAGCAGGAGCGCTCCAGGGTGGCGTTCACCAGCAGGGTGCGCAGCTCGGATTCCGTGCCCAGGCTCATGAACAGCATGGCCATGTCCCGGATGCCCGGCATGTTCTTTTCGATGAACTTGACCTGTTCCCGCAGTTCCAGGGCGAACAGGCGCCGGAGGCCCGCCCGGTGCAACTGGGCGGCCTTCTCCGGGGTGTCGAAGGCCCGCAGGGAGACGCTGTCGCCTTCATCCACGAGGGCGGGAAAACCGATGACGTCCCGGCCCCCCACCTTCACTTCCATGAGCTCCGGCAGTTCGCCGAAGGACCAGGTGGTGAGCTTTTCAAAGACGGCGCTGGCGGCGTCCGTAGGTCGGGTTTCAACCCGACTGCCCTTGTTTGAGGCCGATGTCGGGCTGAAGCCCGACCTACGTTCTTCCTGCGCCGTAGCCTTCGGTGCCAGGGAATCCTTCACGTTGAGGAGCGCTGCGGCGAAACTGGATTCGACCTTGGCCCCCAGGCGACTCCGGAGTTCCGCCAGGTCCCGGCTCTGGCCCATGACCCGGCCATGCTCGTCGATGACCCGGAAGTTCATGAAGTAATGGGCCGTCAGGTTTTCGCTGCGGATGGACTCCAGGGGCAGCTTCAGACTCACTTTGTCCTCGATGGCCCGGGCGAGGATTTTCTCCAGGGGCTGGCTCATGTCCTGCTCTGCATCGCAGAATTCCGCGGCGAAGTCCGCCAGGGGCATGAGGCGGTGGCGGATGCGCGGCGGCACGGTCTTGATGAGGGCCGTGACCTTGGCTTCGAGCATGCCAGGCACCAGCCATTCGCAGCGGGCGGCGGGTACCTGATTCAAGAGGGGCAGGGGAATGCTCAGGGTCACGCCGTCATCATTGGCGCCCGGTTCGTGGTGGTAGCTGAGTTTGAGGGGCTGGCCGTGGAGAATCAGCTTGGGCGGGAATTTCTCCGTGGTGACGCCGGCCGCCTCGTGGCGCATGAGCTGTTCTTTCTGCAGGAACAGGATTTTTGGGGTCTTGGTTTCCGTCTCCCGGCGCCAGGCATCGAAGCCCCGCAGATCGAAGACCTCTTCCGGCACCTGAGCGTCGTAGAAGGCGTGGATGAGGGCCTCGTCCACCAGCACGTCGGGCCGGCGGGTCTTGTGTTCCAGGCGCTCGATCTCGGCAATGAGCTTCTGGTTGTGCTGGAAGAAGGGGGAGCGGCGCGCCCAGTCGTCCGGTACCTCGCCCCTGACAAGCGCGTCGCGGATGAAGATTTCGTGGCAGGCCTTGGGATCCAGGGGGCCGTACTGGATACGGCGCTGGCCGTAGAGCACGATGCCGTGCAGGGTGCCCCGCTCGAAGGCCACCACGGCGCCGGCGCCCTTTTCCCAGTGAGGCTCATAGACATGGCGCTTGACCATGTGGCCGCCCACTTCCTCCAGCCATTCCGGCTCGATCCTGGCGAGGCAACGGGCGAAGAGCCGGGAGGTTTCCACCAGTTCCGCCGCCACCATCCACTTGCCGGCCTTCTTGGCCAGGGTCGAGCCGGGATGGGGGAAGAAGCGTATGCCTCTTGCCCCCAGGTAGTGGGCATCTTCCTCGGATTTCAGGCCCACATTGCCCAAGAGGCCCGTCAGCAGGGCCTTGTGGATGGCGTCATACTCGGCGGGTTTTTCGTTCTCGCGCCAGCCGTGCTCCGCCGCCATGGCGTGGAGCTGGCCGTGAATGTCCCGCCACTCCCGCATGCGCAGGTAGTTGAGGAAATTCTGCTTGCACCAGGTCTTCTGCTTGCTGCCGGATTCGTGCTGCCAGACCTCGTCGAAGGTCTTCCACAGGTTCCAGTACCAGAGGAATTCGGAACGCTGATCATTTTCCGGGCCGCGGAACTTGGCATGGGCCTGGTCCGCCGTGCCGGATTGTTCCTGGGGCCGCTCCCTGGGATCTTGCGAGGACAGGGCCGCCGCGATGACGAGCATTTCCTTGAGGCAGCCGTGGTTACGGGCCGCCAGGATCATGCGGCCGATCTTCGGGTCCAGGGGCAGCTTGGCCAGCTCCCGGCCGGTGGCAGTAAGTTGTTTCTCGTCGTCCATGGCCCCCAGTTCGGACAATAACTGGTAGCCGTCGGCGATGGCCCGGGACGGAGGCGGGTCGATGAAGGGAAAGTCTTCCACGTCCCCCAGGTGCAGGGACTTCATGCGCAGGATCACGCCGGCCAGGGACGAGCGCTGCACCTCCGGGTCCGTGTGGCCCTGGCGCTTGTTGAAGTCGTCCTCGGCATAAAGCCGGATGCACACGCCGCTGGAAACCCGGCCGCAGCGGCCGGCCCGCTGCTTGGCGGCGGACTGGGCGATGGCCTCCACCTGGAGCTGCTCCACCTTGTTCTTCAGCGAATAGCGCTTGACCCTGGCCAGGCCCGAATCCACCACGTAGCGGATGCCCGGGACCGTGAGTGAGGTTTCTGCCACGTTGGTGGCCAGCACCACCCGGCGGCCGCCGCCGGAGGCGAAGATGCGCGACTGTTCCTGGGCCGACTGGCGGGCAAACAGGGGAAGGATTTCCGTGCCGGGCTTGTGGTGTTTGCGCAAGGCCTCCGCCGCCTCGCGGATTTCCCGTTCACCCGGCAGGAACACCAGCACATCGCCGGAGCCGATGCGCTGCACTTCATCCACCGCCTCGACGATGGCCGCCGACAGGTCTTTGTCTTTCTCATCGAGAGGTCGGTAGCGCACTTCGATGGGGAAGAGGCGGCCGGAGACCTCGATCACCGGGGCACCGTCGAAATGCTTCGAGAAACGTTCCGCGTCCAGGGTGGCGGAGGTGACGATGACTTTCATGTCCGGCCGCTGCAAGAGGAGCTGCTTCAGGTAGCCCAGCAGGAAGTCAATGTTGAGGCTGCGCTCGTGGGCCTCGTCGATGATCAGGGTGTCGTACTGGGAGAGGAGCGGATCGCCCTGAGTCTCCGCCAGCAGGATGCCGTCGGTCATCAGCTTCACGTAGCTATCGGAGGATGAGCGGTCGGTGAAGCGGATCTTGTAGCCGACGATCTTGCCCAGTTCCGAGTTGAGTTCCTGGGCGATGCGTGCTGCCGTGGCCCGGGCGGCGATGCGTCGCGGCTGGGTGTGGCCGATGAGCCCGGCCGTGCCCCGGCCCAGTTCCAGGCAGATCTTGGGCAACTGGGTGGTCTTGCCGGAGCCGGTTTCGCCGCAGACGATGATGACCTGGTGTTTCTGGATAGCCTGGGCAATCTCCTCCCGGCGCGTATTGACCGGCAGTTCCTCCGGGAAGTCCGGCTTGGGGCGGTTTTCCATCCGGGCGGCGCGGCGGGCGCCGGAGCGTTCCAGGCGGGCCAGCAGTTCCGGTGACAGGTCGGCCAGGCTGCGGGCCTTACGCGGCACTGCCCGGCGCAAGGCCGCACGGTCCGCGCTCATGCAGGCGGAAAGAAGATTTTCGAGTTCGGGAGTCACAGAAGAATTATTTGAACCGCAGAGGCGCGGAGGCGCAGAGGAAAAAATGTGTGCGGGACAACAGCACACGTCAGAGGCGCAGGTGGATCGTTTGAGAAGGTTTTCTCTGCGTCTCTGCGCCTCTGCGGTGAATTCAGAGCTTGTGTTTCAAGCGGGTTTTTCGCCGGGGCAGGTCACGCCGAAGTCGGCTGGGGTCTTCACGAAGAAGACGGAAACTTTCTCCGCTTCTACCGTTGCCAGCAGACGGGCGGCGTCTTCTTCGGTGATGAAGAATTCGACTTGTACCGGCAGATCCCCCGTGAGTTCGAAGAAGCTGTCTTCGTGTATGCGCCCATGGCGGCCGAAGCCGGCCAGGGCGCGCACGGCGGAGCCACCGGGAATGCCCAGTTTCCGAGCCCGTTCCAGCAGCCACTCATAGGCCAGCAGTTCATGCAGCTTGTGGTTTTCCTGCACGAAGAACGTCAGACAAACGCCTTTCATATCAAGCCTCCAGTGCTTTGACGGTGAACATGCCCAAGGCGGTCATGGCCAGGGAGCCAAACAGATGGGTGGCAGCCGAGGCCAGTGCCCAGAGATACTGCGCTCGCGCCAGAAGCGTGACCACTTCGGCGGAGAACGTCGAGAAGGTGGTGAGCCCGCCCAGGAAGCCGGTGATGGCGAACAGTCGGGCTTCCGGCGACAGGCCGGGATGCTGGCCGAAGAAGGCCACCGCTATGCCCACCAGATAGCCTCCCAGCAGGTTGGCCGCCAGGGTGCCGAGAGGCACGGTGGGGAACAGGGGGTTCAGGCCCATGCCCAGTGCCCAGCGCAACCAGGCGCCCAGGGCCGCGCCGATGCCGACTGCGAGGAAACCGTTGAATGCCATGATTCTGAAATGAAAATGCCGGGGTACAAGCGGGAGGCCCGATTGTACCCCGGCAAGGGGCGGGGGCGCTTGACCCGTCAGGGTCTTGGGCGTTCTCCCTCTTCCAGGTGTTTGCGTAGGAAGGTGGCAAAATCCTCCGCCGGCAGGGGGCGGGCGTAGAAATAGCCTTGCGCTTCATCGCAGCGGTGCGCGTGCAGGAAGGCCCGCTGTTCGCTTGTTTCCACACCTTCCGCCACGGTTCTCAGGCCCAGGCCGCGGGCCATGTTGATGATGGCGATGGCGATGGCGTCACCGCCGTCGGCGCCGATGCTACGCACGAAGGACTGGTCGATTTTCAGCCGGTCCACGGGGAAGCGTGTGAGGCAATAGAGCCCCGAGTAGCCGGTGCCGAAGTCGTCAATGGAAAGCGTCACGCCGATGGCCTTGAGGGCGTGCAGACTGGCGACGGTGGACTCCACGTTCTTCATCACGGTGCTCTCGGTGAGTTCCAGTTCCAGGTAATGGGGCGCCAGACCGGATTCGGCCAGGACAGTGGCGACATCGGCGGGCAGGGTGCTCTGGCGGAATTGCACGGCGGAAAGGTTGACCGCCACCGTGATGGCCGGCAGGCCGGCTTGTTGCCAGGCGACGTTCTGGCGACAGGCTTCCTTTAGCACCCATTCGCCGATGGGATGGATGAGGCCGGTTTCCTCTGCCACAGGAATGAATATGCCGGGGGGCACCAGGCCATTTTGTGGATGCTGCCAACGGACCAGGGCTTCGCAACCGACGATTTCACCGCTCTGCAGATCGATCTGGGGTTGGTAGTGCAGCAGGAATTCCTGCCGTGAGAGGGCTTGGTGCAGACTACTTTCGATTTCCTGGCGCGCCAGTGCCCGCTCGTTCATGCCCCGGTTGAAAAAGCGAATTTCATTCCGCCCCGCTTCCTTGGCGTGGTACATGGCGATGTCCGCGTGTTTGATGAGGACGTCGCCATCCCAGCCATCGTCCGGGTAGATGCTGATGCCGATACTGGGGGTGGTGTTGAGGGCATGGCCGTCGATGAGGTAAGGCTCACACAGGGTCTGGCGTATGCGGGAGGCCATGTGGGCGGCCTCTTCGTTGCCGGACGTTTCCGTGACGACGATGACGAACTCGTCGCCACCGAGCCGGGCCACCGTGTCCATTTTGCGCAGGCAGCCGTCGATACGCCCGGCCACCGCCTGCAGCAGCCGATCCCCGACCGCGTGGCCAAGGGAGTCGTTGATGGTCTTGAAATGATCCAGGTCGAGGAAGAGCAGGGCAAATTTGTGGCTGGTGCGCTCCGCCGCCACCTGGGCGGCCCTGATGCGTTCCTGCAGGAGCGTGCGGTTAGGCAGGCGGGTCAGGGGGTCGTAATGGGCCATGAACTGGATGCGTTCCTCTGCCGCCTTGCGTTCGGTGATGTCGCTGAAGACCCCCATATAGTGGCTCACCTGGCCGCTGGCGTCAGCGATGGCGCTGATGTTGAGCCACTTGGGATAAATGGCGCCGCCGCGCTTGCGGTCCCACATCTCACCGGACCAGTGGCCCGTTGTATTGATCTGCGCCCACATGTCCCGGTAGAAATCCGGCGGATGGCGCCCGGAACTGAGCAGTTTCGGATTCTGGCCGCGCACGGATTCCTGACTGTAGCCGGTGATGGTCTCGAAGGCCTTGTTGACCGAAATAATGCGGTTCTGGGCGTCGGTGATGAGTATGGCTTCGCTGCTGTTCTCGAAGACGCTGGCAGCCAGGCGCAATTCGGCTTCTGCCGCCTTGCGCTCGGTAATATCCTGGATGACCCAGACCTCGCCTTGTGCGTCGCCATAGGCGGCGAATTCCACGAAGCGGGTAGTGTCATCCCGGGTCTGGATGGGCAGTTCCACCGGTGCGGGGAAGCCGGCTGCGCGGGCCGCTTCGTAAAGCGCGCGGACTTCCGTAGACCTGGGACCGTAGAGGGCGGCGAACCAGGTGTTCAGATCCGGCAGTTCTATCTTTTGGTAGCCGGTGATGCGTTCCAGGGCCTGGTTGAAGAAAATGTTTTCACCCTGCACATACAGGGCGCCGGTGGGCAGATGGTCCACCATGCGCTGCAAGCGGCTTTCGCTCACCAGCAGGGCGGCCCGGGCTTCGCAGACTTCCACCAGGGCCTGTTCGCTGCGCAGCAGTTCCGCCCTGGCCTGGCGACGGGAGTCGATGAGGTTCTGGATGATGAGTGCCAGGAGCAGGCTGCATAGCAGGCCGCCGGACAGGGTCTGCAGGGGCAGCCCATGGCGGCGGCTCCAGTTGGCCTCCGGCAGGGACTGGAAGGCGAAGCGCCACAGGCGTCCGCCGACCGCCAGATCCCGAGTCAGGGCGAGGGGCGCCAGACGGGTATCCGTCACGCCGACAGCATTGGTGTAAAGCAGGTTATCCGGGCGGGGCGACTCTGCTTTGCCGCCCACCTCGCCGGCATCGTGTATGCCGACGGTCAGGCCGCGCACCGGCCGGAGGGCGCTGCCCACCAGTTCATCCATCAAGAAACCGGCCCCCACCAGCCCGATGAGGGCCTCTCGTCGTTGTGCCGGTGTATCGATGGCCATGCCGTGGCGATACACCGGCAGGCGCAGGGACACCCCGGCCTGCCCCGGTGCCTGGGCAAACTCCACCCGGCCGGAGATGCTCAGTTGGCCCACATCCCGGGTGGCTTCCTGTTGGGCGCGCCGGACGGGGTCCGCCCCCAGGTCCCGGCCAAAGGCCGAGGCATTGCGTTCCAGGGGGTAGATGTAATCGAGGACGTAATAGTCGCTGCGCCGGCCAGACGGCCAGACGGTGAATTTCTCCTTGCGGCCTTCCGCGCGTACCCGGGCTTCGAAACGCTCTTTCTGATCTGCGGCCAGGTAGCGGGTGAAGGACACGCCATTGGTGCCGGGGAAGTTGCGTTCCAGGTCCAGGTTGATCAGAAAGCGCTCAAAGCCAGCCCGGGACAAATCCTCGTTCACCATGAGCAAGGCCCGGGTGCTCAGTAGGATCGTGGTGTACACCCGGAAACGGGCCTGAATGCCATCTACCGCCTCGTCGGCGGCTTTCTCGAACTGGATCCGGGATTCGTCCTGCACCACGTCCAAGGTCCAGTGCCAGGCGAGCAAAGACAGACAGGCACCGGCGGCAAATACCGCCAGCGCGCCCGCCTTGCGGCGCAGCCACCCCTCTTCTGTCGATTGCATGAATCCCCCGAGTAGTTCGTTCCCGGTGCCCCGATCAAAACATACCGCGAACCGCTATAACGAGACATTGGGCGGGAACTTGAGTGCCAATCAAGCGGGTGCAGCGCACAAAAGCCCTTCCACCGTTAAAATGGCGGCCAACGCCAATCTCGGCATCGAATTCAGCAAGGAATCGCCTCCATGGCCAAGGACAAAGCCGCCAGCGCGGCCCCCGCCCCCGTGTCTAACTTTCTGCGTCAGATCCTCGACGAGGACATCCGCACCAACAAATGGGGCGGCCGCATCGCCACCCGCTTCCCGCCGGAGCCCAATGGCTACCTGCACATCGGCCACGCCAAGTCCATTTGCCTGAATTTCGGTCTGGCCCGGGACTTTGATGGCGTCTGCCACATGCGCTTCGATGACACCAACCCGGAGAAGGAAGAGCAGGAGTACGTCGATTCCATCCTGGAGGCGGTCGCTTGGCTGGGCTTCGACTGGAAGGAGAACCTCTTTTATGCCTCCGACTACTTCGACCGCATGTACGCCTTCGCAGAGTTCCTCATCCAGGAAGGCAAGGCCTATGTGGAAAGCTTGTCCGCCGAGGACATGCGCGCCTATCGCGGTACCCTGACGGAAACGGGGAAGAACAGTCCCTTCCGGGATCGCTCTGTAGATGAGAACCTGGATCTGTTCCGGCGCATGCGTGCCGGCGAGTTCCCGGAAGGCACCCACATCGTGCGGGCGAAGATCGATATGTCGGCGCCCAACATCAACCTGCGGGACCCAGCCATCTACCGCATTCGCCACGCCGAGCATCACCGCACGGGGAACAAGTGGTGTGTGTACCCCATGTACACCTTCGCCCATCCCATCGAGGATGCCATCGAACGCATCACCCACTCCATCTGCACCCTGGAGTTCGAGGACCAGCGCCCCTTCTACGACTGGCTGCTGGATGCCCTGGCGCCGGTGCTGCCCTGGCATTCCCGCCAGTACGAGTTCGCCCGCCTCAACCTGAGCTACGTGGTGCTGTCCAAGCGCCGCCTGATTCAGTTGGTGACGGATAAACACGTGGAAGGCTGGGACGACCCGCGCCTGCCGACCCTGGCCGGCGCCCGTCGCCGCGGCTACACGGCGGAAGGCTTGCGCCTCTTCAACGAACGCAACGGCGTGACCAAGTCGGATTCCTGGATCGAGTACACCATCCTGGAAGACTGTATGCGGGAGGTGATGAACGAGAGTGCCGAGCGCCGGATCGCCGTGCTGGACCCGCTGAAGCTCGTTATCGACAACTATCCGGAAGCTCAGGAGGAGGAGTGTTTCGCCCCCAACCATCCCCTGAAACCGGAGTTGGGCAAGCGCGTGGTGCCTTTCTCGAAGGAGCTGTGGATCGAGCGGGAGGATTTCATGGAAGTGCCGACCAAGGGCTTCTTCCGCTTGTCGCCCCCCGGCGAAACACCCACCGGGGATCCCCGCCCGGGCAGCATGGTGCGCCTGCGCTACGGTTTCGTGCTGCAATGCGTTGGCTTCGACACGGATGCCGCCGGCAATGTCACCGCCGTGCATTGCGAGTACCTGGCGGATTCCAAGTCCGGCACCCCCGGCGCCGACAACTACAAGGTCAAGGGCAATATCCACTGGCTGTCGGCGAAACATGCCTACCAGTGTGAAATCCGCCTGTTCGACCGCCTCTTCGCCTATGCCCATCCTGGCGCTCGCCGCGCAGGCGATGCGGAGGGCCTGGAACGCAACTACCTGGATGACCTGAATCCGGCCTCGAAGACGCTTATCAGCGCCTATCTGGAGCCGTCCCTGAAGGATGCCCGGGCCGAAGATCGCTTCCAGTTTGAGCGCCACGGCTATTTCGTCGCCGACCGGGTGGATTCCCAGCCCGGTGCGCCGGTGTTCAACCGGGCCGTGACCCTCAGGGATTCCTGGGGCAAGGCGGGCTGATTTGCTTGCCCGCTAAGCGGGAACTGATAAACTTCAATGGCCCCGGCAAGTCCGGGGCTTTTAACAACAGCACCTGGAGAGACCCATGAAACTTCGCACCGCCGCCGTCCTGGCCATTGCCGCCGCCCTGCCGTTTGCCGCTTTCGCCGCCGAACACAAGCACGCGGCGGAGCATCACGCCCCCCACTGGAGCTACGAAGGGGAAACCGGCCCCGCCGCCTGGGGCAAGCTGGAAAAGGATTTCGGCACTTGCTCCATCGGCAAGGTTCAGTCGCCCATCGACATCACCACGGCCAAGGCTGGCAAGTCGGCCCTTGGCCCCATTGCCTTCGCCTACAAGCCCTCAGCCCTGAAGATCATCGACAACGGCCACACCATCCAGGTAAACGTGGATGGTGGCAGCACCATCAGCATCGGCGGCCAGACCTACGAGCTGAAGCAGTTCCACTTTCATCGTCCTTCTGAAGAGAAAATCGACGGCAAGTCCTACGAGATGGTGGCCCACATGGTGCACAAGAGCGCGGAGGGCAAACTGGCCGTGGTCGGCGTGCTCTTCAAGCAGGGCGCGGAAAGTGCCTTCGTGCAGAAGATCTGGGACAACCTGCCGAAGGAAACCGGCAAGGAAGTGACCGTGGCCGGCGCCAGCTTCAATCCGGCGGACCTGCTGCCCGCCAAGCGCAGCTACTACAACTTCTCCGGCTCCTTGACCACGCCGCCCTGTTCCGAAGGCGTGAACTGGCTGGTGCTGAACACTCCGGTGGAAGTCTCCCGGCCCCAGTACGCCCGTTTCGGCGCCATGTACCCCATGAACGCCCGCCCGACCCAGCCGGTCAACGCCCGTCCGATCCAGCTCGGCGGGGAATAATTCCGACTCGCCTCAATGAAGAAGGCAGGCCAGCGGGCCTGCCTTCTTGCTGTAGGGGCGAACTTGTTCGCCCCTACATGAGGGTGCCTCAGCCGCAACCGCCGCAACTGGCCGCATCCTCAGGCGGCACACCGCCTTCCTTGAGGTAGTGGGCCAGGGGCGCATCCATGATGGAGGCGTGGTTGTCGAACCACAGGGGGAGTTCCCCTATCAGGCGCCGGCCCAGGGCGAAGTCGTCCGCTTCCGCCACGCGCTTCCTGACCGCCTGCAGCACCTTCAGCGCACGCTCGTGCTCCCCCATGTGGCAGTGGTCCGGCGGGAAACCCAGTTCCTGCATCCAGCGGTTCTCCCGCGCGAAATGTTCCTCCGTGTGAGCGATGAAGGTGTCGAAACGGGCAAGCAGTTCCGTGTCCGGGCCATCGGCCACGGCGTTGAGGAGCAGGGCGAACTCCTCGTGGGTCTTGTCCATTTCCGGCACGCTGAGGACATAGATGGCAGACCATTCGAAGACGGGCATGGAGATTCCTTGAGTCTGAAAAAATCTGAATTGAAACGCAGAGGCGCGGAGGCGCAGAGAAAACCGTTGTCTGCTTGTCTGTAAGAGGCCCTTAGTCTGCGGGGATATCCTGGTTTGCCGCTGCCTGTTGCTTTTCCTCGTCTGCCTCTGCGCCTCTGCGCTTCTGCGTTTCAAAAGATGGGTCGCAGAGGGCTAGCAGCACCCGTGAAGCGGCTACCAGGCCGAAGGTGGCGGTGACGCAGACGGAAGAGCCGTAGCCGGCGCAGTTGAGGCCGCTGATGCCGGCCGGGTCGGTAGCCTCGTGGCTGTCCACGTCGCAGGCAGCCTCTTCGGCCGTGGGCATGCGAATCTGCTCGTCGGAAAACACCGCCTCGATGTGGAACTTCTGTTTCACGCTACGCGGGAAGCCGTATTTCTGCCGCAGCATCTTGCGTACCCGGGCCAGCAGGGGTTCCTGCTCGGTGCGGGAGAGGTCCCGTACCTGCACCCTCGTGGGATCCATCTGCCCGCCGGCGCCGCCCACCGTGATGAGGGGAATGCCCCGCTCCCGGCAGAAGGCAATGAGGGCCGCCTTGGCCTTCACGCCATCAATAGCATCCACCACGAAGTCGTAGCCCCGGGCCAGGGTCGCCTCCAGGTTGTCCGGCTCGACAAAGTCCTCGATCTCATCCACCTGACAATCCGGATTAATGGCGCGGATGCGTTCCGCCATGGCACTGACCTTGGCCTTGCCGAGTTCCGGTTCCAGGGCATGTACCTGACGGTTGATGTTGGATTCCGCTACATGGTCCAGGTCAATGAGCGTGATCCGGCCGATGGCGCTTCTGGCCAGTGCCTCCGCTACCCAGGAACCCACGCCGCCGATACCGATGACGCCGACGTGGGCCGTGCGAAAGCGCGCCAGGGCCGCTCGTCCGTAGAGCCGGGCAACACCGCCGAAACGGCGGTCAGAGTCATGGGGTATGGTCGCCGTAGGCGCCGGGGAGGCGTTCACTTGGCTGGCTCGGTGCAGCAGGCCTGGGGCTCCGTGCTACGGGCCGGCCGGCCTTTCTGGAGCAGGTCCCGCTCCGCAACATAGTTTTGCTGCTGCATGTACACCGCCAGGATGGTGTCCATGGTGGCAGCGTGGTGTTCGAACCAGGGGGTCAGTTCCCTTGCCAGGGTACGGCCCAGGGCCAGATCCCCCTTGGCCACGCGCTGCTGCACATCTTTCAGCACCGCGAGTACCTTGTCGTGCTCTTCTTCGTGGCAATGGATGGGCGGGAAACCGCATTCCTTCATCCACACGCTTTCCTGGTCGAAGTGTTCCTCACAATGGGCATTGAAGGCCGCAAGGCGCGGCAGGAATTCCTCGTCGGAGGCGGCCACCAGGGCCTGCAGCAGGGCGATAAACTCCTTGTGGATGTCGTCCATGGACGCCACCCCCAAGGCCAAGCCCTCGGACCATTGAACTACGGACATGATTTTTCCCGCGTTGCACAAAGGGCGACAGTTTAGCGTGAAAGTCGCGACAGCGACTTACTGCGCTCCCCTCGCCCAGGGTAATCGCTTACGCGGGGGGGCTAGATTTTTTTGGGTGCCCCCAGGGGGAAGGCGAGATTGAGAAGGGCTTCTCGATAGACGGGATCGAGGTCAGCTTGGGTGCGACGACGGCGCAGGCTTTTTTTGGCGCCTTCTTCCTTTTGTAAGGCGGTCAGGGCGAATTTTCGTAGGGTGGAGAAGTTCTGCGCGGAGTGGCCGGTCCTGGCGCGACTGAAACACATTTCCGAACGTGTCATGGGAAGGCGTGCCGCGGCTATAGCGAAAATCCGTATAGTCCCCCAGCCAGCCACGTCGATCCTTGCACCAGTCAGCGACTTCCATCCAGTTATTGGCGCCACACAAAATCGCGCTGACAGCCAAGGTCAAAATTTCAGTCACGCTATAGCGGATCGCCGGACCTTTGCGGGTCTCCGGAAGTCCGGAAAATGCCTCTACCCGCATCATCGTTTGCTCTCCTCAAAAGACGAGAGTAAACACGATTCTTCGCTCGGTTACAGGTTAATGTCATAACGCATTGACTGTAAACAATTTTTCGTTCAAGGTTTACGATGTCGGCGTAAGCGATAGCCCTGGGGCTAGGGGCAAAATGTAATAGGATTCCGGCTTGGTTTGCGGGCAATCCGCCTGTTCATGGAAGAAAGGATCGCCGTTTGAAACTTGCTCCGTGGATCACGCTTGGCCTGGCAGTGCTGCTGGCATTCCTGCTCTCGCCGGCCTGGGCCGCAGCCCCGATCCTGAAGGCGGAAGAGGGGCACGGTCATGCCCTCGTCGCTTTCCTCGAGTTTCTGGAAGATCCGGGCCAGAAGATGGAACTGGCGGATGTCCGCTCAGCCGCCGCAGCGCCCCGCTTTGCGCCCCTGCCGCCGGGGGGTGACGTAAATTTCGGCTATTCCCGCTCCGCCTACTGGCTGCGCTTCACGGTACGCCCCCTGGCGGACATCCCCTGGTTGCTGGAAGCGGCCTTTCCGTCCCTGGATCGGGTTGAGGTGTTTACACCGGATGGCACCGGTACCTGGCGTCGCCAGAGCGGCGGCGACCTCCGACCCTTTTCCGAGCGTCCCTACCCCCATCGCAACCTGGTGTTTCCCCTGCAACTGACCAAGGGAGAACAGCAGACCCTCTTTCTCCGGGTAACTTCCGACGGCACCCTGACCGTGCCCCTGACCCTGTGGGCCGCCGAGGCCTTCCACAGCCACGACCGGGAAAGCTACGCCTTGTTGTCCCTGTATTTCGGCATGCTGCTGGCGCTGATGCTCTACAACCTGCTGCTATGGCTGTCCCTGCGGGATCCATTGTTCTCGTCCTACGTGCTCTTCGTTGCCGGCATGGCGGTGGCGCAAGCCTCCATGAACGGCCTGGGCAACCAGTTCCTGTGGCCGGACTGGCCCGCCTGGGGCAATATTTCCCTGCCCAGCGGCATGGGCCTCACCGGCCTCTTCGGCGCTCTGTTCACCCGGCGCTTCCTGGAAACCCGGCGCACCGTGCCCACCCTGGACAAAGCCATCCTGGTCCTGGCCGGCATATTTGCCCTCGGCGCCGTCTCGCCGCTCTTGCTGCCCTACCGGGATGCGGCCATCCTCGTCTCCCTTACCGGCACCGTGTTTTCCGCCGTGGCCGTCAGCGGCGCCGTGGTCTGCCTGCTGCGGGGCCACCCGGGAGCCCGCTATTTCCTGCTGGCCTGGACACTGCTGCTGGTGGGCGTGGCGGCCCTGGGCCTGCGCAACCTGAACTGGCTGCCGACCAACTGGTTTACTACCTATGCCATGCAGATCGGCTCGGCCTTGGAAATGCTGCTCCTGTCCTTTGCCTTGGCAGATCGCATCAACGTCCTGCGGGCTGAGAAGGAGCTGGCCAACGCCCAGGCCCTGCAGGCGCAGCAGGCCATGGTGGATGGCCTGAAGCGCTCCGAGCAGGAACTTGAAGACCGCATACGGGAGCGTACAAGAGCACTGGCGGACGCCAACGCGCGCCTGATGCACCAGGAACAGCAGTTGCGCAGCCTGGTGCACCACGACCCGCTCACCGGACTGGCCAACCGTATCCTGCTGTATGACCGTATCGAACTAGCCCTGGCCCATAGCCAGCGCAGCGGCCTGCCAGTGGCCGTGCTGCTCATCGACCTGGATGGCTTCAAGCCGGTCAACGACACCTGGGGCCACGCCGTCGGCGACCGCCTGCTGGTGGAAGTGGCGCACCGCCTGAGCGGCCAGGTCCGCGCCAGCGACACCGTGGCCCGCCTCGGTGGCGACGAATTTGTCGTGGTGCTGCACGAGTTGCACGATGGGGCACAGGCCCTGCAGGTGGCGGAAAAACTGGTGCATGAACTGGCCCGCCCCTTCCATGACGAGGGTGCCGACCTGCAGATCGGCGCCAGTATCGGCGTCGCCATCCATCCGCAACATGGGCAGGACGTGCAAAGCCTCATGCGCCAGGCGGACCTGGCCATGTACCGGGCCAAACGCGACGGACGTGGTAGCTTCCGGGTGGCCCCCCTGGACAATACGGCGCCGGAAACCGCCGTCATGCCGTCGTGAGCCCTGCCCGGCGGTTCCTGAGCAGGATCTGCAGCTCGATCCTGCGACTGGCGGGCTGGCGCCTGGTATACCCACCGCAACCGGGGCCAAAGGCCCTGGTCATCCTCTACCCCCACACCTCCAACTGGGATTTCATTCTCGCGATGCTGGCCATCGGCGCCCTGGGCCTGCCGGTGAGCTGGGCCGCCAAGGACAGCTTGTTCAGCGGACCCCTCGGGGGCTTGTTCCGCGCCCTGGGTGGTGTGCCGGTAAACCGGCGGGAGCGCACGGGTTTCGTCGGCCAGATGGCGGCGGAATTCCGCCGCCGGGAGCGCTTCATCCTGGCTTTAGCGCCGGAAGGCACCCGTTCCCGCACGGAACATTGGAAATCCGGTTTTTACCGCCTGGCCGAAGCCGCCCGGATCCCTGTGGGCCTGGGCTATATCGACTACCCCCGGCGGGAACTGGGCGTCGCCCTGTGGCTGGAAACCTGCGGCGACCCAGCCCGGGACATGGAGCGCATCCGCGCCACCTACGCCGGCAAGACCGGCCATCACCCAGAATTGATGGGCACCATCCGGCTGGAAGCTGAGACTGATGCCCGAAACAATTGACCCCGGGGGAAAATTGTTGAAACGCCGAGGCGCCGAGAAAACCAGGACTTGGAGAGTCATCGGGCTTCAACCCGACAAGCTCTTCAACGCCCCCGTTTTGTCAGGCAGCACACACAAAAGCCTTGGCCGGCTAAAGCCGGCCCCACAAACGCCCGATCCGATGAAGATTAGCGCTCATCAGGACGCCTTTTCTCAACCGGCGCTGCGGCTTCAGGTTTCGGCTCGGTCTTTTTCTCCATGAGCTTCTGCTCCTGCGCTTGAGCCGCCTGCTTGCGCTGTTTTGCCTGTTCCAGAGCGGTCTTTTGGGCGCTGGTACTCTGGCGTGCCGCTGTGGCCCTTTGTTGCGCCTCAGCATTCCTTTGCCGCTGGGCCTGCTGGGCGGCAACGGACTGTTGCAAGGTTTTCTGTTGCTCTGCTTCCCGCGCCGCGCCGGCCTGGACCCGCTCCGCCCGTTCACCGGCCCGCTTGGCGAAATCTTCCAGTTGCTGCGCCTGTTCCTGACGCAAACGCTCCGCCTCTGCCTTCCTTTGGGCCTCCGGCGCGAAACCGGCCGCTTTTTCCGCAGACTCCCGGGCGCGCAGATCCCGCTCCAGGGTGTTGGCCTCCCTGCCCAGCTTGTGGGCCGCCTCGGAATCCAGGCGATAGGCCTCGTCCTCGTCCTCCAGGCAGGAATTCACCTGGAAACGGGAATAGCAGGCGGCCTTGTCCGTGGACAGTTTTTTATCCGCAGCCTGTTGCCGTGCCTTGGCCTCCTTGTGCAGGGTTTCGGCCCGGGCCTTGATACCTTTTGTTTCTGCCTCGGACAGGGGGGCCGCCGTTGGCGCGGACTGGGCATGGGCCAGGGGCATGGACAACAGGAACAGAAATAATGAAATTCGCAGGGAGATCATGGCGCGCAAGGATAATGACTCAAGGTTCCGGGTTCAAGAAACTTTCCACTTGAAGCTTGTCACAGTAAACGACACCGGGGGGACTGGTTGCCCAGTCCCCCCGGTTTTACTGCATCACGGCCTGAAGCTTAGCGGTCGCCGCCGCGATTGAATGCGGGCTTGGCACCAAAACCGCCTTCACGACGGGGACGGTCGCCGAAGGGCTTCTTGTCACCGAAGGGCTTGCGGTCGCCGAAAGGCTTGGCACCAGCGGGACGATCAGCGCCGAAACGGGGACGTTCCGCCACGTTGCCGCGGTTGTCGTCATCCACACGGGCGGGACGGGTGTCCACAATGCGGTTGCCACGGTTGTCGTCATCACCGAAACGGGGACGGGGCGCTACATTGCCGCGGTTGTCGTCGTTGAAACGGGGACGATCACCGGCGAAATTGCCGCGATTCTCGCCATAGGGCCGCTCGCCGAAGGGCTTGCGCTCGCCGGTACGGGCTTCGCCCCGGTTGGCGCCGTAACCGCCGCCGCCGTTGCCGGCCCCCGCGTTTCCGCGATAGCCACCGCCGCTGCCGGCGGGTGCCGCATTGCCACGATAGCCGCCGCCGTTGCCCTGGTAGCCGCCGCCGCTGCCGCTGTTTCCGCGATAGCCACCGCCGCTGCCGCCGGGAGCGCCATTGCCGCGATAGCCGCCACCGCTGCGGGCGGGGCCATCAAAGCCGGCGCGTACCGGAATCCGGGGTTCCAGGCCCGGCACGGTGTGCACCGTGATGGTGTGGCTGGTGAAGTGTTCGATGGCCTTGACGTGACGCTGATCACGACGGTTGGCGAAGCTGATGGCGATGCCGCTGCGGCCGGCGCGGCCGGTACGGCCGATACGGTGCACATAGTCTTCAACAGACTTGGGCAGGTCGAAGTTCACCACGTGGCTGATGCCATCCACGTCGAGACCACGGGCAGCCACGTCGGTGGCCACCAGCACACGCAATTCACCGCGACGCAGACGCATGATGGTGCGGTTACGCTGGCCCTGGCCCATGTCGCCATGGAGTGCCGCAGCGCCGAGGCCCGCTTCGTCCAGATTGGCGGCCAACAGATCCGCGTCCCGCTTGGTGGCGGTAAACACGATGGCCTGCTTCACTTCCACGTCACGCAGGATGTGGTCCAGGAGCTTGTTCTTGTGGGACAGGTCGTCGGCATAAAGCAGACGCTGTTCGATGTTGGCCTTTTCTTCGCCCGTGCTTTCGATCTCGATGCGCAGGGGATCCTTCAGCATGTTGCCGGCCAGGCGACCGATACGGTCGTCCAGGGTGGCGGAGAACAGCAGGGTCTGACGTTCCTTCGGCAGCTCGGAGATGATGTGCTCGATATCTTCGATGAAGCCCATGTCCAGCATGCGGTCGGCTTCGTCCAGCACCAGAGTTTCCAGGCGGGAGAAGTCGATGCGGCCGCTCTTCATCTGGTCGATCAGGCGACCCGGGGTGGCGACGAGGATTTCGTAGGGCTGGGCCAGCAGGCGGTTCTGCACCGGATAGGCGACGCCGCCGACGATGGAGACAGCCTTGGCATGGCGCAGGTGGCGACCATACTTGATGGTGGCTTGGGTAACTTGCTGGGCCAGTTCCCGGGTCGGGGTCAGAACCAGGACGCGGGGGCCGCGGCCCTTGCCGCGGGCCGGCAGGGCCAAGCGGTGCAGGGCGGGCAGCATGAAAGCGGCGGTTTTGCCGGAGCCGGTGCGGGAAGAAACCATGAGGTCCCGGCCTTCGATGGCGGCGGGCACGGCCTGAGCCTGTACAGCGGTGGGGGCGTCATAGCCGGCGTCGATGACGGCCTTCAGAACGGATTCGTGCAAATTGAGGGTAGTAAAACCCATATGGTGCTCCTTCAAGCGAAATTGTCCGAGCGCCGCGGTGCCATCAGGGCACGCAGCGCAAAAATATATCGGCACCAGCCGATCGGGACACGCTTGAAGAAAGCGGAGGAGAGGCAGGGGACGACGCGAAGTGGGCATTGCCTGGAAGGTAAGAAAACCTTCGATGCTGCAACGCACCAAGAGGCGGCACTATACGCGAGGATTTCCGGCAACACAAGAAAAATCGTTAGGCAACAGATGCTTGATGTTCGATGCGTAAATTTCGCCGCGCCCACGGAGTCGCCTCCCGCCCGCCAGCGCTGCCGTTAACATTCCTGGCCGGCTGAAGCCGGCCCTACAAATGCAAGCGCGAATTAACAGCAGCACCAAACAGCCTGCCTGATTTTCAGCTTGATCTTGGCTTTGAAGTGAGGTAGAGTGCTCGGCTTTCCGCCAAATTCAATCAAGGGAACTGCAATGCCGGGAGTCCGCGTCAAGGAAAACGAGCCGTTTGAAGTCGCCATTCGCCGCTTCAAGCGCACCATCGAAAAGACGGGCGTTCTGACCGAACTGCGCTCGCGTGAGTTCTATGAGAAGCCCACCGCCGAGCGCAAGCGCAAGCTGGCCGCCGCCGTTAAGCGTCATCACAAGCGCATTCGCAGCCAACAGCTGCCGCCGAAGATGTACTAAAACTTTGGCTCCGGGAAACCGGGGCCATTGAAGGCGGGTCATCGCGAAAGCCTCTGCCACTTGTGGCGAGGCTTTTTGCGTTTTCCCCGCCTCCTCTTTCAGCCACACTGAATGGATCGCTTACGCCATGCCTCTCAAAGACCGCATCTCCGATGATATGAAGGCCGCCATGCGCGCCAAGGAAGCCCAGAAGCTGGGCACCATCCGCCTGCTCATGGCCGCCATGAAGCAGAAGGAAGTGGACGAACGCATCACACTGGACGATACCGCCATCGTGGCCATCATCGACAAGATGTTGAAACAGCGCCGGGATTCCATCAGCCAGTTCGAAACCGCCGGCCGCACAGACCTGGTGGACGCCGAGAAAGCCGAAGTCGTCGTGCTGACGGCCTACATGCCCCAGCCCTTCAGCGCCGAGGAAGTGGCCGCCGTGATTGCCGCTGCCGTGGCCGAATCCGGCGCCACCGGCCCTGCCGACATGGGCAAGGTCATGGCCATCGTCAAACCCGCCCTTGCCGGCCGCACCGACATGGGCCAGGTGTCCGGCCTGGTGAAAGCGGCATTGATGCGCTAAGAACCAGGGGAAAGGAGTTCGGCCCCAAGCCGTTCTGGCGCGGTCGACAGGTGGCGTCCGGCAGACTCCTCACCCCTCACTCCTCACCCCTCACGCCTTTCGAAAGTGATCCCTCAATCCTTCATTCAGGACCTGCTGACCCGCATCGACATTGTGGATGTGGTGGAACGCTATGTGCCGCTGAAGAAGGCGGGGGCGAACTATCAAGCCTGCTGCCCGTTTCACAGCGAAAAAAGCCCCTCCTTCACGGTCAGCCCCTCCAAGCAGTTCTACCATTGCTTCGGCTGCGGCGCCCACGGCAGCGCCATCGGCTTCCTCATGGAGTACTCGGGCCTCGCCTACCCGGACGCCATCCGGGATCTGGCGGCGCGACTGGGCATCCCTGTGCCGGAGGAGCGCCAGCACCACGCCGGCGACGGACACAAGGTCGAGAAGTTCACTTCCCTCACGGACGTGATGGCCCGGGCCGCCAAGTTCTACCGGGAACAACTGAAGCTCAGCGCCGCCGCCATCGACTACCTGAAGCAGCGGGGCCTCACCGGGGAAATCGCCGCCCGCTTCGGCATCGGCTACGCGCCGGACGGCTGGAATGGATTGAAACAGGCCTTCCCGAATTACGACGCGGCGGAATTGGAGGAGGCGGGCCTGGTCATCGTCAACGAGGCCGGCAGTCGCTACGACCGCTTCCGCGACCGGGTCATGTTTCCCATCATCGACGGCAAGGGCAACGTTGTGGGTTTCGGCGGACGGGTCATGGGTGTGGGCGAACCCAAATACTTGAATTCACCGGAAACGCCCCTCTTTGAGAAGGGTCGGGAACTGTATGGCCTACCCCAGGCCCGCCCCACCATTCGCGCCCGGGACACGGTGATCGTGGTGGAAGGCTACATGGACGTGGTGGCCCTGGCCCAGTTCGGTGTCGGCAACGCGGTGGCCACCCTGGGCACGGCCACCACGCCCAATCACGTACACAAGTTGTTGCGCCAGGCGGAAAAAGTGGTGTTCTGCTTCGATGGTGACAACGCCGGCCGCAAGGCCGCCTGGCGCGCCCTGGAAGCCAGCCTGGAGCAGATGGTGGACGGCAAGTCCGCCGCCTTCCTGTTCCTGCCCAAGGAACATGATCCGGATTCCTATGTACGGGAATTCGGCGTGGAAGCCTTCGATGCACAAGTGAAGGAGGCCATGCCGCTGACGGATTTCCTGCTGCAGGAATTACGCTCCCGTAGCGATCTTTCCAGTGCCGAAGGCCGCTCCCGCTTGATTTTTGACGCCAAGCCCTTAATTAGCCGACTCCAGGCCCCGCTCCTGCGCCTGCAGCTGACCAAGGCCTTGGCAACAGCGGCCCAGATGGAAGCCCGGGAGGTGGAAGCGGCGTGCGGCCTCCAGCCCTTGGTCGCACCGGCCCGCCAAACGTCAAAGGGACCGGCTCGCGGCGGCCCACGGCGGGCGCCGCCGCCGAAGCTGCGCCGCCTGCTGAAGATCGTGCTGGAAAAGCCCACCTGGTCAGCCAACCTGCCGGTGGAAGTCCTCAATATGGATGCCACGGAGGGGGAGATTTTGCGGGATCTTGCCGATGCAGTGGACCACGGCGAACTGCCGAAGGGCGGAATGGGCATGGTGCTCGAGCATTTTCGCGGCTCACGCCACGAATCCTTCCTGCTGGAAATCGCCCAGGAGGTGTTTTCCGAAAAGACCGACGAGGATGTTCTGGAAAAGGAATTCAACGATCACGTAGATGCCCTGCGCCAGGATTTGACTACCCAGGAGTTCAACGCCCTCAGCACCAAGGCCCGCGAGTCGGGCCTGAACGAAGAAGAAAAGCGCCGCTACACAGAACTTTTGGCGCAAAAACATAGGGTTAAAACCTCGGCTCTGGCCGGGAGTCTGTAGTATAATCGCGGGTTTGCCGCACATCGCCCGTTCGGGTTTGCAGAGGAACAACATGGCCAAGGAAAAAGCGCCCCGCAAAGAAACTGCCAAAGGCAAAACGGCCAAAGCCAAGGACAAGGTTCTGTTGCCGGAGGGAGACAATCCCGCCGTCGCTCCTGCGGACCTGGATGCCCGCCGCACGCGCCTGAAAAACCTGATCGCCCTGGGCAAGGAACGTGGTTTCCTGACCTATGCGGAGGTGAACGACCACCTGCCGGACGACATGGTGGATGCCGAGCAGATCGAATCCATTATCTCCACGTTCAACGACATGGGGATTTCGGTCTACGACGAGGCGCCGGATTCCGAAACCCTCTTGATGAACGAGGCCGTGGCGCCCGTCGTCGAGGACGAGGACGTGGCCCTGGAGGCGGAACAGGCCCTCTCTTCCGTGGACTCCGAGTTCGGCCGCACCACCGATCCGGTGCGTATGTATATGCGCGAGATGGGTTCCGTGGAACTCCTCACCCGCGAAGGCGAAATCGAGATCGCCAAGCGCATCGAGGACGGCCTCAAATACATGGTGCAGGCCATTTCCGCCTGCCCCTCCACCATCGCCGAGATGTTGGAAATGGCGGCCAAGGTGGAAAACGACGAGATGCGCGTCGATGAGCTGGTGGACGGCATCATCGACCCCAACGCCGTCGAGGCCACTGAGGCGCCCCCCGAGGAAGACCTGGAAGACGAAACTGCCGGTGAAGTCGTGGACGAGGATGACGACGGCAGCGCCGCCGTGTCCGCCTCCCTGGCTCAGTTGAAGACCGACGCCCTGGAGCGCTTCGCCATCATCCGCACCCTGTCGGAAAAAATGATGGTGGCCCTGGGCAAGCACGGCTCCATCAGCGCTGCCTACCAGTTGGTGCAGCAGCAGATCAGCGACGAGTTGCTCAACATCCGCTTCACCGCCCGCATCACCGAGCGCCTGTGCGACTCCGTGCGCAACATGGTGGAGGACGTGCGCAACCACGAGCGCAAGATCCAGGAACTGTGCGTCCGGAAGAGCAACATGCCGCGGCCCCACTTCATCAAGGTGTTCCCGGGGCACGAAACCAATCTGGACTGGCTCAAGGGTGAAATCGGCGCCGGCAAGCTCTACGGCGCCCAACTCATGCGCGCCGCCCCCGCCATCATCGAACAACAGCAGAAGCTCATCGACCTGCAGGACCGCATCGGGATTTCGCTGAAGGAACTGAAGGACATCAACAAGCAGATGTCCACCGGCGAGGCCAAGGCCCGCCGCGCCAAGCGCGAGATGACCGAGGCCAACCTGCGCCTGGTGATTTCCATCGCCAAGAAGTACACGAATCGGGGTCTGCAGTTCCTCGACCTGATTCAGGAAGGCAACATCGGCCTGATGAAGGCGGTGGACAAGTTCGAATATCGCCGCGGCTACAAATTCTCGACCTATGCCACCTGGTGGATTCGCCAGGCCATCACCCGCTCCATCGCGGACCAGGCCCGCACCATCCGCATTCCGGTGCACATGATTGAAACCATCAACAAGATGAATCGCATCAGCCGCCAGATCCTGCAGGAAACCGGAGCCGAGCCGGATCCGGCCACCCTGGCGGAAAAAATGGAAATGCCCGAGGAGAAGATCAGGAAGATCCTGAAAATTTCCAAGGAACCCATTTCCATGGAAACGCCAATCGGCGACGACGACGACTCCCACCTGGGGGACTTTATCGAGGACTCCGCGACCCTGGCGCCCAACGACGCGGCCATCTACGCCAGCCTCAGGGACGTAACCAAGGACATCCTGGACACCCTGACGCCCCGGGAAGCCAAGGTGCTGCGCATGCGTTTCGGCATCGAAATGAACACGGACCACACCCTGGAAGAAGTCGGCAAGCAGTTCGACGTGACCCGGGAGCGCATCCGCCAGATCGAAGCCAAGGCCTTGAGAAAGCTGCGCCACCCCAGCCGTTCGGATCGTTTGAGGAGTTTCCTGGACACGGAAACCTGATAATCGTTTAACATCCCCCGGGTTTCTGCCGGGGAATGGCCGGTAAGGTGGGCTTCAGCCCACCATTCCCCGCCATGCTTACATCACCGTTTTACCGTTCCACGCCCCCTCGGCGCGGAACAAAAGGGCCTCTAGCTCATGCCTGGTTAGAGCAGTGGACTCATAATCCATTGGTGCCGAGTTCGACTCTCGGGGGGCCCACCATATAATCAAGCACTTAGCCCGACCCACAAGGTCGGGCTTTTGCTTTTCCGGGCTTGTGTACCCAATGTGTACTCATATTCGGAAAAAACGGCCTACCACCCACCCGTACCAACCATGACCCTCACCAAAGCTGAACTTGCCCAGCACCTCATAGACGGCATCGGGCTGACCATCCGTGAAGCGAAGCAAATGGTGGAAGCCTTCTTCGAGGAAATCTCCGCAACCTTGGAGGCCGGCAAGGAAGTCAAGCTGTCAGGCTTCGGTGTCTTCACGCTGCGAGACAACCTGGAGCGGCCTGGGCGTAATCCCAAGACGGGCGAGGAAATACCCATCTGTGCACGGCGGGTGGTGACGTTCCACGCGAGTGAAAAGCTCAAGATGGCCGGGTTGGGGGCATCGAGAGGCAGCAGCCGGAACGAATTCGTGTTGCCTAAGTCCGATTGGTGCATGTCGCCACAGATTCCTTTACATGGCAAATCGATAAACCTACAATCTGACAAGCGACGTACGGTGCAGAGCGGGAGTTGTTCATCGCCTGCCGTCCGAAACACACACATCAAGTGAGGCAAATATGGCAACTGCTCAGGAAGTAGCCCGTTACATGGTGCGCTTCTTTCAGGAGGCCGGAGATCCCGTAAGCAATCTGAAGCTCCAGAAGCTCCTCTACTATGTCCAAGGCTGGCACCTAGCCCTGCGCGGCGGGGCCGCGTTCAATGACCGTCTTGAGGCATGGGTTCATGGTCCCGTCCAGCCTGGGGTGTACGGGACGTACAAACAATACCGCTGGAACCCCATTTTTGAAGAGGTGGTAAAGCCTGACCTCGATAAGGATCTCGTTGAAGTCATTGACGCAGTCTTGGGCGCATACGGATCTGACTCCGGTTACGAGTTAGAGCTGCGCACTCACGGCGAGCAGCCATGGCTTGTTGCTCGAGGAGACTTGCCCGCTGACGCTGAGTCCAACCGCGTTCTCGATGTTGGCATAATGAAGGCGTTTTTCATTGGATTGAATGATGCCCCCCAGGATCAATAAGGGACAGCTAACCAAGAAAGAGTCCACGGTAAAAACCCCTGAGCAGATTCATCAGGGATTGGTGCGATTCTCGTTCAAGTATCTGGATCTTGAACACGAAAAGTTTAGCATTCCAGATACCGCGGAAAAACACCAATACTTGGGCGCCTTGTTCGACCGGCTCAAGCAAATTAGCACAATGGAATGCCAAGCCTTTCGGCAAACAGGAAAGGCACTCCGCTCCCATCAGATCAAGTGGGAAGATACATCCGAACCGAACGGTTACTCCCACCTCTCCCAGCAGTTACAGGGCTGCCAGCCTTGGCAGTTTTCTTTGGCGAGAGATGAACTGGGGCGGATCCACGGCTTTTGGATCGGGGAAGTGTTGTACCCAGTATGGATCGACCACGAACATGGACTCTACGCTGGAGGCGGCTAACGTTGCCGGCTCCAGTCGGCGCCTCCTTGCTCTATCAGCACATCCACAGCCGGGGCAAGCGCTGCAGCTAACCGTTTTGCCTTCGACACCGGACCATGTACCAGAGTTTCACGGCCTTCCACGGTGATACCGGCCGGTAGAGTGCGTATACCCCTCCCCCAAAGGGTATAACGAATCGTTACCCCGTTCATCTGGTGAAACTCATGGCTGAGTTTCCGTCCGTGGCCCAATAATGAGTATTTCTGTTCAGCCAAGGCTGGGGATCTCCTTAACTTCAAGGAGACCTCGGTGGACCATGCGCCTGGTCGGAGTCGAAGGCGGTGCATTACGGGAGATTCCTGGCCGGTGTCAGTGGTATCTGGTCACCGTCACCGGTAACGGTACGGAAAAAAGCGAACCGTTGATGATGGCGTATGATGGCCCTGCCAGATGGTTGAACGTCAGAAAATTCGCCCTCTGCGGGGCTGCGTTCAGCAGTTAGGATGAGGGAGCGGCGTCCCTCCAACCGTTTGGCACCCTATTTCTACCCCGACTTCTGAAATCCGGGAAACCCTGCCAGAAGTCCATCATCCTCCTCTGTCGTGCTCAGCGTTGGCCTGGGCGGGCGTTCCTTGACCAAGTCGTACAGGCAGCGCCTCGCCTCCGTTAGCGCCTCCGAATCTGCAGTTGTCTTGGGAGAGCTTATATCCGGGTGATAGAGCCGCCGTAATTCCCGGCACCATGCGGAGGGGTCGTCCAGTTGCTCTTTGAGGATGCACAGGGCAAGAAGAAGTTCATCATCTGGCAGGTCTATAAATGCCATCGTTCACTCCTTTCAGGATAGCGGCTTGGCTAGACTCGGAAAGTCACTGCTTTCCCATCGTGGCCAAGAAAAATAATCCGTCGAGCGTACGGCAACATGGGATCTACTTTGCACCTGGTGGAATGATTCCACATGCACGGTAGTCGTTGTCAGTCATTACCGGCTTAGATACACAACTTCCTAACCCATTGGTTTCGACATTATTTGACCCACTATTAGGATTTATTGGAAGCGGGTACTTGGTGACACTAGGTTTTGGGTTTTTTTGTGATGTGGCCGATGTAGGGTAGTTAAGAGAATCCCCGTAAAGACTACGACTATATATTTGCCTGTTTGGCGTTAGGTCTCCATAAAGGCCGGTTTGCGGAGGTTGGATGGAAGGGTTGGCTTGTTTGAATGGGGCAACGATGCCGATAGATGGAGGTGGCTGCTTAATGGTAGCGTGTTCTGTGTAATCCGAGTCTCCTCCTCTCTGTATTGCCGAGGACTCTACGGCCCGCTTCAGAAACTCACCAGAAAATGAGAAAATGAGAAATGCGAACGCCGCTGCTGCAACGTATTTCCATGCACTACCATTTTCATAGACAACCTGGAATTTGCCAGCGTCCCATTGGGCCGTCCCCGTCCGCCGAACCCGCCTGAAGGCCACTACCTGCGTGACGATGTTGATGATGGGCATAAACCCCGCCATGCCAAGGAAAAGCAGTGATATCGCCCGTCGTTCTGCGTTGTCTATTGACCTCTCTCCAATGGGAATCACCTTAATACCGAACAGGTAGAGGTTGAGTCGGTGCCGATGGCGACCAGGGCGAAACCCTGAAGGCGGTCTTCCATCCCGGTGAAGTCGGCGGCAATCTTCAGGGCCGCGGCGTGGATTTGGTCTGCCAAGGTGATGTTGCTGGCGGAGTTGGTAGAATGTTCAGTAGCCATGATGCAATTCCTTATCAGTTGCGTGATGGTCAGGCGGTCGGGGTGTTCCACCACCCTGTTCCGCCGCTTTTCGGTGACTCCGCAGGCTTGCGAAACCACTGATATGGAGTATGCCAAACAAACAACACACATGCAATAACTCTTTGGTTTACAAAACAAAAGTTACGCATTCACAACAAAACTATTTATAATTTTGGCGAAGTTATACCCCCACCTTGAACACGGGGTCGGCACTGCAGTAATTCCGGCATCACCCGCAGAGCCATCGGGGGCAAACAGACCGCTTCAGCCCTTCCAATACGCACTTCGCGCTGCGTAGCGGCCCGCGTAATCTCCGGGCCTCCTGCTCAGGCTCGTACTGCCCCAGGTACTGACGTAGGTCACGCAGCCAGCGTTCTTCCGCCATGCGCCGGTCCAGGGCCGCCCGGTGGAACTCCCCCAATAGGCGAACGGCCAGGGGCTGCAGGCTGGACACTTGCGACGGGCCGCCGGCCTTGGCCGCAGCGGAAGCCTGGATCTGGCTGCGAAGTGCCAGTTTGAACCGGGCTTCTTCCTCGGTGCGTTGTTCGTCGGCGGTCAGGGTCATGGGCATAGGGGCGTAAAAAAAGCCGGGCGGGCCGGCTTATTGAGCTACCAGGCTGAAACCTGGCTTCTGGGTCAGGTGCAGCGTTGCTTGTCCGTTGCGCTGCTGGATGTATCGGTTGCAGGCATCGATGCCACGCAGCCGGCCCTTCATGAATTCGTGGGCCTTGTCCGGGTCGAACAGCTTGGCGGTCTTCCCGCCCACTTCCGAACGCTGGAAACCGCCCATCTGGCAACCGGCATCTACCAGCATGCGGCTCAAGAACTGCGGCCCATTCTTGAGCGGGGCGAACCCGTAGAACTTCCAGAGTTGCCCGGCCGTCTTGCCGAAGCGAAGGCATGCGTTCTTGTCGGCAATGTATCCAAGAGCCAGGGACTCAGCGCGGGCGTCCAGTGCTTCCCCGATGGCCTTGTTGAGAACGGACTTGTTCACTCCGCCGATACGCGGAAGCAGGTAGTCGGCAATGGCCGGAAGGAAACGCGCCGCCATGGCATCCATGACCGAATCCGGAAGCATGGACAGGTCGCCAGTCACCACGGCATCGAAGGTCCGGATAACCTTCAGGTAGAAGGCCGGGCTGATCCAGTTGGCGTAGGCATAGACCAGTTCCTTGCAGACGTAGGTTCCCTGGTTATTACCTCCGCGGACTGCCGTTATGGGATTTCCCATATCGACGCCAATCTCTCTCACCAGAGCATCCGTCGAATCCAGCCGCACGAATTGAGCCGGCTGATGCCTTGATTCTCCCCCGGCCGCCTGGTGTAGGTCGTTCAGAGAGTACCGGCCTTCAGAATCCTGGCGAACCGGGACACCCAGAATCAGAAGCTGGCCCATGTCACGCCACCTTGGTGAAGTGGAAGTGCGGCTTGATGTGCCGGCCAAGGTGTGCGCCCACGGAGTCGGCATTGTGCAGGGACTGGAACTGTTCCGCGGTTACACGCAAGTTGCACACCGCCGTTTTTGTGCAACCTCCTGTGCAACCGGGATGTGTAACCTCGGGATCCCAAGGGAAGTTGGCGGGGCCTGTGGCGTTGGCCAGCGCACGGGCGTCCGAGTTGTCGATGGTCCACTTATGCTCGAAGCCCGTCAGCCCAAGCGCAGAATAGGCAGCCTTCGGGTTGTTCAGAATCTCGTCAAGGACGTCCTGCGCAGTCACGCCAACCTTTGCTCGCAGTTCGGCGTTTAAGGCTTGGTGAGCGCGCTAGAATGCTGCTTGGCTACTCAATCGAGGAATGCGGCATGAGGCAGGTTCAAAGGATGTTGTGCGTTGCGCTGCTGGGGCTGGCCGACCTTTCGTCCGAGGCACTTGCTGGCGACGCGGCCTGGAAATTTGTCGCCGAAGGCCGCACCCCTACGGGCGTTAAGCACTTGGTGTTCTTTGACCAGAACAGCGTAAAGATAGGAGCCGCGGGCCTCGTTCAGGTCTGGACCCTCGATAGCTCAAAGGCCCTTATTAGCCTGCCGCTCAAGAAGAAGGCCGGTAAGCGCTACCGTTCCCTGCTTGCTCTTGAGTTCTTTGATTGCACTGAGAAGAAGTCGGGTATGCAGCAGGCCGTCTACCACCAAGGGGAAATGGGCGTCGGGGCCGTCGTCTCAAGTTGGGACGAGCCGGGCACTCCGGAACTTCGCGCATATCCGCCAGAGAGCATGGGGGAAGAAATTATCGAGAAGGTCTGTGCAGCGGCTTCTACTCAGCCGCTAGGCGCTGGCGCTAGGTGAGACTTGGGAGAGCCAGGGGGGATTGAACCAGCCCCTTACGCCCTGCTAGGGCCACCACCGTCGTGGCGGGGAATCCTCCCGGCGCTCTACCACTGAGCTACGCGTCTTTACTGTTGCAAGCAGCACTCGGTCTGCTTGCGGAATAGGGTGCCCCGAGCTTCGCCACCTCCAGTGCTACTACTGCACTTACCCCGGGGCTTTCTGGAGGGGTGGTAATTCGTTTAGCAACCGAAACCCCCGAACGAACGAAATGCTGACATTTATTATTGCCGGCACTCAAACATCCGGAACTTCCGGCCAGCCGGGGCGATTAGCCGCGACCCACGCCCGCAGCCGCCTGCGCGCTGAGTCCGTGCCGACTGCAACTTTCAGGTGCGAGCATAGGCCCTGCCAGTTTGCCCGCCCTGCAACCCCAGCCAACTCCGGCACCTGGGCCGCCCATTCCTTGGCCTTCGGGCTAGGCTTGCGCTCCCTTTTTCGTATCTTGTGGAACACGTTCGGTAGCGCGTCTAGCTCTGCCAGCAGTTCTTCAGCAAGGGCCAACTCGTAGACAAAATCCGCAGAGGACCTTGTCTCGAATGATACTGCAGTGCTTGACGGATAGCCTTTGGAGGAGGGCCTCGGACAGGGTTAAAATAGCCAACTTTTGTGGACAAAATGTAGACAAAATCGTGAGAAACCGCTCCGGTTTTGCTGTTTTGCCTCATAACCACGGCCATCACCCACGCTACGGGTAGCGCGGGTCCGGCAGGTCCTCGATGCCGGTTTTCGGCTCGATTGTGCCTTGATTATAAAAGGAATTTCATGTCTCTCCAGTGCGGTATCGTCGGTCTGCCCAACGTCGGCAAATCCACCCTCTTCAATGCCCTGACCAAAGCCGGCATCTCCGCCGAGAACTACCCCTTTGCCTGGAGTTTTTGAGGCTCCTTGTAGGATCAAATAGTTCCGTGCAACGCGGGATTCAGCAGGACAAATAGGCAACAAAATCTCCGACTCATTTGCTCCGATCATAGCGGAGTAAAGCAGGCTTGTCGGGGCCGCCTAAAGCAACTCGCCACCCAATTTTTAGTTGAGCCAAGTAATTCGATAATTGAGTCGCAGCGGGTTGTGTGAGTCAACTAAACTTCGCTCGCCGCTTGCAGATAATCGACTACCTGAGCGCCAACCAGGCAGCGAAGCCCTAGCCAAATCTAGCATTGTCGAAGGTGATCTATTCATCAATCCACCCCGCCAGACCGAAGTCTTATAGTGGCGGCCACCCTTGCACTTCCTGCGTCGAAGAACGATCATCGCCCCCCTCATCTCTTCAACGAAGTAAGTGCAGCACATGATCCTCAAACCACTTCGAGACTGCCTCATGTCCATGCCGGATAGTGTCCGGCGCGACTACGATCTGGCCAGCACGGACAAGCTGTTTGAGCTAATCATTGACTGTGACTTCAAGCTCATGCGAGAAGGCGGCGACAGCAAGCGCGTGGATGCCTTACGAGCGGTGATCTGGTTTGCCAACGCTGCCCTGTGTCGCAAGGGTGTTCCCCCTAGTGACCGGACTTGCTTGGGGCCTGTTCCCACAACAGCGACCCGATTGCTGCACCACATCCGCAAAGCGGATGCCCCATACATTGACCTTCAGTGGCTCGGCTACCGCAGGCCCACGACGTTCCCCAAAAAATGGTCTGGGTGTCAATTCCTAACCGAGACCGTGCCGGGAATGCTTACCCCTCCCCTCGACCCCGAAACAATAGCTATCGACCCGATTGGCGAAGCAGCCTCTCTGCTGGACATTGCGTTTGACGCAGCAGACCGAGTGATCGGTCGCCAAGACTCCATTGCAGACAAGTGCCGACACCTTGGGCTGTCGCCCTTGACCCAGATGCAGCATCGCTGGCTTTGTAGCCGGTCGTCATCTCAACTCCGGAAGCAACTGGAAGAGAAAGATGGCGAACTGCGGAAGGCGATGCGTGCGCAGGGTATCAAGCAACTGACGGACGACTTGATCGAGCAGCGGCTACTTATCCACCGTGCCTGGAGGCTGGCCGGCGGTGGAAACAAATGGCAAGCGGCAGCTGACGCCTTATTCGAGATGACGGGACGAAGGCTGACCCTTCAAGCAGTCCGAGACATGATTACCCGCATGGGCGAACAAAAGCTAATTCGCAAACGCCGGGGGCAGGTCAAAACGGCTCAAGCGATCTTAACCGAGGACTAACCTCGTCTCAGGTGGGGGGCGTAAGACCACCACCCCACCTGCTGTT
The DNA here is from genome assembly GCA_043743785.1 of Rhodocyclales bacterium. GTDB lineage: Bacteria > Pseudomonadota > Gammaproteobacteria > Burkholderiales > Rhodocyclaceae > JAQTNA01. Next base: position 48,119 of record JAYTVW010000027.1, on the reverse strand, counting down.
TTGTGCAAATCGTTTGCTACGTAAGCATATGTAAGTAATGACTTATTTGGCAATGAAACTACTTCACGCCATTTGATACTGACTACTTTACCCGTTTGTCCCACTCTCCGAGCTGCTACCGGCTTCCGTATCTCTCTGTATGACCACGTAAGCGGCGCTTGTGCCGCGCCGGTTCTTTGTGCTGTCGTTGGCCTCGATGGTGGCGGTGCAACGCGCCGCACCTTCTGGCCTTACGGCTTCCATGTTGGATAGCGAATAGAAATTTGCATCTGCCGATTCGTCACCCACTATCTGTCGGAATCCTCTCCTTGTGCCAATCGTGCCGGCATCCTATCTTTGGCTACACATTAAACGAGCGTCCAGTGGCGTAGCCAAAAGGAGGAAATCATGGGAAACGGAAAATTCGTCAGCTACATCCGCGTCAGCACTGCTCGGCAGGGAGCATCAGGTCTTGGTCTTGAAGCACAACAAGAAGCCGTCCAACGCTTTCTCAATGGCGGAGCATGGAAACTGCTTGGCGAGTTCAAAGAGGTTGAAACCGGCAAGGGTGCCGATGCGCTTGCCAAGCGTCCTCAACTTCGGGCCGCTCTCGACGCCTGCCGAAAAAATGGTGCGACGCTTGTTATTGCCAAGCTGGACCGGCTAGCGAGAAATGTACACTTTGTTTCCGGCCTCATGGAAAGCAAGGTTCGATTTGTCGCCTGTGACATGCCGGAAGCAAATGAGCTGACCATTCACATCATGGCGGCGTTTGCCGAACATGAAGCCAAGCGGATCAGTCAGCGCACGAAGGACGCTCTGGCTGTCGCTAAAGCCCATGGCGCGATTTTGGGGAAGTCTGGAGCAGAAAACCTGCGCCCAAACCTTGAAGCTCGCCAACAAGCGGCAAATGTGTTTGCTGCGAGGTTGCAGCCGATGTTCGATGGCATGAGGGTGCGGCAGCTTACGCAGCGAGCGATGGTCGCTGAATTGAACACCATCGGCGTTCCTGCTCCGATGGGTGGTCAGTGGCGGATTGGTCAGGTGCAGCGTGTTCTTGCTCGGATAGCGGTGGCACACCCAACAGCATGAATGCGGCCCAGACCATCAGAAACGACGCCAGAGCAACGAACAGAAATTCCGAACGGGGTAATCTACCGTTGAGTATTTGAGCGTCCCGAAGCCGGTCTATGGTGTGCGAACACCAGCGCAGGCAGGTCACTCAGACTCAATCACTCTATGTATTCTGCTCCCGTTCGGAGTGTGAATTAAACGATACTTGTAAGTCCTGCCCGGCTTAATATCTTGATCGATTGAGAATATCGAGGCGAGGCCAAAAGGATCTGTCGGCTTCACTCCAAAGACATGCTCACCCGACGGCAGAGTAATCTCTAAAATCTCCCCAGCTTCTAATGACGCAAGTCTTTTTCCATCCAAAAACAGATGAAGTTGGTTGGCGCTGCCAAGTATTCCTGAATCTCGAATCACGACCACCTTGGATGCTTGATCCTTGGCAATATTGAAGTTGAGAAAAATTCGAGAGTCCGGAATTGGGCGTGCCAATGACTCCGGCGTGGGAGAGGTTGCGCAACCGAAAATGCAAACGGTCAAAATTAATAAAATCACTTTATTCATATGTGTCCATTGGCAATGGTAAGCGGCGGCAGACCGTCAAAAAGGACGCCAGAGCAACAAACGGAAGTCCAATCCTGATTGGATCAAGGGAGTTCGTGAGCGTGCTCACGAGGCTCCGGGGGTTATCCAAAGAAAATACCATCGGAATAGAGCGGGCGGATTCTGGAAGCACCGCTAAAGAAGCGACAATTGATTAGTTAGCGTTCCATTTTTGCAACGGCATCTTTGCATATAGCCCACCCATGCATTCCTGCCTGTTTGGTGCTGGTCGCTTCGTCATACCCAAAGTCAATTACTTGCCGGGTCACGCGAGCGTCAAGGCTATCCCCAGAAACCTTGTCGGCATATTTGTTCATAATTTTACTTTTGGGAATACGAGCTTGCCTTGCCTTAAATGCTTCCACCGACTTATTACCAAAACCGGTGCAAATCTCTTCCGCCATTACCTGAATTTCATATTCGCCAGGAATTGCGAATGCTGCTGTTGTGCATAGCGACAAAAAAACTACCGATAGCTTTTCTTTCATGTTGATACCTGCCCAAATGAGATAATCGAAAAATCGTGTCTATTTGGCACGATTAGTGCGTGGCCGATAAGAATACAATAAATGACATTCGTAGGGGTGAAAACAACCCTACGAAAACGATTCGGGCAGCGCGTGAAGGAGCTGCGTGTTGCTTCTGGCACAAGCCAAGAGGCGTTCGCGGACAAGTGCGGATTCGCTCGTAGCTACATGAGCCGAGTTGAGCGAGGCAAAGCCAATCCATCACTTGATGCCATTCAGGTTTTTGCTGACGGGCTTGGCGTGGAAGTGTTCAGGCTGTTCATCATTGGTGGCGAGATAGCCACTACCGGCACAACGCCTGAGGTGCCGTTTGCTCGGGATGGCTCCTACTTCAGCCCGACGACGTTCCGACCGCAGACCAAGGAATATAACGTCGGCGACAAAGGCGCAGGCAACACCCTATGTTTCACTGACTTCAACGATGCCTTGACCTACCTCCACGCACAACGAGCCGCCAATAATCCGGCGAAATGGTGGCGACCGGATGGCAAGGGGCATTGGGGTCTGGTTACGGCTGTGCGTTGGGCGACCTTGCCGGAGAAGGATGATTAGCCATCTTGGCCAATTCACCCTGAATCATCACCAGTGCCGGTCGAACATCTTCGACACCCAAGCTGACGTAATGCTTGTGCAGGACATCCGATTTGGGCGCGGTATGGTTCAGAATCCTGCGCAGCACGGCATCACCAACCTTTAACCGCTCGCCAGTAGTCGCCAGCAGCTTTCTTAAGTCGTGCAGCATGAAGCGCGGCGCACCTTGCCTGATCGCCATGCTATAGACGTGTTCTTTCGATACGCCCTTGAACAGCCTGTCAGCATCAGCCAGCCCATCGCACCGACGCCGTAGAATCTCATCCATCATCGGCGTAATCGGCAGGGAGTGTGGTTTGCCGTTCTTGGTGTCAGCAATCGACAGGACGCCAGCGCTGAAATCAATGTCGGCAGGCGTCAGGTTGTGGCCCTCGTCACGCCGTAGCCCTGTATAGAGCAGCAGAAGCAGATAATCGCGTTGCTTCTCGCCAATCTTGTCGAGTGCAGCACGCCATGCTGGGAGATCGCTTTCCCGTAGGAGTCTCGCCCGTGGCTGTGTCCGTTCCGGCATCAAACCAGCGGCAGCCAGCTTGCTGAACGGGTTGTCCAGCGTCAGACCATAGACGGCATTCACATACCGCAGCAATGCCCCTAAAAGCCCTCTGCCGACCTCCACAAGCGCGTTGCCGGTGTTCTGTGCAAAGAGGTGGCAATGCTCTGAAAAAGCCGCACCAGTGAGCGCCGAGACAGGCTGATCCATCCACGGCGCAAAGTGCGTGCGGATGATTGAGCCGTAGCGTTTGAGACTCGACGCCTTCAACTTCTTGGCCGTGCAGTATTCGGGGATCAACTCAAGCAACGTCGGCAACTGCCTTTGCTTTACTCGAACAGGTGGTCTGCCGGCCCTGCATTCCCGCAAGACCTCAACCGCCATTGAGCGGGCTTCCTCGACACCGATCAGGGGCCACCGGCCAAGCATCATTCTCAACTGCTTGCCCTGAACGCTCGTTGCCACAAGGAAGGTGCGGCTGCGTTTATTCAGACGAACACAAAAGCCGCACAAGACCTTATCGCGCACGATACGACCGTCAGTGACTTGAAGCCTTTGGAGAAGAGGGTCGGAGAGGGTTAAAATCGACATTTTTCCGCTACAAAACAAGGACAAAATCGTTGCGAATCGCTCCGGTTTTCGGTGTTTTGTCGCTTCACCCAGATTACAACGGGCTTGCGCTTCGACGCGGGTCTGGCACTTCGACGATGCTGACGTATGGCTCGATGGTGCATGATTTATAAAGGAATTCCATGTCTCTCAAATGCGGCATCGTCGGTCTGCCCAATGTCGGCAAATCCACTCTCTTCAACGCCCTGACCAAGTCGGGCATCGCTGCAGAGAACTATCCCTTCTGCACCATCGAGCCGAATACCGGCATCGTGGAACTGCCGGACCCGCGTCTGGATGCGCTCTCCAAGATCGTCAATCCCCAGCGCGTGCAGCACGCCATCGTGGAATTCGTGGATATCGCCGGCCTGGTGGCGGGGGCTTCCAAGGGTGAAGGCCTGGGCAACAAGTTCCTGGCCAACATCCGGGAGACGGACGCCATCGTGCACGTGGTGCGCTGCTTCGAGGACGACAACATCGTGCACGTGGCCGGCGGCGTGGATCCCATCTCCGACATCGAGGTGATCGACACCGAACTGGCCCTGGCGGATCTGTCCGCCGTGGAAAAGGCCCTGCACCGTAACCGCAAACTGGCCGGTTCCGGCGACAAGGATGCGAGACTCCTCATGGCGCTGCTGGAAAAGGTGCAAGTCCAGCTGGATCAGGCCAAGCCGGTGCGGGCCATGGACCTGTCCAAGGAGGAGAAGGCGTTACTGAAGCCCATGTGCCTCATCACCGCCAAGCCCGTGCTGTATGCCGCCAACGTGGACGAGCACGGCGTCAAGGGCGACCATCCCCTGCTGGACAAGGTTATCGCCCACGCTGCCACGGAAAAGGCGCCGGTGGTGGCCTTCTGCGCCGCCATGGAAGCGGACATCGCCGATCTGGACGACGAGGAAAAACAGGTCTTCCTGGAAGACATGGGCCTGGAAGAGCCGGGCTTGAACCGCCTAATCCGCGCCGCCTTCAAACTCCTAGGGTTGCAGACCTATTTCACCGCCGGCGTGAAGGAAGTGCGCGCCTGGACCATCCACGTGGGCGATACGGCGCCCCAGGCCGCCGGCGTGATCCACACGGATTTTGAAAAAGGTTTCATCCGTGCCCAGACTATCGCCTTTGACGACTTCATCAGTTTCGGCGGCGAAGCCGGCGCCAAGGAAGCCGGCAAGATGCGGGCGGAAGGCAAGGAATACGTGGTCAAGGACGGCGATGTGCTGAATTTTCTGTTCAACGTGTGAGTCTGAGGCAGCATTGCAGTACGTTGAACAAGGCAATAAATACCCTGTTTCAGCAGTGAGTTAGAAAATAATAAGGCGTAGTAAGTCCCACAAAGCGACGTTGCGTTACACACAGGTGTGAGAATGTGTGTAACGCGTGATGGTTACGCTGTAGCCGCTCTGTCTCCTTGGCGCTGCCGGCCGGGAAGCTCTGCACGGCCTGGGTTGCATGGCCGGCATTCCCTACAAAATCCTACGCAGACCCTACACGGAAGCCGAAAAGCAAAAAGGCCAACCGGGAAGGTTGGCCTAAGTGCTTGATTCTTTGGTGGTGATGGGCGGACTTGAACCGCCGACCCCCGGATTATGAATCGAGGGTATCAAGAAAGCATGGGCAAGCGGCAACAATCAAGAGTAATCCAATCAGCGGCTTACCTGTTCCGGCTTCCTCCCGCTTTCTCCCCGTTTGTGTCCCGCACTGTCCCGCCAGTGTCCCACGGGGCAAACATGCCAAAAGCAAAGCCCGGCACGGGGCCGGGCAGTGGTCGGGTCAATGAGGTGGGTTATCCGTCGTCCCTTGGTTCCCACGGCTTCGGGCCGGTTGCCGCATCCTTCAGGCCGGCAGCGTCGGGCCTTGTGCGTGACGACTGACACAGCCGCAGCTTGACCGCCAGGGAAGCCATTATGCCGGCTTCGTCCCTGCTGGCTTTCATCGCCGGATGCACCTCGCCATCAAAGAAAACCCCATGGGCCAGCACAAGGGCGTCAAGTTTCCGTTTCCGGTCATGGCTCACACAGTAGGACTCCAAGAGCGGAAGGTCGCCAGGCCGGAAGAAGTCCGCCGGCAAGCTCTTGGTGATGCTGTCCCACAGGTCCGCCGATGCATCGCTCAGGCCGATAGGCGGGGCGGGTGTCTTGCGGGTCGATACCAAGCCAATGGCCGGGATGGTTTCGGATACTGCCGACTTGCGGCCTCGTTGCGCTGCCATTTTCGATGCTCCATTTTCCAGAAAGTACGCGTTTAGCTCAGGGAAGTTATCCAATCGGTTTCCAGCCGGAAAGCGCCAGAGATTTACCCCCCCTACCCGGTGCCCTGCTCCGTCTGTTTGATTTCCTGATTTTGATTGTTTTTCAAATGCGGGATATTTTCTATGCATGGGAATACAGGCGGTGTCCCGGTCGAGAGGTTCCAAACATTGACCCCGCCCCGGGGTGCCTGCCAGGCTTCCACGGCGGGCCTCTGCTCCGCTCTTCGGCGTCATCGCCCATGCTCATGCCTTCAGGGCCGCCAGTACGTCCAGGGCGTTGCGGGCCATGAATGCCACGCCCCCATGCTGGCGGACCAGTTCGAGGAAGTCGGCTTGCTCGGGCCTGAGCCTTCCGCCTGGGGCCTTCACTTCACAGGCCAGGAATCGGCCATCCTTCAGCATCCCCAGCACGTCAGAGCAGCCCTTGAAGCCGTACCGGATGAAGCGGCGGCCGGTGTCGCCTTCCACCACATGCGCCCCGGAGTTCATGCGCTCGCACCAGGCCACGGCGGAATGCCCGTGCAAGGTCTTCAAGACTTCCACCAGGGCGGCGGCTTCCGGCCGGTTGTTCTTCCTGGGGGCGGGCGCTTCCGGCAGGGCCTCGCCAGAATAGAAGCTCATGGCGGCCTGTACTTGGCGCTTGGTCGGGCGGGTCATTTCGCCACCTCGCAAAGCTGGGCCACCTTGCCGGCCGCCCACAGAAGCAAAGGGGCAACCTCATAGGCGGAACACCTTGCAATGTGCCCTTCCGTGCTCGGGTCCATGAGGAAGCAATAGCAAAACAGGGTTTCCCCTTCCGGGCCTTGCGTGTCCATGTGCAGGCAGGTTGAACAGGAGCGGGGGGCGGTCATGCTTCACCCCCTGCCAGGTCCAGAGCGGTGAAACTCTCGCCAAAAGGAAGGTTTTGAAGGCTTCCGGCGGTCTGGTCATTCCACCCCGAAAACCCCGAAAACCCCGAAAACGGGGACCACGGGGAGTTACAAAACCCCGAAAACCCCGCCGTGCCTATAGGGCACGGGGTTTGCGGGGTAACTCCCCCGGGGTCCGATGGGAAGATTACTTGCACCATACCCAGCCCTCCCCGAAGGCCAGCAGGCCACGCCCGACCAAGCCACGGATTGCGGCCTTTGCCCGTTCGTGCTGGCGGTCAGTCTCGCAAGGCAGCTTCCCCTTTACCGCCGTGATGGCGTCTTCAAACTTCAGGCAGGGCCGGCCATTGGGTGCCCCACCTTGGGCGAAGTCCCGGGAATTGCAGAACATGGGGCCAAGCTCACGCCAAGTAATGCCCTGATTGCCACCCACCGGCAGGTTTGCGCGGCGCATGGTGTCCCCTGCGGCTTCGGTGGGGACCAGCACAAGGGATGTAAGCGGCTCCCCTGTCTCTTCATCTACCCATGGCTCAGGCAGGGCCACAGAGCGGGCCTCAAGGGTCAGGGCTTCCGGCGGTTCGCTGTCTTTCTGCTTGGTGCATTCCAGCTTCCGCAGGGTGTCCCCGTCCATGGTCAGGGAGAATTCAGCATCGAGGGCCGCACGGATGGCAGAGCTTCCCCGGCTCCGGGTCTTGTCGGCATGGCCTGAGTGATGCACCAGCAGAACGGCGCACCCCAGCGGCTCCCGGATGGCGCGGTCAATGTTCGCCAGGAAGGCGGCGAAGTCTTCCGCGCTGTTTTCGTCCCCGCTTCCCATGTTCCGGTGCAGGGTATCCACCACCACCAGGGCCGGCGGGCCGTAGCGGTCAGACAGTTGGCCCACAGCTTGCCCGATGGACAGGGCCTCTCCGGCGTCCATGAGGGCGGCGGCACGTTCGGACACAAAGAGGGGCGCATTGGCAAGGCGGGTGCCGTGGTGGGCCTCCCATGCTGCCAGGCGGCGGCCTATGCCCCCCTTGCCTTCCCCTGCGATGTAGAACACGGGGCCATGTTGCACGGCGCATCCGTTCCAGGGTGTCCCCGTGGCAATGCAGGCGCACCAGTCGAGGGCCTGGAAACTCTTGCCGGCGGTGCTCTCGCCAAAGAGCAAGGCCACGCTTCCGGCTTCAATCCACCCCCGGACCAGCCAACGGGCGGACTTGGGGCCGGTCAGCAGTTCGCCCACCTGGGCAAAGGGGAAAGCGGGGGCCGGCGGGCGCAGGGCGTCGAGAATCTGCCGGCGGATAGTCTCCGGGCCTTCGGCCTGGGCCAGGTCGTTGAAGTCCCCGGTGGGCCGGCCATCCTTGAACACGGGGAAGGCTACCCGGGCGGGTTGTGCGGCTTCGGCGGCGGCCTGGGCATACTTCCGGCCTGCCCCGTGGGCGTCCATGTCCCCGGCCACCAGCAGAGGGGAGCGGGGGAACAAGCGGCGCAGGGATTCGGCCGCATGGCGCAGGTTTGAACCAGCGAAGCCCACGGCCACCACCACCCCGGCGGCTTCATGGATGCTTGCCCCGGTGGCGAAGCCTTCCACCAGCACCAGGGGCGAACCATCGGCGGGCCTGCCCAGCATCAGCCGGCCGCCGGTCATCTTTCCGCCAGGGTGAAACCGTTTGCCACCATCGGCGGCGATGGCCTGCAAGCTCTGGATTTCCCCGTCAGCATCGAAGACAGGCAGCACCAGCCGGCCGGCGGTGTCGAGGCGGGCCAGGTGGGGCGCTATGCCTTTGCGCTTCAGGTATGCATGCCCAGCCGGGGCCAGGTCCAGGGTGTCCCACAGGGCGGCGCACTCCCCGGCGGTCTTCGTGTAACCGGCCTCCCGCTCCTGTTCCGCTTGCTGGCGGGCCTGCTCTGCCCTTTGGCGAGCCTGGGTGCGTTCCTGCTGGGAAGGGGGCGGGGCGCTCGTGTCCCGGCGCTGCCAGGTGAAGGCGTCCCCGGTGCGCCAGTCTCCGAAGGCCGCCCCGTCTTCGTCCGGGAACAGCTTGCACCAGCCGGCGCGGTCGTTGCGGTCCCGCTCGTTCGTGGGGAAGCGGGCCAGCTTGCCGGCTTCCGGCTCGTGCTCCGGGTAGGGCATACCGGCATATTTGAAGGCTTCCGGCAGGCTTTGGCAGAAAATGACGTTATCCGCCATGTTCATTCCTCCACCAGGCCGAAGCGGCGCGGGTAACGGCTGCCTTCATGAGGCGCAGGGATACGCGCCAGGCGGCCACCAGTGCGGCGGATAGGGTGTAGGCGTCCATGCTATGCCCTCGCCTTCTTCGCCAGTGCAGCGGCGGTGCCCGGGTGCTGGCGGTCAAGGGTATATTCCGTGATGGCACGGCGGCAGCCGGGGCGCAGGATGTCGCGCTTGGTGAAGCGCCAGCCGTCATATTCCAGGCTCTTGACGTAGGCGGCCAGTCTCCAGCCGTGCGGATATTCGGCCTGATTCTGCGGGCCAGTTTCAAAGGCTTCCAGGGCTTCGGCGGCGCGGGTGCCAGGGGTCGGCGAGAGGGCCGGAACAACACCCGGCAGGGACTCCGGCCAAAAGTCCAAAGTGATAGAATGCTTCCGCTTTCCCTTGTGCCCGCTACCGTCCCCACGGCTTCCAGCGGGCGCAATCATTTTTGGCTCCCGGCTTGCAGCGAATCCACCCAAGCGAAATAGCGGGCTTCGTCAATCAGCACCCGGCCGGCCAAGCGAACGATTGCCCCGGCCTCTTCCATGCCGTTGCCGGGGATATCGCCCTTCGTGCTCTTGCGGGTCTTGGCCTTGAATACCTGATTGGTGATTCCCGGCAGGGTCAGGAACGTGGAATGTTTCTTAGCGAAATTCGCCAGGGTGAACAGGCTAGGCGGTTCCGGTATGGTGGCGCAGGCCAGGGCGCGGCCGGCTTCGGTTTTGTGGATGGTTTGAGCTTGCATCGTGGGTTCCTCCGGTTATCGAGGTGCCCACTTCACTGCCGGGAAAACCGGGAAATACACAGGCAAGAAAAAAGCGGCAAGGGCCGTAACCCGTTGCCGCTTAATGCTTTTCTCTGCTTTCCCTTGCTGCCGGTTATTTCCCCGGCCGGGATTCCCGGATTCCCCGGATTCCCTGGTTTTCCCGGTCAATCCTTGGGGCGCTTCCACCTTCCGCCTTGCAGGGCTTCGCGCAGAATGTTGCCGGCAGTGAGTTGCCCATATTGCCCGGTAATGCCTCGTTTGATGGCCTCGGATGCAACTCTATCGGCCATGGCCCGATTGGTGGTGTAGCCCCCGCCGGCTTTGTCCTTCCTGTGCAGTTCGTCCGCAATCTGCCGGGCCTTGTCTTGCCAGGTGGCGGCGCTGTCGTCCTGCCCCTTGCCCTGGGCTTCATTGCTCCCGGTTTTTGGCTCCACTTGTCGGGCTTCATGGGCCATGCTCGGCGGCTCTCGCCCTTCTTCAATAGCGGCCATTCTTTCCGCACGCGCCATGTTTTCCCGCAGGGCGGTTTCGCCTTCGGCCATCAGTCGGGCCACTTCACCAGGGGCGGCGATGCCTTCAGCTTCAACCCAAGCGAAAAACTCGGCGGGGGATACGGTCACGTCGATAAAGTGCGGTTGCATGAGGGGCCATCTGGCGTCGCCCGGCATGAGTTGGATAGCCTGGGCGGTATTGCCCCTCAGTAAAGCTTGCTCCCATGCCCCGGCGGGGGCTTTCTCCGGTAGATGCCAAAAATCTAGAACCGCCCCCGATAGAGGATGCCGAAGCTTGAGGCGGCCGGCCTTTGCGGCGCGGTCTATGGTGTCATTCAGAGAGAAAACCGAATGCAGGTAATCCCGGAAACGCCACGCCGCAGGGGTTCGGTTATTGCCTGCCCCGGCCGGGTGGGTGTCTGACATGGCGCGGGCCGCCAGGTAATGCACGGGCCGGGCCAAGGAGACAAGATGCCCCGGCGGGTAGGGGGCGCGTTCCTGTTGGCACCTTTGCGCTATGTTTTTGATTATCGCGGTGGCGTACCGTTCCAGGGTTTCCGCCTGGGTCTTGCGTTCGTCGCCGTTCATTTCCCCACCCCCAGCCGGTCCGCCAGCTTTTGCCCCGTCGAGACTATGTGGCCGTCCGACAAGTGGGAATACCGGGCCACCATGGCAAGGGTGCGGTGCCCTAGAACCTTGGCAATCTCCACCAGGGAAACCCCGGACATGGCAAGGTATGACGCGGCGGTGTGGCGTAGGTCGTGCCAATGGAAGTCTTCAATTCCGGCTTCCTTCAGGGCCTTTTCCCACGGTTGCCGCAGGTCCAGGCTTTCGGCCTTCTTCGCTCTGCCAGAGGGCGGGAACACCCGGCCATCCGTCAGGCTTCGCACCTTGGCGCGCTCCTGCAAGAGGGTGAAGGCTTCGCCCACCAGCGGCAGGGCGCGGCGGTCCCCGTTCTTGGTTTCCTCCAGGGATATGACTTGCCGGGCGAAGTCGATTTGCCCGAAGTGCAAGCCCATGATTTCGGCCTGCCGTGCTCCCGTGGTCAGGGACAGCACCACGGCAAGGTAAAGCTCGGGATGGGGGCGGCAGGCGGTCAGCAAGGCGGCGCGTTCGTCATCGGACAGAAACCTAACCCGGCTTTTGCTTTCGGCGGGCTTGGTGACGCGCTCCATGGGGTTCCGTTCCAGCCATTGCAATTCCTTCACGCCATGGGCCAGGCAGGAAGACAAGGAAGCCAGGTATCTATTCACCGTTGCCCCGGAACGCATCATCTTTTCCCCTTCGTCCTTCCGGGTGTAACCCTCGGTCAGGAGTTTGTCCCGTTCCTTGGCGATTCGGGCCGGGGTGATGGCGTCCAGGCGTTCCGGGCCGAAGATTCCGCGCCAGTAGTCCAGGCGGGGGGCGTCCTTGGCCTGGGGTGCGTATTCGTCCGCCAGTTCCCCGAAGGTGTGGCGCTTGGATGCCCCGAAGTGCCGGCCGGCCTTCATGTCGGATTCGGTCTTGCTGGCCCATGCCTTCGCATCAGTCAGGCGTTCAAAGGTGGCGGTCTCCGGGGCGAAGCCCTGAAGGCGGACCTTTACCCGGTAGCTTGTGCCGTCTTCCGTGGTGCGCTTCTCAATCGTTGCCATTTCCGCCCCCTTGTTGAAACTGAAGGGAACATAGTAGAACAAGCGGGAGAAAACAACAACACCGGATAGGCTATCTCAAGTCCTTTGTCTCTACTTAATAGGGGAAACCGTTAATTTCTCCCCACTCCGGGACACTGGCGGGACAGTCAGGGCGAAAAAGCGGGACTTATCCACAGGCGCGGTGGCGGCAGCGGTCAGGAATCGGGGGCGGGAAAAGTGCGGCGGGACAGTTGGCGGGACAGTTTCAGCCGGGCTTACGGGGGCGGTCCGTGGTCTTGCCGGCGGGCAGTCTTGAGCCTGTCCAGGGTGACAGAGGGGCGGGAGTGCCAGGGGCGGCAGAGGTGGCGCGGGACAGTTCGGGCCTGTTGCTTTTTCCAGGTGTCCCGCCAGTGTCCCGCAGAAATGCAAAAGGGGTTAGCCGTTGAGCTAACCCCTTGAATTCTTGGTAGTGATGGGCGGACTTGAACCGCCGACACCCGGATTATGAATCCGAGAGTTTTTGTGTTGATTGATGTTGATCCACATAGCACCATGCCCGACGTTATCCATGTTAATCAATGTGTTGCCAGTGCATGCGCCATGATTGACATGTTGATCAGGCTTCATTAGTATGCTTCAAAATGGGGTACACAAGGGGTACACGGACAAAATCCGAGTACACCAGGAGTACACGAAAACAGCATATTTGGAGCATGATGATGGCAAAAATCAACCTGACAGCCGGCCGGGTGAGAGACTTCAAAACCCCTGATGGCAAGGTTCAAGCCTTCCTGTGGGACGCGACGGCCCCGGGCCTCGGACTCCGCGCTACGGCAGGCGCGGTTGCCTACATTTTTCAGGGCAAGCTGGCCCGTCAAGTCATCCGTATCACCATAGGTGACGTGAAGACATGGGGGCTTGAGGAAGCGAGGGACAAAGCCGGCGATGTGGTGCGCCCTGGAGCCAGGGAAGAGGCCCGCCGCCTTCAGGCGCTTCTGGACCAAGGCATCGACCCACGCCAACAGAAGACCGAGAAACTGGCCGAAACAGCCGCCAAGCAGGAAGCGAAAAAGCGCAAGGACGCCACTGTTGGCGAAGCCTGGGATGTCTACGTTGAGGCGAGGCGCCCAAAGTGGAGCGCGAGACACTTGCTTGACCATGAGAATTTGGTCAAGGCTGGAGGGGTCAAGCGGATTAGCGGGTGGAAACCGGGCGAATCAGACAAGACCCAGCCCGGCCCATTAGCGCCGCTGTTGCCGATGAAGCTCTGCGACCTGGATGCCGACCATGTAACCACATGGCTCCGCGACGAGTCCGCAGTCCGCCCAACGCAGGCGGGTCTCGCATTCCGTCTGCTGCGTGCCTTTGTCCGTTGGTGTGCAGACCAGAAAGAGTATCAAAACGTCATTCATGCTGAGGCTTGCTCAGCCCGTATCAGTAAAGACACCCTCCCCAAGGCCGGTGTGAAAGACGACTGCTTGCAGAAACAGCAATTGCCCTGCTGGTTCGCTGCCGTCCAAGGCATCCAAAATCCCGTCATTGCCGCCTACCTGCAAGCACTCCTTCTAACCGGCGCCCGGAGGGAGGAACTGGCAGGCACCAAGTGGATTGACCTCGATTTTCAATGGAAGGCCATCATCATTCACGACAAGGTTGAAGGCGAACGTACGATTCCCTTGACGCCCTATGTGGCCCACCTGCTGGCCGCGCTACCTCGTCGAAATGAATGGGTCTTCAGTTCGCCCTCCGCCGAATCTGGTCGGCTGCAGGAGCCGAGCATCCAGCATCGGCGCGTGACCACTGCCGCCAGCATCGAAGGACTCACCCTGCATGGTCTACGCCGTTCATTCGGCACCCTGTCGGAGTGGTGTGAAGTACCTACGGGCGTTGTCGCCCAGATCATGGGGCACAAGCCATCCGCCATCGCGGAGAAGCACTACCGCCGCCGCCCACTAGACCTGTTGCGGATGTGGCACGAAAAGATAGAGGCGTGGATTCTGGAAGAGGCCGGGGTCCAGTTTGACGCAGACCAGACCGCCGCTGGCCTGCGCCTGGTGGAAAGGAACGACTCAGCAGCATGAAGCCCCAGACGTCTTGTTGTAAATCCACGCTTAACACTCTATGATTACGTCGTTCCGACACAAAGGGCTTGAAGCGTTCTTCAAATCAGGCAGTTTGGCCGGCATACAGGCCATACACGCCAAGAGGCTGCGGGAGCAGCTTACCGCGCTCAATGCCGCCACAGGCCCCGGAGACTTGGCCCGGCCTGCCTGGCGCCTGCATGGACTGTCTGGTGACCGCGCCGGCTTCCTGTCCCTGACTGTGCAAGCGAATTGGCGCCTTGTGTTCCGTTTCGACGGCGCGGACGTGGAACTGCTTGATTACCTGGATTACCACTGAGAGGCACACCATGGACATGCACAACCCCGCACACCCTGGCGAAATTCTGGCCGGATGGCTGGAAGACCTGAACATGAGCGTTACCGCTTTTTCCGGCCACATTGGTATTTCCCGCGTCATGCTCTCCCGCATCCTTCATGGTCATGCCGCCGTGACTGCGGATATGGACTTACGCCTGTCGGAAGCCTTGGGCACTACCCCGGGCTTCTGGTTGAAGATGCAGGGCCAACGAGACCTATGGGAAGCCCGTCAGAAGGCCGAAGACCGTCCACCGGTGGCGAGACTGGCGGCTTAACCATGCCCGAAATTTCCCGATTTTTCGGTATCATTATTTACATGAACTGGCGAGAGCATCCGCCAATGCACTTTCACGCCGTCTATGGGGAGCATGAAGCCCTGATGACCCTGGATGGCAAGGTGTACGCCGGCTCGCTACCAGGCCGCGCACTGTCGATGGTGCGCGAATGGATGGCGTTGCATCGACCAGAGATTGAAGCTGATTGGGAACTAGCGCAGCTGAAAAAGCCCCTGAACCCCATAGACCCCTTGGAGTAGACACATGATATTGCACACAACTGAGGTAGTGCCACTGCCAGGATATCGTCTGTTCCTGCGCTTCAATGACGGCACGGCAGGCGAGGTAAGCCTGGACGATGAGCTAGACGGCGAAGTATTTGGTCCCTTGCGTGACCCTGCGATATTCGCCACCGCCAGCCAACATCCAGTCATGCGAACAGTGGCTTGGGCAAACGGCGCAGACCTAGCCCCAGAATTCCTGCACGACCTCCTCAAGGAGCAGCAAGGCCACAAAGCCGCATGACATGCGCACAGATTACCTCCCCTTCGACGGGGAGAATGTTAGATGGATGACAAGGACTTTCAATCCCTGCTGCAAGGCGTCAATGAAATGAGCGCCCACATGCGCGGCGAGACCGTGCCGGGAATCAAGGTGTACGAAATTCCCGAGCCGGATGTTCAGGCTATCCGCCAACATGCAACCCATGTCAGCATGAAAGCCGCACGCCCTAACGATGACGCAGTGGTGGAACTTCTCCGCGAAGACCCGGGCTTTTCCAACGAATACCTTGCCACCGCCCTGGAGGAAGCCGAAGAACCTGGCGGTCGGCAAGCCCTTCTCCGCACCCTGCGTCAAATAGGTCAGGCGCAAGGGATGGAGTAGGTAGCGGAACGGGCCGGTCTGCGCCGGGAAAGCCTCTACCGCGCGCGCTCTCCGAAAGGGAACCCTAGGCTTGAAACCCTGGTGGCAGTCCTGACCGCCGCCGGCCTACGCTTGGCGGTGACCTGACGGGAAGAGCACCCAGCCTGAGAAATACGTCATGACCATGCACAATCGCGCACACCCTGGCGAAATTCTGGCCGGATGGCTGGAAGACCTGAACATGAGCGTTACCGCTTTTTCGGGCCACATTGGCATTTCCCGCGCTAGTCTCTCACTTGGATAACGCGGCAGTCTTAAGGTTTGGCCCAAAGGGACTTCTGGAAAATTCCATAAAATATTTTTCTATTGTTTCTCATCGAATTATGTGTTTTGAAGAGAAACTTCGAGGTGTCTGATGTCTCGCCTGAAGTTGAGGAAAGCGCGTCTATCTCCGGGAGTGCAGGGAACAATGACAAACGCTGAACCCTCCGGAGGCGTCAGACGCCCATGCTTGCCTTTCCGAGAAAATGACCAATGTTTCCTCAGCTGGAGCGTTACCAATTCATTGATCTCCTTCACCGAACAATATTTCATTGCCATTCACCCCGGCGATTGATGAACCCCCACTTGCCGCCTTGCCTGACAGCCGCTTTGCCATTTTGGAAAGGTCTTGCATCGTCATATTTTGGGGCGATGACCCAGCCCTGTTTCTCGTTAACAAATCCCCAGCGCCCATTGGCGTGCTGAACCGGCGCAAGTCCTTCACTGTAGGCGCGGACATTGCGGTAACGCGGGCCGGGGGCTTCGCAGGCCGTTAGCGTGAGAAAAAGCGATGCAACGAACAGGGGGGCAATATGTAGTTTCATGTCGGTTTCCTTGCTGTTGTTTTGCTCAGGCGGCTTAAAGATTATTCAAGCTGCCTGTTGGCTCAGTGATTATTTTTTGGGCGCAGGCGGGTTATTGCCGCGATGGGGGCCAGAGGGGGCATTCGGAACTTTGCTAGGCCAGTTCGGGTTGTTGTTGCTCATGATGCTTCTCCTGTGTGTTCCTCTTGATTTCCCGCTTCAGGTTGAGGTGAGTCCTGGTACGGCGTCGATGGTCATTTGCCTTCGATGTCGAGCAGTATTTCGGTCGGAGGCAAAAAGGACACGGAAAGATCACGAACACACCGATTTCAGACCCGCGTGATCGGGAAAACAGGTGTGTTCGTGATCTTTCCTTGGCGTTCAGGGTACGCAATTGGTCTAATCTGCTTTGTATTCACAACGTCCGAGGAAGTCATGGCGCACCTCCCATCCCTTGAAGAAATCCTGACTGAAATCCACTCCCGCCTTGGACTGAAGGCGTTGCCCAACAAGCGGCGGTTTACAGGGTATGAGTTGGAGGTCGACGGGCATATCGACCGCTTTCAGCAGCTGTTCCAGGGCATCTACGATGCACTGGAACTGGATAAGCGTGCTCGTCGGGATGCGACGCATGTCATTGAAAAGCTAGGGGGGATATTGAAAGCCCTTGAACTACGTACCTGGACTGGCAATGCTAGTCAGCAGCAAGTACTTTGGCAGCTACTGGCTTGCGTGCATGTGCCAATGTGGGCGCGAAATCTGGCGTTCTGGTCACTCGCCAATGTCGAGCATGATTTGCCGCCCATCGACGCTGGGATGCCTGGGGGCGAGTTCTGGTTTTTACCAACTGGTAACGCGAAGACAGGCGAAATCAATTTGCCCGTTCCAAAGGTTTTGGGATGGCTGCTGGATTTGCTTGACGGACCATCAGTAGAAAATCTGCGGGATGCGATTGGTAACAAGCTTTTGCGCGAGATAGAAGGCGGTAACGATGCGGTGGTTCGTACCTTGCGCAACTGGCAGGCAGGTGGTTTGCCTCAAAGTGATTCCAAGATTACGGAAGTTTTCCCAGAGGATGCTACATTGATATTCGCTGGAGCATTCAAACTTAACTCTGAGTTTTCGCCAGAAATGCAATTTGAGCAGGCACTCGGATTTGTCGTCCACCGCAAGAAGCTGGATTTTTCGCAGTTGAGCGACCAGATTCCCATGACGACTGAGCGCCTGCATTCCGTCTTTGAGCAAACCGCAAGCGAAGATGAAAAGACAACCTTCGTCCGCTATGTGAGTATTCGCTATTCAGCACCGTCAGTGGCAACCATTCGCCAGCGCCTGCGCGTGGCGCGTTTGGCGCAGGCAGGTTATCAAGACCTCGTGAAGTTCCTTTGTCCGGAATTAAAGCCCGAAGTGGCGCATGACCCTAAGCAAAATAAGGTCTTGCAATTGATCGCGTTGTTCGAGACGATCTACAACAAGACCATTCAGGCTTGGCATTATGGCGATACGGAGGCTGAACAGGATGCCTGGTTTGAGCGGCAGTTTTCGCCTTGGGATCGTTATGATCTGCTGCTGCCAATTCTGTCGTCCATTCCTTGGGAGGACAGGGTTCCACTCCTTGCTGAACGTTTGACACGACGCTTCCTGTCGATTGAATCCGAGCAAGGGTTAGAGGACATCCTTCCAGTGAGTGAGAGTGATCTAGCAGCGGTATTACGCCCTCGGATTGAGCGCATTCAACAAGAGCATGATGAGGATGAGCAACTTAAAGTACTCCGCCAGAGGATAAAGGCCGCTTCACCCTATCGAGCCTTGCAGGCCGAGCACAGTTTCTGGGTACTAAGTCAATTTTCTCAAACGGACGACCTGAATGAAAAAGTCAGGCTGATGGCATTGAAGCGCATGGCCGAAGTGGCATCTTCCCCCTTGATGAGCGGTAGTTTCAGGTTGCTTGAGCTAGGGCAACTGATAAATGGAGAAACCTGCTCCTGGCCGATTAATGTTCAATCTACAGTTCAGCAGCAGTTGGATGCAGCCGAGGCGGATAAGTCGGCATGGGAGCTTTGGAAAGCGCCGATGTTACGTTTCAAGGCCAAGCATGCCCTTTTCGAGAACCGGCTTGATGACGCTGAAAAACTGTTCAAGGACGCTTTGGCGGCGTGTTCGGAGCACGCTTTTGGCGGCATACGCGGGGAGATTGCTCGTGACGGCTTTGCCGTGGCGATTGTCCGGTCGGCACTGAATAGAAAGAACCATGATCCTTACTATAGGAACATGCTGCATTTCACGGAATTCCCGAACGGGGTCCCGTCATTCGAGGATGCTGCCACCGAATGTGAGGATCATTTCTGGAATACGCTGTATCGACCTTATCCGGGCCTTGAGGCGGTTGAAGGGCTTGCAAAGGTGAATTTCCGTGCAGCCTTTGAGGAAACCTTTGGCCTGATTGAAAAAGCCGATTGGGTAGGGTTTAAGGCGTGGCTGGTAAAGAATGAAAGAGTTTTTCACGATAGCGACCTCAAGGATGCGCGACGGAATAGTATTCTGATGTCCTCGTTGAAATGGCTCTACGAACTTGAAGACAAATTTCCAATGCTCCGCGCCATGACACCAGCCCATTTACAAGGAGAGCTTCCGAAAATCGTGCTGCACATGCAGCATCGACGTGAGTCCATTCGTCTGGTGCTGGAGGCGTGGCCCAAGCAGGCAAAGATTGTCGACTTCAAGGGACAAACGCCGTTGATGATGGCGGCGAACCATGGTGATAGCGAATTGACCCGCTTGCTTGCGCCAATATCGGATATAGATGCTCAGGATTACATTGGCCGCACGCCTCTGCATGCGGCCGTTGCGGGGCGTTCGTTGGCATGTCTTGAGGCCATTTTGGCGTTGAATCCTGATGTTTGCAAAGTTACCCAAGGCGAAGAAAATACGGCTGCACATACGGCGGTACGGTTTGGCTGGATCGAGGGCTTGCGAATGCTTTTGGACGAGTTTCCGGGGTTGGCCGGAGCGAAAAGTTACCAAGGGCAAACGCCAATTGTGATGACTCTGGAACTACTCGAAAACCACGAGGAGTGGCGTGCTTTCATGCAAGAGCGGAAGGCGCGTTATATCGGAACGAGAGGCGACTTTGAGTTCATGCTTGCGCTGTTAGAGGAACGTTGCCTCCACTGATATGCGAAGGAATTTCGTTTGAATCGCCCCGACTTTTGTGGACAAGTCTGATCGTCTGTTTGGCTACGCATACCTGCAATGCTGTCCACGGTGTGAGGATCACCGCTTGGCCGATGAGCAATCATTGACAGGGAGATTCTGAACGTACGCCGTCTGGGGTGCCGTTGCCTTCCATTTTCGCTATTTCAGCGAGCCGCAAACGCCAGCACCAGGCCAACGTCGGTCTTGAAAAGGAGTCAGTGTTGGCTCATTTACGAAACTTGCAGGTCACCCTTTTCCAGCCACTGGCGCAGGCTGAAGTTGTCACCCTGATGGTCTCCGTACTCAAGCCGACTGACGGCGTCAAGCAAACTGGCCCTGTCGCCGATGGAGATCGTGCGCATGACCGCGACGTACTGATACAACTCAGGCCGTACTGACGCAATGTCCCGCAGGAAAGGCGTCAGGCCCGGGCGGTCGTAGGCTGCAAGCGTGGCCCGACGCTGCAACCACAATTCCAGTCCCTCAAAATCTGGCACGCCAATTGGGTCATGGCACACCATGTCCCACAAGTGCGCGGCACCTTCCGGTTGCTGTTCCAGCCAGAGCAACGCAGTCCAGAAGGCGGGAAACCGATCCTCAACGGCTTGACGGTCTTCAGTGCATAGGTCCTGCACAGGGTCATAGACCCCAGTCTGACTGAACTGCGCATCCAGGTCATTGCGGTGCAGGCCAACACCTTTCAGACGGAAATCAGCGTACTGACGCAACAGCGACACGCCGTCGTCCAGCCGCCACCGGCGCAGCATCCCGTCAAGATATCCGGCCTCGGTAAACGTCCGCCGATCCACGATCCAACGTGCTACCGTCAGATCAAAGCGCGGGTCTGCCGCCAGGTAGGCATTTTGACGGGATTCCCCCGTCACGTTGGACACAGCCACCATGAACGTCGGGCACGTCAAAAGTGCCTGATAGGCCAGCGAGTCGAACCCTTGCCTGACCAGCACCTCTAGCCCACGACAGGCGATGACGAGCGCCCCGACGTCGCAATCCGCCACGTTGGCCGGCAGCGTCATCGCCGCCAGGGCCTGACCAATGTCAGGCGCGTTCTGAAGGTAGGCAATGGCCTCGATGCGTCGGGTAATGGGCTGCACAGCACGCCCGGCCATGGCGTCGGCAAGCCTGCCAAACGCGTTGTTTTCGATGCAGTAGCCGCACATGGTTAGGACTCCGGTATGTTCATGTTTGCTCACCGCCAAATGCTTTTGTTCGGGTTGGCGGCGAAAATCTGGCTATCCCGAATGTACCGTTGCAGCATCGCGTCGGATTTGTGCCCCGTTTGCGCCCGAATGCTCGTCGTTGAGGCCCCGGCCCTGGCTGCTGAGGTCACGAACCCCGCCCGCAGGCTGTGCCCCGAATACAGGGCTGGATCAAGCCCAATGGCGGCAACGCGGTCCTTGACCACCAACGACATGGACTCCGCTGACAGCCGTCCCGGCAGCATTTGATCGTAGCGGTTAAAGCGACGGAACAAGGCGCCTTCCGCGATGCCTGACGCGTTGAGCCACGCCTGTAGGGCACGACAGGGGCAATTCCGCGTTGCCTTCAGGTAAGGAATGGCGATGTTACGCCCCAGCCCCTCTTGATCGGTCTTGCCCCGTCGTAGCCGGATGACCAGGCCCTCGGTGACGAAGCTGACGTCTTCCACGTCGAGCGCCACCAATTCTGACCGCCGCAATGCCGACGCAAAACCAATCAGCAACATGGCACGGTCGCGCTTGCCCCGCATTCCCGTCAAACCGCGCGCCATCTGCACCACGTCGTTCTTGAGCAAGGGCGCAGCTTGACGCGGCGCGCTGGTCCGCGTCCGGCGTATCCCGCTCAGGGTTGCTTTGACGAGTTCGCAATGGGTGGGTGACGCCAGCCCCTGTGCCCCATGGGCGCGATCAATGGCAATGAGGCGACGTGACAACGTCCCAGGGGAAAGGATCGTGGCGTGCTGCGCCAGGTAACGGGCGACCGTTGCCGGCGTCGCCGGAATCTTGCCACCCCAGGCCAGGAAATGACTGAGGTCCGCGCGGTAGGCACGCAACGTGTTGTCGGACAGTGCCGCCGCCAGGAAGGCGTTGACCGTCTTGTCAGAATGCCTGCCATTCAGGTACTGCGCCACCGTACCGCCCTGCTGCGGTTTGACGCGACCCGTTGAAGTTGCCTGACGCGCTGAGATTGTCATGGCCGGCACCCTCACTGTACATCCACATAGCGTCGGCATGTCGGCACCAGCTGGTCGTTGTGCCCCGCCAACGCCTCTTGCAGAAAACTGTTAGCTAACTCGGGGCGATTGCTGTTCTGGATGGCACGGTGCACATGCCCCAGGATGGCGAGCACGTTGCCACTGCCACTTCTCACGTTGAGTTGCACGACAGCGTTTGTCAGGGGAGACGTGTTTTGTTTTGACGGATTCATATTGGTTTCTCCTGGATTATTGTATGTGGGCCAACAAAAGCTGAAGTCGTCAGAATGATACTTATCAGAGGGAACGACACGACCACTGAAGACGCGGCCGTCGGATATTTTGACGCGACGATAAATATCAAATAGTGTCCGGCAGAATTTCTTATCCAATCCTGCCGGCCACAAGTAGCGTGCCGTTTTCATTTGTTTGCTCCCATAACGCCACCAAAAGAGCTTGTTGTTATTTGACGTGCACCGGCATAACCAAGCACAGAGGACTAGCCCGATCAGTATTCGTCGGGAAGCAACAACGTCGTCGCACTACGATCAGCCTCGGTGATGATCCAAAGGCGCTCATGCTCATTCAGGTAGTAGCTGGAAATGATGCGATTTCCCATTTTGACGGCAACGGTGTTCGCGTCAGAATCTTCGGGGGGAACACTGCCCCAGTCGCCGCAATGATGTCGGATAAGCAGATCGAAACTGCTGACCCGAGCACGGTCAAGTAAATCGAGTGCACCGGGTGTTGCCACAACTTGCCCAAGTGCAAAGAGCGGACGCCCGTTTTGATTCTGACGTGAATTAGCCATAATGCAGTTTCCTTTCGTATAGGCGTGCAAAGAGAGACAGGGTCTTGCGACGCATGTCTGCACCAGGAGATATGTCGAGTTACAGCAGAGGTACTACGGGGAATTGCCTTGCCGGTTTGGCTTGTGTTGCACGCGCAGGTCGTGCGTTGCCTTTAGTTAACAAAGCCGATTGAGCGGCTTGCACCGTCACGTTTAATCTTGGATTCCTGCCTGAGTCGTTCCAGCAACTCATTTCCCAACAGCTTTACACCAAAGAGCTTCGCTTGCCGCCGGACCGTTGCAAAGTCACCCGGTGTCAAGTTGGCGAATTGATCTAATGTCCCGCGACAGGCTATTTCTTCTGCACGGGTCATTTTCGGCACATGCTCGCAAAACAGGCGCCACCGCTGTTCCGGCTTCATATAGTCAAACTTCACCTTGAGCGCAAAGCGACGCAGCGAGGCTTCATCAAGACTTTGCATCAAGTTCGTCGAGCAGATAAACAGCCCGTCGAACCGCTCCATCTGGGTTAGCATCTCATTGACCGCCGTCACCTCCCACGACCGCGTTGCCAATTTGCGGTCCGTCAAAAAGCTGTCAGCCTCATCCAACAAGAGAATAGAACCCGCCTTTTGTGCCTGCTTAAACATGGCGGCGATCTTTTGTTCTGTCTCGCCCACATAAGGACCGAGGATGTCGGATGCCCTTCTGACGAGCATCGGCGTATTAACCTCCCGCGCAATGTAATGGGCCAGGGCAGTCTTGCCCGAACCCGGAACGCCGTAGAAACACAAAGCCCCTACCGACTTGGGCGCACGCTTCAACTGCCCGACCAACTGCGTCAGGTCACAATCCGGATTCAGGTATTCAAGCTGGTAACGACATTCCCCAAAGTTCAGCAACGCCTCATTCTTGTCCTGACGTAATAGCTGCATGCTATTGTCGATCACCTGCAGCAACGTCGATTCACGGTCATTACCTTGGGCATCTGACAACTGCAGCACCTTCGCCGCTTTCTCAATTTGAGAGGGTGTCAGCTTCTCCTGCTGTGACAGTTTGACAATGGTCGCGTCAGAAATATCATGCCCACGAAGATACTTGCGCAGTATGCCGTCCCTGACCGACATGGGCGGCACCCCCATTTCAAACGAGAAGTCGAAACGCCGCAAATAAGCCTTGTCGATATGCTCGACCTCGTTGGATATCCAAATCGCCGGCACGGGATTGTCTTCAAGCAAGCGGTTAATATACATCTTGCCAGGCGACTGCTTGTTGCTGCCAAGGAGGTAGCTCAGGCCGTTATAACTGGATGGAAACACATCCTCAATCTCGTCAAACAATATGATTGCGTCGGCGTTCTGCAGGAACCGTTGAGATAGCTGGAAAAAGGTCAGGCGATCTTGACCGCTAATTGGGCTTCCCTCGTCATCAGTGGCCTTTACCTGGAAAAGCTTCTTGCGCAAGTGCTTTGCCAGCCACCGCGCATATTCCGACTTGCCCGTTCCGGGCGGGCCATATATCAAGATATTGATTCCAACGTCGCCCCCGCCATCTTTTGCCTGACCCGCGTTGGTTAAGTAGGACGTCAGAAGCTTTGTTTCTTCTGTCAAGTGTGGGAATGCGTCACCGGACAATCTGCCATTTGGTGCAACCTCCAAGAACGACTTCATCAGTTTCTTGATATTGTCCGTTGCATTAAACAGCGAAGCATTGAGGCTTGAGGGTATCTTCAGCTGCAAGCCCCTGTCGGCATTGTCTCGATCAAACCCAATGACACTTGTTGAAAGCAACGCGCCGTCGCTCCGTATTGCCTGCCGGACCTCAGCAGCAGAGAGTTTCAACGCAATTGAAAGTGTCTTCACAACGGCATCAAGGCTCATTTGCCGGATGCCCTCAATCACTTCCGACAAATAGGGGTGCTGCTGAGCCAAGGCAACGAACGTCAGAATTTGCTGCTGTATCTTGCTCAGTCCGAGCAGTTCTCCCAACATTTCAATGTTTCGCGTCAAAACATTCTTGCGCTGCGGTATTTTGCACTCAAGTTCGTTGGCAAGCCTTTTAAGCACGGGACGCAATTCGCTATGGCAGAAATACCCTTCAAGCGGGATGATGCCGATCATCTGACGAATCTCTTCTGAATACAGCCCTCGGTTGAGTTTATGGAGGGCCGGCAAAATAGAGGCACTCAGTCGAGTGATCCACAGCGCGGCATGTGGGTCCATATTGGAGGCGAAACAGGGCCTCACCACGGTCGGGGATATGGTCACGGTGACTCCTGGGGGGGGGAAAAGCGGGCGTACTGTCGAGCGCGGGTCGCGTGTCAGACCGGGCCGTCTGGGGTGGCAGGCGCGATCTCGCAACAACATTGCGTATGTTCTTGATTATACGCTATTTATTGACATTTGTCAAGTCCTGATGGGTGCATCAGCCTTGTGCGACAAATGCGCAAAATGCGCCCACCCATGAAGTTCAGTGATGAACTCTGAGTGAAATAGTCACCATCTTCCCAAGTAAGACACTTGTCGAAACATCATGGGCTACTTAAAAGTGGATAGCCTTGGAATAAGTCAGCGCAACGTCCGCACCAGCAGCTAAGGCATACGCGCAGGCGCTTCCTTCCTCGTTTGAAATGAATATGAGGAGTCACACTGGAATTCACTCATGACATTTGTGTTACTGGGTGCAGAAAACGGGCTTTTCTGGTGGGGATTTGGTGTGTGTTTTAGCGTCTGGCAGGAGGGGCTGCGGGGTACAATTCCACTCTGACGAATCTCGCTTCGCACTACTCATGAAAACCACGCCTCAAGCCCCTGAAATCTTCACTCGCCCGCTGTCGTCTTACAACAGCGCAGGACTGCCGCCAGTCGGCTCTCCGGGACATGATGAAGCCGTAATCGCCATCGTCAGCCTCATGTACGCGTCCAAGGGCTGGAGCGCAGCTGTTACCGTCAATGACGACACGGTTCGGGTAGTTGCGGTTCCGGGTGGCGGGATACAACCGGTGGACTACCTTGAAGGTCTTTGTTCATCAGGCTTCATCGAGGATGCGCTTCCCGGGTTGAAGACGCTGTACGAAATGGTGGATGACCCGCGCACTGCGTACACCTACGGCTTGGCGCTGAGCGAGACAGGCAAACTTGAGGAATGCCTTGCACCGCTCCAAAAATGCCTGAGCATGGACCCGGGGCACAACCATGCCGCAGTCGCTGTCGGAGTGGCGCTCACGAAGTTGAAGCGGCACGACGAAGCGGAAATCGTTCTTCGAGCGGCTGCTGCAATCCAGCCGGACGAATCGCTTATCCAGCAGAACCTTGCAGCCCTGCTAGCCCGCGCGGGGAAGATGAACGAAGCACTCGCGTACTTCCGTCAGGCGGTGAAGCTCGCGCCCGGCAACCCGGCTCCGCTCATGGGGCTGGCGCAGTGCCTTTTAGAACTGGACACGCCCACCACCAAGGCGGAAGCCATGAAGGTGTACAAGCAGGTTGTGACAGGCCATCCAAACACCGACTTTGCAGAAGCTGCCAAGCAAACCCTCAACCGCCATGGGCAAAGCCAGTTGCGTTCGGCAGTGAACGACATGGTGAGGCTGGATGTCGTTGAATACATGACCGGGGCTATGAAGCTATTCGCAGCACTGCCCAAAGATCAGGTTGGCAAGATCGTTCTCGAAATTGCAAAGGTCGGTGAATCTGGCCTTGCGATAAACGAACCTTCAAAGCGGTACAAGCTGAAAAACCTGAAGGGTGATTTTTCTGGCTTGCAGCTTTTGAGCTACATGCATGTAGGCATGAAAACGTTTGATCCGCGTGTTAATACCGGCTCCGGCCTTGACCGTGAATACGAAGTGGCAATGGGAATGGCAGGCAAATGACTTTCCCCCAAGCCATCCTCACCAAACTGACTCCGCTCTACCAATCCGCTCTCGATACACTCAAACGCGGTGACAAATTAGCGCCAGTGGCATTTGTTGGCTCAGCAACAGGTGAAATTTTCCCTATCGTAAATACGAGCAGCACTGAGGAAGACAAAGACGCATGGGCGAGCCACATAACCAGGCTGGCAGGAATTTACAACGCAGACTTCGTTTGCATTATGATGGAGTCATGGAGTCTTTTGCCGAAGTACGTGCATCTGTACAAAGACATACTCCAAAAATACGGCTCTGTTGAAGCCAGCCCATACAAGCTTGACGTAATTTCCATCAGTATCGAGACGCCAGAACAATTCTGGATGAGTCAACGCCCAATTCGCAAAGTGCCGCCATCCAAAAAACGCAGGGCGTTTTATATTCCAACCGGCGATGATTTCCAATGCTACACGGAAGCGGCTGGCAGGTTTGCTGCATTGCTGCCAAATTCGAAGCTTGTTGATCCCACCAAAGATTAACGCCATCTACCTGCCCCGCTCCCCGTGAAACTCGAAGACATCAAGAAGAATGCCGCGCTCAGCGGGATCGAACCCGGTCAGGTCGTTCGGGTCGTTACGACGGAGCCAGTTGGCGACGACGCACTGACGATCTACTACAAGACCAGCGACGGACGCCTTGGTGAGCGGATGTTGTTCCGTACGGACGAGATGAATCTGTCGCTGGCTGCAGAGGGGCGCCCATGGGCCTTCGACGCACCCGGTGCGGACTTCAAGTTGGTAACCGAAGCGTACCGCATCAACCTCGCCTACTTGTTCGACCCGATGATGGCGGTGCACACCTCCAACGTGGAGCCGCTTCCACACCAGATCACGGCGGTCTATGAGTCGATGCTTCCCCGCCAGCCCCTGCGCTATGTACTGGCGGACGATCCCGGCGCGGGTAAGACGATCATGGCCGGGCTGTACATCCGCGAATTGCTGATGAGGGCAGATGCCAAGCGTGTTCTGATCGTGGCGCCCGGCAGTCTCGTGGAGCAATGGCAGGACGAACTTTTCGAGAAATTCGGTCTGTCCTTCTCCATCTTCTCCCGCGATCTGCAACAACAAACCCGCAGCGGCAACCCGTTCGACGACTGTGACCTCATGGTTGCGCGCCTGGACCAATTGTCTCGTAGCGATGAGTTGCAAGAAAAGCTTGGCTTTTCGCGGTGGGACTTGGTGGTGGTAGATGAAGCGCACAAGCTGTCGGCCAGTTGGTATGGGAACGAATTGAAGGAAACCAAGAGATTCAAGCTTGGAAAGCTGTTGGGCAGCGTGGCCCGCCACTTCCTGCTCATGACAGCCACGCCGCACAACGGCAAGGAAGAAGACTTCCAGCTATTCCTGTCCCTCCTCGACTCCGACCGGTTTTACGGCAAGTTCCGTGATGGCGCTCACAAGGTCGATACCAGCGACATGATGCGCAGGATGGTCAAG
This sequence comes from Rhodocyclales bacterium, assembly GCA_043743785.1. Taxonomy (GTDB): domain Bacteria; phylum Pseudomonadota; class Gammaproteobacteria; order Burkholderiales; family Rhodocyclaceae; genus JAQTNA01. The sequence goes on along the minus strand of JAYTVW010000027.1, from coordinate 20,151 downwards.
GAGGAACTGCTGAAGTTCGACGGGACGCCCCTGTTCCCCGAACGTCGCGCATACACCGTCAATTACAAACTGGCGGATGCCGAGGCCATTCTTTACAACGACGTCACGACGTACGTGAAGGAGGAAATGAACAGGGCGGATGCGCTGGAAGACGGCAAACGTAAGGGCACGGTTGGCTTTGCCCTCACTGCCCTACAACGGCGTTTGGCATCCAGCCCGGCAGCGATCTACCAGTCCCTGAAGCGGCGTACTCAAAAACTCAAACGCCGCGTCGAAGAGGAGAAGCTGCGCCAGCGCGGTGAACTTCTGCAGCCTGTGTGGCAAGAGACGATGCTGCCCGACGATCCTGACGACCTTAATGGTGACGAAGCGGAAAGAATTGAGGAGGAGATTGTCGATCAGGCAACCGCAGCACAGACAATTCAAGAACTCGAAGCAGAAATTTTCACCCTCGAACACCTCGAAGAGCAGGCCCGCCAGCTGGTCCATTCCGGCAAAGATCGCAAATGGGAAGAACTCTCCCGCCTGCTGCAGAACACGCCGGAAATGCACGGCGCAGATGGACGCCAGCGCAAGCTCATCCTGTTCACTGAACACCGGGACACGCTCAATTACTTGGCGGCAAATATTCGGGGCTTGTTGGGTAACGACGAAGCCGTGGTGATGATCCACGGCGGCGTAAAGCGGGAGGACCGGCGCAAGGTTCAGGAGTTGTTTCGGAACGACCCCGACACCCGTGTGCTACTGGCAACGGATGCTGCGGGCGAAGGCGTGAACCTGCAGAACGCCAACCTTATGGTCAATTACGACCTGCCATGGAATCCGAACCGACTTGAACAACGCTTCGGGCGTATCCACCGGATCGGCCAGACCGAGGTATGCCATCTCTGGAACATGGTGGCTGCCGAAACCCGTGAGGGCGATGTATTCCAGCGACTGCTCGAAAAACTGGAGGTTGAGCGACTGGCCTTGGGTGGGCGCGTTTTCGACATCCTCGGCGATGTGTTCGAAGAAAAGAGCCTACGCGAAATGCTCATCGAGGCCATCCGATATGGCGATGATCCAGTGGTCCGCGCCAGGTTGATGCAGAAGGTCGAAGGCGCTCTTGATACCAGCCACCTAAAGGACATCATCAACCGCAACGCGTTGGCGGAAGAAGTCATGGACGAGCAGCGCCTGTTCGCCGTTAAGGAAGAGATGGAGAAGGCCGAGGCCCGCAAGCTCCAGCCCTATTTCATCCGCTCCTTTTTCAGCCAAGCATTCACTCAGTTGGGCGGTGATCTGAAGCCCCGTGAATCAGGTCGTTACGAAATCACATTTGTGCCCGGCAGCATCCGAGAGCGGGACCGGCAGATAAGTGGGCGGGATGCCCGCAACACCAACCCGGTTTTGAAAAAATACGAGCGGGTCTGTTTTGAAAAGGGGTACGTCCGCCTGCTTGACCGCATGGGGGCGCCGATGGCAAGCCTGATCCATCCAGCCCATCCGCTTATGCAATCGATAGTCGACCTGATGCTGGAGCAGCACCGCAACAAGCTCAAGCAGGGTGCCGTGCTGGTTGATCCGAACGACAACGGCGTAATCCCCCGTCTGCTTGTCCTCATCGACCATTCGGTCAAAGAAGGCCCATCGAGCGGGTTGGCAGCGGATCGTGTCGTTTCGCGCCGCATGCATTTCGTGGAAATTGATCAGAGCGGCAACACGACACAGGCAGGTTGGGCGCCTCACCTTGATCTACAGCCCATCGACGATTCCGACCGCAAGCTCATCGATGACGTACTGGCTGCGCCATGGATCAGTCGCGATCTGGAGTCCGTGGCGCTCGCACATGCTTCACAGCAGCTGGTGCCCGAGCACTTCAACGAGGTGCGCGACCGCCGTGAGCGGCAGATCGACAAGAACCTGAGCGCCATTCATGAGCGACTGGTCAAGGAAATCAATTTCTGGTCCGACCGCCACGCAAAATTGAAAAGTGACATCGCTGCGGGCAAGGACGTTCGCCTCACTCTGGAAAACGTCCGCCGCACTATTGATGACCTGACCTCCCGGCTTGAATCCCGGAGCAAAGAACTACGTGCCATGCGTGCGGTGATATCCGCAACGCCTGTGGTGTTGGGTGGTGCGCTGGTCATTCCAGCGGGCCTGCTAGCGCAACGCAAGGGAGAGCAGGAAGGCGATGCATGGACAGTCGATGCGGATGCCCGCGCACGTGTCGAGCGTATTGCCATGGAAGCGGTGATGCTGGCGGAGCACGCCTTGGGCAACGCCACTTTCGATGTTTCCGCTGAAAAATGCGGATGGGACATCACCTCCGTGCCCCCTCCTCTGGACGGCAAACTTGCCCCGGTGCGCCACATTGAGGTCAAGGGACGTGCCAAGGGCCAGTCGACCATCACAGTCACTCGGAATGAAATTCTCTACGGCCTAAACCAAGCTGAGAAATTCATTCTCGCCATCGTGCTGGTGGATGGCGACCAGCATGAGGGGCCGTTCTATGTGCGGAATCCTTTCAGGCAGGAGCCGGATTGGGGTGTGAGCAGCATTAATTGGGATTTGAATACATTACTCAGCAGTTCGGAGCAACCGATATGAACCAACAAGCAATATTTAAATCTTTGGTTCAAAATGCTTTCGACTTCCTTGAACGCGGGATTGCAGACTTTGGCAACTCCCCAAAATACTCTGTTATTCATTTCTGCGCAGCCGTTGAAATGTTCATTAAAGCGCGACTAATGCAGGAACATTGGTCACTTATAGTATCAAAACCTGACCAAGCCGATTTATCAAAATTTATCGTCGGGAATTTTGAATCCGTCACCCTCGCAGAAGCAAGGAGCAGACTTTCTGCTATTGCACATGAAGAAATACCTAACGAAGCCTTCAGCAGCTTTAGAGAACTGGCAAACCACCGAAACAAGATTATCCATTTCTTTCATGCCGATATTGAAGGCGACGAAAGAGCGAGGGAGACAATTGTTGCGGAGCATTGCCGATCTTGGTTTCAACTTCATCGACTACTTTGTAGATGGAATGACCATTTCGGGGACTTCGAAACAAAGATTTCCCGGGCTGATCATTCAATGAAGGAACATCGCCAATATCTAAGCGCCAAATACAAGGCGTTAAACAAAGAACTAGATGTGTTTCGAAATTCAGATAACCCACCAAGAACATGCAACTCTTGTGGATTCAAATCTGCCATCCCTGACCCAATTGACGACCACATAGCAATCGTCAAGTGCAAAGTCTGCGACCACATAGAAACGCAAGTGCAAATTGAATGCCCTCAATGCGAGAAAACAATAACAATAGCAAATGAAGGTTATGGCACATGTGAGCATTGTAACAAAATAATAGAACCGGACGACATCGGTGAAGCGTTAGCTGATCATGGAGCAGCACATTTCGCGGCGCAAAATGGGGACGATAGCCTAGAACCTGCGAGTTGTGACCAGTGCGACGGCTACCAAACAGTTATCAATCGAAGTGGTATCTATTTCTGTACAAACTGTTTTGGAATTTTCGATCACATAGAGTGTTGCGAATGGTGCAACGAACCCAATACAGGTGACATGGAACATAGCTATGTCACAGGATGTAATCACTGCGAAGGGCACACTGGATGGCACAAAGATGACTAATAAACAAAAAGTAGCGCATCCGTTATTTAGTGCCACCTAGTTTAAAACACAATGACACCAATTAAGACCCCTAAAAAACTCATCGAAGTTGCTCTGCCGCTGGACGACATCAATACTGCATGCGCTCGTGAGAAATCCATCCGCCACGGGCATCCGTCGACGCTGCACCTGTGGTGGGCACGACGCCCTCTGGCAGCGGCACGCGCGGTTATCTTTGCCCAAATGGTCAACGACCCCGGTTTCGAACGCCACCTTGGGCGTGGGGTGAACAAGGAAAAAGCGCAGATAGAACGAGATCGGCTGTTTGGCATCATTCGAAAACTAGTGCTGTGGGAGAACACCAATAACGAAGCGGTGATGTCCGAGGCTCGTGAAGAAATCCGGAAAAGTTGGCGCGAGACTTGCGAACTTAACCGTAACCATCCGCAAGCTGCTGAACTCTTCAATCCGGAAAAGTTGCCAGCTTTTCACGATCCGTTTGCAGGTGGTGGTGCAATTCCTTTGGAAGCCCAACGCTTGGGCTTAGAGAGCTATGCCTCAGACTTAAACCCTGTTGCGGTACTCATCAACAAAGCGATGATTGAAATTCCTCCTCGCTTTTCAGGACGTGCTCCAGTTGGCCCGATTCCTGAAAGCGAGAAACAAGCAAAAATAGCTCAGGACTGGAAAGGCGCCAATGGACTAGCGGAGGATGTTCGCCGCTATGGCGCATGGATGAGAGAGGAAGCTTTCAAGCGCGTTGGACATTTGTACCCCAAAGTCAAACTACCAATGGAGAATGGTGGATCAGACGCGACAGTGATAGCGTGGTTATGGGCACGTACTGTCAAAAGCCCAAACCCCGCATATTCTCACGTTGACGTGCCCCTTGTTTCAACATACGTTCTGTCAAGCAAGGTTAGCAATGAATCCTATATAACGCCAGTGATTGAGGGCGACAGCTATCGCTTTGAGGTACGCAGGGGAAAACCTCCAGAAAGCAACAAAGAGGGTACGAAAGCAGCTGGCCGCGGGTCGAATTTTTATTGTCTTATTTCTGGAACACCGATCAGTGGTGATTACATTAAAGCAGAAGGAAAAGCTAAACGTATGGGTGCTCGACTCCTTGCCATTGTGGCAGAGGGTTTTCGAGGGCGAGTATACCTTGCACCAACAGCAGAAGCGGAAACTATTGCCAAACAACTACATGCCGAATGGAAGCCAAATGGAGAGGTTCCAGCACGGCTAACAGGCGGAACATGTGTTCCTTATGGCTTAACCGATTGGGGCGATCTGTTTACCCAACGGCAACTCGTGACTCTAACTACTTTTTCAGATTTAATGAAAGAAACTCGTAAAAAGGCGCGAGAAGATGCAATTAGATTTGGAATGGCTGACGATGGCGTTTATCTCAAGTCAGGTGGAATGGGGGCCACTGCATATGCAGAAGCTATTTCTGTTTACATGTCCTTCGCATTAAGTCGGTCTGTAGATAGAGGCTCCACTATATGTTCATGGGACAACAGTCCTAAAATGGAAGCTTTAAGAAATACCTTCGCACGTCAATCAATTCAAATGACTTGGGATTTTGCGGAAGGAAACCCCTTTTCCACGTCCAGCGGAAACTGGATGAACAATATTGAATGGGCAGCGAAATCTATCGCCTTACTACCAGCATTGAATCGAGGCGAAGTCAGTCAGCAAGATGCTCAAAGGCAGGATGTGAGTAAGAACAAACTTGTTTCCACCGACCCCCCCTACTACGACAACATTGCCTACGCGGATTTGTCCGACTTTTTTTATGTATGGTTACGTCGGGCCTTGCGGGATGTATATCCAGAACTGTTCGCTACCATGGCCGTCCCAAAGGCAGAAGAGCTAGTAGCCACACTTTACCGCCACGGAAGCAAGCAGAAAGCTGAGGCATTCTTTCTCGACGGCATGACCGCGGCTATGCACCGGCTTGCCGACCAAGTACATCCAGCATTCCCGACCACCATTTACTACGCCTTCAAGCAATCTGACACCACTGATGTCGGCACAGGTAATACTGGTTGGGAAACATTTCTTGAGGCTGTTCTACGTGCGGGATTTGCCATCAATGGAACATGGCCAATGCGCACGGAACTATCCAATCGTATGATTGGATCAGGCACTAACGCTCTGGCGTCAAGTATCGTCCTTGTCTGCCGCCAACGTTCATCCGATGCACCAGCAGTTTCCAGACGAGAGTTCCTGCGCGAACTGAAGGATGAGTTGCGCGATGCCGTGGAGGTCATGATCGGCGGTGCAGAGGGAATTTCACCTGTTGCGCCGGTCGATCTGGCGCAATGCGTCATCGGCCCCGGAATGGCGATCTTCTCCAAGTATTCAGCCGTCCTCGAAGCCGATGGCAGCCCCATGACCGTCCATTCGGCCCTCATGGTCATCAACAAGATGTTGACCGAAGGTGCCGACGACTTCGATGCTGACACACAATTTTGCCTGAGTTGGTTCGACGAATACAGTTGGGCCGCAGGAGAGTTCGGGCAAGCTGACGTTCTCGCTCGTGCCAAGGGCACCAGCGTCGATGGCGTTCGGGATGCAGGCGTAGTAGAAGCTGGCAGCGGCAAAGTTCGACTATTGAAGCCAACCGAATACCCCGCTGACTGGAATCCAGAAACAGACAACCGGACGCCAGTATGGGAGGCCCTGCACCAAATGATCCGTGCGCTACAGAGCCAAGGCGAATCCGCTGCAGGCGCCCTACTCGCTCGCATGCCAGAACGGGCCGAACCTATTCGCAACTTGGCTTATCGCCTCTATACCCTGTGCGAACGCAAGGGCTGGACAGACGAAGCGCGTGGCTACAACGAACTGATCACGTCTTGGTTGGGCATCGAGGCTGCGTCTCGCGAAGCCGGACATGTGGGCGCGCAGGTGAAACTGGATATTTGACACGAAATCCGTGAAGTAACGCCCACGGATTCCGTGCTGTACTAGTACATCGCGCCGATGGCTCGGTGCGATGTGTCGCACGTGACTTGAAAAAAGTTTGGCGAGGTTATTTTGCCAACGGTGTCGGCAAAATTTGAAACGCACGATGGCAGGGAAGTTGCCTCATGCCATGTCAGACGAAGAACCGCATGAAGCGGATAGCAAGGGAGAAAAATAATGGCTTTGAAGCCTTGGCGTGAAATCGCTATTCCTCATGAAGATGTCCTGCGCGGCACCTTCCAGCAGGCGGAGTTTGCCGCCGACATTTCACGCGTTCATGCTGGCACAGCCACTGACGAGTACCAGAACCCTGCCCTCTTTTTCAAGCGCACCTTCATCACGGAAGGCATGCGCTTGCTGCTGGACTCCGTGGTCAAGCGGCTGGCCGGGCGCGGTGGCGATCCGGTCATACAGTTGCAGACAGCCTTCGGTGGCGGCAAGACTCACACCATGCTGGCGGTGTATCACCTTGCCAAGGGCGAACTGCCTGCCAGCCAGTTGCAGGGCATCCCTCCCATTCTCGACGCAGCCGGAATCACAGAACTACCCAAGGCTCGCATCGCTGTACTTGATGGCATCCGCCTCTCACCCAATCAGCCGCAAAAGCACGGCGCAATCAGCGTGAACACCATTTGGGGTGAACTAGCGTGGCAGTTGGGTGGCGATGCAGCCTATGCTCAGGTCAAAGATGCCGACCAGTCCGGTACATCCCCCGGCAAGGAAGTGCTCGCACAGCTACTGGCTGATCATGCACCCTGCGTGATCCTGATCGACGAATTGGTGGCCTACATTCGCCAGTTCGAAGATGGCAAAAAATTCACCGGGGGCACCTACGATTCCAACCTCACGTTCATCCAGGCACTAACCGAAGGGCTGAAGGCAGTACCCAACGCGGTTCTGCTCGCTTCCTTGCCTGAATCGGATAAGGAAGCCGGAAGCCAAAAGGGGATCAACGCCCTCGCCTCGCTCTCCCATTATTTCGGTCGCGTGCAGGCGCTGTGGAAACCGGTGGCAACGGAGGAGGCGTTCGAGATCGTTCGCCGCCGCCTCTTCACTGAGATCACCGACCAGCTGGCCGCAGAAGAAGTGTGCCGAGCCTACGCCGACATGTACGCTGCAAATAACGGTGACTTCCCGCCCGAAACCCGTGACAGCCACTACTTCGAGCGCCTGAAACACGCATACCCGATCCACCCGGAAGTCTTTGACCGCCTCTACGAGGACTGGTCGTCACTGGACAGCTTCCAGCGTACGCGCGGCGTGCTGAAATTGATGGCAAAGGTCATCCACCGCCTGTGGAAAGACAACAATAACGACCTCCTGATCCAGCCTGCCAGCCTCCCGCTCTACGATGCAGAAGCGCGTAATGATGCCATCTACTACCTGTCGCAGGGGTGGGACCCGGTTCTGGAAAAGGATATCGACGGCGAGCGTGCTGTCACGACCGAACTCGATACGACACGGCCTCTGTTCGGGACTATCCATGCGTGCAGGCGCCTTGCCCGAACCATTTTCCTTGGCAGCGCACCTGACGCCGGAAATGTCGGTGGCGCCAAGCATCATCGGGGGCTAGAACTTGAGCGCCTTATGCTCGGCTGCTCGCAGCCGGGGCAAGTAATTGGGCACTATAAAGATGGCGTTCGAGCCATCGTTGACCGCCTGCAATACCTGAACAGCGCCAACAATCGCTATTGGTTCGACACCCGTCCCAACCTGCGCCGGGAAATGGAAGACCGCAAGCGGCGTTTCAACGATAAGGAAGATGTCTTCCCGCTGATCCGCGACAAACTGCGTTTCGCTCCGGGGGTTTTCGGTGGCGTCCATGTTTTCACAGGCAGTGCAGACATACCGGACGATTGGTCTTTGCGGCTGGTGATCCTATCGCCCGATGCGCCCTTCAGCCGGACAGGGCAAACCTCCACGGCCACATCCGCCATTGACCGCGCAACCGAGATTTTGAAAAACCGTGGCGACCAGCCGCGCCAGAAGCAGAATCGGCTCGTCTTTATGGCTGCGGACTCCGACAGCGTGAGTCGCCTCAAAGATCAGGTTCGCTCTGTACTGGCGTGGGGGTCTATTGTTGCGGACGTCAAAGAGGGGCGTCTGAATCTGGACATGCTCCAGGGTAAGCAAGCCAGCAAGAGCCTTGAAGACGCCAAGGACGCACTGGAGCGCATGATCAGGGAGTCATATAAGTGGCTTCTGGTGCCGGTTCAGGAAGCACGCCCTGGCAAGGGTATTTCCGACATCGTTTGGGAGCACCAACAGATCAATCCGGCGTCCGTTAACCGGATGCAGGAAATCGAGAAGGTCTTGAAGGATAACGAGTGGCTGATTAGCGAATGGGCGCCGATCCACTTGGCGAATCTGCTCAAGTCCTGGTTTTGGAAAGATGACGTGCCCGCAGTCGGTGCCTTGGATATCTGGCACAAGACCTGTGCCTACCTATACCTGCCTCGCTTGCGTGACGCGGACGTTCTGCGCCTTGCTGTCGCAGCTGGCGCCAACTCGCGAGATTTCTTCGGCATCGCATATGGGCGCGAAGCCGACAGGTATCAAGGATTCCATTTCGGCAAGAACTCATCAATCATCCTCGACGATTCCCTGCTGCTGGTAGAAACAAAAGCCGCGGCACAATTCGAGCAGGTATTGGAAACCGAGGAAGCCGCGCGTAGGGCCGCAGCGGCTCAAGCCGCAGGAAATGCTGGTACGTCGTCCTCACCTGGCGCAGGAGCAGGCGCAACGCCACCGGGTATCACCCCGCCAAAGCTACCCGGCGTCACGCCAGAACCACCCAAAACGGCCAAGAAGAAGGTCTTTTTCGGCACCGTTGAACTTGACCCGGTACGTTCAAAGTTGCAATTTTCCGACGTGGCAGACGAAGTGATCATGCTGTTCTCTCAGCGATCCGACGTCCGGGTCAAAATTACGGTGGAAATCGAGGCTGAATCAGACAGCGGTTTCGATGACGGCGTACAACGTGCGGTTCGGGAAAATTGCAACCAACTCAAGTTCAAGAATGGAAGCTTTGAGGAGTAAGCGCATCTCATTACAAACATCTTTTTGACTCTGCATCCCGCTGAAATATTGAGAGGGGCTACTGACGGAAATGTGCCGTAACTCCGAAACGCCAGAGCCTGATCCGAGGTGGCGGCCATGGTCCGAATCGGGGAAAATGCCGCCCCTATGACCCGCTCCGAACTCATCGCCGCAATCGGCCCCCGCTTCCCGTCCCTCGTTGCAGACGATGTCGAAATTTCCGTCAAAGAGATACTGGGGGCTATGTCTGATGCCCTTGCCCGGGATGACCGTATCGAAATTCGGGGCTTCGGCAGCTTCTCACTCAACTACCGACAGCCTCGTACTGGCCGCAACCCCAAGTCCGGGGAAGCTGTGGCAGTGCCAGCCAAGTACGCCCCGCATTTCAAGGCAGGGAAGGAATTGCGGGATCGCGTTGATCCCTCGTCGGCGGCGGCACTGCAGGACGCCGCATGAAGGTCTATCTGGCAGGACCGGATGTCTTCCGCATGGATGTCACCGCCTGGGCCGCGTCATGCCGCACCTTGTGCGCTGAACGAGGGTTGGTGGCTCTGCTGCCAAGTGACAGCACCGAGACGACGGCGGCAGGTATTCACAAGGCGAATTTGCAACTACTGTCGACCGCTGATGCCGTCGCCGCCAACCTCAATCCTTTTCGGGGACACGAGCCTGACTCTGGCACCTGCGTAGAGGTCGGTATGGCACTGGCGCTGGGCAAGCCAGTGATTGGCTACATCGACGACCAAGCACCCCTTGTAGACCGCGTGGCGGTGCGACAGCGTGGCGGCCACTACCTCTGCGGGGATGGTCTGAAGGTGGAAAACTTCGGCCTGCCGTTGAACTTGATGCTGGCTGTACCTGTGCAGATCGTCACCGGGGGCCTGCCTGAGGCATTGGACGCACTGATCTTGGCAACGGTGTAGGTTCAGCAGGTTATCTCATGGGGCAAAAATACTCTGACGTTTTGAAGGCCGCTATCCGCAAACTGGGTCAAATAGCAGACGAGCTTCAATCAGGGAACACTTTCCCCGTAACTCGCCTCACCATAATCAAGCGACTGTGTTCAGATTCGGCCGTGTCGAATAGGTTCGCCTTGCACGTGGCTGAAACATCGCTTTGCAAGATGCGGCAACGTACAGAAGCCGAGATTGGTGAATACGAAGAATGGACGGTAATCTTTAAAGCCGCAGAAGAAGCCATGGCTTCATTGCGCGCATTCTTTGACCCTGAAAACCCGTCAGGGCGTTCTAATACGTTGCCACTCCAGCTTTCCTACAATTCGCTCAAGCAAGCCCAAGATGTGTACCGGAAAATCCCATGGGGAACGGTAAGGTGCGTAAGCAGTACCGAAGCGATAATCATCGAGAACGCCATCAACTGCGTACTCATGCCAAACCAGGCTGAAAGACTCTGCTATCAAATAGCAAAAGACTTCACGGAACGTTATAACTCACGTTACGGCACTGGATTGCTCCCGGAGTCAGCGGAAAGCGTGCGCACCATTGCCGATTTTTGGCGCCACGAATTACGCAATATCACACGACAAACCGATGGGAGCCTCAGCTTATGAAGGTTGACTCGCTATAAACCAATTTATCACTAGCTGACGTATTACACGCTCGCAGTTAACACACTTTTATTTAGTAATGTCTTGGCGTGCTTGGTTTTGACGAAGTCAGCATGAGCCGACTGCTACAGATAATCGAGGAGCAGGCTATATGCAAGCCACTGGCCCTCACTTTGGCGCCACACTTGCGTCAGTGCAGCGTGGGTGACGTATCGTTAGCTCCGCAGCACTTCTTGAATTTCAGACCGCTTCCGCAAAGGCAGGGATCATTCCGGCCAATCTTCGGGCCTCCCCGAACTACTTGCGGCGTCTGTGTTGTGCCGCCACCGAAGAAATTGCTTACGCCAGAAACTGATTTTTGTTTATTGAGTTCGGCTTGCCAGTAGGCATGAAGTTTTAAGACGAAAGGCTTAACTTCATTCATGCATTTCTCAGCCACTTCCGCACTCAAATCGTTTTCAACGACATCGTTCGTACCGAGCTTTATGAATGGATCAAGCCACGTCGGTTTCTCCCTGGCAATGCCTCCCCAATCCTCATCCGCGAACTGAAAGCCGGTGATGAATCCTTCGCACCACTCCGATGCACCCCACAAGTCGCTTCGCCAAAATATTGGCTCAAACGCGGTAGGATCGGTATTGAAGGTCTCCACGATGCTGTTGTAGTGCCGCATGAGGAGCGAAAAAATGTGGCTGGCCTCAGCCTCACTTGAAAACTCCGGTTCAGCTTGACCACCATCCATGTCCCAAACCAGTGGCAGCCATTCTGAAAGGCGCACTACGCGAGGGCCGATGGCGATGGCGGTCAGGAAGCCGTCCAAGGTGGAAACGTCCATCGACGTTTCCTGAATCGTTTCATCGGCCAGAAATACATCCAGCTCTTCGAGGTCAGATTCCGACAGTGACTGGTCCGCTTCCTCTTGGTGCGCCTCGGATGGCTCTCCTATTAGCGAATCAATGCCCTCTTCGTCGATAGTCCTCTGTAATTCGTTCAGGGCTAGTTGATCGTTGGCGAAAAACTCCTGCCAGACGGTGGAATTTCCGTGCTGATCGACCACCTCCAACAGCCAGCCCTCGTCGGCGTCGCCCTTGTAGATTTCGACACGAACGGTCTTGCCATCTCGGGTAATGGATTGGTTGAGAGGGGAGTACGACAAGGTGTCGAGTAGTTCAGACATCGTTAGGGCTTTCCTGGCAGGCAAGGAGGCGGAATGGGGCTAGGGAGTGCGGCGAACTGCGGCTGCGTCGGGTCAGATAAAGAAGCACCCGGATTTTCGTGGCGCCTGGTAGGTATCCAAAGTCATTGCTCGCCTTCAGTGCAGAAGATCAACTCTCGCTGATGCTTCAGTGCCAGCAACACAACCTGCGCCTCAGAGTGCGCATACAAAACGATGTGACGACCTACCACGTACTCCCGAAGATTTGGCAAGCCAGCTTGTTCAGCAAGTTGAAGAACCGCCGCAGTCCGTAATCGAGATTGCACCGAACGTCCGGCAAGGAAGCGGGCTGGCCGACCAGACGCCGGTGACCACGCCAGTACCGTAATCATTTCACGTAGATCACTTTTCAGCTTGCGTAGCCGGTCGGAGGCAGATGCAGCATCTTGTGCCGCGAAAAACTGATGCGCAGACTCCAAGTTGCTGAGGAAGTTCGGTGCAGCTTCGACCCGTGCAGAGGCCGGCAAAGTCATTCAGAGAGCGCCCGCATCAAGACATCAGCGGAAACTAGCTTCCCGGCCAGGACCTGCTGCAAACCCGTGGCCGCTGCATCCAACAGCACCAATCCGGCGTGTTCTTCCTCCAGGGCATGGTAGTAATCCAGCTTCCTGGCATCGACGATGGCAACAAAGCTCGACCCGTTCTTGGTCAGCACTTTTTCCGTGCCATGCCCAACCACGTCGTCCGCAAGTTCCGTCAAACGCGCACGGGCCTCGCTGATCGGCACCACATCACAGGTTCGCAAGCTCATGGGAGGTTCGTTCATGAATACATTAACGTTAATTGTACAACGCACAGCATGTTGTGCAAGACGAACAACGCGCACTCACGACGTGCGAGGGAGATCAACCGCATGACTGGAGCCAAGGATGCGGCGCACACAAACCGTTACCGGTTTTCCAGCGTTGGAAGCGGCGTTCGCCTCCCAGATAGGCATCGTCAATGCGCACATCGCCCCCGGCAAAGGCTGGGTAGCTTCACGCTGAAGCATGGATTCCACCAGCTTGTGGTGCAGCAACCAGTCGGTTTTCCAAGACACGCCTACCGCACCTGCTTCAACGAGAAGCAACGCTGATTTTGAACGAAAAAAAACATCGCCGACGAAAACGTCGCGATGCAAGAATAAAGAGCCAGGCACGCATGCTCATTTGCCTCTGCCAAGCACCACCCCTGGTGCCTCTAACTTTGGACAGCGAGCAAGCATCTCCACAAGTGTTTCATCATACGGGGTGGCCTGCCACCTGCCACCTGCCACCTGACAATGACCGTTAGTGCCGCCTCGCACTGGGCTTCCATACCATACGTACTCATGATCTCAGACAAGGACACCCTTATCTAAAACTGGATCGGGTCGATCGCCATGACCACGCTCCGCGTGTTGAACATGGCACCATTGTCGCGGCGGCACTGGCTCACTGGGGAGCCAGGCAGGGGTAGGGACATAATCAGGAACAGAACTCTTAACCAGTTTTCGGCTTCGTGAAGGCCAATGCATAGACGCATTTCCATAGTCTTCACAAAGCCGGTATCTATGCTCACCTAGGTAGACAGGCTCTATGCCCTTTCCCATGGAAATTGACTTCAGCAAACATGCGTGGGCTGGTGTAATGAGCGGCCCTTCCGTCTGAGAGAGCGCACATGAGCGTGGCCGTTGAGACCCTGTTCACCACCGCCTTGGGCTTGCAGGCCCCTTGGGTGGTGAAGGAAGTTGAACTCAACACGGCCAAGCGCCTGATTGATTTTCAGGTGGGCTGTGAAGCGAAGCAGCTGGCCTGTCCTGCCTGTGGCGCGACAGCGCAAGGCATTCACGAGCGGGTGTAGCTGGTGCTCATGAGGCGTAAGAATCTGGCGGAATTGTCACGGAGGAGGGTTTTCCACGGTGCCGCCGCCAGGGGATTTCGCATCGTGGATAACTTCATCGCTATTGCCCACCTGCGCATGTCCAAACTCAAGCACCTGCCCGCGTCACCGTTCCTTCATGCCATCCCCTACGACCTCGGCCGCACCACGCATGTTTGCTGAGGTCAAGTTCCACAGGAAAGGGCATAGAGCCGGTAGACATGCAGTCATCCGAAACGATGTGAATAGCCCCCGTACTGGCTGCGGTTCTTGGCCCATTCAGCCCCATCCGATCCCTCAGCAAGCGTTTCAACTCAGCGATTCCTTTCGTCGCAGTTTTACTGGAATAAATCAAGTTACACAATTTGTTTTTTGGGATGCCATAATGAGCCTCGCACTCCAGCAGCATTTCAAAACATTCGTCCTCAATAACATCCACCGGTTTGTAAGAACTGTTTTGGATCACTGCAAGGTAATGATTAACAATGTCAAACGCAACACCGTCAGGATTATACCTTCCAACACGTTTCCAAGACTTGGGTGACTGCAGGCCATGGTCCCGGAGCCAAGCCTCGCTCACAGTTACATCGTGGTAAAGATACAGGCGAGCTTCTTTGAGGATTTCCGCGTTAACCGCTTTTTCTGGCATGGAAGATTTATTTACGTGGGTAGCCGTATCCTTAACGTAGGCACGTATCTGGTAATCCGGATGGTTGAAGACAACAGTTGAATACCGGCCTTCCAATATTTTAAAAACAGGATTGACTTTCCAATGATTATCGATAGTTTTCCTGTTGTAAAGAAATGACGCTCTTTGATAAGAATATTTCTTTGTGTCTAACGGCATATTCTCTGCACAGAACCCCAACGGGACAGACAACGTGGCGGAGAAAATAGCGCAATGATTTAGTGTAATTGCACTGAGGCCCGTGGTGCTGGCCCCATTTTTCGCTAACCAGTACTGGAGTTGAAGGCGCGCAATCACACAAGACAGCCATACATGATTCTTGACAAAGTAGTCATTGCCAACAGTGCATATTGGCGGGTTTATCTCCACCATGTACCCGGAGGCTTTTATGGATTGTCCTGCACCCACACCCGGAATCATCATTATTTTGAATGGTGTATTGGTCAGAGGGGAAATAGCAGTCACCCATTGAGGGAGGAAGCTTCGAGCATGTGTATTCGGATCATCGAATTGGCCGGAAAAGAGCGGATAGCCTGCTGCAACATAGTCATCATCTGACATTGTGGGTATTGAGAACAAAACTGTGATTGATTTACACATGGTGTTGACACTCCTATGTTGGCACCTACATGCCAGGCGCCGTTATTGTTGACGAGAAAGTTGTAGTGAGCGTGAACTGCGGCAGATCGGAAGTGTTGTTTTGCGTCAACCGCACCTCCGCCACACCGCCGCATACATGCGCCCAACCTGTTTGTTCGCAGTACGATAGGTCTTTACAGTTTTCGTACTACAGGCCTTTTGCAGTACGATCTGTCTTTACAGTTTTCGTACTACGCTCGTCTCAGCTACATCAGCAACCCTCATTCACATGTAACATTTATGGTGCCAAACACAAATACGGTCGACGCAAACAGTTAACCTCATCTTCTATCTAGATGGTTATACGTGGTATGTCACTCGTGCATGCGTCAACTTCAGGCAATATGACCTAGGTGCCTGGCTGACGAACAATAGCCGCACGCGCTCATTGCACCCACATCGCCAAATGCACGTCAACCTTGCCGTACTAGCAAAGTCAACGTGAAATAACGTCAACGGATTTATGCGACACCCGCTTCCCGTGGTTTTGTCGACGTAGGAACATAAGGTTTTAATGTTGCGTTGACACTGGGTAATGTTGACACGGCCGCGTTAACCTGACTGCGTTGACAATTTGCGTTGACCTGTGCCAACATCTTCCATCCACTTCCTTACAGAAAATGGGGCCTAATGACGTGCAGCAGCCTCGGTGATTGCCATATGATTCACGATCCAATTCAGACCTTTGAGCCAGGCTATACGACCATCAAACACCAATCATAAGTTGACGCTCGCACAGTCAAAACACTACAAGAGGCTGGCTGTTCAACACACTCATTGCAATTCGTGAAATACCGTATAACATGGCGCGTTGCACGATCAACATTGAAACAATAGGAAAATACAGATGAGTACATACGCCGAAATCCAGGAACAAATCGTCGCGCTGCAACAGCAGGCTGAAGAGTTGCGTCGTACCGAAGTGGCGGCCGCCATTGCCACAATCAAGGCACGCATGGCCGAACTGGGTTTGACGATAGAAGACCTGGCTGAGGTGGTGGTGGCAAAGAAGACCCGGCGTTCTTCAGGCACCGTTGCAGCCAAGTACTACGACGCGTCGACCGGTAAATCATGGACCGGTCGTGGCCGCTCGCCGACGTGGATCGTCAATGCGGAAGCCAATGGCCGTACCCGTGACGAGTTCGCCGTGTAACGACACATACACTGCAGCAACGCGTTGACGCAAAAAACCGACGGTTAAGTCGGCTTTTTCCGTTGACGCATTATTCCGTCAACAGGAACATCATATTGTTTAACAACGACATACATGCGCTAGGTTGACAACACCCGTCACGTTGCATGCGTGCTGCATAATCCGTTAACGCGAACTGACGGTTAAGTCGGCTTTTTACGTTGACGTGTTTTCCCGTCAACGGTCAACATCATATGTTTAACAACAAGTTACGTGGCGTTGGCAACACCTTCACGCTGCATGTGTGCTGCCGAATCCGTTAACGCAAACCGATGGCTTTTTACGTTGACGCGTTTTCCCGTCAACGGGAACATCATCCTGTTTAACAACGACATACACACGCGAGGTTGACAACACCCGTCACGTTTCATGTGTTCCGCATAATCCGTCAACGCAAACCGACAGCTTTTTACGTTGACGCGTTTTTCCGTCAACGGGAATATCATATTGTTTTACAGTAACCTACGTGAGGTTGACAACATCTTCTCACTGCATGCGTGCTGCGGAATCCGTTAACGTAAACCGTGGAATCCGTTAACGCAAATCAACGGTTAAGTCGGCTTTTTGCGTTGACGCGTTATTCCGTCAACCAGAAGTATCATATGTTTAACAACAAGTTACGTAATGTTGGCAACACCTTCACGCTGCATGTGTGCCGCAGATTCCGTTAACGCAAACCGCGAAATCCGTCGACGAATTCCGGGCTAAGCAGCTTTGCGCACCTTTTTCTCGTCAACTTCCACCACCGTTAAAGTGTTGCGCGCCGCCGGTTCAGCGAGGAACGGGCAAACGTTTTCAAAGTGTCGACCACTGCGTGAATGATCCGTTGGCGCATGATAGAGGCGGAGCGTTTCACGGGCGCGTGTGACGGCAACATACAGCATGTTGCGCTCCTCACCGATGCTGCGTTTGTCGTCACCTTTTGCCAAGTATACGGGTAGGAGGCCGTCCGTGGCACCGACCACATATACATGACCCCACTCTCCGCCTTTTGCCGCGTGGATTGTCCCCGTCACCACACAATCCTTTTCCGTTGACCGGACATCGTTCAACATCGCGGTTGCCGAGCGATACCGACGAGAAATCGTTTCCCAGCGGTTGACCTCAGCACGTACCTCGGGGTCCTTGCGAATTCCTCCGCACAACCGCAAATAGCTTGCTGCACACTGTTTATACCGGGTCTCCATTGACGTTGACCGAAGCATCTTTTTCAATGCAAGTGATTCGGTTTTCCAGTCAACGTCGGATACTCCTTGCAAACTCGGTAACACGCTCTGCAACATCTGTGGCGTAACCTTATTACCTGCCTTTTCACAACGGTTGACGGTACGAAGGATTTTCAATACCCGTAGCACATGCTTTCTGTTCCGTGCCACGTTTAACCGCGTTGTGTTAACGCCGTTGACCAGCAACAGTTGTTCAACAGGTGCCAACAGGGCTTTCAGCCGGGCCAAGACCACTATCTGTCCACGCGGAACACCAGTAGCAATGCGATCCAGTATGTCCTGCACAATGTGTTTGGTCTGAGCATCCAATGACGTATCGTACACGAGAACAGGCTTCTCGCTATCTTCCCTGTTGGTTTGAATAGCCTCATCTGCACCGAGTTGCGCGACTGCCGATGCCAGGGCCGCAATTTGTGGGGTAAGTCGCCATGACGTATTTAACGTCAACTCCTGTACGCCTGGCAGAACGGTCTTGAGTGGGGTGTAGTGAGCACCAGAAAACCCATAGAGGGCCTGGCTGGGATCACCAACGACCATAAGGCTTCGTCCATCCTGTCTTGCCAACTCTGTCAACAAGTGAACCTGTGCGGGACTACAGTCTTGGTACTCGTCAACCAGAATATGAGTGTAGGGCACTGACACTGACACTCCGCCCTGTATTGCACAGATGGCTTGTTCCAGCATGTCGCCGTAGTCAACGAGGTCCTTACCTTTCTTTACCGCTACATATTTGCGGTTGACCATACTAAGCGCGTCAACATAGGGCCTTATGTGTTCAAACCGTGCTTCAGAGGCAGCGGCTGTAACATCTACCGTCATTGCCTTCGTCACGCTCAAGAACCCCAATACATCCTTAATCGTACGCTTGTCGGACAGTTCTGCAAGCTGCTTTGAAACCTGTTGCTTTGTCGCGGCGTTGACACTTACCTGGCGCTTACTGCCATCAAACTCCTTTTTCACCGCCTTTGTGACGTCGATCAGCAGCTTTGCTTGCTCGGTCTCTGACAAGAGTCGTTGCCGGTTGTTGACAAGACTGTACGCAAACGAGTGAGCGGTCTTTACTGTAACCTTTGATAGAACAGATTTCGTCAACTCTTTCTTGTTAGGTTTTGCGTCAACTTCTGACGTTGCGTTGACCACCCCACCACCAATCCTGCTGCGCAGTTCGCGCACAGAGTTACGTGAAAAGCTAAGGATCAATATCTTGTTGACAGGCACCCCGGTCTTAATGAGATGCAACATGCGCTTCAGCAAAACCGTGGTCTTTCCACAACCTGCTCGTGCGCACACCTCAATGTACCTTGACGTGCTCTTGATAATTTCAGTGCTGTCAGATGTTCGGGTTTGCATTGTTGACTCCTAATTCTTGATGTAGCCTGCAGTTGACGAGACCCACTCAAGGGCATAGAAAGTAGCGTTTTGATATGCCGGTTTGAGATGTAGTCACACCACTTTTACCAAAAACCCCGTGTATACGCATTGATTGGGTGGTGTTGAGTGGTGTACATGTATTTATGGTAAGAAACAATCTACATCTATATCAGTGCACGCATATGTTGACTTTTCTGCAGATGCAACATTGTCTTCCTCTCCCACGCCGAGAACGATATTGGAGCAAACATCTTCATAATCATTTTGTACACACTCTTCTCAAGCGACTGTCGCTCACTAAGCAGTGCGTTGTGCAACACAAATACCGTATCGTCGCTGTGATCCATCTTCAGTGAGTGGTCGAGCTTCCATTCTCTTGCACGCTTAGTGAGCGCCCCTGCTTTAACATCAGTACGTGCATCACGAAGTGTTCCCAGCAACGTTCCAAGCTTCGCCGACGTTGGAAGCTTGTAAAGCAACACGTTCTTATCCCAGAATTTCGTATGATCGAATCGAATGAGGTCGCTCAGGCTTGCAATGCCAAAGCGCGTCAACGCTAATGCTCCGCTCACACGCCATTCTATGTGGAAGCAAGGCGGGGCGTCTGATGAAGGTCTCGCGTTGTTTAGCTTGCTTGGTTTGTCAACATATGAAGCAAGCACATGAGACCTCCGCTGCATGTGCGTATTCCGCCGAATCTGGACACTGATTCCAGCGCAAACTGGACAGTGATTCCGCGGCAAACTGGACAGCCATTCCAGGGCAATCTGGACAGCCG
>JAYTVW010000026.1:0-33284 GCA_043743785.1 Rhodocyclales bacterium | reverse complement strand
CGCGTGCGCGTCAAGCCAGCCCACTTTGAGTCGCGAGCTGGGTCGTCTGGAGCAGTTACTGGGGTTTAACCTTTTTGACCGGGTGCGGGGCCGATTACGACCTACCGTGCGGGCACTTACGCTGATGCAGGAAGTAGAACGCTCGTTTATAGGCTTGGAACAGATCGCAGCGCGCGCCAGCGAATTGCGCACGCAAGCGACAGGTCACTTGCGCATTGCGTGTTTGCCGGCATTGGCCCATGCCTTGGTACCCCGCGCACTGGTATATCTCTCACATGCACATCCTGAACTAGGAGTCAGCGTGCATCCCTTAGAGTCGCCCTGGCTGGAGCAAGCCATGAGTGAACAGCGTTTTGACCTGGGACTGAGTGAAACCCAAGAGGCACCTGCTGGAGTTGCCTTGCAGCCCTTACTGAAAGTCAATGAAGTGGCTGTTTTGCCACGTGATCACAGCCTGTGCCGCAAGGCGCGACTGCAACCACGCGACTTTACAGGCGAGCGCTTCATCAGTCTCGCGGTTGGCGACCCGTATCGAACCGCCATTGATGCGATGTTCGAGGACGCTAAAGTACATCGCGCAACCCTGCTTGAAACCACGAGCGCAGTGGCCGTCTGCGCCATGGTGCGTCAGGGCCTGGGCGTTGCCATCGTAAACCCGCTCACCGCACTGGAACTCAGCGGACCGGACCTAGTAGTGCGGCCGCTTACCGTTGCCATCGGTTACCAGGTGAATATGCTTCTTCCGGACATCGCAGCTCCGCACCCCCTGCAGGGCGTTCTCGCAGACACCGTCCGCAAAGCCTGTGCCGCCTTGAACCAGCATCACTCGCTATGAGTTCCATAGCCGCCAACGCTTTATGACACGTCCTTCTGCCATCCCATGAACGGGCACTACACCTTCCAGAGCGATGGCAAGATGATCGACCTCGATGCTCTCGTGGCGGGGCTTGATTTTGGGTGACGGAAATTTCTGGGGTTCCGGCTTACAACCCCCTAAAGGATGGCATCAAAAATGGGTTAGGCCCGGCGCCAGCAGGCGCGGGGCGTCGGGCGGAGCACCAGCAGGCGCGAAGAGGTGGCCAGCAGGCTACCGGCCCGCTCACGCTATCCCCCAAATCGCAGACTTTCAACGATGGCCGGCACGTCTTCCGGCTCCAGCCCTGTTTTCCAATCCACCAGGTACAGACCTTCGCACCCGGGCCAGAAAAACTCAGGCACATCATCCAGCGCCAGCCATGCGCGGGACGCTTGGCCGTTTGTGGCCAGCCATGCCCGGATTTCATCCTCACGCTGCCCGACGATTCCACGGGGACGCTTCCGGGTATCCAGATCCGGCGTGATCCCCAGGAACCGCCCGGCCAGGTCCGGGGCGTTGCCCGCGACGAAGCCCACCAGTTCATCCGGCGAGTACAGCAGCCGCCAGGAGGTGGAAAACACCACCTCCAGCGATGGCAGCGCCCGTAGAAGTTCATGCAGCACCGGCAGGCAGCAAAACAGCCGATGGTCCTGTGCCACGCCCAGGCCCTCGGGATGCAGCACGCCGTCGAAGTCCAGGAACAGAATCATCGTCAGTCCTCCCCACGTCCGGGCCGTGGGGCATCCGGGGCATATTGCCGCAGCGCGGCAAGGAGATGATGGGCGGCCAGGTATTGCTCTCGGGCCTCGGATTCCGGATCTTCCAGGTTCACGCCGCGGAATAGCTGATCCAGCTTTTCGGCAGCCTCCCCATTTGGGTCCGCCATGAAGAGGGCGAGCAGCGAGACAAAATCCTCCCGGCTTCCCTGGTGCAGGATTTCATCGATGCGGGCCGGCGTCAGCGGGCCGCCGCCGTCAAACCGGACAGAATTCATGTCGCCACCCGTGAAGCCAGCCAATCCCGGCGCAGAGCGTGGGCGTCTTCAAGGGCATGGTGGGCGCTCAGACCAGACCCAGCCCCGACCCATCCGATATGCCCGGAGACGTTGTGCCCTTCCACCCAGGGCGGCAGTTCCCCATCCAGGGCGTCGGCCAACAGATCGAAATCGGTTTTGTAGTCGTAGAGAACCAGCACCAGGCCGCCGGCCATGTTGTGCACCCGCTCCAGCCAAGCCCGCAGTGTCACCGCCAGCCCTGCGGCATCCAGCCGTCCACCGGGCACATCCATGTCCTGGCCCAGCTTCGGCAACACGGCTTCCCGCACGAAGGCATTGCACAGGCGCATGTCGAAATCCGTCCGTTCGGCATAGAACTCCAGCCGGCCGCATTCGCTCACCAGCCCTATCGAAATCAACTCGCAGTCGATGAAGTCGGTGAACTCCGTATCCAGAAACAGGATCATGGTGCCTACTCCATCCAGGCGGCCGGGCGTGTCGCCAGCCAGGCCGTCCGCAGTGCCCTGGCGTCGTGAAGGGCATGGTGGGCATGGGGGCCGGCGTTGGCGCCCACCCAGCCAAGACGCACCGCGACGTTGTGCCCCTCGATCCATGCCGGCAGATCGCCACCCACTGCGCCCCGGAACAGATCCAGGTCTGCCTGCAGATCGTAGAGGACCAGCACGGCGCCGCCGTCTTCGGGCGGTGTGTTCAGGGCGTGCACCTGTTCCAGCCAGGCCAAGAGCGCCCCGGCCAGCCCTGCGGCATCCAGCCGCCCGCCGGGCACTTCCATGTCCTGCCCGAGCTTCGGCAGGACAGCCGCCCGCACGAAATCACTGCAGCGGGACAGATCAACGTCCGTCCGTTCGGCATAGAACTCATGGCCGCCGTCCTCTGACGAAAGGCCTATGCTGATTAGCTCCGGCTGGTCGAAGTCCGTGAACTCCGTATCGAGGAATAGGATCATCCCTATACCTCCAACACCAGTGCCAGATCACCACAGAGTAATTCGTCATACCCCACATAGCCACGGGGATTCGACATGACCCGACCCCCTCCCGCCACTCGATAATTCACCGCGATATGCGTATGGCCGTGGCACCACAGGTCCGCCAAGCCCACGATGTGATCCAGATGGCTCGCACAGGCGGCTTCTTGATTCCAGACCGCTTTGCCTTCAGCCAAGGACAAGGCGGACGGTGCGTGATGCGTTACGCACACGGTCTTGTCCCACGGTCCCCGCTTGCCCAATTCCGAAACAAGAAATTCCCGGCTGGCCTGGTGCATCGCCTGCGTATGCCGGGGCATGAGCAGCATCGTCCCGCCCTTGCCGTCGTCCACGGTAATGCGCCGGTAATCGCTCATGCCTTCCTGGCAATGGTTCATGATCTGGATACGCGCCTGTTCGCCAAACAGGGCGAAGTCCGTCCACAAGGTGCAGCCCAGGAAACGCACCCCTTCAATCACGACCGCCTCGTTTTCCAGCAGGTGAACATGCGTGCCGGCGACCTTCTCCCGGGCCGCTGCCCGCAGGGTTTCCAACGTGCCCCATGTCCTCTCGTGACGTGGCCCCCAATACTCATGGTTTCCCATGACGTAGACCACCGGGCGCTCAATGGTCAGCGCCCATTCCAGCCCCATGAGGCCCGTACCAATGTCCCCCGCGAGCACGGTCACATCCGCCGCCACCGTGTTCGGATGGCTTGCCTGCGGAAAGGCGCCCGCCTCAAGATGCACGTCAGAAAGCAGGTGCAGTTTCATGGCGATGGACTCTCAAACGGCACCCATTCCCCATGGATATTCAGCATCCCGTCTTCGCCTTTGCCCTGTATCTCCCGGAACGTCGCCACCAGCGTTTCGCCGGACACAGGGGCACCGTTCCATGCGTCCACGCCGACATTCAACTCCGGCAGTCGCCCCGGCGCTTTCCGGCCGCGCCAGTGCTGATGAATGTGGCCGTGCAACAGGGCAACCTCACCCTGTTCCCCCGACACCAGAGACTTTTCCGCATACCGGAATTCCCGGTCTGCAATCTGAGGATCTGAGGATCTGAGGATCTGAAGATAGATGCTCCTCGGGAACCCTGTACGGGAAGTGGCAGAGGGCGAAGCACAGCCCCGCCAGGTCCACCAGGTCGAACGGTTCGACGGAGGCAAAGCCACAGGCGAGATACCTGTCCACCTGCTGCTTGTCCATGGACTTGAAACACTTGTCGTGATTGCCGACCACCAGATGTTTCCGCCCGTTCAGATCCGCTGCAAACTGTTCCACGAAGGAGAACTTCATGCTGAAGTCGCCCAAGTACCACACGTCATCATTCGGTCCCACGACCGCGTTCCACTTCAGCCGGTAGTCTTCGTTCATGGCGTCCACGGAGCGGTACGCCCGCGTCTCGGCACAATGGCGCAGGATGGCCTCGTGCCCGAAATGCTGATCGGACGTAAAGAATTGACGGCTCATGGCTGACTCACCAGGGCAATCAGATCAGGATGCGGATGCACCCGGGCCAGGCGCTCCGCAAAGGCCTGGAAGGATTTTGTGCGCTTGGCGACCTTCCACGCATCCCGCAGATCATTTGCATCATTCAAGGCGTGATGTGCCCTGCGCCCCTTATGCCCAAGGTGACTCTCCGCAACGGCCAGCAGGGCGGCGACACCACTTTCAAGCTGGTCCTTGTCGAAGCAAACCGGCGTGATGTCCACGTTGCGCGGCCACGGGCTGAGAGTTGCCCGCAGGAAGGCAAAGTCGTATTGCGGCGCATCGCAAACAATGACCACATCCCCCAAGCCCACCAGCCAGGCCGTCAGCCGTTCGCCCAACTCCTGCGGGGACATGATGTATTTGCCACCAATCAGGAGCGGCAGGACGTTGCCTAACACCCAGGAATTGCACTTTTCCAGATAGGACTCCTTCGGCGTTTCCGCATAGAAATGCTGCGCCCCATCCTCGGACACCAGGCCGATGGAAATGAGCCTTGGCCAACGATGGTCCAGGCCCGTGAATTCCGTATCCAGAAACAGAATCATGCTGCGCTCTCCCTGATAGGCCGGGGCTTGCCCAAGCTGATCTTCAAACCCATCTCCTGCTTCATGTGTAGCAGGGCTTCTGCCACGCCCATGGCGTCATCCACCGGGTTATGCGTATGCGGGGTTGTCCGCAAGTGCTGCCACTTGACGAAGGTATCCCCGCATAGGCCCTTGTAGAGCGAGCAGAGATTCATGGAACTGAAGCCGAAGGGATTGCGCCCCAGGAAGTGGTGGAAGTACCAGTTCATAAAGGACCAGTCGAAGCCGTTGTTGTCCGACACGAAAATAGGTCTGCCCTTGGCATTCGTTGTCAGCCAGTCTTCAAAGCGCAACATCATCGCCGCCGGATCATCGAAACCCAGCGTGTCCGCCCGGGTGAAACCACTGATTGCCAGGGACTCCGGTATCCACAGGTCGGACACCGGCCGCAGCGTCCCGTAGAAACGCCGGCTCAGGGTCGGCTCCACGATCACCGCACCAAAGGAAATCATGGAGTAGTCGCCCGGGATCGGGCCATCGGCTTCAACATCCACCACTACATAAGTCATTTCCCGATCTCCTGCAACGCAGCCAGCAGCGCCGCATGCGCCGCAATTTCACCAAGTCCCAAGTCCGAGTCGCAGGCAATCACCCGATGCCGGGTCGACACCGGCCAGTCGTCCACGTCATCGTCAATGGCGATCCAGTCCTGTACGCCATGCCGGCGCACATGGCGCAGGATCTGCTGATGGCGGGCCATGCCGCGCCAGTCGATGCTGGGGCCACCCCACGGGGTCGGTGCATCCATGCTTGAGTGGTACGTCGCCCCAATGATCCGCGCCTGCAACCCGGCCGGTAGGCGAGCTTTGGACTGATCGAAGCCCAGCGTCGGCACCCAGGAGGTGGACAGCACGATCCGCACCGCCGGATATGGCGCCAGGGCGGCCTCCAGTTTTTCCGCGAACATGAAGAGGTGACCCCACTGGCTGCGCAGGACCACACCCTGCCCGCGCTGCAAATACACTTCGTCCGGGTGCAGCACCCCGTCGAAATCCAGGTAGACCACGGGAACCGCCTGCAGCGATGTCGGCATCACGCCTCTCCTTTCAAGCGTGCCACGATGCGAGGCACGTCCGCCGCCGTCAGGCCCGTGAGCGTGTCGGTCTGGTACAGGTTGTCCCCCGGCTCAAAGAACGCGGCACGGTCATCCAGGGCCAGCCACGGCAGGCCCTGCCGGCCGTTCTGCTCCAACCAGGCCCGGCATTCGACAGAGCGGCGGCACTGGCCACGAGCGGGCGGCACCTTCGGCGTCACGCCGATGAAGCGGCGGGACAAGTCCCGGGCACCTTCGGACAGCATGCGGCGCAGCTTTGGAAACGGCGTGCTGTGCTTCCAGTCCGACGAAACCACCACTTCCACCTGCGGACAGGCCCGCAGGATTTCGTGCAGGAGCGGCAGGCGGCACAGCAGATCCTCCCAGGAGTCGCCTTCCTGCGAGTGCAGCACGCCGTCAATGTCGAGAAACAAGATCATGGCGCCACCCACGGTCCCAATTCCACCACGCCCTGATAGCTGTTGATCTTGCACTGGATAATGATCTGCGCATGAAAGCGCACATCACCCAGGACGACGGCAACCTTCCAGTCCGTCCGGGCCGGATAGTAACTATCGTCCCGGTCCCGGTCGGCAATATCGATTCCCGCGCCGTCCGGGTGAGACAGGTAGGTGGACAGATCCACCAGGACGGAACTCGAAAAGAACGGCTTGCGACTGCCCGACCGGCACATGGACACCGTGACGATCTTTGCCGGCCAGTCGATTTCGTAGTCCACCAGACCGTCATCCGCGCAGGAGGCCGTGTGCTTGATCAGGATGTTGCCCTTGGTCGTATTCATGTTCTTTCCCTCTCAAGTAGGGTTCGCAAAGCGGCTTCCTCTGCCTGGCGAAAGCCATCCGCACACAGCAGCAGATTCGGGCAGTCCGGCGGGAACAGCTCGGCGTCATCGTCCAGCGCCAGCCAGCGCACCGCTTGTTCCCCCTGCGCCGCCAGATACAGGCGGATTTCTTCATGCCGTGGATGCTTCGGGTAGGGCGGTGCCTTGACCCGCAGCACCGGCGTTCCACCGATCACGCGGCCGGCAATGTCCGGTGAAAACGCGGCGATCACGTTTTCCCACGGGCGCCCTTCACGCCAGGAACTCGAAATCACGATACGAACGAACGGGAAATCCCGCAGCACCGTTTCCAGCCGGGGCAGGTAGGCAAATAGCCGGTTGTCCACATCGGACAGATCCCGCCGGGGAAAGAAGGGGTGCAGCACGCCGTCAAAATCCAGAAACAGAATCACTTCGTCTCTCCATCCTGCAGAGCCGCCAGCCGCTCGCGCAGCCGTGCCAGCGTCTTCGGGTCGCCCAGCCCTCGGTCCGGGTCGCATTCCACCAGGCGGTCCCCGGCATGGGGCCAGCCATCGGTATCGTCATCAAGGGCCAGCCAGTGGTCGAAGCCGTGCCGGTGGGCATGGGTCGCCACCTGTTGCCCGCGATGCGTGAGCATCCAGTCCCGCCGGGAGGTGTCCTCATGGAAGGTTGCGTCAACCACCCGGACCTGCAATGCCGCCGGCAAGCACGCCCTGGCTGCCTCCAGTCCGAAGGACATCACCCAGCCGGTGGACAGCACCAGGCGAACGCCGGGAAAGTCTGCCAACACCAGGGCCAGATCATTGCAGTACATGAAGACATGCCGGCCATCGGTACTCACTGGCGCAGGCTCTCCGCTCGCCATCCATTCCTTGATGCCCTGGGCCAGAGATAGGCGCCGGAACGCTTCAACGCCGTGGCACACCCCGTCAAAATCCAGATAGAGCACTACGCCAAGACGCGGCCCGACGAATCCCTGCCAGAAGGCCCGCTTCTGCTGTTCGCGCTCGGCATTCCGCTCAGCCTGGTACAAGGCCCGCAGCGTTGCCGCTTCCTCTCCAGTGAGTCGCCCGGCCTGTCGCAGCGCCGAAATCAAAGCCTCCACGGAATCCCCTATCCCTTTGTCTTCCGGGCTGGGAATGCCGTACTCCCGCGCCATCGCCTCGATATAGCTCCGCACACCTGTCACGAAGGGATGCTTCGGCCCAACCGTACCGCGTGCGGGGCTCATGTCGGTACTCTCTCCACAGTACGCAGCATCCTCAAACCTCCACCACCCAGCGCGGATCGAAGTCCACTACCTCGCCCATCCCGACATAGCCGCGTGGATTCGACACCACCCGGCCCCATGGCCCCACTGCATAATCCGCCGGCACATGCGTATGCCCCTGCACCCACAAGTCAGCCCTGGCCACCAAGTCGTCCACATGGCTGGCATAGGCGGCATCAATGTTGACCATGGCCTCGCCGTAGAGCAGGGAGCGGGCGCTGGGCGCGTGATGCGTCACCACCACCGTCTTGCCGGCAGTCGGCGTGTACAGGTGCCCGGCCAGGAAGTCGCGGCTGTCTTCATGCCAGGTCAGCGTATCCGCCGGACGTAAGGGCCGCGTGCGCTCCGGACCATCCCGCACAACGATCTTCCGGTAGTCGCTCATATCCTCTGCCAGTCGCGCCATCAGGTCCGCCGGCTCCCGCTCCGGGAAGACGGCGAAATCCGTCCACAGGGTGCAGCCCAGGAAGCGCACGCCCATGAGATCCAGCGCGTCGTTCTCCAGCACATGCACCTGCGTTCCGGCCGTCCGTGCCCGTGCCGCTGCCAGTAGTTCCGTCAACGGCCGGCGCTCCCAGGCGGAACGGCTGTCCCAGCCTTCGTGATTGCCGAAGACGTAGAGCACCGGGCGGTTGATGGTCAGCGCCCATTCGATGCCAGAGAGGGCCATCCCGATGTCGCCGGCCAGGATCGTCACCTCGGCGTCCACCGTGTCGGGATGATCCGCCGCCGGCAGGGAACGGACTTCCAGGTGCAGGTCGCTCAGGATGTGCAGGCGCATGGCTACACCGCCCTTAATGCACGGGGTCCGGCTGCAACGGACCTTCCCGATGCACGATGTCTTCGCCATAACGTGCCTGCGCACAGGGGCCGCAGTACACAGTGCCTTTGCCATCCGTGTACTGAATCATGGCCCAATCGCCAACGTGGATAGCGCCGCCGCAATCGTGGCAATGCAAGGCAGGCTTCTTCTCCGGTTTCATGTCCTCCCCGGGTAATGCACCCTCAATCCCAAGGAATTTTGCTACTGCATCGTCCGTCATTTCACACCTCCAGAATCAAGTCGAGCCGGACCTACAACCGCTCACAGTTGCCAATATCGCTGGCCGGGAGTAGCCTGCAATGGCCTTGCTTGAATAGCTCTCCGGGGACAATCAGAGTCCGGTGGAATGAGATCAAGCGAGGCTTTTTTACCCACGGGCGGCGCTACACCTCCAGCACCAGGTCCGGCCGGAACCCGGGGGACAAGTCCTTTGGATAGCCGCGCTGGTTACTCACCACCCGGCAACCACCTTCGGCCACGAAGTCCACGTTGCCGTGCGTATGGCCGAAGGCCCACAGGTCGATGCGGTACTTCGCCATCAAAGGGGCCATGTCCACCACGAAGTAGGGCGTGTGCACGTCGCCCTCGTACTCCGGGGCGATGCAGCCGCGGTGCGGCGCAAAATGCGTCACCACCACCGTCTTGCCCTCCCAGGGCTTCGCCAGTTCGCGCTCCAGGAAGGACCGGGCGGTACGGTGCAAACCTATCGCGTCGTGCGGGTCCAGCAGGTTACCGGCTGACTTCATCGGGTCGCGCCCGATAGACTCACGGCGACGCACCCAGATCGACATAAAGTCGTTGATCGAGCGCCGGGCACAGTCCCGGGCGAACATCACCTGGTCGGGGCCATAAAGCGAGAAGTTGGTCCACAAGGTCGTGCCCAGCACCCGCACATCGCCCACCGTGGCCACGTCGTTGTTGAGCACCCGCACGCTGGCCTTCTTGCCGGCCCGGCGCATTTCGTCCAGCAGGCCAAGTTGCGCCCCGTAATACTCGTGATTGCCCGGCACATAGAGGCAGCGCCCGTCGCCGAAGGTCTGGCCGAAGGTGCGCCCGGCCCATTCCACGCCGTGCGTCTTGGCGCCGATGTCGCCGGCTAGCAGCACCAGGTCGGCGTCCAGGTCGGCAGGCGGGTCGAAGGGATGGCCGTGCTCGTTGTGCAGGTCGGAGTAGAGAGCGATTTTCATGACCGATTCTCGTTGTTGGCTACCAGCGCCAAGATGGGCCTTTTGGGAGCGGGCTTTCTTGGTGCTCTAACGCATGCTTTTTCGTAGGGCCGCCCACTGCCAACGGGCTGCCATCCGTAGTCTTGCACCCACTCATATTTTTGGATGACCCATGCCGGCAGCAGATGGAGGGGGGCACCCATAGCCGCTCGTTTCACTGTATCGGCCACGTCCAACCACTCGGCCAGCACGTCGCCGCTCATGCAATCCAAGGCCGCTATGAACCACGGCAGCAGTTCAAGGACGCGGGGCGCGTCGTCTATGCGTGCGGCCTCTTGCATTTGCCCAAGGATGCCCGCCGTCTGTATCGCAGCAGTGATGTTCTGGCGACAGTCGACAAAGTTAGGCAGGTTCCAATACGACAAGAGCACGTCATTGACGACCAGTTGCAGGACGGTCGGCATTGGTTTTGATGCGGTCATGGCTGGTTACTCCATTGCCGGTAGACGCTCATGGTTCCGTCTTGCCCAAGGCGCTGCACATCCGTGAGTAGGGACAGCAGGCGCTCAACAGACACCGGCTCGCCGAACCAGGCGTCCACGCCGACGTTCAGTTCCGGCAGCCGCCCGGGTTGCTTGCGGGCAAGCCAGTGCTGGTGAATGTGCCCGTGCAACAGGGCCGCTTCGCTGTGCTTGCCGGACACCAGTGCCCGCTCCGCCGAGCGCAGTTCATCGGCCCGCACGATTGGGTCGTTCGACTGGTAGCGCTCCGGCACCCGGTACGGGTAGTGGCAGAGGGCAAATCGCACGCCATTCAAATCCAGCACCGCCTTTTCCGCGATGGTCTCGAAGCCGGCGGCCAGGTAGCGCTCACGACGAACCTCGGTCATGGCCTTACCGTTGGTGTCGTGGTTTCCGAGCACCAGATGCTTGCGGCCATTGAGGTAGGGAATCCACTCTTCCACGAAGCTAACCTTCATGGACACGTCGCCCAGGTGCCAGACTTCATCCTCTGGCTGCACCGTGGCATTCCAGCGGTCAACAAAGGCCTCGTTCATCGCCGCCACGTCCGCATAGGGCCGCGTCTCGCGGCAGTAGCGCAGGATGGCGTCGTGGCCGAAATGGTGGTCGGCGGTGAAGAAACGGCGGGGCACCAGGGCGTCTGACGGGCTCACGCATCAATCCTCTTCTGAAAGCCGACCTGATGCCGGCCATTTCTCGATAAACGTGTTGCGACGTTGAGGTACGCCTTGTGAGCGGCCCGTGTCGGACTCGGCGCACAATGACGCCCTCAACTCGGCGAGTTTTTCCTGTTCCACGGCCTCCCGGATAGAGGCATAAGGGGAATACACCTCCAGGGTCTCGCCGAATTCCAGGCAGTTACCCGCTCGCAGGATGTCCTTCCAGTCCTCCTGGTAAAACAAAGCAAGGATGCCGAGATATTTTCGTGCGGCCTGCACCTCTTTATCCCAATGGATTGACAAATAATGCTGTTCCGCCAGGTCGAGTTGAATCGATGCATCAGTGTTTTCGGCCGCGCAGATCGTTTCATGCAGTTCGATCGTGCTCCCGCTATGTCGCACAAATTCCATGCACTCCCTGACGAACCCGGCCGCATAAAGCATCTCCGCAACGATCTGCAGCGCCCACTGCTCAGTCCCGCAGGCTGCGATCCAATGGTCCAGTGAAATGTATCCAGCGGTCACGTCCTGGTAGATCAGGTCCTCAATCTCTAACCGCTGCCCTTGCAAGGCCACCAAGGCGCTCTCCGAAATCAGCGGGGCCGGCTTCGTGTTATTCCCATCCATAATTCACCACTCCTCTTCTATGCTCTGGCCTGATGCCGGCCTCCTTCGGAATGCCTGCCACGGCCCTATTATTTGCTTGCTAGTTGCTCACTACGTGCGCCACCAGCAGCCCCTCCGGTCGTTATCGCCACGGCCTCTACCTCAGTGGCACGTCTTGCCCGGGTAACCCGCATGAAACCCAATACCCCGTCTCCCTGCATCATTCGGGATGACAAGATGCGCCACGGCGTCACCTGCCTGCATCGCCCTGGCAAACGCCTCCCTGACCAACCGGGTGACCCGCCGGAGATCAATATCCACTCGCGCCGCCAGCGCCTCACTACCGGTTACGTCCAGTGTGATCCGCCGTTTTGTCTTTACCCGCAGCGTCTCCGACGTCGCCTGGATGATGCGCAGGCGTTGTGCCGGCGCCGGTGACGGCACGTCGAACACTTCCACCCGCGACAACAGGGGCGATGGAATGCCATCGAGACTGTTTGCCGTCATCACAAAGATGATGCGGCTTGCATCGAAATCCATTTCAAAGAACTCATCCTTGAAATGCTGGGCAGTTTCCGCGTCCAGCACGTCCAGCAGCACGGGCAATACCGGGTATTGGGCGTCACGAATCTTGTCCACTTCATCAATGACCACGACGGGCGAGGCGGAACCCCCTTCCGCAAGCAGGGTAAACAACGCGCCCGGGGCGGCGTTGTTCCAGGAACGATGGGAGCCGGTGAACTGAAATCCGCCCTGGGCGCCGCCCGCGCTGATCTTGTCCGTCGCCACCCCAAGCGCTTCGGCAAGCTGGGTTGCCAGGTAGGTCTTGCCGATGCCCGGCTCACCCAGCAGCAGGATGGGCGAGATACGAAACGCCTGCGGCTTCATGGCGGCGGCCAGGACAAGATCCAGTTGCAGGCGTCCCAGTGGCTCCACCAGGTTCTCAAACTGCGCCTTGGCCGCTTCCAGCTTCAGCATGGCCCGTTTGGCATCCGGCAGGGTCCGGTGCCCCTCGTTGGCGTGCGCTGCCTGGAGCAGGCGTTCCCCTGTCGCCCGGACGCCCTCCTTGAGTTCGGACACCTTCACGATCGCTTTGGCGAGGGCATCCTGATTGAAGACCGGGATGCTGCCCCGCGTCTTCACGCTTTTGGCCGGGCGCTTCAGTGGAGTCTTCCCAACCGTGTCCAGGTGGAGACGGCAGCGTTTGAGCAGGATTTCCCTTTCATCGATGCTCAGCGTGGATTTGCTCGCCAGAAAGCGTTCTACCCAGCGTGCAGTGGACGGCGGGTACGCGCCAAGGCCATGCCCGACACCCGTGAGTTTTTGCACGTCGAAATCCCACCGGGGGTCATCAAAATATTCCAGTACGTCGATGAGATTGCCCGCCTTGTTCTCATAGACCAGCTTCAGGGCGAGGGCCGTCAGGAAATCCTGGCAGAACTGCTTGGAGACGCGATCAAGCCCACCGCTTGCCTTGGCAAGCAGTTGCTTGACCAGATCCTGAGCATCGCTCAGGTCCTGTGGCGTGCCCACACGGATGCGGGCCAGATCAAAATCGTTACTCATGGCTGTGTTCCCGTTGAAGATGTGCGACTATTATTCAGCCGCTAAAATGGCATAGAAAGCGGCAATTGCTGGGTGCGCAGTTGTATTTATATGTCCGGCACACTTCGGCACGACAGAAGACTGGGGCAGGACGGTGGGCAGTCACCGCGAGAGGAGACCGGGATGGAAGCAAGGAATACGAGGATGGGGCTGAAACCTATCCACCAGATGCGGTTTTCAGCCTTTGCCGACGCCATTGAGCCAATGGGAGGGCGAGGGTGCGCACGTGGCGCTATTACGCCAAGGGACCGGGCGGCCTGGTTGGCAAGCTTATGGAGCAGCGCGGATGTGCATGTAAGCTACTCGGTTTATTGGCGGCAAAATCTCCTGATACGGTCATTGCCGCCGGACGCACACGAATACCAGTTCGAGGACGTAGAGTTGCGCGCACCGATTTCAGCACTGGCGCTTAACCCCGAGTCGGAAGAAGACACCCAAAAGGTTGCTGAGCTCCTGGCGGCTCGCAATGCCTGGCTGGCGGCGGTGGTTCAACAGGGACAGAAACGGGCCAGCGAAGGACGCTATGAACGTTTTTGTCCAGATGTCGCGGATGACTACGTATTGCTGTCCTGTCAGTGGACGGCGCATCCGTGGATACAGCACAAGGTGCGGGAGTACCGGGACGAAAAGGCTCGGAAGCAGGCGCGTCTGTCGGCCATCGTGCCGGAGTTCTCAAGCGACCCACGGTGGCCCGATACCCAGGTGGTTTGTATCGAGTCCGGTCCGCTGTCCCCTGCGGAAGAGGAGGCATACCAAGCCGAACGTGAATCGATAGCTTACTGGCTGAACTACTTTGACACCGAAAACAGGGGGTGGTCGTCCGCGTTTGCGATCTATGCCTGGGATGCGGCTGACGACATCGAGCTTGCCAACAGCAAGATTGAGGCCCTGCAGGAACTTATTGACGCGCAGCAGGCCCACATCCAGCATCTGGAGCAGGTTGTCCGGGAGAACAAGCGCCGTGACGCGGAACTCTCCCGAGGTCATGGTATGCGTGGCAGACCCCAGTTATTGCCGGAGCGGAAGGCCATCGCCCACAAGTTCACCGCGAAGTGGGTGAAATCCTTGATGGCGATGTTTGAGGTGGACAGCACCCTTCGCCTAGAGGACATGGTGAGCGGCAGTTCGCAACGGAACTGGCGGCGCTGGGTGAGTGGCGAAGCAGTGCCCACGCTAACCACCTTGGTGGCGCTCCAGACAGAGAAGGTGGCACGAGGGCGCTACAAGGGGAAGTCGCTCAAGAATCTGGCGACCACCCCGACCTATGATGATCTACTGAAATTGGTGAAATTGACGGGGATGGCCAAGAAAGCAAGTTGAGGACTGTGTGTCCACGACTTGCAGCATAGCGGAATTGCCGAGCCCGTCACGGACAACCCCACCCGCTTTTGCTATCTGCGATTTTCACTAGCCGCCAACAGGCGGCTCCTGGCAGCCTCCTTAAGGAGGCTGCCCGAAAGGGCTGCACGCTTTTTATCCGTGGCAGAAAGCCCCGGCGGAGTAACTTGCTTGGCGGTACTCTGGTGCATTGGTCCCCTGATTGCCGGGCCTGCGCTTATTTTCTTTCCGGCCTCTTGGCAAACAGACTCATGTCCATGGGCGTGAAATCCTTCGCAGTCCGAGAAGGCGTCACTGCCGCCGGCCGCCGCCACTTCATCCGGTTCGTCATTTGGGCCACATTCTCAAGGGTCTCTTCTTCATTAAGGAGGTAGCGAAGGCGCCCCTTGGCCATCCGCTGTTCTTTCGTAAGCATCAGTCCTGGGATGCTCGGATGCGGCAGCACCGCTTCCGAAAAGTATTCCTGAGGATTCTCCCGGGTATCTTCCGGCTTGAAGAACTCCGTCGGTTGCGCCAGGCAGACCAGACGTTGCCCCCCGGCTGCCGCCACGCCTGCCACGCTTTGCCCATCCCCCTCGCCCGCCGCCGGTGACACCACCGCCTTCGGCGGTGCTGCGGCCTCCGTAGGAGGCCGCCCGGCATTTTCCCTCGCCGCCGTAGGCGGCGCGGCTCCACCGGCCGCCCCCCCCTGCGGGGGGGCCGCGTTCCGCGGGGCGGCACCCACTCCGGGAGGCACGCTTTCGCGTAACCCCAGCAGCCGCGCCGCGCCGTCACCGGCACGGGTCGCCGCCGCGCTCCGCGCGTACTTCATTGCTTCCCGCTCCAGATCCGCGGGGCTCATTTGGGTGGCCGCTTTTACTTGGTCGGCGGCCTGGGTGGCTTGCACCAGGAACCGGTTGCACTCATCGAGCCGTTCCACGAGGAACTCGTGGTAGTAGCCCTTCACGGTTGACACTTGTAGTCGGGCGACGCCGACGCGTCCGGTGATCGCCTCATTCAGGAGGCGCGTGAGTTGGGTGTAGCTGAAGCCTTTCTGTCGCATCACATACAGTTGCGGCATCGCCCGAAAGATGAGTTGTCGTCCCGACACCTCATCCGGCCGTATTGTGATGGCCGCGATGCGCAGCGCTTCCTCAATGGCGTCCGCCGCCGGGATCTTCTCCCGCGTTCCGCGCCCGGCCGCCGGTACCCCTGGCGGACGGGCGGGTCCGCCGCTTCCTGGCGTGCGCGCCGGACCGGGGCCATCGCGATAAGCCCCATCGCTTTGTCCCATGAAACGCCCCATCCCTGTGGCCGTATCCCCCGGCTCTCGCGCATCGGCCATCCGTTTCCCCTGTTTAGTAGCTAAACAAACAATATTGATTGTCCGAGCATGATAGCCGATTACGGCATCCAATACCACACGCGCACCACCGGCCACGCCTCCGGCCTGGCCCACATCGATGCCCACATTCTTGTCGCCCATACTGCTAGCGGCCTTGCCTCCCGTGTTGCCCTAGCCTATCAGTCGTCTCTGCCATCTACCACGCCCTCGTTTATCAGTCGCTTGACCATCCGCTTTTGGCTGTCCTGTTACTGTTTCTCACCCCTCCGCTCACCCCTCCGCTCACCCCGCCGCCTATCCCGCCGACTGTACCGACAGTGGTGCCGCCGGCCATGCCGCTCCCTGTGCATCCCGCTATCAGTCGCCTATCCCTCCGATGGTCCATCGTTCTTGCCACTCACCACACCCTCATGTATCAGTCGCCCTTACCTACTATATCCCCGCCATCCATCCCTATCGCCACACTACCCCCACACCCACGCCGACACCCACGCCAGAGCACCAAAGTCCGAGGACAGGATGCCAGCTAGGAGTCTGTGCTAACGCACCGACTCCTAGCTAGAACTGCGGCCCACTAGGTTGCTTCGCACCCGTCGCAGACCTACTCAGGGCTCCGCCCCGAGACCCTATCTTCTTCAACCCAACGCCAACCTGAATTACAACACAATACAGCGCAAGAATTAGGCGATAATATGTTGAAGATTTTTAGCGAAAATATAGGTAGCGGAGCACCTCAATGACTCAAAAGAAAATGTGTCAATCGGTTCCGAAAAGCGAAGCCCGAACAGCCAAGGTTCAGCTCTGGTTTACCCCTGGCGAAAAGGAGGAGGTGCGAGCGCAAGCGGCCGCTCGCCATTTGACCGTGAGCGACTATGCTCGTCGTTGCATTTTCTCGCGTCGGGCTGACCTGCGGATGGAGGTGGACATTATCATTGCGATCCGGGATCTGACGGCCGAAATCAAGGCCATCCACGCGTCCTATGTGGCCCTTGGTGAGCCTCCGCCTGAAGACGCGCTTCGGCCCGTCCTCACCCGCGCCATCACCGCAATGCTCCGCCTCGAACACTTCTAAAAAGCGCTTTCATGTCGTGCGAAGCCTGAATCTAAAACGTTTGTTAGACAAGCCAGGCACTGAGGTGGAGGGTGACCGCTGGAAATATTTCTTCGAATTTGTAGTCAGGGATATCTCCCGGGGGGGCACTTCTAGAGCGGAGAACAACTTCTGCACCACCTGGAGCAACACGATCTGCCGCTTGCTATTGCGGCCGCAGGAAGGCGAAGGTCCGTGCCCACCTCTACCCTACCTGTTAAAAGTGCCATGATCGTCAAAGTTCCCGAGCAGCGCCAATTCCCCACCGCGGGTGTCAAAGGATCATTTGACGACTTGGTGGAATACTTGGTCGAAGAATTTGGCCTTGAAAAAGCCGAAGGCTTCCTTGAGGCCAGGTACGGACTTTCCATAAACAATGACGACGAACATGTAAACCCTGGCTTCACCAACATTCTCGACTACACCACAGCCGGCACATCCTCATCGCACTGCCGCCCGGATATCACCAA
Source organism: Rhodocyclales bacterium (assembly GCA_043743785.1). Taxonomy (GTDB): domain Bacteria; phylum Pseudomonadota; class Gammaproteobacteria; order Burkholderiales; family Rhodocyclaceae; genus JAQTNA01. Next base: position 15,641 of record JAYTVW010000026.1, on the reverse strand, counting down.
GCAGTTCATCCCAGTAGGTGACGGTAATTTTGCCCGCGAAGGTGCCTCCACCACCGAACTCGCCTTTACCCTTACCAAAGGCATCCTTACGCTGCACGACGACAAGCGCGAAGCAACCTATGCCGCACTCCAGGCAGCCAAAGCGCAGGGGCTCAAGGAAGTCACGGTAAATATATCGCCCTCCGCCATTTCAAAAACCGGGAGGATGAGTTCCCTTGCCAGAACCTGGGTAACCGGCCAACAGGTCGGTGTCACTGTGGCAAACCACGTTCCAAGCGAAGCCGACGTAATAGCCTTCAAAAAGCGCAAAGCACACTTGGTGGCACCTGAAGACAAATGTCTCGCCGTCCGAACACACGGCGTGGCCCATCTCGCCACGGCAATTGTTGAAATGAACGCCGTCGCCCGCATGAGACCGCGAGTCAAAGATCCCGCCTACCACTTTCTTTTGTCCTGGCCGGACACCGAATGGCCGGACCAAGAAAAAGTATTCGACGCCGCCCGCCACGCCGTCCGAGCCCTTGGCCTCGAAGCGCACCAATACGTGCTTGCCATTCACGGCAATACGGACAATATTCATTGTCACGTCGCCGTGAACCGCATCCATCCCACGACATTCGCACCTAAGCATATCGAATGGTCCTGGATGACACTGCACAAAGCAGCCCGCGAATCGGAGATTCAGCACGGCTGGTCACACGACAACGGCCTCTTCGTTGTCGCCCTGGATGAGCAGGGCAACAAGTACGTGGTCGAGAATCCCAACAAGAAGAAAAAGGATGGCAAGGAATACTCTCAACACGAGGAACACACCATCCGCCTGGCTGACATCCGCACCGGCTCCGCTGACTTGAAGCCGAAGTTCACCATGACCAACGGCTGGACCGATCCGGACAGTCTGATTAACTGGGTGCGCAAAACTGTCATCCCTCCGCTCAAAGCAATCCTCCCCAGCCTAGCCGGCTGGCCCGAGCTCCACCAATTTCTTGCTCTGTACAACATTACCCTCAAAGATTCCGGCGGTGGCGGCATGCGCATCACCGCCATCGACACCATAAGCGGTGAAATCCTTGATATGCCCGCCAACAAAGTGCTGCGCCACCTCAAACGCGAGCCCCTTGAGGCACGCTGGGGAGCCTTCCAGGCACCCACCTCCCAGAAGGGCCAACACACCACACCATGGAGTAGCGATCATACCGATCACCTCACCGACTTTGATTACTTTGATGAATTTGACAAATTCGGACCCCATCCAGAAATTTCTCGAAGGGAAGACCTGCTCGCAAAGGTAACAACAGACAGCAATGTACTTCCACGGCTGTTGTCGGATAGCGCACAAGATCACATGGACGGACTTGATCCGGAGCACGACTTTCCTGGACCCACCGCCCCTCCAGGAGACCGAATACTCGATACCCAACGCCCCACTGATCAGACGCATCAGCCCTCTCCTCGGTCTGCCACGTCCACACCATCACGCCAGCGAACGCCTTTCCAGTTTCCCGCCAACGCGAAACCAACTTCGGCAGCCCGCGCAGCACGACTTGAAGAGCGTACCCAGGCCCGTATTGCGCTACAGCGGAGGTACCGCGAATATCGTGCAACATTCACGGAAGCCAATTTGGCTCACAAAACTAAAGCCGCCGAAATCCGCGTGCAACAGCAGGATGAGCGCAGAACCCTACGCGCCGACCTCAAGGCCGAAAAGTCGGCCGCAAAGGCACACGCCCAGCCAAGATCCCTCTCAGCAGTTGTACCGTCCTTGGCCATCCTCGCAATGGAACACCGCTTGGCCCTCCACGCACTGGCCCTGGAGCACGCTGACCAACGCAGCGCCCACGCACTCACCCACCTCCCGCCGCTCGCGTGGAGGGAGTGGCTTGTCGAACAAGCTCAGTCCGGCGACCAAGCCGCCCTCTCCGCCTTGCGCGGGATCGTGCATCAAGCCAACCGGGATAGGAAAACGGAGTCTGCCGCCCAGCATCCTGATCTGCAAGCCCCTCCCCCCCCTGCGGCCACCAATTCAACTAACAAATACCACGACACACTGGCAGCGTATATCGCCGTCGTTGAACAGTTACACGAGGATGAGAAGCGTGAGACCGCGATCCGAAGTGCCAACCTGCGCCAGGTGCACGCCTATCAGGCCGATCCACTCCTGATCAGCCCGCTGAATCTGACCTATCGTGTCACAGGGAACGGGAATGTACTTTTCTACGATCCAGCGGATCGCCACATGTTCACCGACCGTGGCAACCGAATCACTTTTGACCGCAAGACCGTCTCAGACGACGAACTCCAAGCGGCACTGCTCCACTCTCGCGAAAAGTTCGACAATCGCATCACCCTCACGGGCGACGATCCTGTATTTGCCGCGCGCATGGCGCGCATGGCCGACGACTTGGGTATGACTATCCTTAATCCCGATATGCAGCCTATTGTGGAAGCCCACCGTATCACCAAAGCGGTAGCCGCCGCCGCACTCTACCAATCCCACCGGATTCCCAAGACGCCCTCGCCCGCCACTGCAATTCCCGCCACCCACATCGAGCCCACCGCTCGGCCAACGCCCCAGCCAAACCGGACGGATGTCCAAGAATCACATCCCGACGCCCTCCCCCTCACGCCGCCCACCGAGCCTGCCGAACTTCTTGCAGAGCCTTCCACGCCGGTTGCCGAAGCTATCGCTGAGGTGTCCGTCGTACTACTCGAAATCACCCTGCCCACGGAAACTGCACAGGAGCGGATCCGTGCCATTATTCTCTCCGAGAAACCTCACGCAACATTCTTCACCGTTGACCCGACCCGCGCAACCCCATACTCAGGCCCCGTCACCCACACGGACGATCAGGCATTCGCCCAGCGTGTCGGTCGCTACACCTTCGCCATCCATCCCTTCCCGATCCCCTCCGACACGCCGACCACCGGCACAGTTGACATCAAATATCTCGACGGTCAACCAGCCTACATCCCACCACGCGTCCGCACGCCAAAAGATGGAGGTCGCTGATAGCGGATCATTTCAAGGCGTGGTTCAAAGTTGGGTAACACTTTTCTGAGGCCGGTTGATCACCGATACTCGCGTGCCCTATTTTCCTGATCCGGGCCTCGGCATGATTTCATCCCCTTCGGCAGCGACCAAGTTATCCCCCGAGGCGCACCACCGTGTGGCCATTTTGGCACTGTCGAAAACCGAGCCGATGAGCCATCTGGCAGAGCGGGAGGGCGTCAGCCGGCCCTTTCTCTACCGGCAAAAGCGGAAGGCCTTGAATGCGGTGGAGGCGGCCTACGCCGCCAACGACGCCGATGTGCTGTTCTATCTGCCGGTGACGGAAGCGTGGTTGAACCAGTTCATGGTGGCCCTGGTCCTGATCTGCCACAGCTCTTGCCGTGGCGTTCACGAGATGCTGCGCGATGTGTTCGACACGCACCGCAGCATCGGGACCATCCACAACCGGCTCCAGGCCGCAGCCGGGCAAGCCGCCACGCTCAACCGATCCCAGGATTTGTCGGCCATTCGCGTTGGGCTGCAGGACGAGCTTTTCCAGGGATCGCGGCCAGTCCTGGCCGGCGTCGATGCCGCCTCCACCTATTGTTACCTCCTGGCCGAGGCCAAACATCGGGATGCAGAAACTTGGCAGCAGCATTTGGCGGCGGCGCATGCCCAGGGTTTCGATCCTGATTACACCATCGCTGATGCGGCGAAGGGGATCCGCGCCGGTCAGAAAGCGGCATTGCCCGACACGCCGTTGCATGGCGACGTCTTCCACATCCAGAAGCAATGCGAAACCCTCGGGAATCTGCTGTCGAGCCTGGCAAAGGGGAAGACGTCAGATCGCCAGGCATTCGAGGAAAAGATGAAGGTGGCCAAGGACATGGGCCGCGGCAACACCCTCTCGAAGCCGTTGGCACGGGCGCGCCAGGCCGAAAAGCAGGCCGTGCAATTGGCTTGTGACGTCAAGACCTTGGTTCAGTGGTTAAGCCACGATGTCCTGGCGCTGGCCGGGCCAGTGCAGGCGGAACGCCTGGGGCTCTACGATTTCATCGTCGCCGAGTTCCGGCAACGCGAACCTCTCGACGGCTCCCGCATTCGCCCGGTGCGCACGGCACTGGAGAAACAGCGCGCTGCGCTGCTGGCCTTCGCCGAGGTACTGGACAAGAAACTGGCCGGTATCGCCCGGGCCTGGTCAGTGCGCTTCAATCTGGTACGGGCGGTCTGCATGTTGCAACGAAAATCCCCCGGGTCGCCCGCTTTTTGGCAAGCGGCGGAATCAATTGCACAAGAAGCTCGCCGGCCGATTCCAGCGCGTTGACGATGCCGTGAAAGCGGCGATGAAGCAGACACCGCGGGCCAGTTCGCTGGTGGGAAACCTCAACTCGCGCTTGCGCAACTACTTCTTCCTGCGCCGTCAGTTGGGCGCTCCATACCTCGACCTGCTGCGGTTCTTTCTGAACCACCGCACCTTCCTGCGCAGCCGCCATCCTGAACGTGTCGGCAAAAGTCCGGCGGAACTGATGACCGGGCAACGCCCTCCGCACTGGCTCGAACTCCTCGGCTTTACGCGCTTCCAGCGCGCCTGACCCCACCTCGGAAGCGCCGGAAAAGCACTTCCATATCTGTTGGTGTCATGAATCACTGAGTATGCCGCGCGGCAGGACCGTGTTCGCCCGTGTAACCAAAAATGGGCCGTTTTTGAACCACGCCGGGCGAGGGGTACGATTTCATATTTCCCGGAACATGGCGAACGCCAGCCCACGCTGCGCATCCTCGTCCAGGGGCATCTGCGCACACAATCCGGGCGCCACGTGAGGCAGCAGTTTCCGGAAGCCGATTAGTGCCGCGTTGAAATCGGTGGAGTCGAGAACGCAGCCCACGGCAACCAAAAAAGGGCTGTTTTTGAACCACGCCTATTGGGACAAGGAGCACAAGTACATCGGGCGGGGGATGGTGCTGGACTTTGCGACGGCCAAGGCGGCAGCGCGGGAGGCTGCCTCCCCTGCCCCGAACGAAGCGCCACCGTAATGGCTTCCAAGATTGGAAGCCGTGAATAGGTTAAACAGAGGGAGCCAAGAATGCCAATGCGAGAATCCACCCGTCGTGCAATAGAAAAACAGTACGGTCCTATCGCCGAAATCTTCGGCATTATGGAGATGGTATGGACGCCGCCCTCCCTCCGCGGTGTAGTTGAGGCCGCGGGGTTGGGGGCATTGCCGAAGCCCGGGGTATAGGAGTCCTCCTGTACCTGGCGGCATCGACGTGCCAGAGTGGTGGTGTTGCTTTTACCACTTGCGGTAAGGAGGACTCATCATGAACTCTACGATATTTGCACTGGACCTTGCAAAGCATGTCATTCAGGCGCACTGGGTTGAGGCGGAGACGGGGGAGATCTGCCGGCAGACACTGAAGCGCGGCAAGGTGCTTGAATTCTTCGCCAACCGGGCGCCGGCGGTGATCGCCATGGAAGCCTGCGGCAGCGCGCACCACTGGGCGCGCAAACTGATGACGCTGGGGCACGAAGTACGACTGATTGCGCCGCAATTCGTGAAGCCGTTCGTCAAGACGAACAAGACCGATGCGGCGGATGCCCAGGCCATCTGGGAAGCCGCGCAGCGGCCGGGGATGAAGTTTGTGCCAGTGAAGAGCGCAGGCCAGCAGAGTGTCCTGGCGCTGCATCGAATCCGCGCACTGTTGGTGAAGATGCGCACCATGCAGGTAAATGAGCTGCGCGGCCTCCTCTACGAATTCGGCTCGGACATCCCGAAAGGCCGGGTGAAAGGCATGGACTGCATGCCGAATGAACTGGAACGGCTGGAGGAGATCCTGCCGGCAATGGTGATCGAGACGATGCGGGGACAGATCAAACGCATAGAGGCGCTGGACAAGGACCTCGCCGACATCGAAAAGAAGCTTGCAGCCTGGAAGAAGGAGGATAAATCCGCTACGAAACTGGCAGATATCCCGGGGGTCGGGCTGCTCACCGCCACCGCCGCAGTGGCGACGATCGGTGACGCCAAGGCCTTTGCGTCTGGGCGGGAACTCGCCGCCTTCCTGGGGTTGGTGCCGCGGCAGAGCGGCACCGGCGGCAGGGTGAAACTCCTGGGCATCAGCAAGCGTGGCGACGTATATCTGCGCACCCTGCTGATTCAGGGTGCCCGGGCGGTCATCACACACCGAAAGGAACATGAGCCCTGGCTGGAGAACTTGCTGGCGCGCCGGCCGTTCAACGTGGTGGTGGTCGCCCTGGCCAACAAAATGGCGCGGACGATCTGGGCGCTACTGGCCCAGAATCGGATGTACGAAAAGGGCTATGCGGCCAAAGTCGCGTAGGCATGCGGCCTATGCCGTTGTGAATGTGAGATCGTCGAAAGGTTGCGCAGGTTGACGTGCGAATGATGGCGAAATAGGTCGGACCGCGGGGAAGCGAACCTGAGTGACTGCTTGTCCTTCAAGGACGCTATGGAGATAATAGGCCTTCCCCGGCGAATTCCATCAGGGCCAGCAGGCTAACGGCCTGCACCAACAGGCCGGATATAAGACTGCAGCCAGATCTCATCGCCGATTTCAATCTTCTCCTGGCAATCCGGGCGGCGTCCATATAAGCAGGCACCCCAAGCCCTTGACCGCCTGACCCGCCAAAATGGCCCTGTTTTTCACGAACAGGAGTCTATTTCATGGCCGAATCCCACGTTGTCACCGCCTTGATCGCCAAACGGGCCGAAATGGCTGGGCTAATCGACCACCACAAGAAGGAAATGACGCGTCTGGCGGGTGATTTGACTCACCTGGACGCGACCCTCAAGCTGTTTTCTCCCGAAATCGACCTGCGGACGCTCCGCGCCAAGGAGCACCGGACGCGCAGCAGCTTCTTTCGACCACGGGAATGCCAGCGCATGGTGTTGGACATCTTCCGCGAGGCCGAGGGCGCGGCCCTCAGCAGCCGGCAGATCGGCGAAGCCCTGGTAGCGCGCAAGGGCCTGGAACCCACGACGAATCTGATCGAACGCCTGCGCAAGAACGCCATCGGCGTGGTGCGCCGCTTGGAACGCAGCGGCACCTTGATCGCGGCTGGCCATGACGGGCGCGGCGCCACCTGGCGCGTGGCGTAACGCCGTCACACCGCCAGGCTTTCCCCGAGCCGATGGTTGCCCTGCCAGTAGCCACACCAGTCACGGCTGACCAGGGCGGTGGCGCACTTGGTCAGGATGTCGAGGAAGATGTTGCCGTTGGCCCAGCGCCGGGTGTCTTCCCGGTAGGCCATTTCGTTGGCGTAGTTGTCCAGATACTTCGCGGTGATCCGGTGGACCTGGCCAATCTGGAAGCGGCGGAAGCGGCTGAAGAACGATTCGGCCTGGTTGTTGGTGGTGCCGTCGGCAGAGCGGTATTCCACGGAGTGGTTTACCCGCTTCACCTCATACTTGGCCTGGAGGCGGTCGTAGGCTTCGGACTCGTCGGCGGAGATCACCGAACCCTTGGCGATATAGACCGGCGCCAGCTTGCCGAGGTCGGCCTGGTTCTCCTTCTTCAGGATGAACGTCAAGGTGCGCTTGGCGCCAGCCGCATGGGGAATCGTCATGGTTTCGGCCGGGGTATAGCACTGGCGCATGACCAGCACGCAACGCTTGGCCGGGTCCTGGTTCTCCGCCAGACGGCGATCCACCCGATCCGCCTTCTTGTTCTCCGGCCGGACCTTGCCGCCCACGTAGGCGCCATCCACATGGACATCGCCGGCCAGGGCCGATTCATCCCGGCCAATCAGCAGGCTCTCCCGAATCTTGTGCAGGAGGACGAAGGCCGTCTTGTGGCTCACGCCCAGGTCGCGCCCGACTTGCAGGGCGGAAATGCCTTTCACCGCATTGGCGAACAGGATCACCGCCGCCATGTAGATGCGCAGGGGCAGCTTGTGGTGGGCGAAGATCGTGCCGCAGGTCACCGAGAAGTCTTCCCGGCAGGCCACGCAGCGCCAGATCAGACGGGCCGGGCGGAAGTAGTGGCGGTGGAGCACGCCGCAGTGCGGGCACACCACCGCATCCCCGTCGCCCCAGCGCAGGCGCCGGAACAGGGCGAAGGCATCGCTGTCGGTCATGCCCAGCACCTGCACCACAGACAGGGTACGGGCTTCGGCTTTGAGGAGGAAATGCAGGCTCATGGCATGGGCTCAGGGGAATACATGAGCCCCAGTGTATGAGGTGGCGTGGCTCGCTACGTGAGCCTGTGCCTATAGCAGCGGACATTGCCCCAGGAAATTACCCGTCCAGGGGCTTGGGGTAGGTGCTCCATAATGCCGAGCCATTGTTTCCCATGCTCACGGCAACTGGACGCACTTGGAGAACAGAAGAATTGCGGCGGCTATCGTTCGTTTCGTTATTAACCAGCCCGGTGTTCGTTTTCCACGTCAACCTGGGCACCCATTCCACGACGGCAATCCAGGAGTCAGCCGACAGGGAGAGCTTCACAGGCAAACGGTCGCAGGTCACCATTGCGCAAGAGAAGGCGTTTGCAGCGTTTCGGCATGATACAAAGCCGTGCTATCCACTGAAACGCGTTAGCTGTTTGCCCTCCGTATGCCGTGCGAGCACTACGCTGAAGTGCTCGCTCACCTCAGGACAGCTCGGTGCGTAAAGTCCTAGTAGATCAACCAGTTGATTGAGTAGGGTAGCAGCGGGCCATCGTCTGGCGTGCCTGGCGGGAGGTAAATTGCCAGTGGATATGTACGCCGGATAGATTGCGCTCGGTTTGCCAGGCTGCAACGTCTTTCTTCAAGGTATCGATATCCGGTGTGCGCTGATCCAGACACATGCGGGAGAGGGCGGAGAACTCGATCTCGGCCATATTGAGCCAACTGCCGTGCTTGGGCGTGTAGTGAAATTCCAGTTTCTTCAGAATCGCATTGGCTTTTTCCGGCGGGAAGGCTTCATACAGCGAGCCCGGCTTGTGGGTGTTCAGATTGTCCATGACGACCCTGATCACGTCGGCTTCAGGGTACGCCTGCACGATACGTTCCATCATCTGGGCGAATTCAATCTTGGTGCGATGCTCGGTCACCCATGCCTCGCGACGGCCTGCCAGCGGCTCACAAAAGAGCAGAATCTCGGCCACGCCATGGCGCTCATACTCGGTGTCTTCGCGGGCAGGCGTACCCGGTTGCATCGGTTCAGGGGGCCGCACCTCGGCGATCAACTGGCGGGGTGTCTCGTCGAAACACACCACTGGCCGTTGGGGGTCGTAGGGTTCCTCATACACATCGAGCACATTCTCCATGGCGGCCACAAAGTCAGTGCTTACCTCGGGGATGCACCATTCCTGCTTTTGCCAGGGCTTGAGATCGTTTTTTTGAGGTACGCACGGACGGTTTCCGGGCTGATCGACTCCGCTAACCCCAGTTCCACTACCCGTCCGGCCAGCAATTTCAGGGTCCAGCGCGCATGCCCTTCGCCCGGGGAACCGCACACTTCAGCAACCAGGCGCGCCCGTTGGCGCTCATCAAGCTTCAGTTTCGCACCGGGACGGGGCCGGTCCACCAGCGCTGCCTCGACGCCGTCCTCCGCGCAGCGCTTGCGCAGACGCTCCACCGTGGTGGTACTTACCCCCAATGCACTGACAATTTCAGTTTCCGTCTTGCCCTCATCACTCAACAGCAAGACCCGCGCCCGAGTCAGTTTGCGGGCCGCATGCCGACCCCTGCCCAGCATGCCCTTCAGGTTATCGCGCTCCGACTCGGTCAGCGCTATCCGATACTTGATCATGGTTCGACTCCAACAAAAACACTTGCCGGTGCCTTCGACACTGAAATGCCTCGACCGTTGCGGGCGCTAATCCAATCCTACAGATTCAACTGGTCGGACTACTAGTTTGGTTCTACGAAGTGCCTAAAATACCGCAACGAGATACGTGCAGCCCCGCCCTCCCCTCCTTGGTAAGCATCTCCCAATCGGTAAGGGGCAAATTGAAACGAACGTGCCGCAATCCTAAGGGACTGACATTTCTTCTTTCCGAGCACGCAGCGGCCCCACATCCCAACTCGATGCCCAACTGGGGTTGAACATGAATACGAAAGGGGCCTTCAAGTGGCATTTAACATAGGCCCCTCCCCTCCTCCACCTGAACTTGAAGGTGATTTCGACGTAGCAGAGCGGGTATTCTTCGAAAAGTGCCCGCATAGCGCTTGCTGCCGCTCGAGAAGACATGCCAAGCCACACCTTCTCGCAATATTACTTAAACGTTCGGCACACCACCCCCTGCCCCACTTGAGGGCCAACCGATTCACAAAGAACCATAACATATTGATTGTTTGCGGTTTCTTCGATGAAACAGCTCAGGCATCGGCAACTCCCCCCCTTCCGACGCGAATGACGGCGCAAAAAGTTACACACAAGTCTGATTCACCATATTTACACAAATAATTTCGCATTATTATTATTAAATCTAATATACTCATGATTACTACTAAATATCTCGGGGTCAGACATGAGTGCAGTCATCATCAGTGTAATCAACCAGAAGGGCGGAGCCGGCAAAACGAATATTGCCGTATCCTTGGCCGGAGCATTCTCTAGGCGCGGACTCAAAACATTGCTTGTCGATGGCGACCGGCAGGGCACCGCGACCCGTTGGATTTCAAACGGTCCAGAGGACGGGATAATTCGCGTCAACAACCTCGCTCACGCGGGCGGAAAAATCCACCAGGAGGTCCGCAAGCACATCAGTGACTACGATTACATCATCGTTGATTGTCCGCCATCTCAAGATGCCCCGATTGCAAGTTCAATGCTGCTCGTATCCGATTTGGCGCTCATTCCGTTCATCCCAAATCCCGGTGACCTCTGGGCGACAATTCAGATTCTGCAAACGGTGGAACAGGTCGCATCTATCAACGAGACGCTGAAAGTCGCCGTGGTCCCTTCGGTTGTCCGTCCAAAGTTGAGCATGACGGAGGTGGCCATAGAGTCGTTGGGGGAAAGCTTCCCGAATGTTCCGATATTGAAAACTCGAATCATGCAGCGCGCCATCTATCCGGAGGCGATGGTTCGCGGGGACAGCGTCCATGTTTTTGGCCGGCGGGCAGCCGATGCCGTCAAAGAAATTGACGCGCTTTCCGACGAACTGTTTGCGTTGTTGGCGTAGGGGAGGGCAACACAATGGCAATTGACCGAAAAAAAGGATTGAAGGCAGGACTTTTGGCCTCTGCGTCGGCAGAACGAACTTCTCCAGTTGTGGACCGATTCGCACGTGCAGACCTAGCCTTGGCCCAGGCCGCGGCAACAGGTGACTTGCGTCTTGGTGAACCAGGAGGTACCGGCGCCAGGGTGGTGTCTACCACGCTTACGGAGGAGCAAAAAGCCGACGCAGCTACTCGCGTTAAAGTCGTTCAAATATCCAAGGTTAAGGATAATCCCTGGAATGCCCGATTTTTCTATAACCCGGACATCGTTAAGGCACGGATGTTGTCCATCGCCAGGGACGGACAGCAGACACCGGTCACTGTGGAGTCAGACCCTGCTAACCCTGGCGAGTATTTCCTGATTGACGGTCACTATCGCAAACAGGCACTACTTGAACTCGGCCGCCACGAAATAATCGTCCTAGAAATTGAGCAGCTAACCCGTGTTGAGGCGTACCGTTTGTCGTATGTGCTGAACGCTGAGCGTGAGGGGCAGACCGCTTACGACGACGCAATGGGGTGGCAGCGTCTAATGCAGGAGGAGGGCTACACGCAGGACCAAGTGGCGGAGTTCGTTGGAGTCAAAAAAGACAGAGTTTCAAAAACCTTGTCAGTGCTGAAGTTGCCCATGACCATTCAGGAAATCGTCCGTGAGCATCCCGCAGAGTTTGGATTTTCTGTTGCCTATGACCTCTACCAGCTGGGTGATAAAGTGCACGTTGATGAGCTGAAGGCTTGCGCCATCGCGGTGGCCGAGGGCAAGATGTCCGGTCACGATTTGAAGCATCGGCGGGAGAAGGCGACGAAGACAAAGCAAGTGCGCGTTCGCGCAACGCAGTACCAACTGGAGGTGCAGGGGAAACGCTTGGGCACTATCAGGGAGTTCGGGACAGGGAGGGTGAGCGTGGAACTGAAGGACCTGACACCTGAACAGCAAGCGAACGTAGTCGCTGCTATTAAGAAAGTTCTGCAATAGCCTAATATTCTTGTATATTGTTGTTTATTATAGGTTTCATCGATGAAACCATCTTGGCACACCGCGAGGGTGGTCTAATCGTACTTTGCTACAAGTCAATAGTGTTAGCTTCCTGTACGAGCATCCAGTTTGCCATCGCCTTGCGGAACGGGACGCCTTCAACTCGAAGCCGACGCAGGCTCGGCATTGCTGACTGGAACGCTTTGACGGTCAGTGCCTTTGTCGGCTCATCCAAGGCATCGAACGATTCCAACGCTTGTCGCACACGTTCCTCCAACTCCGGATTAGCCGGGCGCTCGTCGGACTTTGCGATTTCTGGTTTAGGCAGGGCAGGGGACTGGCGCGGTTTTTTCGCCCCGTCCGCGTAGCGGTCTCGAAGCGCGCTTCTGAGGAATGCCGCAGAAGACTTGATGGCGGGTAGGGTGGCGTTGTGCACCCGGGCCTCTACGACATCTAACGAACTTCGCAGAAATGCTTCATCGTGAGCACCCAGAGTGTCTTCAGCTTCCCGCCGCGATATACCCAGCGCCTCAATACGGTCCAGCAACTGGCCATCGATGACTGGAGCAGGGGGTAGGGCGAGAGACCCCTGCATTGTCTGTGTAATCCTGAATTGAATCCCATTAACCTTGCGGCCAGCTTTAACCTCGATAAGCTCCACCTGGAGGTCAGTAAGAGTGTTCACCTCTTCGATGGCCTTGTTCAACACCCTGGACTTGAAATATTTGTACTCATGTTTCCAGTCGGCCATATCCGATGCAGGCATGCCTTCCAGGATGTCACGCCAGTCCTCCCAGGGTAGTACATCGGTAAGTCCAGTGGTTCGCCAGGAAAACTTGCGGGCAATCTCGTAGAGAGCAATGCCGGCGCCGGTTCTGAGAATCGTGAGGTAGTAGAGCGAAATTTTGGTGTAGACCTTTGGGTTCAACACCAACTGATGGACGTTAGGCGGGAAACTATAGCCGACCCAGAGCTTGCCACCGCGTTTGTTGAGGCCTGCAGGGTTGGCGATACGCACAGAGGAAAGCAAGCGCTCAGCAGTCCACGCTACAGAACTTTCTGACTGTAGGCGTACGTCCTGCATTTCGTCCACAAGTTCTTTGAAAAGAGCCGTATCCCTGGAGTTGTAGTCGCTGTCCTTCACCAGTTCGGCAAATGGTGCCCAAAAATACTGGCTTGAGGTTTCGTCGTTGATGGGGTCGTTAACCCCATGAGCACCCAGTTTCTGCGCGTGCAGAATCATCACAGAGAACAGCTTCCGGGTAAGGAAGGTTAGCTTGCCCTTAGAGACCTTGAGCCCAATGGCTTCGTTTGTTTTGCGAATTTCAAGGTCATTCGCAGGAGGCCCCGCAGGCTGCACGGCCGGCACTTGCCTTATCTTTTTCTCGGCCTTATCCACCACTCGGTTACTCCCATGGACCAGTGTATGTCACCTTTGCGTCGCAAAGGTACGCCGGTTTGCATGGTCACGCAACGTCCCTGTAAACCGTCACCTTTCAACTCAAGAGTTCAGGTCCCTGTAAACCATCACCATCGAAAGGAGGAGCAGAGCCCAGAAAGCGTCTCCTTTTGAAAAGTGGACGCTGCACACGAGCAACCAGGTCCCTGTAAACCGTAACCTTTCGATTTGGTGACTGTAAACCGTCACTTTGCGTTACTACCGGGCAATGTCCCCGGAAAGCGTCACCATAGGTGCAGCGAGCCGGTCCCTGGAAAACATCACCTTTGGATGCAGGTGCCTGTAAAGCGTCACCATTGCTCGCGAAGTCCCTGTAAACCATCACTTGAATGGAACAAGGTCCCTGCAAACCGTCACCGAAAGTCCCCGTAAACCGTCACCTAAAGTCCAAAAGGTCCCCGTAAAGAGTGACCTTTCTCCCTGTAAACCGTCACCTTTACGTCTCTATTACATTGATTCAAAAGCTGAAAATGAGGTCTGTAAACAAAGGAAGTGTTTACATCAATAAAACACACAAGAGCCAAGTGTGTTTTTTCTTATAGTACAAAGAGGCAAACCACCAGGCGTAGGCCGTCTTGGTGGAAGGGCGGGGGAAAGCAAGGGTTCCGCTAGAGGGTCTTTCACACACAAACCTGAACTGATGGAATGTATAAACTTCAACTGACCGCCACAAATCTGGTCCCTGTATTCCGTCACCTTTGAACTTTACAAAGAACTATTTCACTGGTAAAACAAACTGTTGCCGGTGATTGTTAACACATTTTCGCAGACTCGTCCCCGGTCCCCGGAAACCGTCACCATCGAATGAGGCATGGTCCCCGTAAAGCGTCACCTTTGTCGAGCTGGAGTTCATGAATGGTGACGCTTTACAGGGACCGCCGTCCTGTGAAAATATCTGATATATTTGAGTATAATCAACATATTGTGCCGTTGACTTGAGGTGACAGTCCTCAAACCCTCGGAGGAGGGACCTAACCTACGCGGCAGACTTGGACAGTTGTCGTGTACTGGGCGACCGCCATCATAGAAGACTCAGTTTAGGGTGGGGGAAGGCAGAAGGCCCCAGGCCGCAGCAAGCTGCTCGAACTCTCCATTTACGGCACCGAGATGCTGATGAATCTCGCGCTCCGGATTGGAGTCCATTTCCAATACGAGTAGGCAGTCTCGAAAAATCATAGTGTCTAGCGCACGGAATGAGGTCAAATCAAACGTGTAAGTTTCCCCGTCGTAGAGACCCAGCAGGAACGCAGCAACAATGCGGCATTGGCTTGAGTGGCCGTTAGCCACATTCCATAGCCGGTTAAGGGCGGCGAGTTGTTCTTTTGTTGGGGGCATCAGAGCTTCCTGGTAAATTGGGCTTCGGCGGACCTAGCATCTTCGAGAGACATCTGCAGCATCCGTTCATCCTCCGTTGCGACACCTAGAGCCCAGGCTGGCTTCTGATGTTGACTGTACTTACGCCTGACTGCGCGCCCAAGTAAAGCTAGATTAGGTGAGATACCTGCAGCTATAGCGCGTTGAAGTCAGGCGTCCCAGTATTTGCCGGTTGGTATATAGGGAAGGCACTGGAGAAGACGTACCATTATGCCAGAGGGGAAGCTGAGGATTAAAGCGGGGCAGGGCGTAGGAGCTAGACCTGGCGGTACTCAACCAATCACTCGGGTAACCCACGCTCGATGCCAGTGAGGGTCATGTAATTGCTCTGGGCGTGGAAGAGAGGAGGAGTTTGGAGAGTCTACCGGGTGTTCAGGCTCAGTCGAAGAGCCACCTTCATTCGGCTGCCAAGGGTCGGACCGCCGAGTCGCGGACTTGCAGAAGAGCTTTGATGCCCGCATGCATTCTGGCCCAAAATAGAGGCAGGCCCCACCTCAAACCTTCATCAACCGGCGTTACCGCAGCATCGCGGCGACGCTGCTGTCCGTAGCGGCCCTGAGCACCGGGGGACACTTGTAACCGGCGGGAACGACACGCCTAAACATGGCGGCGGGAGGGTCGGAGCAGGGTTTTCCACGGTGCCGCCGCCCGCCCATATCAGGCGGGAGGCGAG
>JAYTVW010000025.1:0-47234 GCA_043743785.1 Rhodocyclales bacterium | reverse complement strand
CAAATCCTACTGCGAACGCCGCCAATTCCCGCCTGGCTGCGTTACGAAACGCGAAAAATCCACTTACATAGCCCGCTATGCGCCCGAATTTTTCACGTTCCGCGCCTTGCCAACCGGGCTTGGCGACGCTCTCGTGACGAATTTGATTTTTTCACAGTCTCTGAGTTTCTTGAAGGCCAGGGACAAGGTGGCGGCGACGCTCTTCTCGTAGCCGGTGGTGGCTTGGCCTTTCTCCAGAACCCGGCCTTCAGTGTTTACGTTCGCCAGCAGCTCCCGGTAGGTGCCGATGGCGGTGCTGTTTGCCTCCAGGTAGCTGGCTGCCTGTTCCAGGGCCAGGGGCAGGCCGCCGAAATCCCGGGCGAGTTCCAGCAGTTCCGGCCGGGCCGCTACGGGCAGCCGTTCCTCCAGGAAATCCGCTCCCTGTTCCGGCGTCCACACTGCCAGTTCCACCGGCTTGCCCACGCCGCCCATGCCGTACAAGGCTGCCCGGGCCTGGCCGGTGGCGCTCAATTACTGCGGAGCTTTTCCAGCAGGCCGTTGGGGTCCTGGAAGTGGAGGCTGAGGCACTGTTCGATGACGTGGTAAGGCTGTTCCCTGCCGGCCAGGGGGTGCGGCGCAGGAACTTCAGGCTGGATTTGATGCTGGGCTCGAACATGAAGCAGCGCACTGGGATGCGCTCCGCCAGCTTTTCCCAGCCCTGCTCGGCTACCAGTGTGGTGAGAATGGTTTCCAGGGTCAGGCCGTGGAGAGGATTGTTGGCCTGGGTGTCGGTCATGTTCGGGTGCTCGAAAGATATCTTGAACCGCAGAGGCGCAGAGGAAAAGCATCTGTGGGGCGGGCTGTAGGGTGGGCTTCAGCCCACCATTACCGCCATGGCCGGATAAATCCGGCCCCGCAAAAGATCGCACGCGGGTTGGCATGCTTTTCTCTGCGCCTCTGCGGTGAATTCATTTGCCAACGAAGTGTAGCGTGTTCAGCCAATTCAGCACCCCCAGACCCGCCGCCCGGCCGCTGGCGAAACAGGCTGTGAGGAGGTAGCCGCCGGTGGGGGCTTCCCAGTCCAGCATCTCCCCGGCACAGAAGATGCCGGGCAGGGCCTTCAGCATGAGGCCTGCGTCCAGGGCCTCGAAGGGCACGCCGCCGGCGCTGCTGATGGCTTCGTCGATGGGGCGGGGAGAAATGAGGCGGACCGGCAACTTCTTGATGGCGGCGGCCAATCGGGCCGGATCGTTGAATTCTTCCTTCGTCAGGATTTCGTGCAGCAGGCCCATCTTGACGCCCTTGAGGCCCAGGCGGCTTTGCAGGTGGCTGGATAGGGAGCGAGCGCCCCGGGGGTGGGCGACTTCCGTCTGTACGCGCTGCGTGTCCAGGTCCGGCAGCAGATCCAGGGTCAGCTGGCCTTCTCCCGTGGCGGCGATGCATTCCCGCAGGGGGGACGAAAGGGCGTAGATCAACCCGCCTTCCACGCCCCCGGCGGTAATGACGAATTCGCCCTGGCGCCGGTGTTCGATGCCGTGCACATCCGTGACCGTGGCCACCACGGGCTTCACCGGCTCGCCGGCATGTTTTTCACGAAAGTGTTCTGTCCAGCCGGCGCTGTCGAAGCCGCAATTGGCGGGTTTCAGGGGGGCCACTACCACGCCCCGCGCTACCAGCAGGGGCACCCAGGTACCGTCGGAACCGAGTTTTTTCCAGCTGCCGCCGCCCAGTGCCAGGATGGTTCCATCGAAAGTCCGGGTGATTTCGCCTTCGGGCGTGGCAAAGACGGGGCTGTCGCCATTCCAGCCCAGCCAGCGGTGACGCACATGGAAAACCACCCCGGCCTGCCGCAGCCGGTGCAGCCAGGCCCGCAAGAGCGGCGCGGCCTTCATGTCCGTGGGAAAGACCCGACCGGAGCTGCCGATGAATGTGTCGATGCCCAGCCCGTGTATCCAGTCCCGCAGCGCGTCCGGGCCGAAGGCAGCGAGCAGCGGCTCCATGTGCGGGCGGCGCTCGCCGTAGCGGGCGAGGAAGGCTTCAAACGGTTCCGAGTGGGTGATGTTCATGCCGCCCTTGCCCGCCATGAGAAACTTGCGGGCTACGGAGGGCATGGCGTCGAAGACCTCGACCTGCGCGCCACCGGCCGCCAGCACTTCGGCGGCCATCAGCCCCGCCGGCCCGCCGCCGATGATGGCGACATGCGAGGGCTTGGTCACGAAAGTTGGAACCGCAGAGACGCAGAGACGCAGAGGAAAACCCGTGGGTCGGGATTTATCCCGACACGTCGGGTTGAAACCCGACCTACAAGGCGGATTGGTCTTCTCCGCGCCTCTGCGCCTCGGCGTTTCAATTAATTTCCAGTTTTACAAGGAGGTCGGCTCTTCGCCGCCCAGGGCTTCCAGCAGCGCCGGCAGCAGGCGCCGGAGTTCGCCGGTCATGAGGGCGAAATCCATGTCGAACTGCATGGAGGCGTCTTCCGCCGTCTCTGACTGTTCCTTGAGGATGTCCAGGAAGCCGATTTTCTTGATTTCCAGCTTCTCGGTGAGGACGAAGGAAATGCGGTCGTCGAAGGTCATGGCCAGGCGCGTAGGGGTTTTGCCGCCTTCGACGATGTGGGCCTTCACTTCCGCCGTGTCCAGGGGATGGCGCACGTAGCGCACGGCAGCCTTCTCTTCCAGTTCGGAACGCAACTCGCAGTCCCGGTCCACCGTGAAGCTGGCGGGGGCTTCATTGGAGACCAGCCATTCGGTCATGGCGGTGACGGGGGATGTGCGGGTATGGATGAGCTTGGTCGGCAGGGATTCCAGGGTCTTCCTGAGGTGTTCGATGACGTCCTCGGCCTTGCCCACCGCGCCGGCATCCACCACCAGCCAGCCGTCCAGGGGGTCGATCCACACCTGGGTGCGGCTCTTCCTGCTGAAGGCCCGGGGCAGCAGTTCCTCCACCACACGTTCCTTGATTTCCCGCTGCTGCTTCTTGCCGGGCCGGTAGCCTTCTTTTTCCTCGATCTCGTCGATGCGGTCCTTGGCGAATTCATTCACCACCGAGGAAGGCAGGAGCTTGGATTCGTGCCCCAAGGCCAGCAGCCACTGGCCGCCCAGCTCGATCATCAGGCGCTCGTCCTTGTCCTTGGGGGGCAGCCAGCCGGCGCTCTCCCGGTCCTGGTTGCCGCACTTCTGGAAAACGTGCTTCGCCAGCGCGGCGCCCAGTTCTTCGACGCTGAAATTCCAGGGGGCGGGTAGGCGATAGACTTGAAGGTTCTTGAACCACATGGCGGCGGGGGCTTTCGGAGAAAACGGCGGATTTTAGCTTAGAAAAAGCGGATGAAAAACGCCGAGGCGCCGAGGCGCCGAGAAATAGGCGAGGTAAAACGCTACGGCATTGGCTGGGTTGTGGGTGGCCCTTTGAAACATAAGCCTTTCCTCTGCGCCTCGGCACCTCGGCGTTTCAGATTGCCTTTCGAGAGGACTATCGACTACCGGAATCCTTCGGTGCATCCAGTTCCGCCAACTCTTGCCGCAGGGCCTGGAGTTCGCTGCGCCAAGCCTCGGCGTCGCCGAAGTCCATGAACGCCTGGTAGTGGGGATGGACGTCCAGCATGCGCCGGGAGTGCTTGATGGGGCACCAGTATTGTTCGGTGCGTCCCACCACTTCCCGCACATAGGCCAAGAGGCCATTGCCGTAGGAGCAGTAGGCGCAGTTGAGCTTTTCCACGGCGTTGAGATAGGCCAGGTGGGCCCGGTCGAAGGCCATGTAGTCGCGGCGGCGCACCCGGGGAATGCCGTAGAGGGGGAAACATAGCCATTGGTAGAGCGTGACGAAGCCATCCAGCAAGACGAGAGGCACGAAGACCGCATAGACCACGGGGGCCGTCAGCAAGACCAGGGGGCGGGCGCTCAGCAGGTAGTGGAACAGCCCCTGCCGCAGGCGGCGGTGGGCTTCCAGCAGTTCCCGCTCGAAACGGATCTTGCTATCCGCGAAGTCCGCATGCAGTTCGGTACGGCGGCGTTCCAGTTCTGCCTGGATTTCTTCTTCCAGCAGCCGGATACGGGAAACGAGGTCGCTGATCTTCGGGTTCATGACAGGTCGACCGGAATGAATGACAGACGAGAGTACCACCGAACCGCCATGGTTTTGGAATCCGCCTCCAAGTATGAAAGCCATGCCGGTTCCCCTCGCCTCCCCGCCCCTCTCCCCAAGTGGGCGAGGGGAGCATCGTGAGTCGCAGGTGCGACTACCACGGCAACGGGCCCGTCCTGAGAGGGCCGGGAATGGTAAGCTGCGGCCCTATGAAAGATCCATTCAAAACCCTCGGGCTGGCCTGGGGTGCCGGGGCGGAGGAGGCCAAGCGGGCCTACCGGCGCCTGGTCATGCAGTGGCACCCGGACAGGAACCCCGCGCCGGAGGCGGAGGAAACCTTCAAGCGCATCAAGGCGGCCTTCGAACTGGTGAGCGACCCCTTGCGTTTTGCCGAATGGGAACGGGCGCGGGAACGGAATCCGGAGGCGGGCGCAGAGCCGGCGGCAGAGGCTGCCGGGGATGAGCCGGAAGGCTACGCGGGGGAACCTGCGCCGGAAGTAAGTCTGTCCCTGGAGGAGGCGGCTTTCGGCTGCGAGAAGGAAGTGGTGGTGGAACGTAGCGCCACCTGCGAGACCTGCGGCGGCAGTGGCGAGGTGCTGTTGGCCCGTTCCCAGCCCTGCCGCCATTGCAGCGGCTGCGGGCGACTGCGGGATCCGAAGGGCACCACGGTGATTTGCGGCAATTGCGGCGGCAAGGGTTTCACGGCCCGGGACAGCTGCCCCAGTTGCGACGGCCTGGGCATGGCCATCCGTCGTCAGACTTTCCAGGTGCGGGTGCCGGCGGGTGTGCGTTCCGGCGACCGTATTCGCCTGGCGGGGCGGGCCGGCAAGGGCGCCGCAGCGGACCTGATCCTGCACATTGTGCTGGAACCCCATGAGTTGTTCGAGCTGCAGGCGCAGGACCTGCATTGCCGGGTGCCGGTGAGCATCTTCCGCCTGCTGGCGGGAGGGGCGGTGGATGTGCCGACCCTGGCGGGCAGTGCATCCATACCCCTCAAGCCCTGGCCGTCCCACGGCCTGGACTATCGCCTGTCCGGCCAGGGCTTTCCCGGTCGCGGTCGCCGCAAGGCCGGGGACTTGCGGGTGAGTTTCGAACCCGTCCATCCCCGCCCCGGTTCCGCCGTGGCCCGAGATCTGCTGGAAGGCCTGGAGGCCCTATTGCAGGACGATCTGGCAGCCTGGGCGCCGGAACTGGAAACCTGGCACGCAAAGCTGGCGCGGCGAGCGGCGCGGGACTGAAGCCCGCATCGGCTCGATCTGCGTCGATCGCTCTTATAGACCCGGACGGCGTTCTGCCGGCTTGGCCGGTGCCGGCGGTACCGCCGTATCGGGCACCTTGGGGGTTGAAGGGTAAAGCCGGGCCGGGGTGTCGGTGGACAGGGCTTCCTTGGAATGGTGGGGCATGATGTAGCCGCTGGCTTCGTCATCGGCGGCTTCAATCGTCAGCAGCGGCACTTCCGACTTGATGTTGCCGAAGATGGTGGCGAAGGAAATGTCCGCCGCATCCCGGCCGGTGCCTATGCGCAGGAAACCCATGGGCATGGCGGTGCCGGAGGGGTCGAATAGATACCAGTTGCCGTCCAGGAAGACTTCCACATAGGCATGGAAATCGGTGGGGCCCAGGATGGGATCTGCGCCGTAATCCAGTCCCGAGGAAAAACGCGCCGGCAGGTTCAGGGCACGGCACAGGGCGATCATCAGATGGGCGAAATCCCGGCAGACACCCGCCTGCTGGTGGAGGGTGTCGATGGCCGAGGTGCTGAAAGTGCTGGTGCCGGGCTTGAAGCTGGTGCGCTCATTGACCCAGCGCCGGATGGCTTCGACCCGCGCATAGCCCTTGGGCAGATGGCCAAAGACCTGGTTGGCCAATTGGGTCAGCTTGTCGGATTCGCAATAGCGGCTCGGATAGAGGTAGGGCAGCACATCCATCGGCAGGTGCTCGATGGCGGTTTCGGCGATGCGTTCGGGCCGCTCGAACCAGTGGGTGATTTCCAGTTCGGCGTCGTAATTCACCACCAGAGGGCCGGGCAGGGCGCGCAGGCGAAACAGCCGGTTGCGCGAGGGGCCTTCGACAAAACTGGTGGTTCTCACCGGCTGGCTGATGAGTAGGGACTCGTTCAGCACTTTCTGGCGCGCGGTGTGGGCGGCGTGAATGTTGAAAATAAAATCCGCTGGTTGATCGAGGATTTCGTAGCGCAGGCAAATGGAGAATCTGAGGCGAACCATGATTTTTTGAGTGTTGTACCGGCTGGTGCCGGATGTTTACTTGATGTTGGGGAAGCGATCGGGGCGTTTGTCGTGTATGGTGCCGGATTCAGCGAAAAAAAAGATGCAATACGGGAATCCCCGTTTTACTGCCGAGACCTGAGGAGCAAGTTCATGAGTCAATCCGCGAAAACCGCAACCGCACCGCTCGACCGGTCCGAAATACTGGCTGCCCCCGCAGACGACTACATGTCATCCCGGCAGCTGGAATTCTTTCGAAATCTCCTGACAGAGGAGCGGGATACCCTGCTCTCCTCTGCAAGGGAGACTACTCTACACCTGCAGGTGCATGAGTCTACCCCGGATCCGGCCGATCGGGCCTCCCAGGAAGAAGATCACACCCTTGAATTGCGTGTCAGGGACCGGGAACGCAAGCATCTGCACAAGATCGACCAGGCCCTGGCGCGGATCGAGGACGGCAGCTACGGTTGGTGCGAGGAAACCGGCGACCCCATCGGTATCGGCCGCCTGCTGGCGCGCCCGACCACTACCTACAGCCTGGAAGCCCAGGAACGCCACGAAGCCCTGCAGAAAATGAAGCGGGGGTGATCTCGTTTCAGGGTGAAGCCGCTGGTTCCCGGGGAATCAGCCGGTAGACCTTGTAGGCAACGCGCCCAGGCGTGTCCGTGCCGTTTTGTTCCTGGACGCATTCCACGTGGGCCAGGTCTATGTGGAAGCCGGGTTCGTAGAGGGTGGTGATTTCCTCCGCCACGGTGCCTGTGTCTTCCCCATCCTCCGGTTCCTCCGTGGTCAGCAAGAGCACCTTGCACGCCGACGGGAGGATCTTCTTCAGGTGGATCAGGTAGGCGCGCCGCAGATCCTCCGGCAGCGCCGTGAGGGCCGCCCGGTCATAGACCGCGGCAATGTCCCCTATTTCCTGGCGCCCGAGCTGGAAGAAATCGCCGCAGAGGATTTCGACCGGGCCATGCTTCCACAGGGTGAATTGGCCTATCCGCGTGCGGACGGGCTGCAGGTGATTCTCGCGGAAAAAGGCGCGGACGGCGAGGGGGCTTAGTTCGATGCCCAGCACCCCATGACCTTGTCGTGCCAGCCAAAGAATGTCCAGGCTCTTGCCACAGAGGGGTACTAGCACGCGGCCAAGCACATTCAGTGTTGGCCAGAACCGGATCAGGTAGGGATTGACGGATTTTTGGTGGAAATCCGTATCCCGGTCACGCCAGCATTGCTGCCACAGGGCGTTGTCCCGGGTCGTCAAATTGTGGCGCGCGGCCGTGAATGCAGGTGCCGCGGGGCGCCGCTCATCAGGCGCGACGACGGGGAGCGATGGGGGCGCGTCCTTCAATATAACGGAACGTGATACGGCCCTTACTCAGGTCGTAGGGCGACAGTTCCAGGGTCACCTTGTCTCCGGCGAGGACGCGGATGTGATTCTTGCGCATCTTGCCAGCGCTGTAGGCGATGAGATTGTGGCCGTTGTCGAGGGTGACGCGAAAGCGCGAGTCAGGCAGGACTTCCATGACCACGCCATTCATTTCAAGTAGTTCTTCCTTGGCCATAGCGTGCCTCCAGGAAAAATTTAAAAGAAAAAGCCCGGCAGCTGCCGGGCCCATCCGGTGGGGAGGCGGGCGAACACGAAGTCCGCACTTGCCAACCCTTCAGGCCAGAAGACGTGGCGATCAAACCACGCCTGCCGGACCTGATAATCAAGCGGCGTTGATGTTCGACGCTTGCAGGCCCTTGGGGCCGGTGGTCACGTCGAAGGTGACCTTCTGGCCTTCAGCCAGGGTCTTGAAACCCTTACCTTGAATGGCGGAGAAATGGGCGAAAAGATCGTCACCGCCGGCGTCCGGGGTGATGAAGCCGAAGCCCTTGGATTCGTTGAACCACTTGACGGTACCTGCTGCCATGTCTTGAAACTCCTGAAACAAATTAAATAGGGGCTTACCCCTGGGTGGGGCGAATATCAAGACGGCGGGGGAAGGAAGGGAAAAATACCGCAGGGCGCGGGTACTGAACCAGACAACAACTTCACTGCTTGAGGATCGCTGGCGCGCATTATTCCTGTTTCCCGGAAAATCTGCAAGAAGAATCGTTCGCGCGCGCCGCCAGCGGATTCCCACCAAGCCATAACGCCTTGTCGTGTACCCGCGAGGGATCCCTTTGAAGCCCTGGCCAGGGCGACGGCTGATTGTGTGAGAAGGGCCAGGCCTGCCTTGCCCATTGCATCGAACTGCTGGCCCAGGGGGGCAAGGAAATGGCTGCGCGCGCCCGCGTTTCCCACCGGCTTTGGCGCCAGTCTGGCCCGTTGATGACAAAGGGAAATGGGGCAAATAGTCGCGAATTTTTGCCTTCAGGTTTGGTGCGGCCTGCCGTTGATGTCGTACAAGTCACGATTTCCGACGCTGCCTTGATCGGAATTCCTTCATCGGAGGTTTCTCATGTCGTCTCTAGCCATTGGCGCCAACAGCGTCGTTTCTTCCATGCCGGGGGACAAGCCGGTTGCCACCGAAGTAGGCGTGGCGGTCCTGAAAAAAGCCTTGTCCATGGATGAACAATCCGCCGCCCAGCTTCTGCAGGCGGTGCCGTCGTCCGGTACCAACAATCCGTCCCATCTGGGCAACACGGTGGATACCCGGGCGTGACGGGATCCGTCACGCTGTGGTCGGCAGAGGATAGAATCTGCCTCCCCGCTCCGTGTGCCCGCCATGTCCCTGCCTGAAATCGCCTTCCTGTCCCTGCGCCGCTTCGTGCTGGCCTGCTTGCTGCTGGCGCCCGTGGCGGGGCATGCCCTGGATCTGTCGGAGTCGGCCCGCGCCCGCTTGTTTCTTGACAAGGATGGCCCACCGCCGAGCGTCACGCCGGTGAGTTGGGACCGGGTGGAGGATTACGCCAGTCCTTTGATCCTGGTAGACGAGGTTCCGGCGGCGGCCTTCGAACTGCTGGGCTTCATACCCACGCGGATTGAGCCGGCGGTTCCCGTCACACCGCGCATCCAGGCCTTCTCCACGGGCCTGGTGCCCATGGCCGCCGGCGCCCCGGCTGGCCTGTCCTTTGCCCGGCGCGCCTCGCCGGATGGCGTTTGCCGGGTATATGTGGCCAAGGAGACCGCCGTGGCCCTGGACGACACCACCTTCGTGCAGTGGCATGAACGGGCCCACTGCGACCGGGGCTACGCGGATCGGGAACTGGAGGAGAGCAAGGCCAACATCCAGGGCTACCTGATGATGGCCAAGAGCGGGGATCTCTGGTACGCCATGCAATCCATCGACAACCGGGCGACCCGCATAGGGGGCAGCGAAGCTTTTTTTGCCCCCTACCTGCTGGGCTACCGGGTGGCAATTTCAAACATCCTGCCGCTGCTCAAGCGCCGGGGCGGGCCGAAGCAGGAACGGGGCTTCGAGATCGCCGAACTCCTGAAAACCATGAGCGAGCGTCAGGTGAATGCTCTGTCCATGCTGCTGGTGGAAGACGCCAAGAACAAACAGCTCGCAGGCAAGCCCTGGACGCCTTTCCCGAACACGCCCCTGCCGAAATTGACGGGTAGGGCGCAATAAGGCGAAGCCGCATTGCGCCGACGCCGTGGCGAAACCGGCGGCGCAATGCGCTGCGCTTACCGTGAAAGTCGCGTCAGCGACTCACGATGCTTCCCTCTCCCGCCGGGAGAGGGACTGAGGGTGAGGGAAACCGCCATGGCTTTCATGCTCAAGGGTGGCTCCCAACGCCATGGCGGTTATTGCGCCCTACGCCATGGATCAGGCGGTCAACTCTTTCGACGTGATCTTGTAGCGCACGCTGTCCGCATCCAGGCTGTCGGCCCGGCCGGCGGCGGTTTCCGCCTGGGGGTACATGAGGAAGGGCACTTTCGGCCCCTTGCTGCCGGGTAGCGCCAGGTCGTGGCCCGTGTTGTAGGCCAGCCAGTTCATTTCCCAGGCGCCAAAGAGCTGGGTTCTTGCCGCCACCACCACATCGTCTTTCAGGGTCAGGCCGGGTTTTTCTTCCAGCACCACCTTGCGCACGTCCGCTGGGTCCACCGGCACCCAGCCGAAGCCCGCCAGCCACACCTCGGCCCGGCAATGCTGGGCCTTGGTGATGTCCACCGCCTTGCCCAGGCTCTTGTAGCCGAAGCGGGAGTTCGCCACCCGTACGCCGTACACGTCTCGGGCCGGCATGCCCAGGGAACGGGCCAGGCCTACATACAGGGCGTTCAGGTCGGCGCACTTGCCGGACAGGTTGCCGGATTCCAGCATGCCCTTGATGTCGCCGGTGCCGCAGCCCCGGGTCTTGGGATTGCGCTGGGTGTTTTCCACGATCCACTCGTAGAGGGCGCGGGCCTTGTCCAGGTCGGTTTTGGCCCCCTTGGTGATGTCCAGGGCCGTCTTCTTGACGATGCCGTCCGTCGGCAGCATGGCGGTGGCGTGGGTGTAGAGCTGGAAGGTCGGCTTGTCCAGGGGCGCCACCTTGCCGGGCTTGAAGAGGTCCACCAGGCGGTCCCGGGTGCTGAAGCGGCTGGTGACTTCCACGACCGGCGCCTTTTCAAAGGCTTCCCACTCGGCGACGAGGATCTGGGCGCCCCAGACCGGGTCTTTCTCGATGCGCACGGAAGCGGCGTTGCCCAGCCACAGCTTGCCCTGGGGATGAATCCAGTCGGCTTCCGTGACGGAAGGCAGGGGGATCCAGGCGCGGCTCACACCCTCCGGCTGGGCCACTTCCACCCTCGTGGTGACTTCGAAAGTGCGCCAGCCGTTGGCCGGATTGGGGGCGAAGGCGGTCTGCATGGGGGCATCGGCGGCCACGGCGTTGGATAGGCGTCCCGTGGCCAGGGCGGCGGAGGCGACGGCGGCGGTGCGGATGAAAGTGCGGCGATCCATGTGTGAGTCCTTGGTGATTCGATTCAGGCGGGCGTGTGAACCTCGGGTGCCCGGGAAAAGACTGGCTTTTATCAGATTTGGCGCTTGCCAGAAAGGTTAAAAATCATTGGAGGCATGGGATGAAGATCGTGGTGGGCGAAAATATCCACTCCCCACGAGCGAGGCAATTTTCTGCGGTATTTTCCCGGAATGCACCCGAACGCAGGGGGACGGTATGTGTTTGGAGTTTTGGAGGCAGGAATGGCCAAGGCAATACGCCTGGAACACGCAATCTTCCGGGTCGATGACGAGCGACGCCTGATACATGGCTGGATGGTCCGCATGGACCGCCGCGGGGTGGCTTATCGCCAGTTTTTCGGCGACGAGGCCGGCAATGGCAAAGACGCTGCCCTGGCGGCGGCCCGGGCCTTTCGGGATGACATCCTGGCGCGCCTGGCGCCAGCCAGCCAGCAGGCCGAGGCGAAGTACACAGAAGGCGCATCGTCCATTGCCGGCCTGAGCCTGCATTGCACAAAGGAAACACGGCACTTGGCGGAAACCGAGCAGCATTGGTACTGGCGCGCCAGCTGGGTCACAGCCCGGGGCGAGAAACACTGGAGGGATTTCCCTATCCTTGAGCATGGCGAACAGGGCGCGTTTACCAAGGCCCTGGAAGCACGGCGAGCCGGCGCGGACAGCCTGAAAGGGCTGACGGTGTCCCTGGTGCCAAAGGCCTGCCTGGCCTGATCAGCGCCCGGGTAGCAGCAGGCGCTCAATCACTTTCGCCGCCGCCTTGCCTTCCCAGTCCACCGGACCCGTAGCCCGGTAACGGGGATGGTGGTGCCGGTCCAGCAGCAGGGTCGTGGGCAACACCCGGGCGCCCCAGGCCTGGCTGATGGTCTGTTCCCGGTCCGGCAGTGCGGTGAGGGTGATGTCCTTTTCCCAAAGGAAATCGGCGCTGTCGTCCTTGCGATCATTCACTGCTACCAGGATCACCGTCAAATCCTTCTGCCGCTGGGCCAGAGCCTGCAGGGCCGGCATCTCCTGGCGGCAGGGTTCACACCAGCTGGCCCAGAAATTCACGATGACCGGCCGGCCTGCATGCTTTTTGAGGGCCGCTGCCAGTTGGGCCGCTTCCCGGCCCGGTAATTTTTCCAGGGCGGGCAGGGCGCGGCCTGCCATGGGCCTGAGCGCCCCCATGGCGGGTTCGGCGGCAAAGGCGCCGGATGTGCAGGCCAGGGAAAGGGCGGAAAGGAGCAGTAATCGAAGCAACATGGGCGAGTTGGTGGACGGCGAGGGCGCATGCTACACCACCGTACCCCCCGGGGATTGTAGTGAATACAAGGGCGCAATAAGGCGAAGCCGCATTGCGCCGGTTTCGCTACGTGCCTTGTTGGGTCAGCCTTTGCCGGGCCAGGCGGCACCGGCAAAGGCCCCCGCCAGGAAATCCACCAAGGCACGCACCTTGGCGGAGAGGTGCTTCCTTGAGGGATAAACAGCGTGGATGCCCAGTTCCTGGCCTTGCAGTTCCGGCAGGATGCGCACCAGCTGGCCGGAAGCCAGTTCCCCTCCGATGAGAAAACAGGGTTGCAGGATGATGCCCTGGTGGGCGAGGGCGGCCGCCAGGCAGGTGTCGCCATTGTTGGCGGTGAGGCGGGGGCGGGTCTGTACTGTCTGGGGACCGTCTGCCGAGTCCAGTTGCCAGGCGTCCCCGAACGGGCCGTAGGAATAGCCGATGACCGGCAGTTTTGCCAAGTCGGCGAGCTGGGTCGGCGTGCCGTGGCGGGCCAGATACGTCGGCGTGGCGCAGAGCATGAGGCGGGAACTGGTCAATTTCCGCGATACCAGGCTGGAGTCCGCCATGCGGGTGATGCGCACGGCCACGTCCACGCCTTCCTCCACCAGATCCACCACCCGGTCCGTCAGGGTGATGTCCAGGCGTACATCCGGGTTGGCTTCGAGGAAAGTCCCCCACAGGGGTGCCAGGTGGCGCACGCCAAAGGCCAGGGGCGCGTTCACCTTGAGCAGGCCCACGGCCCGGGAGGTGGTCATGCCCGCCAGGCTGTCCGCTTCCTCCAGGTCTTCCAGCAACTGCCGGCTGCGGTCGAAGTATTCCCGGCCCGCCTCCGTCAGGGACAGGCGCCGGGTGGTGCGGTGGAGCAGGCGCGCCCCCAGCCGGGTTTCCAGGTCCACCACGCTACGGGATACGGCGGCCTTGGAGGTGCGCAGGGCGTCTGCCGCACCGACGAAGCTGCCGGCTTCGACTACGGCGACGAAAGTCTGGATTTCCCGGAAGCGGTCCATGGCATTGTTCCTTGTGGTGAAACAGACAATCAAACCAGAGCATATTTATTCCTCAATCAATGGTCAATATCATGTGTCCCATATTCAGTGGAGCCTTGCCCATGTTTCCGACCTTGTTTGTTTCCCACGGTGCCCCGACCTTCGCCCTGCAACCCGGCCAGGCCGGCCCTGCGCTCACCGCTTTTGCCGCGTCCCTGCCACGGCCCCGGGCTGTGCTGGCGGTGTCGGCCCACTGGATGACGGCGGGCCTGGAGATTTCCACCGCAGCCCTGCCCGCCACCATTTACGACTTCGGCGGCTTCCCGGACGAGTTGTACACCCTGTCCTACCGGGCCGCCGGTGCGCCGGAACTGGCGCGGCAGGTGGCGGACATGCTGGCGGAGCAGGGCGTGGCGGTGCGCCAGAACCCGCAGCGGGGCCTGGACCACGGCGCCTGGGTGCCTCTCCTGCACCTGTATCCGGAGGCGGACGTGCCGGTGTTCCAGCTGTCCCTGCCGCGACTGGCGTCACCCCGGGACTACTACATGCTGGGCCAGTTGCTTGCGCCCCTGGCGGCCCAGGATGTGCTGGTTATGGCTTCCGGCAGCATCACCCATAACCTGCAGGATGCCTTTGCCGCCATGGGGGGCCGGCAGACGGCAGGCGCCGCCTATGCCCGGGAGTTCATGGACTGGATGGGGGACCGGCTGGCGGCAGGCGACCTGGCGGCTTTGCTGGACTATCGGCGCCTTGCCCCCCATGCCCAGCGGGCCCATCCGACCGACGAGCATCTCTTACCCTTGTTCGTGGCCCTGGGGGCGGCGGGGCAAGGGGCGGCGGTTTCGCGCCTGGAAGGCGGCATCGACCTGGGGGTTCTGGGCATGGACAGTTACGTGTTCTCGGCGCCTGTTATTGCGAAATAGCAACTCTGGTCTTAGAGTGCGCAGGCGCACAGTCGCCGCAATAGTTCCCGGGTATAAAAAGTTTTTTTAAGGATAAAAATGAAAACCTCCCGCTACACCGGCACCGCCATCCTTTTCCACTGGCTCATTGCCATCGGCATCCTGGGCGCCTTCGCTGTGGGCGTCTATATGCATGAGCTGTCCCTGTCGCCCTGGAAGCTGAAGGTCTATTCCTGGCACAAGTGGGCCGGCGTGACGATCTTCCTGCTGGCGGTGCTGCGTCTGGGCTGGCGTGCCGGCCATCGTCCGCCGGAACTGCCGGCCATGCCCCTGTGGCAACAGCGGGTTGCCGCCTTGACCCATGTGGGCCTCTACGCGCTGATGTTCGCCATCCCGCTTGCCGGCTGGTTGATGAGTTCCGCCAAGGGCTTCACCACGGTGTATTTCGGCGTGCTGCCCCTGCCGGATTTGCTGGCCAAGAATGTGGATCTGGGCAAGCAGTTGGCCGAAGTGCATGAAACCCTGGCTTGGCTCATGCTGGGTCTGGTGGGACTGCATGCCGCCGGCGCCCTGAAACACCACCTGCTGGACAAGGACGACGTGCTCAAGCGCATGTTGCCCCGCTTCGGACGCTCCTGATTCAAAAAGCTGTTTGAAACGCCGAGGCGCAGAGGCGCCGAGAAAACATGGCAAATTGCGACTGAAGCAAAAGGGCAGGGGAGATATCTCCGGCTATTTTCCTTCCTCCGCGTCTCGGCGCCTCGGCGTTTAATGAGTGCCTTTTATAGGACAAGAAAATGAAACATATAAGTTTGTTGTTCGCCGGTCTGGCCCTGGCCGGCTCGGCCCAGGCCGTGGAATTCAACAGCGTCCAGGCGGACAAGAGCGCCATGAATTTCGCCTACAAGCAGATGGGTGTCGCCATGGAGGGGCACTTCAAGAAATTCAGCGGCCAGATCGCCTTCGATCCGGCCAAGCCCCAGGCGGCCAAGGCCAGCCTGGATATAGACCTGGCCAGCATCGACACCGGCTCCACGGATGCGGACGGCGAAGTGCTGGGCAAGGCCTGGTTCAACGCCAAGGCCTTTCCCCAGGCCCGCTTCGTCTCAAGCAGCGTCAAGGCCCTGGGCGGCAACCGCTTTGAAGTTAGCGGCAAGTTGAGCATCAAGGGCCGCAGCAAGGACACCGTGGCGCCAGTCAGCTTCCGCCAGGAAGGCGCAACGGGCGTGTTTGAAGGCGCCCTCGTCATGAAACGCGCCGATTTCGCCATCGGCGAAGGCGAATGGGCTGATTTTGGCACCGTCGCCAACGAGATCCAGATTCGCTTCCGCCTCGTCGCGGCGGCCAAGAAATAAGGCTCAGCCCAGATTCTGTAGATGTCACCGTTGTAGGGGCGAATTTATTCGCCCGATGAATTTTGTGTTAACCCCCCAGTTCCAACAGAAAAGGAAAACCACCATGAAAAAGATCGCTCTCCTGGCCCTGGCCGCCAGCCTCTCCGCCCCCGTCTTCGCCGCGCCGGAAACCTATAGCATCAACAGCGAATACGGTCACACCTTCCCCAACTTCTCCTACAACCACCTGGGCTACTCGACCCAGATGGGCCGTTTCAACAAGACCACCGGTACCCTGGTCATCGACCGGGAGGCGAAGACGGGCAGCGTGGACGTGGTCATCGACACCACCTCCGTAGATTCCGGATCAAGCGTGTTCGACGGCCACCTGAAGGGCGAGGATTTCTTCTCCACGGCCAAGTTCCCCTCCGCTACCTTCAAGTCCACCGCCGTCAAGTTTGACGGTGACAAGCCGGTGGCCATCGAAGGCAACCTGACCCTGAAGGGCGTTACCAAGCCCGTGACCCTGACCCTGACCTCCTTCACCGCCAAGCCCCACCCCATGGCCAAGAAGGACGCCATCGGCGCCAATGCCACCACGGTGATCAAGCGTACCGATTTCAACATGGGCAAGTACGCACCCTACGTGGGCGACGACGTGACCCTGACCATTTCCGTCGAAGCCCTCAAGCAGTAAGCCGCAAGCACAAGGGGAGGCGTCGGCGCAACTTGCGCGCACGCTTCCCCTCACTCCTCACTCCTAACCCCTCACGCTTCTCCTGTGTTAATCTAATTGCTGCTTAGGCAGTAACAGACCTGACAGCATGGACAAAGACATGGACTCTTCCTCGCAGCCCTACACGGTGGCCAGCTATCGCCGCGACGATAGCGTGGGCTATCTCATCAACGGCGTGCGTGCGCTGTTCATTGTTCGCATGGACGCCCGCCTGGCGGAACAGGGCATCACCGCCAGCCAGTGGGGCACCATGATGTCCCTGGTACAGGGGGGCGCCCGTACGGCGGCGGAGAGCTGCCGTCAGCTTGGCTGCGACACGGGGGCCATGACCCGCATGCTGGATCGCCTGGAAGAAAAGGGCCTGGTGCGCAGGGAGCGCAGCAGCGAGGACCGGCGCCTGGTGCATGTGCTGCCCACCGACGCCGGTATTGCCATGACGGAGCAGGCTATGCCGGCGGTGGTGAATACCCTGAACGAACTCCTGGCGGGCTTTGGCCCGGAAGAAATCGAACTTGTGAAGAATTTCCTCAAGCGCATGCAGGCTAACCTGGGAGCACCCCATGAGTGAAGTTCGCAGGCTTGCCGTGCTGGCTGCGGCGCTCCTGACCGCCTGCGCCTCTCCCGGGAACTTGGCGCCCAGGAGCGGCGGTGTGTCCGACCCCAATACCCTGGCGGCAGGGCAGAGCCTGGCCGGCACGGCCAGGCAGGGCGCTTGGCCGGCGGCGAACTGGTGGCAGGCCTTCGGCGACCCGCAACTGGACACCCTGGTGGGCGAAGCCCTGGCCGGCAACCCGGACCTGCGCCTGGCCCAGGCCCGGCTGGACGCCGCCCGGGCCCAGGCGGGGGCGGCAGAAGCCGCGACGCTTCCCCGCCTGGTGTCCGAGGCCAATGCCAGCCGCCAGCGTTTCAGTGAACACGACCTGGTGCCGCCGCCCTACGCCGGCAGCGTGCAGAGCACGGGCCGTGCCGCCCTGGATTTCTCCTGGGAACTGGATTTCTGGGGCAAGAACCGCTCGGCCCTGGCTGCGGCCCTGTCCCGGCAGGCAGCCGCCGGGGCGGAACAGGCGGGGGCGCGCTTGCTGCTGGCCAGCGCCATGGCCCACAGCTACGTGGAATTCGCCCGCCTGCTGGAGCAGCGCGAACACCTGAACACGGCCCTCGCCCTGCGCCAGGACAGTGAACGCCTGACCAAATTGCGGGTGGGTGCGGGGCTGGAGCTGGAAGCGGAGGCCCGCCAGGCTGGCGCCAGTGTGGCCCAGCTGCGGGCCGAACTGGCGGCCCTCGAAGCGGCGGAAGCCCTCGTTCGCCACCAGTTGGCGGCCCTGGCGGGGGCCGGTCCCGACCGGGGACTGGCTTTGCAGCGTCCCACATTGCGTACGGCCAAGGCACTGGCCCTGCCATCCGAATTGCCGGCGGAACTGGTGGCCCGCCGCCCCGAGGTGGCTGCGGCGCGCCTGCGGGTAGAGGCGGCGCTGGGCGCTACCGGGGCCGCCCGCGCCGCCTTTTATCCCAATGTGAACCTGGCGGCCTTCGTTGGTGCCCAGTCTCTGGGCCTGCAGAAGCTCTTCCTGGCCGGTAGCCAGGTGGCCGGCGTTAGCCCCGCCATCAGCCTGCCGATTTTCGACGGCGGCCAGCTCAGGGCTGCCCTGGCGGGGCGCCAGGCGGAATTCGACGCGGCGGTGGCCGAATACGACGCTGCGGTGCTGGCGGCGGTGCGGGACGTGAGCGACCAGGTGGCCCTCTGGCGGGGCGTGGACCAGCAGGCCCATGCCCAGGACCAGGCTTTGGCCCAGACCCGTTCGGCCTGGGAACTGGTGCGCCGCCGGGAGGGGGCGGGGCTGGTCACGCGCCTCGTCGTCATCAACGCCGAATTGCGCCTGCTGGAGCAACGCCGTGCCCAAAGTGATCTCGCGGCCCGTCGCCTTGACGTGGCCGTGCAACTGAATCGTGCCCTGGGCGGTGGTTTTGCCCCGAGCTTGTGATGCGCCTGATGGAAATAGTTCTTTCAACGCAGAGACGCAGAGGCGCGGAGAAAACCGTACCTGTTCTGGCGGTGGACATTTTTGAGAAGCTGGATTCGTTCCATGATGGCAGTAATGGTGGGCTGAAGCCCACCCTACAGCCCGCCCTCCAAATGGCCTTCCTCTGCGCCTCCGCGCCTCTGCGGTTCAAATCGTTTTTTCAGATTCACCAAGTAGCTTCCCGGAGTCAGCCATGAACGAAGCCCAACCCGTCCCTGCCAAGGGCAAGCGCCGCAGCCTGATGCTGGCCCTGATGGCTATTTTCATTCTCGTGGGACTCGTCTCCGCCGCTTGGTGGCTGCTGGTGGGGCGCCATCACGAGGCCACGGACGACGCCTACGTGGCGGGGCATGTGGTGCAGGTCACGCCCCAGGTGGCCGGCATTGCCCAGGCCATCTTCGCGGACGACACGGATTATGTGAAGGCGGGCAGCCCTCTGGTGCAACTGGATACGGCCGACGGCCGGGTGCGCCTGGAACAGGCGGAGGCCCAGTTGGCCCAAACCGTGCGGGAAACCCGGGCACTCTTTTCCAACGATGGCGCCCTGGCGGCCGCCACGGCCCAGCGGGAAACGGAGTTGAAGAAGGCCAGGGAAGATCAGGTGCGTCGGAAAACCCTGACGGGCAGCGGCGCCGTGACGGCCGAGGAACTGGAACATGTGGCTGTCGCCGTGAAGGCCGGAGAGTCAGCCCTTGCCGCAGCCCGGGAAGCCCAAGCCGGCAGCCGTGCCCTGACGGATCGCACCAGCATCGAGCGCCACCCCCGGGTATTGAAGGCCGCCGCCAGCGTGGAAGAAGCCTGGCTGGCCTATGCCCGCGCGGCGGTGCTGTCCCCCGTGTCCGGCTTCGTGGCCCGCCGTTCCGTGCAGGCGGGCCAGCGGGTGGCGCCGGGCACGCCGCTAATGGCTATCGTGCCCCTGGACAAGGTCTGGGTGGAGGCCAACTTCAAGGAAGTGCAGCTGCGCAACATGCGCATCGGCCAGCCGGTGAAGCTGACGGCGGACCTCTATGGTTCCGGCGTGGAATTCCACGGCAAGGTGGGAGGACTGGGAGCGGGTACCGGGGCGGCCTTTGCCCTGTTGCCGGCCCAGAATGCCACCGGAAACTGGATCAAGGTCGTGCAGCGGGTGCCGGTGCGCATCCTTCTTGAGCCGAAGGAACTGGTGGAACATCCCCTGCGGGTGGGCCTGTCCATGCTGGCGGAAGTGGATATCACGGACCGAAGCGGGCAGGCCTTGGCGACTGCGCTCCGCAGCACCCCGGTGGTGAGCACGGAAGTGTATGCCGCCGATGCCACCGCCGCCCGGGTCAGGGTGGCGAAGCTCATTGCCGCAGCCCTCAAGAACGACCCCGTGCCGGCTTTGGATCAGAAATGAACTTGAAAAGGACAGTTCTTTCACCGCAGAGGCGCAGAGGCGCAGAGAACACCATGACGAATCTGCCGATCAGCATTCTTGTGGGGCCGGATTCATCCGGCCATGGCGGTAATGGTGGGCTGAAGCCCACCCTACAGCCCGCTCTACACCTGGATTTCCTCTGCGCTTCAGCGCCTCTGCGGTTCAATGCAGGGTGCAATTCATGAAACATTCCGCTCTGCCACCCCTGCCCATGCCCCTCTTCGGCAGCGAACGGGTGCTGGCGACGGTGGCCCTGTCCCTGGCCACGTTCATGAACGTGCTGGACTCCACCATCGCCAACGTGTCCCTGCCGGCCATCGCCGGGGACATGGGGGTGTCGCCGAACCAGGGCACCTGGGTCATCACCTCGTTTGCCGTGTCCAACGCCATTGCCGTGCCCCTGACCGGCTGGCTGGCCCAGCGCTTCGGCCAGGTGAAGCTTTTCGTGGCCTCCATCCTGCTCTTTGTGCTGACCTCGCTGGCCTGCGGCCTGGCCACCAACCTGAGCATGCTCATTGGTTTTCGGGTGTTGCAGGGCCTGGTGGCGGGCCCCATGATTCCGCTCTCGCAGGCGCTGTTGATGCGCTGCTACCCGAAGGAAAAGTCCTCCATGGCCCTGGCGGCCTGGTCCATG
Organism: Rhodocyclales bacterium; assembly: GCA_043743785.1. Lineage (GTDB taxonomy): Bacteria > Pseudomonadota > Gammaproteobacteria > Burkholderiales > Rhodocyclaceae > JAQTNA01. Next base: position 26,797 of record JAYTVW010000025.1, on the reverse strand, counting down.
ACCACCCTGGTGGCGCCGGTGATGGGACCTATCCTGGGGGGCTGGCTGACGGACAATCTGTCCTGGCCGTGGATTTTCTACATCAATGTTCCCGTGGGCCTGGGGGCCGCCTGGGCCACATGGGCCATCCTGCATCGTCGGGAATCCACCACCCGGCTGGTGCCGGTGGACTACGTGGGCCTGGGCCTCTTGGTGCTGTGGGTGGGGGCCTTGCAGATCATGCTGGACAAGGGCCGGGAACTGGACTGGTTCGCCTCCGGCGAGATCATTGGCCTCGCCGCCGTGGCCTTCATGAGCTTCTGTTTCTTCCTGGTGTGGGAACTGCATGACGACCATCCCATCGTGGACCTGCATCTGTTCCAGCGGCGCAATTTCAGCGTGGGCGTGCTCACCATGGCCCTGGGCTATGGCCTGTTCTTCGGCAACGTGGTGCTCATGCCCCTGTGGCTGCAACAGTACATGGGCTACACGTCCACCTGGGCCGGGCTGGTGACGGCGCCCATTGGTTTCTTCGCCATCCTGCTGACGCCCTTGGTGGGGAAGTTCATGCCCCGGCTGGATCCGCGCTGGCTGGCCACGGTGGCCTTCCTGGTCTTCGCCATTGTGTGTTTCCTGCGCACCGGGTTTTCCAATGAGGCGGACGTGTACACCATCCTGGTGCCCCAGGTGGTCCAGGGTATCGCCATGGCCACCTTCTTCATTCCCCTGACGGCCCTGTCCTTGAGCGGCCTGGCACCGGAACGCATCCCTTCTGCCTCCGGTATGGCGAACTTCGTGCGCATCACCTTTGGTGCCTTCGGCGCCTCCATTGCCACCACGGTGTGGGATGACCGCTCGGCCCTGCACCATGCACGCCTGACTGAGCACATCTCGCCCTATGACCCGGCGGCGCAGCAATCCCTGTCCGGCATTCAGGGGATGGGCCTGGACCCGACCCAGTCCTTGGCCTACATCGAGCGCCAAATCACCGTACAGAGTCACACCATGGGGGCCAACGACTTCTTCTGGATTTCCGGTGTGCTGTTCCTGATCCTGCTGGCCCTGGTCTGGCTGGCCCGCCCGGAAAAGACCGGCAAGCCGGTGGATGCGGGCGGGGCGCACTGATCCTGAAAAGCTCAGTTTGAACCGTATAGGCGCAGAGAAACGCAAAGAAAAACGGTTTTGGCGCGGGCCGGAAACTTCGATAACAAAAGGGCCGGTTTCCGCGAGGAAACAGGCCCTTTTCAGACTGGGGAAGACTTACTTCTTGCCCAGTCCGCCCAGTAGGGCGGCGACGGGGCGCTTGGGGCGGGCCGGCGGATGCTGGGGTGCCAGACTGCTGCCGTCCGTGGACGGGGGCGGCTCGGCGGAAACATAGGGCTTGTTGGGGTCGAAGCCCAGGGGCGGCAGGACCGTGCGGTTGGGGGGCGGCGAATTGCGGCGGCGGCTGTCGTCCCGGCGCGGCGCGCGGGCCTCGCTACGGCCTTCCGCCGGGCGGGCTTCCCGCTCCGGACGACTGTCGTTGCGGCCTTCTGCCGGGCGAGTATCGCGCTCCGGACGGGCTTCGCCACGGCTTTCGGCAGGGCGGGTTTCGCTGCGTCCTTCCCTGCCGCGACCGCCTTCGCGACTACCTTCGCGGCTGCCTTCGCTGCGAGCGGGAGCACCTTCGCGCTGGTGGCGGCGGCCGCCTTCCCGGGGAATCGGCGCGTCATGAAAGTGGCTGCCCGGCTCGAAGCCCGGGACAAGCACCTGCTCGATCTTCATCTTGATGAGCTTTTCGATTTCCGCCAGATAGCCCTTTTCTTCCGGCGCCACCAGGGACATGGCGATGCCGGTCTTGCCGGCCCGGCCAGTGCGGCCGATGCGGTGCACGTAATCTTCCGCCGTGTGGGGTAGCTCGTAATTGATGACGTGGGGCAGGGTGTCGATGTCCAGACCCCGGGCCGCCACGTCGGTGGCCACCAGCACCCGCACCTTGTTGGCCTTGAAGGCTTCCAGGGCTTCCGTGCGCTGGGCCTGGCTCTTGTCACCATGGATGGCGTCGGCGGTGATGCCCTTCACGTCCAGATAGCGGGCCAGGCGGCTGGCGCCGAACTTGGTGCCGACGAAGACCAGCACCTGCTGCATGTTGTCCGCCTCGATGAGGTGGGCCAGCAGGGCGCGCTTGGCGTCGTGGTCCGCCGGGTACATGCGGTGAGTGATGGTCTCGGAAACCGTGTTGCGCTTGGCCACCTCGATGAGCTGAGGCTCCTTGAGCATGCTGTCGGCCAGCTTCTTGATGTCGTTCGAGAAGGTGGCGGAGAACAAGAGACTCTGGCGCGCTTCCGGCAGCATGGCCAGGATGCGCTTGATGTCCGGGATGAAACCCATGTCCAGCATGCGGTCCGCTTCGTCCAGTACCAGCACTTCCACTTGGCTGAAATTCACGGCCTTCTGCTGCACGTGGTCCAGCAGGCGTCCTGGCGTCGCGACGACGATTTCCACGCCACGGCGCAGTTCCTCGGTCTGGGCGCGCATGTCCACGCCGCCATAGATGACCGCGCTGCGCAGGGGCAGGTACTTGCTGTAGGTCTTGACGTTCTCATGCACCTGCATGGCCAGTTCCCGGGTCGGGCACAGGATCAGGGCGCGGATCGGGTGGCGGGCAGGCGACGGGCTGGAACTGGCATGACGCGCCAGGCGTTGCAGCATGGGCAGGGTGAAGCCCGCCGTCTTGCCGGTGCCCGTCTGGGCGCCGCCCATGACGTCCTTGCCCGCCATGATGACGGGGATGGCCTGCTGTTGAATGGGGGTGGGCTCGGTGTAGCCGGAATCGGCGACAGCCTTGAGCAGTTCGGGCAGTAGCCCGAGTTCGTCAAATGTCATGTGCAATAGCTCCTGTACGGGCCTGCTACGCGCGGGGCGCAGTACCGGTTCAGGCAGCGAGGGGGATTGTTTCCTGGGTTCCGCGGACTCATGCGGTGGGGAGGATGCAAGACTAACCGGCTGGGCCTTGCAAGCGGGGCATTATACATGCCGGTGCCGAATGTCAATGCGCGGGGGCGCTTATTTTCGGCTCAGGCGCGGGTGGGAAGGCCTCTTAGCCGTGCTTGGCGGCCTTCTTTGCCGGCTTTTCGTCTTCCTTGTCGGATGCCTTGGAGGATGACTTGGCGTCCTTCTCTTCATCCTTGCCGGCGGCCTTGTCGCCATCCTCACCTTCAGCCTTGGCGACGGGGGGCGGCGGTGGTGGCGGCGGCGGCGGGGCGATGACCTCCATCTTGTTCTGGGACATGTACTCGTTCATTTCCTTCCAGCCGGTAAAAATCGCCGACTTCACCCCTTTGGGATTCTTCTGGTAGCAATCCTCCAGGCCACGACCGGCGTTGCGGCAGGCTGCACCGATGGCCTTGCCGTCGGCTTCTGCAGTAGCGGCCACCACGGCCGGATCGGCGATACCAAGGCGTTCGCAGCCCGCCAGGAACAGGCTAGCGGCCAGCAGGAGGAAAGGGGCGGAAGGAGTCATGGGCCGTTTAACGGCTGAAACGATAGCTTCTTGAGTGTCGGCGGTGAGCGGTAAGCGGAGAGCGCGGAAAATCGACCGCTTACCGCTTACCGCTTACCGCTTACCGCTTACCGCTTAGAGAACGTCCGCCGCGTAATCTGCCAGGCGCGAGCGTTCGCCGCGCTGGAGGGTGATGTGGCCGCTGTGGGCCCAGCCCTTGAAACGATCCACCACGTAGGTCAGGCCGGAGCTGCCTTCCGTCAGGTAGGGCGTGTCGATCTGGGCGATGTTGCCCAGGCAGACTACCTTGGTGCCGGGGCCGGCCCGGGTGATGAGGGTCTTCATCTGCTTGGGCGTCAGGTTCTGGGCCTCGTCGATGATGAGAAACTTGTTGATGAAGGTGCGGCCGCGCATGAAGTTGAGAGACTTCACCTTGATGCGGTTGCGGATGAGGTCTTGCGTTGCGGCCCGGCCCCAGGCGCCGCCTTCGCCCGCTTCCCCGGTGGTGCCGTTCAGCACATCCAGGTTGTCCTCCATGGCGCCCATCCAGGGCGTCATTTTCTCTTCCTCGGTGCCCGGCAGGAAGCCGATGTCCTCGCCCACCGGTACGGTGACCCGGGTGATGATGATTTCAGTGTACTTCTTGGTTTCCAGCACCTGGGTGAGGCCGGCGGCCAGGGTCAGCAGGGTCTTGCCGGTGCCGGCCTGGCCTAGCAGGGTGATGAAATCAATCTCCGGGTCCATGAGCAGGTTGAGGGCGAAATTCTGTTCCCGGTTGCGGGCCGTGATGCCCCACACGGCGTTCTTGCCGTGACCGTAGTCCGTGAGGGTCTTCAGCAGGACTTCCCGGCCCTTTTGTTCCTTGACGATGGCGTGCAGGGGCTGGGGGCCTTCCTGATACACGTATTCGTTCACCAGCAGCTCGGGGCACAGGGGGCCTTTGACCCGGTACAGGGTATGGCTTTCCTCTTTCCAGGATTCCAGGTCCTGGTCGTGGGTTTCCCAGAAATTCGCCGGCAGTTCCCGGATGCCGGTGTACAGCAGATCCGTGTCTTCCAGCACCTTGTCGTTGAAATAGTCCTGGGCGTCCAGGCCCAGGGCGCGGGCCTTGACCCGCATGTTGATGTCCTTGGACACCAGGATGACCTGACGCTTCGGATACTTGTGGCGCAGGAAATTGACGACGCCGATGATCTGGTTGTCCGCCTTGGCCGTGGGCAGGGCCGCCGGCAACTCGGTGGTGATGGCCTCGGTCTGCAGGAACATGCGCCCGCTGGCCAGGCCCTTGGAGCGATCCGTCAGCGGGATGCCCTCGTCCATGTTGAGCTCTTCGCCGCTGACGATGTCGTCCAGGAAGCGGCTGGCCTGCCGGGCATTGCGCGCCACTTCCGACATGCCCTTCTTGTTGTTGTCCAGTTCCTCCAGCACCATGATCGGCAGGAAGATGTCGTGCTCCTCGAAACGGTACAGGCAGGTGGGGTCGTGCATCAGCACATTTGTGTCGAGGACGAAGAGCTTGGTGATGGCGGCGTGGTTTTTAGCGGGCATGGGATGTGTAAGAGGTGAGCGGTTGGCAGTTAGCGGTTGGCGGTAGGGCGGCGCTTACCGCTCACCGCTTACCGCTCTCACGTATTCAAGTACTTCAGCTACATGGCCGGCCACTTTCAGGCCGCGCCATTCCTTCTTCAGGACGCCGTCGGCGTCGAGGATGAAGGTGGAGCGTTCGATGCCGCGAACCTGTTTGCCGTACATGTTCTTCATCTTGATGACACCGAACAAGGTGCACAGGGCCTCGTCCCCGTCCGACAGCAATTCAAACGGCAGGCCGAGCTTGGCCTTGAAGTTCTCGTGGGATTTCAGGCTGTCACGGGAGATGCCATACACGTCTGCGCCTGCTGCCTGGAATTCGGCGTAGGTGTCGCGAAAGTCGCCGGCCTCGGTGGTGCAGCCGGGGGTGCTGTCCTTGGGGTAGAAATAGAGAACGAGTTTCTTGCCGCGGGCGGCAGAGAGTGTAAACGTCTGGCCGCCGGTGGCCGGGATGCTGAAGTCGGGGATGGTCTGGTCGAGCATGGCTGCCTCCATATTGCGAAAGTCGCGTAGCGACTCACTGCGCTCCCCTCGCCCCCTGGGAGAGGGGCGGGGGGGTGAGGGGGTGAGGGGAACGGTGGACTATCCGGATGTTGCCTTCCGGGCAGGCCCTCGTTACGAGGCAGCAGTGTAGCAATCGTAGGTCAGGTTGCGTGAGCAACCTGACATTCCTTCGGCGATGAACGTGTCAGGTTGCTGGCGCAACCTGACCTACGGCCGGGAATTCACGCCGCGTCGGCGAGGAATTCCGGACCTTGGAGCATGAGGGTGCCGGAGCGGCCGGGGATTTCGCCGCGGACAATCTCGCAGCGCGGCAGCAGGGCCAGGTCCAGGTCTTCGAACTGGGAGCGGGTGGAGGTCAGTTCATAGCCCTGGGCCGTCCAGCCTTCGAGCAGGCGTTCAAACACCGGCAGGAGCTTCATGCCTTCCAGCTCGGCATGCAGGGTGTATACGTGGCCCGTGGGTGGCGCGTGTTGCGTCAGTTTCAATACGTGCTCGTGCACGTTCCCGGTGGTGATGCCGTCTACGCCGATGAGTTCGTCCAGGGTGGGCAAGGTGGAGGGCAACTGGGGGCAGGCGACGATCTCGCCGTTCTGCACCGGGATGAAGGGCGTGCTGCCGCGGCAGTCGGAGGAATAGTCGAAACCCAGGCGCTGGGTCAGGCGCATGGCGTGGGCGTTCATTTGCCAGCCGGCGGCGCCGTGGGTTTTTGCGGGTACGCCGAAGACTTCCTCGAAGCGCGTGCAGGCCAGGGCTATTTCCTTGGCGGCCCAGGCGGCGTCGGCATGTTCCACGCCATCCTGCCAGCGGATATGGTCCCAGGTGTGGATGCCCACTTCAAAGCCGCAGTCCCGCACCCCGCGCAGGATGTCGGCGCACTTCCGGCCGATGTCCGGCCCTGGCAACAGGGTGCCGTACATCAGGGTCTTGAAGCCGTAATGCTCCACTACCGAGGTGCGGGACACCTTCTTCATGAAGCCGGGACGGAATACCCGCTTGATGGCCCGGCCCGTGTGGTCCGGCCCCAGGGAGAACAGGAAGGTCGCCCCCGCCTTGTGCCGGCGCAGGGCTTCCACCAGCCGCGGCACGCCTTCCAGCGTACCCCGGTAGGTATCTACGTCGATCTTGAGGGCGAGTTTCATAGGAGCCGAAAGCGGTAAGCAGTAAGCGGAGAGCGCGCTTTATGCCGCTCACCCTTCACCGCTGACCGCTCACAGGATTTCAGTCCATCAACGCCCGGGCGGCGACGACATCGCTCTTGTAGGCGTCGAAGATGCCGCGCAGGGCGTCCTCGAAGGTCACGGTGGGTTCCCAATCCAGGTCGGACATGGTGTTGCTGATCTTCGGTACCCGGTGCTGGGTGTCCTGGTAGCCCTTGCCGTAGTACTCACCGGAAGTGGTTTCCACCACGTTCACCGTGGATAGGCCGGCGGCGTATTCCGGGTACTCGGCGGCCAGTTTCAGCATGAGGGAGGCCAGTTCGCGGATGGAGTAGTTGTTTTTCGGGTTGCCGATGTTGTAGATCTTGCCGTTGGCCACGCCGTCCTTGTTGTCGATGATCTTCACCAGGGCATCGATGCCGTCGGAGACGTAGGTGAAGGAGCGTTTCTGCTCGCCCCCATCCACCAGCTTGATGTTCTCGCCACGCACGATGTGGCCGAGGAACTGGGTGATGACCCGGCTGGAGCCTTCCTTCGGGGTGTGGATGGAATCCAGGCCCGGTCCGATCCAGTTGAAGGGGCGGAACAGGGTGTATTGCAGGCCTTCCTGCTGGCCATAGGCGTGGATGACCCGGTCCATCATTTGCTTGGCGCAGGAGTAGATCCAGCGCGGCTTGTTGATGGGTCCCAGCACCAGATTGGAGTTTTCCGGATCGAATTCCGGATCCTGGCTCATGCCATAGACTTCGGAGGTGGACGGGAAAATTACGCGCTTCTTGTACTTCACAGCCTGACGGATGATGGGCAGGTTGGCCTCGAAGTCCAGTTCGAACACACGCAGCGGTTCCTTGACATAGGTGGCCGGCGTGGCGATGGCCACCAGGGGCAGGATGACGTCACACTTCTTGACGTGGTACTCGATCCACTCCTTGTTGATGGTGATGTCACCCTCGAAGAAGTGAAAGCGCTCATTGGTCATCAATTCGGCGACACGCTCGGAGTTCATGTCCATGCCATACACCTCCCAATCGGTGGTGGCGAGGATGCGCTGGGACAGGTGATGGCCGATGAAGCCGTTTACGCCGAGGATGAGGATTTTTTTCATGTGGATTTTCTCTGGCAATTAGTTGAACGGAAGCTTGCGCTCGCCGAACAGGGCCGTGAAACGCTCTGCATCCAGCGGCGCCCCGTCGAATTCAAGGGCGGTCAGGCGCAAAGCCGCGATTCTCTCACCTTGTCCGCAATCGGCAAAGCAGCGGCCGCCTTCCGTGTACAGCCCGGGTTCGAGAGAGCGGGGTTGGCGGCGTGGTTCCGGCAGGCTGCCGAATACCTTGAGGGGACGGCCATCCAGGGTGGTGAAGGCCCCCGGATAAGGCGGCGCCACGGCGCGCACCAGATTGTGGATGGCAACGGCGTCCTGGCGCCAGTCGATGCGGCCGTCTTCGGCTTTTCTGCCGCCGAAATAGGAGCCGGCGGCCAGGTCATTGGGCAGGGACGGGGCGGTGCCGGCCAGAAGGGCCGGCAAGACGTCGTTCAGCGCCATTTCCGCCGCCACGGTGACCTTCTGGAAAACCTCGAAGGCCGTGTCGTTGGGCAGGATGGGTACGGCCTGGCGGGCCAGGATGGCGCCGGCATCAGGCTTGGCCACCATCTCGTGCAGGGTGGCGCCGGTCTCGGTTTCACCAAAGATGATGGCCCAGTTCACCGGCACTCGCCCCCGGTACTTGGGCAGGAGCGAACCATGCATGTTCCAGGCGCCCCGGGGTGGAATTGCCAGGATTTCCGCTTTCAACATCTGCCGGTAGTAGAACGAGAAAATGAAATCCGGCTGCAGAGCCTTGATGCGGGCGACTACGTCCGGCGTGTTGGCGTCCGCCGGGATGATGACCGGGATGTCGTGGCGCGCGGCCAGGGCCGCCACGCTGTCGAACCAGATGTTCTCCGTGGGAGAGTCCTCGTGGGTCAGCACCAGGGCCACCTCGATACCATGGGCCAGCAGCACCGACAGGCAGCGGTAGCCCACGTTGTGATAGGCGAAGACGACTGCGGAAGGGCGTGAGGGGTGAGGAGTGAGGAGTGGGGAGTGGTTCATCGCTGCATTGGGCTTGGTGCCTAGGTGGATGTTTCAGAGGGTGGCGGTAGCAAGGCGAGGGTTTTACCCCTCACTCCTCACGCTTTTCAAGTACCGCGTCAATCAGGTAGCGGGGGCGGTGGCGGACCTGAAGATAGACCCGGCCCACGTATTCACCCAGGAGACCGATGCCGAAGAGGGCCAGGCCAATGAGGAAGAAGACCAGGGCGAACAGGGTGAACAGGCCTTCCGCTTCCGGACCCACCAGAATCCGGCGCACGATCAGCAGCATGAACAGGCCCGCCGAGCCGAGGGACACCAGGATGCCCAGCATGGAGAACCATTGCAGGGGGACGAGGGAAAAGCCCGTCATCAGGTCGAAGTTGAGCCGGATGAGGCTATACAGCGAATACTTGGATTCGCCGGCAGAGCGTTCCTCGTGGGCCACCACCACCTCGGTGGGGCGCTGGGAGAAGGTGTAGGCCAGGGCCGGAATGAAAGTGCTGACTTCCTTGCACGAATTGATGGCATTCACCACGCTGCGGCTGTAGGCCCGCAGCATGTTGCCCTGGTCGGTGATCTTGATGCGGGTAATCTTTTCCCGCAGCCGGTTCATGGCCTTGGAGGCATAGGTGCGGAACCAGTTGTCCTGGCGCTTCCGGCGGATGCTGCCGACGTAATCGAAGCCTTCCCGCATCTTCGCCGCCAGGACGCCGATTTCCTCCGGCGGATTCTGCAGATCCGCGTCCAGGGTCACCATGATCTCGCCACGGCTGTGCTCGAAGCCCGCCATGATGGCCATGTGCTGGCCGGCGTTGGCGGCAAAGAGGATCACCCGGGTCACCTCCGGCCGCTTCTGGAACTGCTCCCGCAGGATGGCGGCGGAGCGGTCCTTCGAGCCGTCGTTCACGAAGATGATTTCGTAAGTCGTCTTGAGCGCATCCAGTGCCGGATACAGGCGATCAAAGAGGGCGGCGAGGCCGTCCTCTTCGTTGTAGATGGGGATGATGATGGAAAGTTCGGGAGAGGTCATTGAAAGCAGAGAGGCGTGAGGGTTAATTGGCGGGGCCGACAAGGCGCCATTGTGCCTCGATGGTGTCGGCAGATAAATCCGCACCACAATCCCATTCGATAAAGTAACCACCATTGGCAACTTTTATAAATTCGTCTTGGTCACGCAGAGGGTCGAATGCTTCGTCGTCAAGATAGGGGCTGACGTCAAAACACCCCCTGCGGCCATCCTCCGCGACAATGGATAACATCCAATTTGGCTGCGCCCGAATTTCCACAATTCTCATTGGTCAAGTCCTTTGATGGGAAAAGGCTTCCGGCCGTTTACCGCCAGGTTCCAGTCGGCGCGCAAGTCTTCCTGATGAATCTCGATCCACGCCACGACTAACTTGTGCTTGTTTGGCGGCAGTTCACCGGCCAGAAGCGCACCGTCAAGGATAGAGTAGACCGCTACTACTCCCTGATAGTCGGCATGGATATGCGGCACATGATGTTTCTGTACGTCACGAAAAAACATCCGAATCAGGATGCCGTAGAACATGGAAATTGTTGGCATATCCGTTAATTCATTTGAGGCGGTTTTGATGAATCCGGGTCACGCTATTTTCTTTGGGAGAACAAATGGCGGTTGGACGCATTGTCGCAAGACCTGACCCCGGCACCCTTGACCCCGGCACCTCTGAAGTGTTCATGCCATGTCCTTTCTACCAACAAACTACCTGCCACCCTTCAACAAGCATCCATCCAGTTCGCGGTATTTTGGGAACTGGCTGTCAAAACTCATCAACTTGGCACCGTGGTGTAACGCGGTGGCGATAATGATCCGATCCTGCGGATCTTTATGGTATTCCGGCAGGGCTACGGCTGCTGCAGCGATTCTGGGCGTTACTGGAAGAAACCGTACGATTTCGGCGGATTCGACCAGATTTAGCCACGCTTCGAAAGACATATCCAGATCAATACGGCCATGGCTTGCCAGCCAAGCCATCTCAAAGCATGAAATGGCTGAAACAGCGACCACATCGGCACATTCAATCAAAGTCTTGTCCGCGTCGCTTAGGTGCCCCGGTATCTGGTTGATCCACCAATGCCAGATGTGGGTGTCCAGTACAATCATTCCTCGATTCCCCAGTCCAAGGGCGATGTTGAAGTCATTACGTCGCCCTTTTCCCGAACCCGGCCGGCCAGTTCGGGGGGAGGTGTTCTTTTCTTGATGACAGGAACCATCTCATCAAGTGCCAGAACCAGCACTTCCACCCTTCGGTTGGCGAAGGATTTCGGCAGGTCAATAAGCAGTTGCGGCGAGGTCAAAGTCATGATCTGGCGTTCGGCTAGCATCGGTTCGACTCCAATAAGCAGCTCGTGTAGGGCGCAATAACCGAAGGGCAATGCGCCGGATGCGTGCCAATGTGAATGTTTGTTGCGCATTGCATTAATTCAAATCGTGGCGATGTCGGCATGCCCATACGGCGCGCTGCGCTGCGCTTTTGCGCCTTACGTTGCTCATGCAATCCCCGTAAACACCGCCAAGGCCCTGTTTACCCGCACCATGGTCGCGTCGTCCAGGTGGCCGAAGGGAGGGGCGAGGCGATCGCGCAGGACCGTCATGATCTTGTCCACCTGGATCTGGGATGCGCGCGTCAGGCCATTTTCCGGAGTCGGTTCCACCGGCAAGCGAAAAATCGGTGCGTCCCGCAGGTCGCTGGTTACTAGGCACAGCATGACTGTGGGGTGGTTTTCATTGAACAGGTCGGACTGGATCACCAGTGCCGGACGCGGTTTGCCGAAATCCCCCTGCAGGGCCACGGTAACCAGATCGCCGCGCCTCATTCGTCCCAGGCCCCGATCGCTTCCATGAAGGCCGCCGCCTCAATCTCGGCGGCATCATCGCGGAGGGTGGCGGACTGGCGGCGGCATTCCTCGGCGAAGCCGGCGGCACGGGTGTCCGGCACCCAGAGTTGTATGGGCCGCAAACCGGCGCCACGCATCCGGTCCCGATAGTGCTTCATACGGGGCGCACTGGCAGTAGACGGTGAGGCAGGCATCGCGGAGCCCTTTCAAGTGTCACATGTGACGCAGTATAGCTTACTTGCGTGCACTCGTCAGGACGGCTGCCAGCGCTCCGCATACCCGCTCCACGTCCCCGTCTTCCATGGCGGGGAAGAGCGGTAGTGTAATGGTTTCCCGGCCCACCCGTTCGGCATGGGGGAAGTCACCTTCCTTGTAGCCCAGGCCCCGATAAACCTTGAAGAGATGCATTGCCGGGTAATGCACGCCGACGCCGATTTCCTTTTCCGCAATGCGTTTGATGAACTCGGCGCGGGAAATGTTCATGTTCTCCAGGGGCAGCAGGGGCTGGAACATGTGCCAGTTGGAATTCTCGAAATCCCGCAGCGGCAGGGCCAGGCCCATGTTCAGCAGCTCGCGCCCGTGGGTGTCGAACCAGGCGAAATAACGCTTGGCCAGTTCCCGGCGACGGGCAGTGAAGGCGGCGAGGTGGGGCAGTTGGCCCAGGCCGACCCGGGCCGCCACGTCGGTGAGATTGGCTTTGCCACCGATTTCCTCTACTTCCATGGAGCCATCCGCCAGGCGCTGCACGCCCTGCAGGCGCAGGCGTTCGCAACGGGCAATGAGGGCCGCGTCCGCATCCTCCGGCAGCACCAGGCAACCGCCTTCGGTGGTGGTGAGGTTCTTATTGGGATGGAAACTGAAGGAAATGAAGTCGCCGAAGCTGCCGATGAGTTTGCCGCCATCGGATGCGCCAATGCTCTGGGCCGCATCCTCGATGACCCGTACGTTGTAGGCGGCGGCGATGTCATAGAGCGCTTCCCGCTTCACCGGCAGGCCCGCCAGGTCCACCGGGATGATGGCCCGGGTGGCGTGGTTCATGGCGGCCTCCATCTGCTCCAGGTCCAGGTTGCGGGTGACTGGATCAATGTCCACGAACACGGGCTTCGCCCCCACGGACAGGATGACGTTGGCGGTGGCGACCCAACTCATGGGGGTGGTGATGACCTCATCGCCGGGGCCGATGTCGAGGAGGCGCAGGGCCATTTCCAGGGTGACAGTGCCGGAATTGAAGGCGCGCACCGTGCGGCCGCCGAAGAGGGCGCCGAGGGCCGCCTCGAATTCCTTGCACTTGGGGCCGGTGGTGATCCAGCCGGAGCGCAGCACGTCGGCTACGCCGGCAATGGTTTCCTCGTCGATGGACGGGCGGGTAAAGGGTAGAAAGGTCATGATTGTTTTCTGAATGGTCTAACCGCAGAGGCGCAGAGGCGCAGAGAAATTCAAGAGGGTTTCCTCCGCGTCTCTGCGCCTCTGCGGTTCAAAAATATTTTTACGAGCGTGACACGATGACCACGCCGATGATGATGATGCCGATGCCGGCCAGGCGCATGAGGCTGACGTCTTCGCCGAACCAGTAATAGGCAATACAGGCATTCACCACGTAGCCGATGGACAGCATGGGGTAGGCCATGCTCACCTGGACCCGGGACAGGGCCAGGATCCACACCACCACGCTGACCACGTAGCAGGACAGGCCGGCCACGATCCAGGGCTGGAAAGCGATCTTCATGCCGATGGGCAGGAGGTTTTCCAGGTGAAACTCGAAGTGGCCGATGGCGTTGGTGCCCGCCTTCAGGAACAACTGGGCGGCGGCGTTGAGCAGCACGCCGGTGAGGATGAGGGCAAAACTGACAGCGGTCATTAAGTAGGTTTCCGGCAAGGCAAAGACTGATTTAACCGCAGAGGCCAAGAGGCGCAGAGGAGAAAACCTTGTGGGCGTGATGCCTCGACGTGATTGCTCGGGCCAGCGTTCTCTCCCTTTGGCTTTGTTTTTCTCCGCACCTCTGCGCCTCTGCGGTTCATAAAGGCCTTTTCACCACGATGCGGCGCAAATCCCGGGCGGCGATGGACATGGGCAGGCCGTGCTGCTGCAGTTCGGCGTACATCTCCGGCGTCATGAGGGCGAAGGCCTGCTTGTCGGCACGCCAGCGGGTTTCAAAGGCGGCGACGGTGGCAATGGCCTTCTGCGGCTCCTGCTCGATGCCGAACGTCAGCTCGTCGCCGAACTCCACCAGGGTTACGGTGCGCTTGATGTAGAAGGGCAGGGTCTGCTCGTAGGTGCGCACGGAGTAGAAAGGCACGTTGGGCGTGAGCTGGGGGCGCAATTGCTCTGCCAGGGAGGCGGCGGAATTCGAGGGTGCAAGGCTTTCGTGGCCCAGCAGCATGCCGTTGCCGGCGACGAAGGTGGCGATGGCGATCAGGTAGATGGCGGGCTGCAGGCGGTTCTGTCGGGCCAGCCACCAGGCGCCGACGCTGCCGGCAAACCACAGGGCGCCGGCAACGGCCAGCCAGCGACCATAGGCGGTCATCATGGCCAGGGGTTGCTCCGGATTCGCTGCCTTTTCGATGAACAGGGGCGCGGCAACACCCATGGCGGCGCCCAATACCGCCACGAAACCCAGGTGCCAGAGCAGGGCGCGGCGGGGAATCCGTGTCAACCAGTCTCCCAGCAAGAGGGCCAGGGCCGGGAAGCAGGGCAGGATGTAAGAGGGCAGCTTGGAGCTGGAGATGCTGAAGAAGAAATAAATGAACACCGCCCAGATCAAGAGCAGACGTCGGGGCTGGAAACCTGCGCCTACCCGGCGCCAGGCGCCCAGGAGTGCCTGGGGCAGCATGGTGGTCCAGGGCAGGGCACCCAGGAGCAGCACCGGCACGAAGTAGAACCAGGGGTGGAAACGGTTGTGGCTCTTTGTCAGGAAGCGCTCGAAGTGCTCATGGATAAAGAAGAAATGGAAGAAGTCCGGGTTCCGTAGCGACACCACCACGAACCAGGGCACGGTGATGGCGAAGAATACCGCCAGGCCCGGCAGCAGGGACAGGCGTCGCCAGGGCGACAAATCCCGGCCGATGAGGGAGTACAGCACCAGCACGGCGCCGGTGAGCACCGGGGCGACGATGCCTTTCGACAGGACGGCCAGACCCAGTGCGGCCCAGGTGAACAGCATCCAGCGGCGGGCCTCTCCCTTGTCGGCTTCCGGACGGTTCGCCAGCAGGAAGCCGCACAGGGAGGCCTGCATAAAGAAGGACAGGCCCATGTCCAGGGTGTTGAGGTGGCCGATACCGAAATACAGCAGGCTGCCGGCGAGGACCGTGCCGGCATACAGGCCGGCCTGGCGGCCGAAGAGGCGGCAGCCGGTGTAGGCCGCCAGCAGGATGCCCAGGAAGCTGGTGAGGGCCGGCCACAGGCGCGCGGTCCAGTCGTGCTGGCCGAAAACTTCATAGGCGCTGGCTGTGGCCCAGTACTGCAGGGCGGGTTTCTCGAAATACTTGAGGCCGTTGAGGCGCGGTGTCACCCAGTCGCCGCTGGCGACCATTTCCCGGGGGATCTCGGCGTAGCGGCCCTCGTCGGGCTTCACCAGTTTGCGATAGTCCAGGGGGCCGAACCAGGCCAGGGCCAGGATCAGTATGGCCAGGATGCCGCCGAGGCGGACGGAAACGCAGCGGGCCGTCATCAGGCGAACAGCAGCGCGGCGGCGACGCTGCGGCCTTCGGCCATGAGGACGTTGTAGGTGCGGCAGGCGGCGGCCAGGTTCATGATCTCGAAGCCGATGCGCGCTTCCATGAGGGGCCTGAGCAGGGACGGATGGGGGAAGCGCTGGCGTGGCCCGGTGCCGATGAGGACGATGCTCACGCCCAGATCCCGCAGGGTTTCGACGTCCGTCAGTGTAAGGCCGTCGAAGCCCGCCGTGCCCCAGTTTTCCACGATCCGGTCTGGCATGACGACGATGCCGGATTCGATGCGCATCTCCTTGTTGAGGAGGATGTAGCCATCGCCGCAGTGGGTGATGGCGTAGGATTCGGGAGCCTTGGTTTCTTGCAATTTCATGGCGGGACGGGCGCCAGTTCCCGGCCGACGGTCGGCGGAATTGCGGCGCTATGCTTTGAAGGGTAGGATTATAGCTTTTTTCAATTCCACCCTGCAGGCACTTATCCGCCGCTGAGACGGAACGAACGCACAATGCAACCCATATTGAAGTCCGCCAAGCTTGCCAACGTCTGCTATGACATCCGCGGTCCCGTGCTGGCCCGCGCCAAGCAGATGGAGGAAGAAGGCCATCGCATCATCAAGCTGAACATCGGCAATCCTGCGCCCTTCGGTTTCGAACCGCCCGAAGAAATCGTGGTGGATGTCATCCAGAATCTGCGTGGCGCCTCGGGCTATTCCGACTCCAAGGGCCTGTTTTCGGCGCGCAAGGCCATCATGCACGAGTGCCAGCAGAAGGGCATCAAGGGCGTGGGCATCGAAGACATCTACCTGGGCAACGGTGCCTCGGAACTCATTGTCATGGCCATGCAGGCCCTGCTGGATGTGGGTGACGAAGTGCTGGTGCCGGCACCGGACTACCCGCTGTGGACCGCCGCCGTGTCCCTGGCCGGCGGCACGCCGCGCCACTATCTGTGCGACGAAGAGTCCGGCTGGCTGCCGGATCTGGCGGACATCCGCGCCAAGATCACGCCGAATACCCGGGCCATCGTCGTCATCAACCCGAACAACCCGACAGGAGCCCTGTATCCGGACTCGTTGTTGAAGGAGATCGTGGACATCGCCCGGCAGCATCAGCTCATCATCTATGCCGACGAAATCTACGACAAGGTGCTCTACGACGGCGCCAAGCACACTTCCATCGCCTCCCTGGCGGACGATGTGCTGTTCCTGACCCTGAACGGACTGTCGAAGAACTATCGGGCCTGCGGCTACCGCTCCGGTTGGCTCATCGTCTCCGGCGAAAAACGCCACGCCCAGGACTACATCGAGGGCCTGGGCATGCTGGCCTCCATGCGCCTGTGCGCCAACGTGCCGGGGCAGACCGCCATCCAGACGGCCCTGGGGGGCTATCAGAGCATCAATGAACTGGTGGCGCCGGAGGGGCGTCTGACCAAGCAGCGGGACCTGGCCTGGGAACTCCTGAACGCCATCCCCGGCGTGTCCTGCGTCAAGCCCAAGGGCGCGCTGTACCTGTTTCCGCGCCTGGACCCGAAGATCTATCCCATCTCCGACGACCAGCAGTTCATCCTGCAGTTGCTGGAGGCGGAGAAGGTTCTGCTGGTGCAGGGCAGCGGTTTCAACTGGCCCCATCCGGATCATTTCCGCGTGGTCATCCTGCCCCACATCGACGACCTGCGCGATGCCATCACCCGCCTGGCCCGCTTCCTGGAAGCGTATCGAAAGCGTCACGGAACATGAAAAGCGTGAGGGGTGAGGGGTGAGGAGTGAGGGGTAACACCCCCACCGCGCCCCGGCCCCTTTTGCCTTTACTCCTCACCCCTAACTCCTCACTCCTCACTAACCATGAAACCCATCAACG
The DNA here is from genome assembly GCA_043743785.1 of Rhodocyclales bacterium. Taxonomy (GTDB): domain Bacteria; phylum Pseudomonadota; class Gammaproteobacteria; order Burkholderiales; family Rhodocyclaceae; genus JAQTNA01. The sequence goes on along the minus strand of JAYTVW010000025.1, from coordinate 9,634 downwards.
TAGGCCTTCTGGGCATCGGCACTGTCGGCGGCGGCACTTTCACCGTCCTGAAACGCAACGAGGAAGAAATCACCCGCCGCGCCGGCCGGCCCATCCGCATTTCTGTGGTGGCGGACAAGAATACGGCCCTGGCGACCCAGGTTACCGGCGGCGCCTGCAAGATCACGGACGATGCCTTCGCCGTGGTGAATGATCCGGAAGTGGATGTGGTCGTCGAGCTCATCGGCGGCTACGGTGTGGCCAAGGAACTGGTGATGCTGGCCATCGCCAATGGCAAGCACGTGGTGACGGCCAACAAGGCCCTCCTGGCCACCCATGGCAACGAGATTTTCGCTGCGGCCCAGGCCAAGGGCGTCATGGTGGCTTTCGAAGCCGCCGTGGCCGGTGGCATTCCCATCATCAAGGCCCTGCGGGAAGGCCTCTCCGCCAACCGCATCCAGTGGATCGCCGGCATCATCAACGGCACCACCAACTTCATCCTGTCGGAAATGCGCGACAAGGGCCTGCCTTTCGCCGACGTGCTGAAGGAAGCCCAGGCCCTGGGCTACGCGGAAGCGGACCCGACGTTTGACATCGAAGGTATCGATGCAGCCCACAAGCTGACCATCATGGCCTCCATCGCCTTCGGCATTCCGGTGCAGTTCGACAAGGCCAGCGTGGAAGGCATCACCAAGCTTGACAGCAAGGACATCCGCTACGCCGAGCAACTGGGCTATCGCATCAAGCTCCTGGGCATTACCCGCCGCACGGACGACGGCGTGGAACTGCGCGTGCATCCCACCCTGATCCCGAGCAAACGCCTCATCGCCAACGTGGAAGGTGCCATGAACGCCGTGCTGGTGCAGGGCGATGCCGTCGGCTCCACCCTCTATTACGGCAAGGGCGCCGGCGCCGAGCCCACCGCCAGTTCGGTCATCGCCGACCTGGTGGACGTGACCCGCACCATGACCGCCGACCCGGCCAACCGGGTGCCCCACCTGGCCTTCCAGCCGGACCAGATCACCGACCTGCCCATCCTGCCCATGGCGGAAGTGCTGACCAGCTACTACCTGCGTCTCAGGGTGCAGGACAAGCCCGGCGTGCTGGCGGACATCACCCGCATTCTGGCGGACCAGGCCATTTCCATCGATGCCATGCTGCAGAAGGAACCGGCGGAAGGCGAATCCCAGACGGACATCATCATCCTCACCCACGTCTGCAAGGAAAAGTGTGCCGACGCCGCCATTGCCGCCATCGAAGCCCTCGGCACGGTCGAAGGCAAGGTCACGCGCCTGCGCCTGGAAAGCCTGGGTTGATCCACCTGGCGGCGCGGTTTCATTTAGGCGCGCCGCCGGTTTTCCCTCACCCTCAATCCCTCTCCCGGCGGGAGAGGGAGGCGTCGTGAGTCGCTACCGCGACTTTCACGGTAAACTGCCGGTCCCGTATCCCCGGAGTCCGCCATGCCCCTGCAAGCCTTCGAATACCGCATGACCGAAGAGGAGTACCTGGCCTTCGAGGAGAAGAGTCCGGTGCGCCACGAATACCTGGGTGGTTACATCCACGCCATGGTGGGCGGCACCCGTGCTCACAACGGCATTGCCGTGAATCTGCTGGTTGCGCTGAAGCAGCAACTGCGCGGTAGCCCTTGTCAGGTGTTCATGAACGACATCAAGGTCAAGGTGAAACGGGAGTCGAGCTATTACTACCCGGATCTGGTGGTTACCTGCGATCCCCGGGAGGCGAAGCTGGACCGGGGGTTGGTGCTGGAATTCCCTTGTCTGATCGTGGAAGTCTTGTCGCCCTCCACGCAGAAGACTGATGAGCGTGAAAAATGGCGCGCCTACCAGACCCTGGACAGCCTGCAGGAATATGTCCTGATTGATTACCAGCGCATTCACGCCACCATCCATCGCCGTGCCCAGGTGGGCTGGATACGCGTCGAGTTGTTCGAAAACGACTCACTCTCCCTGGATAGTGTGGATTTCTCCGAGCGCCTGCGGGACATCTACGACGGCATCGAATTCCCCGAATCTTCCGAAGAAACCTGAACCATGAAATATATCTCAACCCGCGGCCAGTCTCCGGCCCTTGGCTTTTGCGACATTCTGCTGGGCGGCCTGGCGCCGGACGGCGGGCTTTACCTGCCGGAATCCTACCCGCAGGTCACCAAGGCGGACCTGGCCGCCTGGCGCAAGCTCTCCTACGCGGATCTGGCCTACGCCATCCTGTCCCGCTTCATCACGGACATTCCGGCGGCTGACCTGAAGGACATTTGCGACCGCACCTACACGGCGGATACCTACCGCTATGTGAGGAATCCGAATACCTCCGCCGCCGACATCACGCCGCTGACGAAACTGGAAGACGGCCTGTACCTGCAGGAGTTGTCCAACGGCCCGACCCTGGCCTTCAAGGACATGGCCATGCAGCTGCTCGGCAACCTGTTCGAATACGTGCTGGAACAGCGGGACCAGTCCATCAACATCCTCGGCGCCACCTCCGGCGACACCGGGTCGGCTGCGGAATACGCCATGCGCGGCAAGCACCGGGTGAAGGTGTTCATGCTCTCCCCGGACGGCAAGATGAGCGCCTTCCAGCGCGCCCAGATGTATTCCCTGGATGAGCCGAACATTTTCAACATTGCCGTCACCGGTCTCTTCGACGACGCCCAGGATATCGTCAAGGCCGTGTCCAACGACGCGGCCTACAAGGCCAGCCACAAGATCGGCGCCGTGAATTCCATCAACTGGGCGCGGGTGGCGGCCCAGGTGGTTTACTACTTCAAGGGCTACTTTGCCGCGACCACCTCGGACGACGAGCAAGTGGCGTTCTGCGTGCCTTCCGGCAACTTTGGCAACATCTGCGCCGGCCACATCGCCCGCCAGATGGGCCTGCCCATCGCCCAACTGGTGGCGGCCACCAACGAGAACGACGTGCTGGACGAGTTCTTCCGCACCGGTGTCTATCGCCCCCGGACGGCGGCCCAGACCAGCATCACCTCCAGCCCCTCCATGGACATTTCCAAGGCCTCCAACTTCGAGCGTTTCATCTTCGACCTGGTGGGTCGCGATGCCGCCCAGGTGCGGGAGCTGTGGGCCAAGGTGGACAAGGGCGGCGCCTTCGATCTGTCGGGAAGCCCATGCTGGGGGACCATCGGTCAATACGGTTTCGCCTCCGGCCGTAGCAGCCATGCCGACCGCCTGGCCACCATCCGTAGCGCCTTCGAGCAATACGGCGTGATGATCGACACCCACACGGCCGACGGCCTCAAGGTGGCGAAGGAACATCGCAAGGCCGGCCAGACTATGCTGGTGCTGGAAACCGCCCAGCCCGCCAAGTTCGAGGAAACCATTCGCGAGGCGCTGAATCGCGAACCCGTGCGCCCAGCCGAACTGGCCGGCATCGAAGCCCTGCCGCAATACGTGACGGTGATGGCACCAGATGTGGCTGCGGTGAAGGCCTTCGTCTCGGCAAGGGTGTAAGTAGCCGTCAATGACGAACTTACACGAATCCATGTGGTCCGCCCGCTTCAAGGAAGCCGGCGAGGACTATCTGTTTGGTACCGAGCCGACGAAGTTCCTGCACACCCACGCAGCGCTATTGGCGGCGGGTAGCACGGCCCTTTCGGTAGCCGACGGGGAAGGCCGCAACAGCGTGTGGCTGGCGGAGCAGGGCCTCGCCGTCACGGCCCTGGAAATCTCACCCGTGGGCCTGGCCAAGGCCAGGAAACTCGCTGCCGGACGGGGCGTGAATGTGGACTTCGTGCAGGGTGACGCCCTGGTTTGGGATTGGCCGGAACAGGCGTTCGACATCGTTATGGCGGTGTTCATCCAGTTCGCCAGCCCCGCCGAGCGGCCCGCCCTGTTCAAAGGCATGCAGCAGGCAGTGAAGCCCGGTGGCTTGCTGTTCCTGCACGGCTATACGCCGAAGCAACTGGACTACAAAACCGGCGGCCCGCCCTCTGCCGACCACCTCTACACGTCCGAGCAGTTGCGCGCAGCCTTTGCCGGCTGGGAAATCCTGGAACTCAGGGAATACGAGGACGTTCTGGCAGAAGGCTCCGCCCACAAGGGCCGCTCGGCGCTGATCGATCTCGTGGCGCGGAAGTAGGGCGCAATAACCGAAGGGCATTGCGCCTTTTTCTGGCCATCGGCGAAGCCGGCGCAATGCGCTGCGCTTGCTACGCCCTACATATCCGCCTCGGCATCGTTCTTGAGTACCGCCGGGCTATGGAAGCAGCAGGCGCCGGGACCCTGGGTCTTGGCCAGGGCGAGGGCGGCGTCGGCGCGCTGGAGGAGCTGGCGGGATTTGTGGCCGTCGCCGGGGAAGAGGGCGACACCGATATTCGGATCCACCGTGATGCTGTGGCCACCTTCCAGCAGGAAAGGCTCCGCCAGGCGCTCGATCATGTTGCGGGCCAGTTGGGCGGCGCTTTGCGCACTCTGAATTTCTTCCAGCACCACGACGAACTCAGTGCCTCCCAGGCGGGCCAGGGTGTCCATGCTGCGTAGCCGTTCCTGGAGACGTCGGGCTGCCAGGATCAGCAGTTCCTCACCTGCCGCCTGCCCCAGGGCATCGCTTACGACCGCCAGGTCGCCCAGATCAAGGAACATCACGGCCCCCAGACTCTCCAGACGCTCGCAGCGCTGCATGGAATGGTCCAGGCGGGACTTCAGCAGCAGCCGGTTGGGCAGGCCCGTAAGGCCGTCGTGATGGGCAATCTGCTGCAGTTCCCGGGCCTGGCCCAGCTGGCTGATGTCGGAGAAGACGCCCACGTAGCGGGTTTCGCCGGTTTCCGTGGTCACGGCGTTGAGGGTCAGCCATTCCAGGTAGTCCTCGCCGGATTTCCGCCGATGCCAGACGGTGCCTTGCCAAGTGCCGGTGTTGTCCACTTCCTGCCAGATCTGTTGATAGAAGCGCAGTTCCTGCTTCCTGGAGCGCAGCATGCGGATGTTTTGCCCCAGCACTTCTTCTTCCGTGTAGCTGGTGATGCGGGAAAACGCCGGATTCACTGCGACGATGCTACGGTGCTCGTCGGTCACCACGATGCCATCCTGGGTGCCATTGAAAACCATGGAGGCCAGCTGCAGGCGCTCCGGGGCAGTCTTGTGTGTGGTCAGGGTCGTGGGAAAGACCCCGTTTTCCAGGGCGTTGGCGGGCTGGGTCATGTGATGGTTCGGCAGTGAAAGGCTATGAGTTCCCGTTAACGTCGCTCCCGGCGAAAACTTGAAAGTCATGGCGTGGCCGATGCCGATTACTTTTGACTCAAGGGCTGCGGGCGCAAGCGCTCCAGTTTGCTGGCGAGCGAAGCCTCCGACAGACCGCCAATTTGGGTGTCCACCAGGCGGCCGCCGGCATCGTAGAAAAGTGTGGTGGGCAGGGCCGTGGAGCCCACGTCGCGGCCGCTGCCGGCGCCAGGGTCCAGCAGCACGTTGTCGAGTGTCAGATGGCTGGCGGCCAGAAAACGCCGAACCGTTTCCCCGTCTTCACCCTGGTTGGCAAAAACGAAGCGGATGCCCGTTTCCTGCTTTTGCGCTGCGGCCAGCGCCGGCATTTCCCGCTGGCAAGGATGGCACCAGGTGGCCCACAGGTTGAGGACAAGAGGTTTGCCTGCGGCCAGTGTTCGCAACTCGGTCGCTTCGCCGCCAAGCGTCATCAGCGGGCTGCTTGGCAGCGCCGCGTTGTTCAGCAGGGAGAAGGCGCCCCCCAGCGCCCCCCAGACCAGGGCGCCTGCCCCCAGGCCCAGGGCCAGGGGCTTGCGTAATTCAGTCCGGCGCCAGCCCTGCCAGACGGCCACCAACAGGGCTGCCGTGAGGCCAGCCGGGGGCAGGAAGCCCCCATCCCGGATATCGAGCATGCTCCAGGGGGCGCTGCGGTAGGTGTCGAACCAGACTGTGACGAAGCCGATGCGCGCCGCCAGCAGGCCCGCGATCAGCATGTCGCTCAAGCTGTCGCCAATGCGTACCCGGTTGGGCCGCCCGGCCAGACGGCCGACCCCGGCGGCCACCAGCAGGGCCAGCAACATCAGCACCGAGGTGGTGGACAGGGCGAGGGGACCGATGGACGTGCTCAACATGGCGATATCAACCCAGCAGTCCGTGGCCCAAGCTGCGCAGGGCGATACCCACCAGGGCGCCCAGGGCGGCGGGTTTCCAGACGCTTCACGCGCTTGCCGGCGGAGACGAGTACCGCCACGCCGGGCAGGTCGTAGGGGGCGCGAGGACTGGGGCGCTGCACGCAAGTCGCGGCGGGTATGCGAGGCGAGCAGAAATACAGCCAGGTTTCCTGCGACACCCGGCCGTTGGCGAATTCAGGGGCGGAGGACACCCCAGGGATGGTCAGGTCCGGTGCCGGAGAAGCAGGGCGCCGGCTCCCAGGGCAGTCAGTAGCAGGGTGGCAGGTTCGGGCACCGTGGCGGTGTAATCGGTCAGGACCACGTTGTCGTAGGAAACCCGCTCACCCCAGGTGATCATGCCCAGTTGGCCGCCGATGCCACCGGCACTGTTGGCGGCGTCGAACACGGTATCCGTGTAGGTGGCGGTAACGTTGTCCAGGCTGAGGATCATGGTGCGGGTCAGATAGTCCACCTCGATGGCCAGGTGATAGCTGACGCCGAAGGGGTCTGTCGCATTCATAGCATTGAAACTCAGCGGCATGGTGGATTCCGTTGTGAACGGCGACTTCCACACGGTCACGTGGTCTGCGTGAGTGCGCAGATAGGTCGTGCTGTAGGCGCTGTTCGAGTTGTAGCCCCAGAAGAAGCCCACATGGCCAAAGTCGGAGCCACGTCCCGGGACTGTCCCGATCACCTGCACATCCGCCTCCAGCTTGAAGTGGCTGGTGGTGGAGAGGCCGTTGATGGAGGCGAACCCCACGTCTGCTCCATCGTGGTTGGTCTGAGTGGTGGCGCTCTGAAGCTTGTTGTCGGCGCCTGCCCAGTTGCCGGAGTTCAGGCCGCTGAAAGTCCAGGCAGAGGTCGAGTTACTGTTGAAACTGTCCTGGAAGACCACGGCGGCGTGGGTGGGGGCTGCCACGGCGGCGGCACACAGCAAGGCGGCAATCTTTTTATTCATGGGGCGTCTCCGGGGGGCGGAAGCTTCGGTTGATCAAGTTATTTAGATGCTTAAATACTTTTAGCAATAGTTGTGCCAAAAAAAGTTATTTTTACAAAACAAGTTGTTAAGTAGATCTATTCAATAGTTATGTATTGATGTGTAAAATTTCCCGACAAACAAGCTCTGTGGCAAAGGGTAGGGGCCGCCGTCGGCGTTCAGCCCATGAGGCCGTGCCCGAGCGTTCGTACTGCGATACCCACCAGGGCGCCCAGGGCGGCGGGTTTCCAGACGCTTGCCACGCGCTTGCCGGCGGAGACGAGTACCGCCACGCCGGGCAGGTCCAGGGGATGCACCAGGAAGCCGGCGCTGCGGTTGAGCGTGGCGACGGTGGTCTGGCCGTGGCGCAGCATTTCGTCCATCACCCCCATCATGGCGGTCCCGCCCGCCAGGTACTTGGTGAGGGCCGGTAGCACCAGGGCGGTATCGATGCCGGCCAGGATCAAGAGGGGGGCCAGCAGCCGGGTGAGGGCGTCGATGGCGCCAACAGAACGCAGGGCCATAACCACCACCAGGGACAGCACCAGCATGGGAATGGAGCCCACGGCGATCTTGAACGCTTCTGCGCCTGCCCGGTTGATGACATCCAGCACGCCCTTGCCCGTGTCTGCCACCGGATGGTGCAGGGTCTCGTCCACCTCGTGTTCCTCCGCCGAGAGGTGGCGGCCGAAGAGGTACCAGGTGGACGCGGCGGCAACCAGGCCCCCCAGCACCGACAGAGCCAGCAGAGGGCCGAACTTGAGGCCCATGGCCGCCATGGGCATGGCGGTATTGGCCTGGGCCATGGCCATCACCAAGGCCAGGGTGGCGGCGATGTGGCGACTTGACGCCCCCCGCTGCTCCATCATGGCCAGGGTTGCCACCGGGGCGGCGAAGCTGACGAAGCTGATCTGCAGGGCGGCGAAAACCCCCAGTCCGGTGAGGCCCACGGGCCTGACCACCGGCGCCAGTCGGGGTACCAGCCAGTCGAGTACGCCTTTTGCCTCCAATAGGCGCATGAAGGTCAGCATGACCACCATCACCGGCAAGAGGATGAACAGGGACAGCTCCACTGCCGAGCGGCCGGCCTTGAGAATGACGTCGATGAGAATGTCCATGAGGGTTGCACCAAGCCAAAACGGGTTTGTAGGGGCGAACTTGTTCGCCCGTTGCATAGTGGGCGAACAAGTTCGCCCCTACAAGGACGGCATTCTATGCCCGCTTGCCCACGCCCAAGGCCGTCAGCACGGCGATGCTCTGCAAGATGGCGATGCCCACCAGCACGCTGGCGAACTGGCCCCGGTCCATGAAGCCGCCGAAGATCAGGGGCGCCACCGCCAGGCCCGTGTCCAGGCCCGAATAGACGAAGCCGTAGATGCGGCCGTAGGCGGCCTGGCCGAAGCGGGAAGTGGCGGCCCGGCGCACCAGCAGGTCCCGGGAGGGGCCGGCGATGCCGGAGAAGAAGCCGATGCCCACCATGGCCGGCAGGATGGCCCAGGCCGGCAGCACCCCCAGGGCCAGCACGCAGGCGCAGCCGGCGGCCGTGAGCAGGGCCGCTGTGATGATCTGGTTCTGGCTGCGGTGCTTCACCAGGAAGCCCCCCAGCAGGATGCCGGCGGCGCTGCCCAGCATGTAGGACGAAAGGATGCTGGCGGTCACGCCCCGGGACAGTCCGTAGAGGGCCTCCATGATGGGGCTGGCAAAGTTCTGGATGGCGCCGAAGGCGGCGGTGAGAAAGAAGAAGAAGGCGAAGCACAGCCATACCGTGCCCACTTTCAGGAAGGCGAAGGTGCCCTGGGGCTTCTCGCCATGGGGAGCGGGTGTCATTTCTCCTTCCAGCCAGTCCCGGCTCAAGAGGAACAGCAGGATCATGGGCAGGGCCAGGAGACCAGCGGCGAGGGCCGCCACGCGCCAGCCGGCCAGGGTGGCGATACCCGTCATGAACACGGGGGCCGCGGCCCAGCCCAGGTTGCCGGAGATGCCGTGCACCGAGAAGGCGTGCCCCAGGCGCGGCTGGGAGACCCGGCGGTTGAGCAGGGTGTAGTCCGCCGGGTGGAAGACGGCGTTGCCCAGGCCCGCCACCGCGCCCACCGCCAAGAGGCCGAAGTAGCCCGTCACCAGGGACAGCGCCAGCCCCGCCAGCAGGAAACAGGTCATGCCGGCGGCAAGCACCCGCACCGGCCCGAACTTGTCCACCATAATGCCCGCCAGGGCCTGGCCCACGCCGGAGACCACGAAGAAGACCGTCATGGTCATGCCGATGGCCGTGAAGTCCAGGCCGAATTCCGCCATCAGCCAGGGGAACAACGGCGGTAGCAGCAGGTGGTAAAAGTGGGAAATGCCGTGGGCCACCCCCACCAGCCCGATGATGCGGCCGTCCCGGTCGGGGGCGGAAGGAATCGGCTGGGCCAGCTCTGCGCTCATGGGGAAGTCCTTTTTGTTTGTTATGAAAGTCGGCGTAGCCGACTCAGAGGGTGTAGACAAAATAATCAGGCGGCAAGTCTTGTTGCGAGGATACGCGCTTCGGTGAGCCAAATCCAAGCGGTGGCGGCCCAGTTGGAGCG
>JAYTVW010000024.1:0-39476 GCA_043743785.1 Rhodocyclales bacterium | reverse complement strand
CCGGCTCAAGCCAGCCCCACGGCCGAAGCGTCCCCGGCCTTGTTGCGAAGAACTCAAAAAATACTTGTTAAAGGCGAAATCCTTGCCTATAATGCGCGCTCTTGCTTGGAGCAGCACACAAGCGGACCAACGCGGAGTGGTAGTTCAGTTGGTTAGAATACCGGCCTGTCACGCCGGGGGTCGCGGGTTCGAGTCCCGTCCACTCCGCCAAGAATACAAGTAGTATCAAGCAGTTATAAAAAAGCCGACTTCAAAAAAGTTGGCTTTTTTGCGTCCTGGGGATTTTCAGTGTCCCCGAATTGCTCCGTCCAAGCATGGCGAGGAGAGCGTTCCTTTGTGCTGATGGGGGGCTTCTCCAAATCGTTGTATGCGCAGTTCGGCTGGGCCATTAGTGGTGATCGAACAGTTTTCTTTCGGCCTGCGTAGCCGCAATGCCCGATTGGCTGCGGTGCGTGCCTTTGCCCATTACATCGCCGTACGCTGAGCCCCGGGGTGCGAGTCTCGCCAAGCCAGGCGTGCAGTTTCGGAAGCGCAAAAGCACGAAACCCGGCTCTTGGCCGGGTTTCTGAATTGGTGGGCGGTGCGGGGTTCGAACCTGCGACCCCTGCCGTGTGAAGGCAGTGCTCTACCACTGAGCTAACCGCCCGGTACCGATCAATACGGGACCGGAACAACAAAGGCTTCTCCGGGTTACCAGGGACTCCTGTACAGCGCTTCTTGGTGGGCGGTGCGGGGTTCGAACCTGCGACCCCTGCCGTGTGAAGGCAGTGCTCTACCACTGAGCTAACCGCCCAAGAAGCCGCGCATTATAGCCATGAGCGCGGGGCTGGTCAAACGGGAAATGCAATTTTGTTTTCGCTGCGCATCGGCCGGGGTAGCCCTCCCGTAGGTTGGTTAGCGCAGCGTAACCCACCTACGCCTTCAGGTTTTCGTTCAGGAACGGCGCCACGGTCTGCAGGAGCTGGCCGAAGACCTTGGGGGTGCCGGCCAGTACATTGCCGGTGTTCAGGTAGTCGCCGTCACCGGCCAGGTCGCTGATGAGGCCACCGGCTTCGGAAACGAGGAGCGAGCCGCCGGCGATGTCCCAGGGGGCGAGGCCCAGTTCGAAGAAGCCGTCAAGACGGCCGCAGGCCACGTAGGCCAGGTCCAGGGCCGCGGCACCCGGGCGGCGCAGGCCGGCGGTCTTCTGCATGAGTTCCTTGAAGATGCCGAGATAAGCATCTGCGTGCTCGAACACCCGGTAGGGGAAGCCGGTGCCGATGAGGGAATCGGCCAGCTTGGTGCGCTTGGTCACCCGGATGCGCCGGTCGTTAAGGAAGGCGCCACGGCCTTTGCTGGCGGTGAACAGCTCGTTCCTGTTCGGGTCATACACCACGGCCTGGGTCACCACACCGCGATGGCTCAGGGCGATGGAGACGGCATATTGGGGGAAGCCATGGATGAAGTTGGTGGTGCCGTCCAGGGGGTCGATGATCCACTGGAATTCACTGTCCTTGCTGCCGGCGGATGCGCCGGACTCTTCTGCTAGAATGCCGTGCTCCGGATAGGCTTCCCGCAGGATGTCGATAATGGCTGCCTCGGCTGCCTTATCCACTTCGGTGACGAAGTCGTTGGGCTGTTTTGTGGATACCTGGAGCAGGTCCAGGTCCATGCTGGCGCGGTTGATGATGCTACCGGCGCGGCGGGCGGCCTTGATGGCGATGTTGAGCGTGGGATGCATTTGAAGTCCTGATTCCGCGCAACGGCAAGGCCGGCGCCAGACGAAAACGGGCAATTCTATCAGCTTGCCGGGGATCCTTCCCGAAGTCCTCGCATTGATCATTCCAAAATCGTGAATATCGTCCCCATATCCCCCGGCAGTTCCTCTCTCGACCGCATTCGTGTCGTGCTGTCCCATCCCAGCCACCCGGGCAATATCGGCGCGGCGGCACGGGCCATGAAAACCATGGGCTTGTCCCATCTGGTACTGGTGAACCCGCGCAAGTTTCCTGATGCGGAAGCCACCGCCCGGGCCGCCGGAGCCACTGACGTGCTGGAGCAGGCGCTCATCTGCACGTCCCTGCAGGAGGCGCTGGAAGGCACGGTACTGAGTCTGGCGGTGACAGCCCGGCGGCGGGACCTGGCGACCCCCATCCGCTGGCCCCGGCAGGCCGCAGCGGAATTGACGGTGGCCTCCCTGGCCGGCGAGGTGGCCCTGGTCTTCGGCAACGAGACCGCAGGCCTCTCCAATGAGGAAGTGGGCTTGTGCCAGGCGCCGGTGTCCATCCCCGCCAACCCGGGCTTTTCCTCCCTTAACCTGGGGTCGGCGGTGCAATTGCTGTGCTATGAGCTACGCATGGCGGCGGTGGATCCGGGGGAACCGCCCCAGGGCGAGTCGGATCCGGCCCGCTTCGAGGAAGTGGAAGGCTTCATCGAGCACCTGGAGCGTTCCATGGTGGGTAGCGGCTTCCTGGATGCGGGCAATCCCCGCCGCCTCATGACCCGCCTGCGCCGTCTGTTTTCCCGGGCGCGGCTTGAAAAGGAGGAAGTGGCCATCCTGCGCGGCATGCTGGCCGCCTTCGAGAAAGGCCCGTGGAAGCCCCGGTAGGTGTAGGTCGGGTTTCAACCCGACATTTGATCGCTTTGTTGGGTTGAAACCCGTCCTACGGGGCCGGGGGGATTGGTACAATCTCCCGTTTTGTCCTGGAGCTTCCTGATGTTCAGCCATCTGCGTGAAGACATTTCCTGCGTCTTCGACCGCGATCCGGCCGCCCGTTCGGCCTGGGAGGTGCTGACCTGCTATCCGGGGTTCCATGCCCTGCAATTCCACCGGCTATCCCACTGGTTGTGGAGCCAGCGCTTCCGCTGGTTGGCACGTTGGGTGTCCCACTGGGGCCGTTTCTTCACTGGCGTCGAAATCCATCCGGGTGCCACTATCGGCCGTCGGGTGTTCATCGACCACGGCATGGGTGTGGTAATCGGCGAAACTGCCGTGGTCGGTGACGACTGCACCCTCTACCATGGCGTGACCCTGGGCGGTACATCCTGGAACAAGGGCAAGCGCCATCCGACCCTGGGCCGCGGCGTGGTCATCGGTGCCGGCGCCAAGGTGCTGGGGCCCCTGACGGTGGGCGAGGGCGCCAAGATTGGTTCCAACGCGGTGGTGGTCAAGGACGTGCCGCCGGGCGCCACCGCAGTGGGCATTCCGGCCCGCATAGTGGAAGCCGGCGTCGAACAACGTCGGGAAGAGCAGGCCAGCAAGATGGGCTTTTCCGCCTATGCCATCTCGGCGGGTGTGGACGATCCGCTGGCCAAGGCGATCCATGGCCTGCTGGATCATGCCGTGGAAACGGACCGGCGCATGGAGATGCTGCGGGCCTACCTGGAGCGTGCCGGTGTGACGGTGGATGAGGAGATGGCCACCGCAGACAAGTTCGATCCGAATTACCTTGGAAAAATAGTTGACTGAAGCTGTCGGGATTTGTATAGTCGAGTCCGTTGATCGGGTATTAGCCTTCGTCGCGCCGACGGATGGATGCCGATCCCAACTGGGGTATAGACCATGCGACTGACAACCAAAGGACGCTTTGCGGTGACCGCGATGATAGACCTGGCCCTGCGCCAGGCCGAGGGTCCCGTGACCCTCGCCGGCATCAGCGAGCGCCAGAGGATTTCCCTTTCCTACCTGGAACAACTCTTCGGCAAATTGCGCCGCGCAAGCCTGGTGGTCAGCGTGCGCGGCCCGGGCGGCGGTTACTGCCTGGCCAAGCCCCAGGAAGAAATGTCCGTAGCCGAGATCATCTCTGCGGTGGATGAACCCATGGACGCCACCCAGTGTGGTGGCAAGGCGAATTGCAAGGGTGAAAAGCCCTGTATGACCCACGATCTGTGGACCAGCCTCAACAAGCGTATGTATGAATACCTGGACGCCATTTCCCTGGGGGAACTGGTGGACAAACAGCGCCAGGAGGAGGGCGTTCCCGCCATGTTGCTGAGGGATGAACGTCCCCGTGCCCGCCGCGAACGGGTGGCCGCCTGATCCGTCAGGGCTGAATAGTCTGGCTAGCATGTTCGCACCCGTCTATCTCGACCATAACGCCACGACGCCGCTGAATCCGGCGGTGCGGGAGGCCATGCTGCCATTTCTGGGGGCGCGCTTCGGCAATGCTTCAAGCCGGCACGAATATGGGCGGCAGGCGCGCCACGCCATTGATACGGCACGCCAGCAGGTGGCGGTGGCGGTAGGCGCCCATCCGACCGAGGTCTTGTTTACCAGCGGCGGTTCCGAGGCCAATAACCTGTTCATCAAGGGTGCGGCGACCTGTCTCAAGCCGGGTCTGGTGGCGGTGAGCGCCATCGAGCATCCCTGCGTACGGGAACCGGCCAGGGCTTTGGCTCGGCAGGGCTGGCGTTTTGTCGAGCTGGTAGTGGACGGACAAGGGCGTATAGCCCGGGAGGATTACGCCCGCGTGCTGGACGGCGAACCGGCCCTGGTTTCGGTTATGTTGGCGAACAACGAAACCGGCGTCTTGCAGGACGTGGCGGCCTTGGCGATGGAAGCGAAGCCCCGGCGGGCCTGGTTTCATACCGATGCGGTCCAGGCCCTCGGTAAGCTGGCGCTGGATTTTCGCAGTTTGAACCGCGTTGGTGTGCATGCCATGAGTCTGTCGGCACACAAGCTCGGCGGCCCCCTCGGGGCTGGCGCTCTGGTGCTGGACAAGCGGGTCGAGTTGGCGCCCCTCATTGCCGGCGGCGGCCAGGAACGTAACCTGCGCTCCGGCACAGAGAATGTGCCGGCCATCGTCGGTTTCGGCCTGGCCTGCGAGCTGGCGGTGGCGGGCCTTGGGGTGGCGGCGGAACGCCTGACGCGGCAGCGGGAAGAGATGCAGCGGGCGCTGACGGTTTTTGGGGTGCAGGTCTTCAGCCAACATGCGCCGCGCCTGCCGAATACCCTGTTTTTTGCCGTGCCCGGCATGGACGGTGAAACCCTGGTGGGTCAGTTGGACCGGGCAGGCTTTGCTGTGGCCAGTGGTTCCGCCTGTTCCAGCACGGCACCAGAGCCGTCCCATGCCCTGTTGGCCATGGGGGTGGCGCCGGAACTGGCCCGGGGCGCGGTTCGGGTCAGCCTGGGGCGGGAATCCCGGGACGAGGATGTGGCGGGCTTTATCGCCTGCTTCGGTGAGACGCTGAAAAGGCTCAAGGGACTCACCGCCATGGCGGTTTGACGAGAATTTTGTAGGTCGGGTTTTAACCCGACTTGTGGGGCCGGCTTCGGCCGGCCTGGGTGGTCAGGAGCGTTGGCCGGCTGAAACCGGCCCCACCGGTGCAGCGCATAAATGGATTATTTGAAATACGGAGAATGCAGCATGTTGAAGTTCCCGATCTACCTGGATTATTCAGCGACGACGCCGGTGGACCGGCGGGTGGCGGAAAAAATGATTCCCTACCTGTGCGAGCATTTCGGCAATCCGGCCAGCCGTTCCCATGCTTACGGCTGGGAAGCGGAAAAGGCCGTCGAGGAAGCTCGCGGCCAAGTGGCGGCCCTGGTCGGCGCGGATTCCAAGGACATCATCTGGACCTCCGGCGCCACCGAGTCCAACAACCTGGCCATCAAGGGCGCGGCTCAGTTCTATTCGAGCAAGGGCAAGCACCTCATCACGGTCATGACAGAGCACAAGGCGGTGCTGGATACCTTCCGGGAGTTGGAGCGCCAGGGCTTTGAAGCCACGTATCTCGTTCCCGACGACAAGGGCCTGATTTCCGTGGAGCAATTCACCGCAGCCCTGCGGCCGGACACCATCCTGGCTTCCGTCATGTTCGTGAACAACGAAATCGGCGTGATCCAGCCCATCGCGGCCCTGGGAGAAGTCTGCCGCGAGAAGGGCGTGATTTTCCATGTGGATGCGGCCCAGGCCACGGGCAAGGTGGAAATCGACCTGTCGAAGCTGAAGGTGGACCTGATGTCTTTCTGCGCCCACAAGACCTACGGCCCCAAGGGCATCGGCGCCCTCTATGTGCGGCGCAAGCCCCGGGTGCGCCTGGAAGCCCAGATGCACGGCGGCGGCCACGAGCGAGGCTTGCGTTCCGGCACCCTGGCCACCCACCAGATCGTCGGCATGGGCGAGTGCTTCCGCCTTGCCCAGGAAGAAATGGCGACGGAAAACGCGCGCATCCGTGGGTTGCGGGACAAGTTGCTGAAGGGCTTCATGGACATGGAAGAGGTGTATGTGAACGGCGACCTGGAACAGCGGGTGCCCCACAATCTCAACATCAGCTTCAATTTCGTCGAGGGCGAATCCCTCATCATGGCGATCAAGGACATCGCCGTGTCCAGCGGTTCCGCCTGCACCTCGGCGAGCCTGGAGCCGTCCTACGTGCTGCGGGCCCTGGGACGGAACGACGAACTGGCCCACAGTTCCATCCGCTTCACCCTGGGCCGCTTCACCACGGAAGAAGAGATCGATTTCACCATCGACTTGCTGCACAAGAAGATCGACAAACTGCGGGAACTTTCTCCCCTGTGGGACATGTTCAAGGACGGCATCGATCTGAACACGGTGCAGTGGGCGGCACATTAACTCGGTGAGGGGTAAGCGGTAAGGGGTGAGCGGCGCACGCTGCGCGGCTCACTGCTCACTGCTCACTGCTGACCGCTGACTGGAGAAACACATGTCTTACAGCGAAAAAGTTCTGGATCACTACGAAAACCCGCGCAACGTGGGGGCTTTCGGCAAGGATGAAGAGGGCGTGGCCACCGGCATGGTGGGGGCGCCGGCTTGCGGTGACGTCATGAAACTGCAAATCAAGGTGGGCAAGGACGGCATCATCGAGGATGCCAAGTTCAAGACCTACGGCTGCGGTTCGGCCATTGCCTCCAGTTCCCTGGTGACCGAATGGGTCAAGGGCAAGACCCTGCTGGAAGCCGGCGCCATCAAGAATACGCAGATTGCCGAGGAACTGGCTCTGCCGCCGGTTAAAATCCACTGTTCCATCCTGGCGGAGGACGCCATCAAGGCGGCCATCGCTGATTACCAGGCCAAGCACGGCACCGAGTAGTCAATTTCGTAGGGTGGGCATAGCGAAGCGTGCCCACCGACATAAATCGTATTAGTGTCATCTGGAGGTTCTCATGGCTGTGACTCTTTCCGACCGCGCCGCGAAACACGTTTCCGCCTACATTGCCAAGCGCGGCAAGGGCATCGGCGTTCGCCTGGGGGTACGCACCTCCGGTTGTTCCGGCATGGCCTACAAGCTGGAATTCGCCGACGAGGCGACCCCGGAGGATCTGGTTTTCGAAAGCCACGGCCTCAAGGTGCTGGTGGACCCGAAGAGCCTGTCCTATCTGGAAGGCACCGAACTGGATTTCGTCCGCGAGGGCCTGAATGAAGGCTTCAAATTCAACAACCCCAACGTCAAGGATGCCTGCGGCTGCGGGGAAAGCTTCAACGTCTGAAATGCGTGAGGGGTGAGGTGTCAGGGGTGAGGAGTATAGTTCGCGCGCCTTGGGCGCGTCTGTTCTTCCCTATTCCCTAGTCTCCAGCCCCTGGCCCCTACCTATGTCCATCGACTTCAGCCACAACTATTTCGAGCTTTTTGGCCTGGCGCCGTGCTTCTCCATCGATGGGGAGGCGCTGGAGCGGGCCTACCGGGAACTGCAATCCCGGGTTCATCCGGATCGCTACGCCCATCTGTCCGATGCGGAAAAACGCCTGTCCATGCAGTGGGCCACAAGAGTGAACGAGGCCTATGAGAGCTTGAAAAAGCCTTTGCCCCGGGCTCGCTACCTGCTGGAACTGCGGGGGCACGACGTGGCCCATGAGAGCAATACCGCCATGTCGCCGGCCTTCCTCATGGATCAAATGGAGTGGCGCGAGGCGGTGGAAGAGGCCCGTGCCAGTGCCGACAGCGACGAACTTGAGGCCCTGCGTCACCGTTTGATGGCCCACGCCGATACGGTGTTGGCGGAAGCGGGCGCTGCCCTGGATGACGAGCGGGACGATGGGGTCGCCGCGGACGCGGTGCGTCGGCTGATGTTCCTGGATAAGCTCCGCCACGATATCGAAGACGCCCTGGAAAGCCTGGATTAACTGCCGAAAGCGGTAAGCGGTAAGGGGTGAGCGGTCGTCGGCCACCTTCGCTTGCCCTTCAACGCTTACTGCTCACCGCTTACTACTGACTGAACAATGGCCCTACTGCAAATCTCTGAACCGGGCGAATCCACGCTGCCGCACCAGCACCGTCTGGCGGTGGGCATCGACCTGGGTACCACCAACTCCCTCGTGGCCACCGTTCGGAATGGTATGGCCGTGGTGCTGAACGATGAGGAGGGCAGGGCGCTCCTGCCGTCCATCGTGCGCTATCGTCTGGATGGCCGCACGGACGTGGGCCAGAAGGCCCAGTCGGCTCAGGCGCGGGATCCCCGCAACACCATCGTTTCCGTGAAGCGTTTCATGGGGCGCGGCATGCGCGACGTGGCCCATGTGGAATCCATGCCCTATGACTTCGTGGATGGTCCGGGCATGGTGCGCCTGCGCACTGCCGCCGGGGTGAAAAGCCCGGTGGAAGTCTCGGCAGAAATTCTCAAGAACCTGAGGGGCAGGGCGGAAGCCAGCCTGGGCGGCGAACTGGTAGGGGCCGTCATTACGGTGCCGGCCTATTTCGACGATGCCCAGCGCCAGGCCACCAAGGATGCGGCAACCCTGGCCGGCATCAATGTGTTGCGCCTCTTGAATGAACCAACGGCGGCAGCCATCGCCTACGGCCTGGATAACGGCGCCGAGGGCGTCTATGCCATCTTCGACCTAGGCGGTGGCACCTTCGATATTTCCATCCTCAAGCTCTCCCGGGGCGTCTTCGAGGTGCTGTCCACCAATGGCGACGCGGCCCTGGGGGGCGACGATTTCGACCAGCGGGTGTATTGCTGGATTCTGGACAACGCCGGTACCCAGTTCCCCAGCGCCGAGGACACCCGGCAGCTGCTGATGAAGGCCCGGGAGGCCAAGGAGTTTCTCACCAACCACACCGAGGCCAGCATCGTTACCAGCTTGTCTTCCCGGGAAGAGGTGAAGCTGACCCTCAAATCAGAGGACTTCACGGAACTGACCAAACACCTGGTGGCGAAAACCCTGCAGCCGGTGAAGAAGGCCCTGCGGGATGCGGGCCTCCGGCCTGCTGACGTCAAGGGTGTGGTCATGGTGGGCGGTTCCACCCGCATGCCCCAGATCCAGAAGGCTGTCGGCGAATTTTTCAAGCAGGAACCCCTGACCAATCTGGACCCGGACAAAGTGGTGGCCCTGGGGGCCGCCATGCAGGCCAATGCCTTGGCGGGCAACCGTGCGGCGGAAGACGACTGGCTGCTGCTGGACGTGATTCCCCTGTCACTGGGCCTGGAAACCATGGGGGGGCTGACGGAAAAGGTCATCACCCGCAATTCCACCATTCCTTGTGCCCGCGCCCAGGAGTTCACTACTTTCAAGGACGGCCAAACGGCCATGAGTTTCCACGTGGTCCAGGGCGAGCGGGAGCTGGTGTCGGATTGCCGCTCCCTGGCTCGTTTCGAGCTGCGCGGCATCCCGCCCATGGTGGCCGGTGCGGCGCGCATCCGCGTCACCTTCCAGATTGACGCCGACGGCCTGCTGTCCGTGTCAGCACGGGAAATGGCCTCCGGCGTGGAAGCTTCCATTACCGTCAAGCCGTCCTACGGCCTGACGGACGAGGACATCGCCGGCATGCTGCGGGATTCCATGGACCATGCCGGCGACGACAAGGATCAGCGCAACCTGCAGGAACAGAAAGTGGAAGCGCGGCGGGTCATAGAGGCGGTCGAAGCGGCCCTGGAGCAGGATGGACAATTGCTCTCGCCGGATGAGCGAGTAGCCTTGGACGCGGAAGTGGCCAAGCTCGCCACCTTGCTGGCAGGCAGTGACGCGCGGGCCATCAAGCTGGGTGCCGAAGCCGTAAACACCGCCAGCGGCGAGTTTGCCGCCCGCCGCATGGACCGGGGCATCAAGAAAGCCCTCACCGGCCAGCGAGTCGATACCATCAGTTTCAGCAAGAAACCCGTCTGAGCGGGATCAACCATGACCCAAGTCATCGTATTGCCCCATGTGGAACTGTGCCCGGAGGGCGCCATCATCGAGGCGGAAGCCGGGGTGTCCCTCTGTGACACCCTGCTTAACAACGGCATCGACATCGAGCATGCCTGCGAGAAGTCCTGCGCCTGCACCACCTGTCACGTCATTATTCGGGAGGGCTTTGGCACCCTGAACGAGGCGGAGGAACTGGAAGAAGACATGCTGGACAAGGCCTGGGGCCTGGAACCTAACTCCCGCCTGTCCTGCCAGGCCCTCGTCGGCAGCACGCCCCTGGTGGTCGAAATCCCCAAATACACCATCAACATGGCCAAGGAAGGTCACCGATGAAATGGACTGATTCCCTCGACGTCGCCATCGCCCTGTCCGAGAAGTTCCCGGATCAGGACCCGACCAAGCTGAACTTCGTGGATTTGCGCAACTGGGTGCTGGCACTGGAAGAGTTCAAGGACGACCCCAAGCATTCCGGCGAAAAAATCCTCGAAGCCATACAGCAGGCCTGGATCGACGAGCTTTCGTAAGCTTTAGCGCTTTTTCGCTGTTATTACAGGCGCTCAAACGATGACAGGGCGACCGGTGAGATAGCCCTGGCAAAGCTCGAAACCCATGGAGAGGCAGACCGCTGCCTCTTCTTCGGTTTCCACACCCTCGGCCAGGGGAACGCTGCCCAGGTCCTTGACGATGTGCACCAGCTTCGACACCACCTGTTGCTTGTTGCTCGAGGCCTTGTCGATGGCACGGATGAGGCTGATGTCGAACTTCACCACGTCCGGCGGAACTTCGGCCAGTTCATTTATGCGGGCCTGGCCGACACCAAAGTCGTCGTAGGCCAGGCTTATGCCCATGTCGCGGATTCGCTGGGCCATGACGCGCATCTTGCTGACTTCCGTGATGGCGGTTTCGTCCACTTCCAGGGTGATCTCCAGGTTCGGCACCGCCAACCGCAGATATTCCAATGAAGCATAAAGTTCCGGCGTGAACATTTCCCGGGGGTGGCTGTTCATGAACAGGCGAGGCGGCGAGTCCTTGCGACGGGAAGCCCAGGCGCCCTCGGCGCGAAAGGCCTGGCTCAGCTCCACTTCCGAATCGAAGGCCGCCGCCAGCGCGAAGAGGGGAACGGGGGCGGAGGGCAGGTCTGGGTGACGGCCCCGGCCCAGGACTTCGTAGGCGATGACCTTGCGGTCGCTGAAATTCACGATGGGCTGGAATGCCACGCTGAGGAGTTTTTCCTCCAGCAGTTCCCTGAATTCCTTTTCCTGCCGCGGGAAGGCGTGGGGTAAGGCCATTCTGCTGAGGGCCAGGCGGGTATTGTCCGCTGCGGCCGCTACCCTGGCCGAACCCGCCCGCGCATGGCTGCGGAATTTGAGGCGGAATTCGGAATAGCCAAAGTGAATGACATCGCCGTCGTGGATGGGCGTCACGTCGGTCACCCGCTCGCCGTTGACGCAGGTGCCGTTGGTACTGCCAAGGTCGTGTACCTCAAGGCCGCCGTGACCATCCGTGTCGATCAAGGCATGGCGCCGGGAAATGTCGGCGGTGGCGATGGTCAATTCGCTGGCGTCACCGCGGCCCACGAAGAAGGGAATGGGGTCGATGGGGATAATGAGCACGCTGCCTGCCGCGCCCGCACCTTCCAGATACCAGTTTGAGGCCATGATCAAGTTTGCCGGGGAGAGTGACTTTGTCTCTAATCTATCGGAGCAATATAGGCCTCTTGCCTAAGTATGCAAAGGACGCAAACAAGCTTTGAGGCGATGGCTCCGGCCCGTTACTGGGCCTTGAACCTAAAAGTTGCTGTTTGAAACGCCGAGACGCCGAGGAAAAACAATAAGTTGGCGGCATAACGCGCTTCACCCATTTGGTGAGACAGAAATCCTTGCCATGTCTTTGTTTTCTCTGCGCCTCTGCGTTTAATTAACCGCCTATTCAGGGTTGAATGTCAGTGCAAGCTCTTGTCCGATCGTCTGTGCGCTTTCAGGGCCGCCCTGCCTTCAGCAGCGGTGTCACGCTGCGCTCCAGCGAGGCCAGGTCCACCTTTGGGTCGCCCTCGCTACCGTCCCGGCGCAGGATGCCCTGGCGGTCGATGACGAAAGTCATGGGCAGGCGCCAGATGCGCCCGAAGCCGTCGAGCTTGCTGTGGCGTCCCACCCCCAGGGGAAAGCTGAAGGCACGCATGATTTCCTTTACTTTCCCGTCCATGTCCGCCTCGTCCATGCTCACCGCGATCAGGCGCAGGCCTTCTGCCTTGTGTTGGCGATAGTAGGTGTCCAGGGCCGGCATTTCCTCCCGGCAGTAGGTGCACCAAGTGGCCCACAGGTTTACCACGATCACTTCGCCCCGGGCATCCGACGACTTGAACACCTTGCCGTCCGCCGTGGTGATTTCGAAGCTGGGGGCCGGCTTGCCTTCCTCCAGGGCATTTGCGTCGAATGTGGACATCCCGAGGGCGAGGAGGGCGGCAAACCAGAAGCTGCGGAGTTGCATGTGAAGTTCCGGGAAAAAGGGCGCTGTGGGCCACCATTCTGACTGACCGGGTGTGAAAACTCAAAATTCACCGCAAAGATGCTTGAGACGCCAAGAAAGTGAAAAATTTTCCGCACGCTCAAAAACTTACAGACCTGACGCACTTTTCGGCGCAGACTTGCCCGCCTTGCAGCAGGACTTGAAAACAAGTCAAGGGACCGTAATCTCCGGCCCGGCCATTCTCCCGGGGGCGCCCCGGTTGCACTCAAAGGTGGATAAGCATGGACGAGTCACAATTCACGATAGAAATGGCGCAGGACTTTCACCGGCGCATGGCGGCCATTATCGAGACTGTTCAGGTCGGTGTCTGGCAGGCCGGACACCATGACTTGCTGGGCCACGCCACCGACTACGCTTTTGGCCAAGATCGCGGACGGCAGACCCTGGTCCTGAAAACCCGCAACCGCTCCGCCTACGTTCGCCTGCACTGGGATGCGATCCTCGGCGACACCGCAGAAGACAAGCAGCGGGTGGCCGACGCCATACGCAGCGCGATCGTCGAGCTATCTTGAAGTCCCCTGGCAGCTCTCCACCCCACATGCCCCACGCTGTCGAAGGCGACTGCGGAGGAGCCGGGATCGTCATCACCTGCGAGCACGGGGGCAACGGAATTCCGGCCTCTTATGGCCCGTGGTTTCAAGCCCAGCAGGCGCTCCTGGACACCCACCGAGGTTATGACCCGGGGGCCTTGCTCATGGCCAGGGATTTGGCCGAAGCCTTCTCCGCCCCCCTTGCGTCTGCCACCGTCAGTCGTCTACTGGTGGACCTGAACCGTTCCGTTGGCCATCCGCGCCTGCATCTGGAAGTGGTTCCCAAGTCGCCTGCAGAACTGCGCCGGAAGATACTCGAACTCTATTACCAGCCCTACCGCAGCCGGGCCGAAGGCCTGGTCAGGCGGGCGCTGGCGCTTCACGGAAGCGTGATCCACGTCTCCTCTCATAGCTTCACTCCGGAACTGGACGGAAAGCTGCGGACCGCCGACATCGGCCTCCTGTATGACCCGGCCCGGGTCGGGGAGGTGGCGTTGTGCCAGGGCTGGAAGGCCTCCCTCAAGGCCCTGGCGCCCGAAATTATGGTGCGTCGGAACTATCCCTACAGGGGCAAGGGCGACGGCCTGACCGCCTGGTTTCGCAAGCGTCTGCCGCCCGAGGCCTATATCGGCATCGAGCTGGAACTCAATCAGAAACATGTTGGTAGCGCCCATTGGCCGCCCCTGCGCAAGTTGATCATTGAATCCCTGCGCATGGCGCTCGCCAGCCGGGCGGGGACTTCCCGGTAGTCGAAGACAGTCCATTTCCGTAACCCACGTGCCAGCGCCCCCGGGCAAGACTGGCGCTTATCAGGAGCCTTTCCATGAAGATCCGCATTGGTTACGAACTCGTGTATGACTGTCCCCAGCCGACCCCCATGATCCTGAGCCTGAGCGTGCACTACACGCGGGTTTCCGACATCATCATGCCGGACCACATGATCGCAGATCCGCCGGTGCCGGTAACCGCCTATCGGGACAGCTTCGGCAACTGGTGCAGTCGCATCGTCGCCCCCAAGGGACTGCTCAAGCTGTCCACCGATGCCGTGGTCCGGGACACCGGCTTGCCGGATATCGTGGTTTGGCATGCGAAGCAAACGCCGGTGGAAGACCTGCCGGACGAAACCCTGCTGTTCCTGCTGGGTAGCCGCTATTGCGAAACCGATCGTCTGTCGGAAACCGCCTGGAAACTATTCAGCGGCGCGCCCGGTGGTTGGGGGCGAGTCCAGGCCATCTGCGACTACGTGCACAAGCACATCACCTTCGGTTATGAGCACGCCCGCGCCACCAAGACCGCCCTGGAGGTGTTCCACGAGAAGGTCGGCGTGTGCCGGGATTACGCCCATCTCGCCATCGCCTTTTGCCGCTGCATGAACATTCCTGCCCGCTATTGCACCGGCTACCTGGGGGACATCGGCATGCCGCCGCCCTATGGGCCCATGGATTTCGCCGGCTGGTTCGAAGCTTGGCTGGATGGGCACTGGTACACCTTCGACGCGCGTAACAATATTCCGCGCATTGGCCGGGTGCTGATTGCCCGGGGCCGGGATGCGTCCGATGTGGCCATCAGCAGCACCTTCGGCCCGAATACCCTGAAGAGCTTCAAGGTGCGCACCGACGAGGTGATTGAGTAAAAAGGGGCGACCTGAGTAATCCCCAAAAACCTCTGTTTGAAACGCCGAGACGCTGGGAAAGACAATAATTTGGCGGCATAACGCGCTTCACCCATTTGGTGAGACAGAAATCAACGCCATATCTTTGTGTTCTCGGCGCCTCTGCGTTTAGTCAACTTATTTCATCATCGTTTGCACTTCGCCGCCGCAGGCTGCGGCGATACGCGCGTATTCCTCGGGGGTGTCGATCAGGCGCTGCGGGCCCTCCACCCGATCGAATTCCCGGGTGATGGCCGTCGTCCAGTGCTCGTTCAATTCGCCGGACAGGCGTTCATACAGGGAGCCGGTGGCGCCGCGCCAGGCAGTCGCTGTGGCGTAGCGGCGCGTCAAGGCCTCCTCGAATATTTTCTGCAGTTTTTCCAGATGCGCCTGGTAGGCCTTCACATGGCGCATCTCGTGCTCAAGGATTTCCTTGTGGGCGCAACTGCCCTTCGGAAACTCTTTGCCCACATGAACCACCAGGGGCTGCATGGCCAGGGTCAGGGTGATCTGGGGACTGGCGCACTCGTACTGATCGTTGGACAGGCTCGGCATCTGCAGGCTGAAGCGGGCAATGGCGTTGGCCCGGGTCAGGCCCAATACCTGCCAGCCGGGACGCGCCTTGTCGCCCACCCGCGACGTGAGTTCACGGTAACTGGAGGCAAGGTCGAAACTGACAGGGGATTCCAGCAGTTTGACGCTGACTGACGGCTTGGGCAGTTGCTCACAGCCCGCCAGCGGCGCCGCCAGACTCGGGCCGGACAACAGGGCAACAATGATAGGGAGGAGGGCGCGCATGGGGGCGCCTAGCTCAAGGCCGGACATACATTCGCCGTTTTCCATCCAAAGGGCCTAAACGCCTTGTGTCATATCATATCCGAAGGGTATGCTCTCGAATTTTACAGGGGCCTGTCTTGTTGACTGGGCCGGCAGCTTGTCTGGTCGCGCTTTCGCCCTTGGCTCGCTACGATCGTCCAAGCCCGACAGGCTCCTGGTGACAAGCAATATTTGCGGATCGAGTTGCTGGGCGGTCTGGTGCCTGCAGACGAAATTGCTATAAAACAAACCAAGGGAAGTGATCGTTCATGAAAATCAATGCAGGCCTGCCCCCCGTTTTGGACACGACGACGGTGCATGCACCCGCCAGAACCCGCCCGGCGGAAAAAGTCCCGGGTTCCCCGTCCACCGAGGTCAGCCTGTCCAACAGCCTGCGCCCGGAGACAGGCTCCACCGAAGCCCCCCTGGATATGGCAAAGGTGGCCCGACTGCGCCAGGCCATACAGGATGGCACGTACAAAATTTCTGCGGAGAGCCTTGGGGACAAGATGCTGGCGCAAAGCCAACTGGAACTGCGCCGGAACTGATGCGGCGCGTCCGACGGCGGGCAGCAGCCCGCCGTCATTTTTTCGGCGCGACGTTTTTACTTCACGTTCAGCACGCTCTCGTCCCACTTTTCGTGCTTTTCCAGGCCCAGCAGATTGGCCACGGTGGCGGCGATATTCGACAGGCCGGCAGTGTCGGTCTGTTTCAGACCTAGCTTGCCTCCCGTCACGTTGTCGTAAAGTATCAAGGGCACCGGGTTCAGGGTGTGGGCGGTTTTGGCCTTGAAGGAGCCGTCCTTGTTCAGCGACGGCTGTTTGGTCTTCTTGTCCAGCTCAAACATTTCGTCCGCGTTGCCGTGGTCGGCGGTGATGAGGGCCACGCCTCCCATCGCGTCAATGACCGGCAGGAGGCGTTCCAGGGCCAGGTCCAGGGCTTCGATGGAAAGCGTCGCGGCGCGGAAGTTGCCGGTGTGGCCCACCATGTCGCCGTTAGCGAAATTGCAGCGCAGGGTCTTGTACTGGCCGGACTTCAAGGCTTTGATCATGGCGTCGGCGATTTCCGCCGACTTCATCCAGGGGCGCTGCTCGAAGGGCACCACATCGCTTGGCACTTCCTGGTAGGTCTCGCCTTCGAACTTGCTGGAGCGGTTGCCGTTCCAAAAATAAGTGACATGGCCGAACTTCTGGGTTTCCGAGCAGGCGAACTGGGTGATGCCGGCCTTGGAGAACCATTCGCCGGTGGTGTCGGTGATGACCGGCGGCGATACCAGGAAGCGCTTGGGCAGCTTCAGGTCGCCGTCGTATTGCAGCATGCCGGCGTAGGTGACTTTCGGCACGCGCACCCGGTCGAACTTGGTGAAGTCGCTTTCTTCAAAAGCGCGGGTGATTTCGATGGCCCGATCGCCCCGGAAATTGAAGAACACCACGGAATCGCCATCCTCGATGGTGCCCACCGGCTTGCCATTTTCCGCGATGACGAAGGGCGGCAGATCCTGGTCGATGGTGCCGGGGTGACTCAGGCGCAGGCCCTTCACCGCCTCGACGGTGCTGGCGAACTGCTCGCCCAGGCCCAGCACATGGGTCTGCCAGCCCCGCTCCACCAGGGACCAGTTGGCTTCGTAACGATCCATGGTGATGCACTGGCGGCCACCACCGGAGGCGATCTTCGCATTGAAACCGGCGTCGGAAACGCCTGCCAGGAAGGCCTCGAAAGGCTCCACGTAATCCAGGGCACTGGTTTCCGGCACGTCCCGGCCGTCCAGCAGGACGTGGATGCGCACCTTTCTGATGCCGTCCGTCTTGGCCTGGACAACCATGGCCTTCAGGTGGTCGATGTGGCTATGCACGTTGCCGTCCGAGAACAGGCCGAGGAAATGGACGACCCCGGCTTTTCCGTAGACTCCGGCCTTGGCACCCGTCACGATGCCCTTCCACGCCGCACCCTGCCAGATGGCGCCGGAGGCGATGGCATTGGACACCAGGGCCGCGCCCTGGGAATACACTTGCCCCGCGCCGATGGCGTTGTGGCCTACCTCGGAATTGCCCATGTCGTCGTCGGAGGGCATACCCACTGCCGTGCCGTGGGCGCGCAGGCGAATGTTCGGGTAGTTGGCGAAGAGTTTGTCCAGGGTGGGCTTGTTGGCGGCGGCGATGGCGCTGCCCACCTCGGTTTTCGGCAGGCCGTAGCCGTCCATGACGATGATGACGACCGGACCCTGGACGCCGGAGAAGGTAGAGAGCTTTTGCAGCATGGCGAATTCCTGAATGGACAAAAGAGCGTATATCACCCGGAGGCGAGTCGGCGCGAAGTATCCTGCCGGCGCAGACGGCCGTCAATGACATAAGCCGGAATTTGGCTATGAGCCGGGCCATAATGCCCGCCCAAGGAGAATGGCATGAACAGTGGATTCGATATTTGGCGGGAACAGCGGCAGGTGGAACTCGCCGCACCGGAAAGCTGGCTGGGCCTCATCGGTCTCTTCTGGCTGGAACCCGGCTCCAACGCGGTGGGCACGGCCGGCCCCGTGCGCCTGCCGGAAGGCCCGGCTCGGCTGGGGATGCTGGACTGGCAGGGTGCGTCCCTTGTCTGGCGGCCGGCGGAGGGCGAGGCCGTGGTCCTGCACACCGACAGGGTAGGCGAACCCACCCGGGTGACATGCGGGCAGCTTGCTTTTTTCGTAATCGAACGGGACGGCCGCCTGGCCCTGCGTTTGCGGGATCTGGCCTGGCGGGACAAGCGGCATTTTGCCGGCGTGGCGTGCTTTCCTTTCGACCCGGACTGGTGCCTGGAGGCCAAGTGGCAAGTGCTCGCGCAGCCTATGGAATTGCAGATCCAGACCATGACGGGGGATCTGAAAATCGTGCCGGTGCGCCACCGGGCTGTGTTTGTCCGGGATGGCATGGAATGCGCCCTACTGCCCCTGGAGGATGGGGACGAGGGCGTGTTCTTTGTTTTTCGGGACCAGACCGCCGGCAAGGAAACCTACGGCGGTGGGCGTTTCCTGCGGGCGCCGCCGGCCCGGGACGGGCGCATCCTGTTGGACTTCAACCGGGCCTACAACCCGCCCTGCGCCTTCACGCCGTTCGCGGCCTGCCCCTTGCCGCCGCCGGAAAACCGGCTGCCGTTCCCGGTGATGGCAGGTGAGAAGCGCTACGCTGACGAGGGTTGAGATTCAAAAGGGCACCCGGCGCTTCGGTGGCTTGGCGCTTGCCCCGGGTTCCGGCGCAGGCTCGGCCTTGACGGGTTTGCGCTCAAGGTTCTTTTCTTCGCTGGCGAAGCGGAAGCGGCCGTGGAGCACGCAGCCACGCATGCCTGGATCGCAGCGGGCACCATTGACCTTTTGGCAGACCCCATTCAGGTCGTGGGGGCAAGACCAGGCACTCATGCTGTCATCCCAGGGAAAAAGAATTCGCAGCATAAATCCAAAAGGGACTTGAATTCCAGCTACCTGCCTGGATTCCCGTCAAGAAGTTCAATTTTTCTAATATTCCCACTGGGTTTGCCTGAAACATTGACGAGAAGAATCCAATGCCGGGCGGAGTACTGCCCGGCTTTTG
Source organism: Rhodocyclales bacterium (assembly GCA_043743785.1). GTDB lineage: Bacteria > Pseudomonadota > Gammaproteobacteria > Burkholderiales > Rhodocyclaceae > JAQTNA01. The sequence continues at coordinate 20,323 of JAYTVW010000024.1, read as the reverse complement.
AATTGTGAAATATCAATCGTTTGGGGGTATGCTGTGCCACATCACGCGCTGTTAGTGTGAAGCGCCTCCAATTTCCAACATGCGTTCTGCGGCAAATCGCGGGTGAAAGCAAATGCCTGACAAGGTGCCCCTGACGGGCCAGGTTCTTGAACTAAGGAACGAGCAGCTCATCGTCTCCCGCTCGGACCTGGCCGGGCGCATTGTCTATGCGAATGGGGACTTTCTGGCAATCAGCGGCTATCGGGAAGATGAACTTCTCGGCCGGCCCCACAGCATCCTGCGTCACCCGGACATGCCGAAGGAAGTCTTTGCCGACCTGTGGACCGACCTCCAGGCCGGTCGACCGTGGATTGGTGTCATCAAGAACCGCTGCAAGAACGGCGATGCCTATTGGGTCGAGGCCCATGTTTCACCGATCTGGGAGCAGGGCGTCATTACCGGCTACCTGTCCCTGCGCCGCAAGCCCAGCGCAGCCCAAGTAAGGGCCGCAGAAGCCAGCCATGCCGCGATTCGGCAACAGCAGCAAACTTCCGTCGGCTTCCTGCACGGCATCCTGGTGGCGAACGGGCGCCTGTTCCGGCTGAGAAACGCCTTTGACAATGCCTCGATTGCCTACAAGTTCGTCTTCCTGTTTCTGCTCGCCGCGCTGGCTGTCTTCGGCTGTTTCGCCGCCATTCTGGTGACCGATGTGTCCCAGGAGCTGGATGACAATGCCCGAAAGCAGCTTCGTCATGATGTGGGCTTGCTGCGCGTGGCGGTGGCGGTGCGCATTGAAGCCGTCCGCCGGGAAGCAGAGCACCATTCCCGCCTGCTCTCGGATCAGGTCGCTACGGCCATGGGTAAAACGCCTGGCTTGCTCCACGGCGGGCAACTTGCCCAGCCCAGCGCGGTGTCCGTATTTCTTCGGGACTTCCGGGGCGTCGGAACACTCTATACGCGTACGCCGGAGGGCTTCAGGCGCGGCTTGACGAACCAGCAGGATGCCGCAGGTAGCTTGGTCACGGGCAGCGTTATGCCTGGGGATCACCCGGCCCTGGCGGCCCTGCTGGCTGGAAAACCCTACAGCGGCACGGTCCGGGCATTTGGCCGTGTTTTTCTGTCCAGCTTTCACCCTGTCCTGAACGGCCGGGGCGAGGTCATTGGTGCCATCGAAGTCGGTTTTGATCTGGCCCGGGAAATTGCCTATTTCCAGTCTGAAATTCGGGGTCTGAAAATTGGTGAGTCAGGCTATTACTACATCGTGGATGTGACGCCGGGGGCTGATTTTGGCAACTTGGTCCTGCACCCCTACAAGGAAGGCTGGCGGGGGGCTGGCGAGGTGCCCTTGCAGGGGGGCGGAAACCTGATCAGAGAAATGGCGCGCCTGCGGAAAGGTGAGTTGGTCTATCCCTGGGTGAATTCCGAAGCCGGGGAAACCCGGGTCCGGGACAAACTGGTGATATTTGAAACCCTGGCGGACCCGGCGTGGATCATCGCCGCTGGCGCGCCCCTGGAGGAATTCACAGCCCTATCTGGGCGGGTCGCCTGGCTGGTGGTGGGGGGCGGACTGGCCATGGCGGCGGGCCTGTTTGTCGTCGGCCTATGGCTGCTGCGCAAGTTGATCGTCAAGCCCCTGGGCAGCCGGGTGTTGCCGGTGTTTCAGCACATGTCTTCCGGCAGCCTGGGTAGCCAACTGGATGTGCGCGGCAATGACGAAATCGCCCAGGTTCTCCAGGGCCTGGAATGTCTGCAGAACCGATTGGCTTTTGATGGCGAACAGGCCCGGGCGTTTTCCCAGATGCGTGAGCAGGCGCGGCAGGAGGCAGAGGCCTTGTCCCGCACTCGGGCGGAATTCCTCGCCAACATGAGCCATGAAATTCGCACGCCGATGAATGCGGTGATCGGCCTGGCGTTTTTGTTGTTGCAAGGCCCCCTGGGCAAGCGCGAACGGGACTACGTCAAACGCATCGAAAGCGCCGGCAAGCTGCTCTTGACCCTCATCAACGATATCCTGGATTTCTCGAAAATCGACGCGGGCAAACTCCAGCTTGAAGCCGTTCCGTTTCAACTGGACGACGTGTTGGAAAGTCTGTCCAGCATGTTGCGTACCCGTGTTCAGGAAAAGAACCTGATCCTGGAGTACGTGGTGGCCCCGGATGTTCCCCAAGGTTTGCAAGGGGATCCACTGCGCCTTTCCCAGGTGCTCATCAACCTGGTTGGCAATGCCCTCAAGTTTACCGAAGCAGGCGCGGTCATCGTGTTCATCGACGTGGAATCCCGGGTGGAGGATCAGGTCCGGCTGGTGTTCAGGGTCCAGGACAGCGGGATCGGCATGGTGCCGGAAGCGGTGGATAAGCTGTTTCAGGCCTTCTCCCAGGCTGACAGTTCCATCACCCGGAAACATGGCGGCACGGGGCTGGGCCTGGCCATCAGCAAGCGCCTGGTGGAATTAATGGGCGGTGCCATTCGGGTCGAGAGCCAACCCGGTGCCGGGTCGGTCTTCAGTTTCACGGCTTGCCTGGGCATCGACGAGAGTGCGTGTGAGCCCCTGGCAAGCGGCAAGCATCGTGTGCTGGTGGTGGATGACAACGATCTGGCGCGGACTGTCTTGACGAGCCTGCTGCAGAAAAATGGCTGCGTGGTGCAGGCTGCGGATTGCGGCCCGGCAGCCCTGGCGCTGCTGGCGGAATCCTCACCCTTTGACTGCGTCATGCTCGACCTCATCATGCCGGGCATGGACGGAGTGGAACTGGCGGAAAACATCCGCGCCCGCCATGGCATTGCCACGCGTCTCATCCTGGTGACGGTGGCCAATGTGCACGACGGGGCGTATCGCGATGTCCTGGGCGGCTTCGATGCGGTGCTGGAGAAACCGGTCACGGCAGCCCGCATTGCCGAGTGCCTGGCCCGCTTCGCGCAGGGGGCAGACCTGTGGGAGCGGGAAGTGCCCTCGATCACAGGGGGCGGCGCGCTGGCCGGTATGCGCATCCTGGTGGCGGAGGATGTGCCCACCAACCAGTTGATCATGCAGGATTTGTTGGCGGCATTTGGTGCCTGGGTTGAAGTGGCCGGCAATGGCAGGCTGGCCTTGCAAGCCCTGGCGGCGCCGAGCGCTGCTTTCGACGTCATACTCATGGATATACAGATGCCGGAAATGGACGGCCTGGAGGCCAGTCGCCGCATCCGGGAGGGCGAGGTCCGGGCGGATATTCCCATCATTGCCCTGACCGCCCATGCCTTTGAAGAAGAGCGCCAGCGTTGCATTGCTGTCGGCATGAACGATTTTCTCTCCAAACCCATTGATCCGGCCCAATTGCTGACGGTGCTGCGGCGCTGGCGGCCCCTGCGCTCCTTGCCTGTCTTGCCAGCGCTGTTGCCGTTGCCGGACATGGCACACGAGGGGGCGTGCATGCCCTATTTGCCGGGCATCGATAGCGTGGACGGCCTGCGCCGCATGCTGAATCGGACGGCTTTTTATGAAAAAGTGCTGCGCAGTTTCCAGGCCCGGTTTTCAGGTGAAGGCGAGCGTATACGCGCCAACCTGGCGGAGCGGGCCACGGAAGAGGCAAGGCGGCGGGTGCACAGTGTCAAGGGTATTGCCGGCACCATCGGAGCGATGGAACTTGCCGCCAGGGCCTTGGCCCTGGAACAGGCCATTGCTGCCGACGGCCCGGAACTTCAGAGTTGCGTGCTCGGGCTTGAGGAGGAACTTCGGGTAGTGGTGGGTGGTATCGAGCGGGCCTTCGGCCTGGGTTGAGAGCAGGGGCGCCTACATCGCCACCAGGGTCTGGCGGCCGAACCAGGATTCACCGGCGTCCAGCCTGATCGGGTGGTGGGCGGCTGCGGCTTCCACACAGAGCATGCGGCGAAAACCATCTTTTTGCATGTCCGGCAGGGCCGCGCATTTTTCTTCCCATGGGTTCCACACCACCACGTCCGGGAAGCCTTGCTGTTCCAGGGCGACGGCGCCGCCCCGGGGGTGGGTCAGCACCAGGGGCTTGTTGACGCGTAGATAGATGCGGTCCACCTCCCTATCTACCAGCAGGGCCTCCCGCTCCTCCTCCGCCATGGCGCCGTTGCTGAGCTGGTCCACATAGGAGAGGCCTTCCAGGCCCCGCAGGGTGACATTTTCCACCTCGTGCACCTGTAGATAGGTGTGGAGGGCGGCGGTAAAGGAAAAAGCCCGGTTGCCGGGATTTTCCACTCCCAGCTCCAGGTCCAGGCGCTTGCCGCTCAGCATCACGGTCATTTCGATTTCAAAGGCGTGGGGCCAGAGTGCGCGGGTGGCATCGCTGTCCACCAGTCGCAGCGTGACGGTGGAGAAATCCTCGCCGCTGCGGGCATCCACCACCTCCCAGGGAAGCCCGCGAGCAAAGCCGTGGCGCAAGGGTCCGTCGCCGCCGAACTTGGGAAAAATCACCGGCACGCCGCCGCGGATGGCCTGGCGTCCATCGAAAACAGCCGCGTCGCTGAGGAACAAGCGCTCGGCACCGCCGACGGGTGTCCAGGAAAGTAGCTGGGCACCATGGCGGGTGATGACGGCGCTGGCGCCGCCCGGGGCACTCAGTTTGAGGGCGGGCAGACCGTGGAAATCCAATTCGACTGGCGGGGGCAGGCTGCTCATGGTGGCGGTGCGCATGGTGAATGGCGAAAGGGCCGGCATTATAGTCCGCCGTTGGCCATGTTCGGTCCCGCACCTGTTTTGCAAAAGTCAACTTGATATATCGTATAAACGGTTTATACTGTATTAACAATTTCTACAAAGGAGATGAAAATGTCCGAGAACGAAACCAAGTCCGCCGAACAGCAAGTCGAACAAGTTCCTCCGGCCAGCCCCGCCGTGGAAGTGGTGGCTGAAGCCGCTGCTCCTGAAGCTGCCAGTCCCGCCGCCAAGCCGGCCAAGGCTGCACCTGCAAAGCGTGCGAAGGCTGCGAAGCCCGTGGTAGCGCCCGTGGCGGCTCCCGCCGCCGCCGTGAAGGCTGACAAACCGGCCAAGGTAGCGAAGCCGGCCAAGCCGGTGAAGGAAGTCGTGGTCAAGGCCGAAAAGCCGGCCAAGCCCGTGAAGGAAACGCCGGCAAAGGTCGAAAAGCCGGCCAAGCTAGCCAAGCCGCTGAAGGCCGAAAAGCCGCCGAAAGTGGAAAAGCCCGCCAAGATCAAGCTGGTGCGTGACAGCTTCACCATGCCGGAGGCGGATTACGCCAACCTGGCCCTGCTCAAGCAACGTGTCCTGGACGCTGGGGTAGAAGTGAAGAAGAGTGAACTCCTGCGCCTCGGCCTGCAACTCCTGGCCGCCCTGCCTGCCGCCGATCTGGTGGACCAGGCCCGTGCTCTGGAAAAGCTCAAGACCGGCCGCCCCGCCAAGGCGTAAAGACAGTTGCAAGTGGCAAGGGTTTTCCTTGCAACTTGATTCACATCATGGCCCCGAGGGATGGGGCCGGTGGCGAATTGTGGGATAGGGGACGGCAGTCGATGCCGCCCCCTTTTTTCTTGGCTCGGCGCTTGGCGGCGGCAGCAGCCGAGGCCACTTCTTCCGCCGTGGCGTAGTCCCCTGGGCGCACCTGCACCACCCCGGCGGAGAGCGTCGTAAGGGGAAAAAAGCTCGGGTTGCCGCGCCGGTCTTCGCTTTCGATGCCGTTTCGTGCCAATTCCGTGCCGTCGAACAAATCAAGGGCGTCCCGATTGAATGTCGCCACGATGCCGTGGCAGCGCACTTCCCAGTCGTCGCTCTGGAACATCACCACGAAATCGTCACCGCCCACGTGGCCGATGAAATCCCGCAGGGGATCACAGCGGGCGGCGATGGAGCGGGCTGCCAGTTTGATCATCTCGTCGCCCCGCCAGTAGCCGTAGAGATCGTTGAAGGGCTTGAAGTGGTTCAGGTCGAAGTAGGCGGCGGAAAAACGCGTGCCACTGGCCAATAATCGACCGATGTGTTCCGTGATGGGAATGTTGCCGGGCAGGGCTGTCAAGGGGTTGGCATGGCGGGCGGCCTCGATACGCAACTCCGTCACGGCCCGCACCAGGGACTGGCCGGTGCCCAGGCCGAAATAGCGGCCGTTGTCCGTCAGGATGAAGCCATCCTGCAGGTAGCGCTGATCGTCCCCGGCGAGCACGGCGGCGAGGGCGTCCAGGGGCGTGGAGCGTTCCACCAGCAGTGGCGAGGCCTGCATGAACATGGAACAGGAGCGTCGGCCGTAGATCTCCCGATGGTAGGGGCGGGTGAAACGTTCCAGGAAATGCTGGTGGTTGATGAGGCCCAGGGGACGACCTCCGTCCACCACGGCCACCGCGTGCAGGTCCGGATGACACTCGAAGAGCTGGGCCAGAGCCCGGTTATCCAGCCGCGGGCTGATGACGGGCGCGCTAACGTTCAGTTTTTCGGCGGTTTCAGTACGAATCAAAGCGGGCCGCAAGTCCGGATAGACGGCGATCTTGCTGGAGGCCAATACGGCCCGGGCGGACAGCGGCAGACTCTGATCCGGCTGGAAAGCCGGGCGGCCGAGGAAATAGCCCTGGCCGTAGGTGATGCCCAAGTCCCGCAGCACCGCCAGTTCCGCCTCGGTTTCAATACCTTCCGCCACCAGGCTGTTGCCGAAGGCCTCGGACAGCCGCAACATCGCCCGCACAGATTCGAGTTTTCGTATATCCCGGTCGATGCCGCAGATGAAATAGCGGTCGATCTTGACGATGTCCGGTGCCAGCTCCGCCCACAGCCGCAGGCTGGAACGACCGTCCCCGAAGTCATCGATCGCCAGGCGGATGCCCAGGGCCTTGAAAGCGGGCAGGGCCGCCAGCAAGTTTTCCGGGTGTTCCACTCGCTCGTGTTCCGTGAGTTCGAGGACGATGCGATTGGGCGGAGTACCGCAGAGCAATATGTCCTGCAGCAGTTCGCTGTTACGGCGGTCCCCCAGCATTTCAATCAGTGGCGCACTGAGATTGACGAACAACTGGCCCTCCAGCTCCAGCCTGGCAAATTCCCGCACTGCGGCTCGGCAGCAGTACAGCTCCAGTTCGTGAGTCAGCTTCTCCGCCCGGGCTGCGGCAAAAATCTGGTCGGGCAGGGCCAGCGCGCTGCCCGTCGGGCCGCGAATGAGGGCTTCAAAGGCGAAGAGGCTGCCGTCCTGGAAACTGACAATGGGCTGGAAGGCCGGTGTCAGGAGGTGCTGGTCCATGGCCTGGCGCACGCTCTCGGTATGGCGATTTTTCATGATTCGGGGTCCTGTTGCAGGCGAGCCAATCAGGGAAAGGCAGCTCCCGGCGGGTAACGGAGCGGTAGCCTGGAACTTGAATGAAGCTTTTGTGACGAGGCTGTGTAATGAAGACGGAACATTTTTTAGGCACAATGGCACCGCAGTTCGCGGAACCTCCATCTTGCCCCTGAATGTTTTCAGCCTCATGAAACCCCTGATATTTCTTGCCTACCTCCTTGGCGGGAGCCTGCCGGCCCTGGCCGAGATGCCGGCGACGGACCTCCCGTTCTCCGAGTTCTTCCGCCAGCCCCTTGGACCCCGGGGCCTGGAACCCACGGCAAGGCTGATGTCCTTGGCGGGGAAGCGGGTGCGCCTTACCGGCTACCTGGTGCATGCGGAAAATGCTGGGCCGGGCATGGCCCTGCTGGTGCCCCAGCCGGTGCTCATGGGTGATGGGGATGAGGGCCTGGCGGATGATCTGCCGGCCAGCACCGTCACCGTGCTGGGGGACGTTCCCGTCAATTGGCCGCCCTTCGTCTCCTTGCGCCTCTCCGGCACCCTGGAGATCGCACCCCGGCAAGAGGCCGATGGTCGTATTTCCTATATTCGTCTGCTGCTGGACAAAGCCGCAGCCAAACCCTGAGGGATGGATAGCCCCATGTTTCGATATTCTTTTACGGCCCTTTGCGCCTTGCTGCTGGCCCAGCCCCTGCTGGCGGCGCCCACGGTTTCCCGCCTGACGCCCCCCAGCGAGTTGTTTTCCTCCGGTCAGGCGGAACCGCTCATTGCCCGTTTTCTGCCGGGCCAGCGCTTCGACCTGCAGGCCACCGTAAGCCCGGAGCCGGGCCAGCACATCACGGCCTTTCGCTTCGAGGTGGATGGGGTGCCGGTCAAGGCGGCGGAGGGCGCCACCAGCCTGCTGGATGATCCGGACAAACTTGTGAAAGGCCTGCCGGCGGGTACGGCGGTGGTGTCCCTGCGGGCCTACGCCAACACGCGGCCGGGGCGCCATATCCTGAGCGTGGTGGCCAGCCAGGACGACGGCCGCACGGTGACAGCCAAGGGGAGTTTCGAAGTCGCGGCCCTCGCCAGGGGGACAAGGCCGCCGAAGAACATCATCATCCTGCTGGGGGATGGCATGGGCGCGGCCCATCGCACCGCCGCCCGCATCATGGCCGCCGGCTATGCCCAGGGCAAGGCCCGGGGGCGTCTGGCCATGGATACTTTCCCGATTACCGGCATGGTCATGACGTCTTCCTTGAATGGCATCGTCACGGACTCGGCGCCGGGCATGTCCAATTACGTCACGGGAAACAAGGCGGCCAACGAGCAGGAGGGTGTTTTCCCCGACGATACCCTGGACGCCTTTGACAATCCCCGGGTCGAATACCTGTCTGAATACCTGCACCGCACCCGGGGCACGTCCCTGGGCTTGGTGACCACGGCGGACGTGTTCGACGCCACCCCTGCCGCCAACGCCGTGCACACCGGGAACCGGGGCCGCGGCACCGGCATCGTGGACCAATATCTGGATGATCGTCAGCTGACGGGCCTGGCGGTGCTCATGGGGGGAGGGCGCAAGTGGTTCCTGCCGAATCCCGCCGACACCATCAAGCCTCAGGCACTGAACGGTTCCCAGCGCCGCAAGGGTTCGGACTATGTGTTGCCGGCGGACATCGTGGCCGGCTGGAAGGCCGCACCCGGCAAACTTGACCCCGAACGGGACCTGATTGCCGATTTCGAGGCCGCCGGTTTTGCCTATGCCGCTGACAACCGCAGCCTGCGCACGCTCGCAGACAAGGCTCCGGCGAAACTGCTGGGCCTGTTCGCCTACTCCAACATGAACGTGGCCCTGGACAAGATCGCCGGTCGTCGCGGCCATCCAGAAGTGGTGTCGGACTACGGCTTCCCGGACCAGCCCATGCTGGACGAGATGGCCAAGGTGGCCCTGAACGTGCTGGCGAAAAACCCGAAAGGCTTCGTTGCCATGATCGAGGGCGCCTCCATCGACAAGCAGGCCCATGCCATGGACGCGGATCGCTGGATGCTGGAAGTGCTGGAATTCGACAGGGCCGTGAAAGTGGCGCGGGATTTTGCCGACACCCATCCGGATACCCTGGTCATCGTCACTGCCGACCACGAGTGTTCTGGTGCTGCCGTCATCGGCGCCTCGAAACTGAGCGATGAGGACTTACGGGCCAGGGCTGGCAAGGGCGTGAAGGAACTGCGGGATCAGGTCGTCGGCCTTTATGAACAAGCTGGTTTTCCCCGCTATACCCTGGCGCCGGATGGCTACCCGCAAACCACGGACATCGACCGCAAAATGCTCATCGGCTACGGCGCGAACCCGGATCGCCTGGAAGCCTGGACCACCAGTCCCCAGCCTGCGCGGGATGCGAGTCATCCCTTTGCGGGAAGCCTGCCTGTCTCCAGCCACCCCTACCGCCTGCATGAGGGTAGCGGTTTTTCCGTCACCGGTCAGATTCCCGGCAGCAGTGCCGCCCACACCGCCACCGACGTGCCCCTCTCCGCCTACGGTCGCGGTGCAGAGCGCTTCAGCGGTGTCATGGACAACACGGAAGTCCTGTTCAGGATCATGGGGGCAAGGTAGGGTGGGCAGGCTTCATCCTTGAAAAGGCAGTTGACTAAACGCCGAGGCGCAGAGGCGCCGAGAAAACAAGGGCTTCGCAGCAATCGGCGCCTCACCAAACGGGTGAAGCAGGCTCCCCCATCAAGTTCTTGTTTTTCCTCTGCGTCTCGGCGCCTCGGCGTTTCAAACTGAGCTTTTCAGGTTTATCTGCCCACGCGGAGCGTTTTTACGCATGCAAAGGGCTCCCGGGGCTAAAGAAATACTCATGCTGTGCCGTCATTGCAGGAAGCGGCCGTACACCCTGTAGGCCGTCCCCTGTCTGAAGTGGACCGCACCATGAATACCGACCTCCAGGTACTGAGCGAAGCGCTCATCAGCGGTGATCACAAGCGCGCCCTGGCCACCACGCAGGAATTGCGCCGCCAGGGTGTCGAAATCGAGGACATCATTCGCCACGGCATCCAGCCTGCGATGGAAGCCCTGGACAACAAATGCACCGTCGAGCAATTCAACCTGCTGGAAATCATGCTGGCCGGCCGGGCCGTGTCGGCGGTGGCGCGGGAACTGTTCTCGGACAGCAGCACGCCGCCGAATGCCAAGGCCACCATCGTGGTGGCGGCCCTGGAAGGCGATATTCACGACATCGGCAAACACATCGTCAAGATGGTGCTGATCGGCAATCGTTACCGGGTTGTGGATTGCGGCAAGGATGTGCCGGTCGCCACCGTGGCGGAGCGGGTCAGGGCGGAAAATGCCGATGCCTTGTGTATCAGCGGCTTGATCACCAATGTCATGCCCCGGGTGCGTTTGGTGCGGCAGGCACTGGAAGAGGCTGGGCTTGGCCACGTCCCCATACTTGCGGGCGGTGCCGCCCTCAAACAGTCCACGGCGGCGGCCCTGAATGTGGATTACGTCGGCCAGACTGCTTTCGATGCCGTCAAGTACCTGGAACCGCTGTTCGGGGAGAAACCGCGTGAACAGTCTTGAACGGGTTCTCGCTGCGGTAAGTTTCGGCACACCGGACAGAACCCCGGTCATGCCCCAGATCTTCGGACACGCAGCCCTGATCTCCGGCCGCAGCATTCTCGAGTACGTACAAAACGGCACCCTGGCGGCCGACTGTCAGCTGGAAGCCCTGGGGCGCTATGGCCACGACTGCGTATTTGCGGCGACTGATGTCTGTGTGGAAGCGGAGGCCGTGGGGGCCGCGCTGCGTTTTCCTGCCGACTTCTATCCGGCGGTGGTGAAGCGTCCGCTGACGCCGCAATCCGATTTTTCCCAATTGGTGGTGCCCGATCCCCAGCGGGCCGGACGCATGCCGGAACTGCTGACCATGGCGCGCAAACTGCGCCTGACGGTCGGCGACGAGACCCCGGTGGTGGGCATGGTTCAGGGTCCCATGACCCTGGCGCTACAGCTTCTTGGTCCGGAGGCGGCCCTATATTTGGCCGCAGATGATTCCGAGCGTTTTGAAATCCTGCTCGATTTCTGTGCCGACGTAGCCATTCGTTTTGGCCGCGCCCAGATGGAGGCCGGCGCCCATCTGCCGCTGATTTTTGAACCCGCTGGCAGTACCGAGGTGGTGCCGGCCGGGTTCTTCCGGGAACTGCTGGCGCCGCGCCTCGCCCGTATGTTCAGCGCCTTCAAACAGGCCGGCGCCCGGGTGAACTGGCTGCATATCGCCGGCCGCACACGCCTGATTCTGCCCATGTATGCCGGCATCGGTGCCGACATGGGCAATTTTGACTATTGCGTTGATCCTCTTGGCATTAGCCAGGAGTTGCCCGACGGGCTTTGCCTGGATGGGAATATTCGCTCCGTGGCATTTATCGAGGATGAACCGGAAGAGATCGAAGCCGAAGCACGCCGCCTGATCCAGGTCTTCGGCCAGCGCGGCGGCTTCATCTTGTCCTCGGGCTGCGAAATACCGCCGGAGTCGAAGCCGGAGAACATTGAAGCCCTGGTGAGAGCGGCCCGCAACGAACCCTGCCGGCAAAGCCGCAGCATTGCCCGGAATTGAAGCATGCCGAAGATTGTTGTCCGTACGGCCACTGGCGAATGCACCCTCGAATGCCTTCCCGGACAAACCCTGCGGGATACCCTCAATACCGGTGAACTGAGAGTCCGTTCAGCCTGTCGGGGCAACGGCGCGTGTGGACTGTGCCGGGTACAGGTGGCGGTGGGCGAGGCGGGTACCCCCACTCTGGTGGAGCGCTTGCATCTGGATGCCTCTCTGCTAGCCACGGGAACCCGGCTGGCTTGCCAGATTCGCCCGGAGAAGAATCTGAGCCTATTCCTGGACAATCCGGCACCACCTTCCGTGTGGCGCTCGCTGCCCGACAGCGAATATCGCAGTCACTATGAGACCTCCTACAAGCCCGGCGAAAAGATGCGCTATGGCGTCGCCGTGGATCTGGGAACTACCCATATTTCCCTGGCGATTTGTCATCTGCATAGCGGTCGGCGCATTGCCATGCGCTTCGGCCCCAATCCCCAGGCGAAGTTTGGCGCCGATATTGTGAACCGCTTGCTGGCCGCTGCCGATTCCCCGGCTGCCGCTAGCGAACTTCAAGAGCGGGTGCTTAAGGCCATTGGCGACGTACTCCTGGACATCGCCACCCGGGAAGGGCTTTCCCTGCATGAAGTGGGGCGGATTTCCATTGTCGGCAATAGTGCCATGTTGATCTTGCTATGCGGGGAGGATCCCCGTTATCTGCTTGACCCGAAGCATTGGGCTGCGCCGGTGGTGTGCACGCCCCCCCAGTCCGCCCACTGGCGGGAGGCGTGGAATCTGGCAGACACGGCCGTGATCGATATCGTCCAGCCCCTGGCAGGCTTTGTGGGATCGGATCTCGCCGCCGGCTTGATCCATGCAGATGTGGCGGCACGCGCCGACCCGGTACTGTTCATCGACTTCGGTACCAACTCGGAAATGGCCTTGTGGGATGGCCGCCGCTTTCTCGTCACGTCAGCCGCTGGCGGGCCAGCCTTTGAAGGCATGGGCATCAGTTGTGGCATGGCGGCGGAGCCTGGCGCCATCAGCAGGGTGCGCCGCAGCCAGGGCGTCGAGCCGGATTGGATTTTCGAGACCCTCGGCGGCGCAAGGCCCAAGGGCCTGTGCGGTTCCGGTCTCGTGGACCTGGTGGCATTGTTGCGTAGGGAGGGCCTGCTCAATGAAGCCGGCCAGTTTACAGCCGGGAACGGCACGGGATTTCTGCTACCCGGCACGCCATTTCGCCTCACCAAGCACGACGTGGATCAACTGCAGCGTGCCAAAGGCGCCATTGCCGCCGGCTTTGAACTGCTTTGCAAGGAAGCCGGCATCGCCATGGGGCAAATTGCCGACGTGCTGGTGGGCGGTGCCTTTGGCCGTACCCTCGATGCCGCCAATGCCCTGGCGATTGGCCTCTTGCCGCCAGTGGCGCCCGGCAATGTGCAGCTTCTTGGCAACAGCGCCCTCAACGGCTGTCAGGACCTGGTGGTTTCCGCGCTGGCCAATGAAAGTCTGCGGGCGCTTGCCGGGCAATGCCGGGTCATCAACATGTCCTCATTGCCGGACTTTGAAGACGCGTTTATCGAAAATCTCTATTTGCGCCCCTGTGGCCCTGCGGCCCCCACTGAGGCCTCGCCAAGCAATTCCCCGGTACTGGCTGCCTCCCCCCTGGAACTGACGCCCGCATTCTGTTTTGCCGCCTTCACTCAGGCGGTGCAATACATCTCCGGACTGCTGCCCAACGCGAAACTTGCCGAGGAAAGCGTTGCCGTTGCCACCAATATTTTCCGTGCCGACACCGCTGCGGTGTTTCGCGTGGAAGCGGACGGCCCCCTCCTCGGCCCAAGCGCGCATCCCGGCCTGTTCGCCAGGCTGGCGGAGGACATTCTGGTTTCGGTGCGGGAAGTTGTGGACAGCGGCTTTCTCGGGCTGGAGAAATATTCCATAGCGTCGGCACCGGCCAGTTTCGTATTCCTACCCGTCACGCAAAACGCCCGGGTCGTTTCCGTGATCGTCGCAGGCTATGCCTACCAGATCGATCTGCCGAAGGAATTGCTGAATGGGCTTCTCGCCGTTGCCGGACTGTTCGGCTCCGCGCTGGCCCGGCAACAGGCCGATGGGGTGATGGCACGCTACAACGAACAACTCGAAAGCGAAGTCCTGCAGCGCACCGGGGAACTTCAGGCGGCACGACAGGCGGCGGATGCGGCCAACCGGGCCAAAAGTGCCTTCATTGCCAATATGTCTCACGAGATTCGCACGCCGATGAATGCCATTCTCGGCCTGACCCACTTGATGCGCGCCGGGGCCTCGGCGGGGCAGGTGGAGCGCCTGAACAAGATCAACGGCGCGGGTCAGCACCTGTTGTCCATCATCAATGACATCCTGGATCTATCCAAGATCGAGGCCGGAAAACTCCAATTGGACAAAACTGATTTTGCCCTGGGGGCGGTGCTGGACCATGTGCGCTCCATGATTTCCGACGGGGCCCAAACCAAGGGATTGCGCATCGACATGGATGGCGACGGCGTGCCCCTTTGGTTGCGCGGTGACTCGACGCGCCTGCGTCAGGCCCTGCTCAACCTCGCCAGCAATGCCATCAAGTTCACTGAAGCGGGGTGTATCAGTCTGAGAGCCAGTCTGTTGCAGGAGCAGGACGACGACCTGCTGGTGCGCTTTGAGGTCCAGGACACCGGTATTGGTATTCCCGCCGACAAAATAGCGAGCCTGTTCAGGGCCTTCGAGCAGGCAGACTCCTCCATTACCCGTCGTTATGGCGGTACCGGGCTTGGTTTGAACATCACCCGACGGCTGGCGCAACTGATGGGCGGGGAGGTGGGCGCCGAGAGCGTCGAAGGCAGGGGCAGCACGTTCTGGTTCACGGCGCGCCTGCTGCGGGGACACGGCATCATGTCCATCGCCCTCGCGCCGGAGGTCGTCGATGCGGAGATGCGTCTGCGTCAGCGCCACAGCGGCGCCCGGCTGTTGCTGGCTGAGGACAATGCCATCAATAGCGAAGTGGCGCTGGAGTTGTTGCACGGGGTGGGGCTGAGCGTGGATACGGCGGTCGATGGCCTGGAAGCACTGGACAAGGCCAGCCAGCATGGCTACGACCTGGTTCTCATGGACATGCAGATGCCCCACATGGACGGGCTGGACGCCACCCGTGCCATCCGTGTTCTGTCGGGGTGGCAAAATATTCCCATCCTGGCCATGACCGCCAATGCTTTCGATGAAGACCGCCGGGCCTGCCAGGAGGCGGGCATGGATGACTTCATCGCCAAGCCCGTGGACCCGAGTGCGCTGTATGCCACGCTGTTGAAATGGCTGCCGGACAGGACGCCGGAGGCATCCGCGTTTGTGGCGGCGCAGGCCACCACCATGCCAGCCTGGTCCGAGGAGTCCGGCGGGCTCCTGGCCCAGGTCAAGCTTTTGCCGGGGGTGGATGCGGGACGTGGTCTGGCGGCAGTGCGGGGGAATCTGCCCAAATACCTGCGCTTGCTGCACCGCTTTGTGGCTTCACATGCCGATGATATGGATCGGCTGGGCGTGTGTATTGCAGCAGGCGATCTGAGCATTGCCCAGCGCATGGCTCACTCCCTCAAGGGGGCCGCCGCCACCCTGGGGGCCGACCGCCTGGCGGGCATGGCCTTGTCCCTGGAAGAAATCCTGAAGCGGGATGGCCTCGGGAAAGCATCCGGCGCCAGCCTGGCGCGAGAGCAGGAAACGATCCGACGGGAGTTCCTGAAATTCGCCGCCAGGCTGCCTTCCCTGCCGGAAGCCTTGCCTGCCAATGTCCAGCCCATGGCGCCGGATGCCTTGGGTCGTTTGCTCGCCGAACTCAATGAACTTCTGGCGCAAAGCGACACGGCGGCCCTGTCCCTGCTGGAAGAAAATGCCGGCTCCCTGCGGCCCCTCCTGGGTGTGGCTTTCGACGAACTCATCAGTCACACCCAGCGCTTCAATTTCAAGGCCGCCAGAAGCGCATTGCAGAGTCTTGAAATTCTGCACGGCGGACCCTGATGCCGTATGAATGCCCCCCGCCCATGAGTGTCAAGCCATCATGGACAAGTGCTGTTCACGATCATGGCGGCTTGTAGCTCGGGTTTTAACCCGACACCTGGGCTGTCGGGCTGAAGCCAGACCTACAAATGCCTCTGTCAATCCATGCGCTTCAACACCCCGATGGGCGGCGCCCATTCTTCCTGCGGGGCTTTCTTTCGGGTCACCAGGGTGAGCTGGGAGGGGGCGAAGACGTTGGCGTTGTGGGTCACCGGGGTGGTGATGAGGTACTGGGCGCGGGTGGCCCTGAGGAAAGTGCCGACCCGGTCGATGTTGGCCACGTCCAGGTGGGCGAAGGGTTCGTCGATGAAGACGAAGCCGCCGGGCCGGCTCTCGTCCATGAGCAGCGCGATGAGCAGGATAAGGGACTTCATGACTTGCTGGCCGCCGGAGGCCTCCCCGTCGTTCATGCCCACCGCCCCCTTGCGGTCGAAGTCGAAGCGCACTTCCAGGCCTGCCCGGGAAAGGGACAGGTCGTCGTTTTCCAGCGTTGGTGCCGGGCATTCCACGTCCACCTGGGCCAGTTCCCCCAGGGCCTTCAGGTTCTTGGCGTACTGGCGCACGGTGGCCCTGAGCTTGGCGATATAGGCGGAGCGGGCCTCATTCGTGATGCGGCGCGCCAGGGCGCAATAACCCTGGCGCTCGGCGTAGTCCTTTTCCCGCTGGCCTACATCCCGGTTCAGCCGGTCCCGCAGGGCCAGCACCCCGTCGTCCGTGACCCAGTCCCCGCCGGCGAGCCGCTCCTTCAGGCGCAATAGTTCGTTTTTGGCCCCGCGGCTGTCACCATAGTGTTCCTGCAAGCGGGCCAGACTGGCGGCACAAAGCCAGTGGGGCGGCATGCCGCGGCGGCGGCTTCTGAGAGTCTGGATGCGCCGGGCCTGCTCATGGCGGCGCGGGCCGGCTTCCCGCAGCAGATCCGCCAGGCGCTGTTCCGCCGCGCCCATTTCCCGCTGGCGCCGCTCGAATTCCACCCTGATGCCGGAAACCTGCTCGGCGGTCTTGTCCACCTCGTCCTTGGCTTCTATGCGGCCGGCAATGCCGGCGGTGAGATCCGCCGTCGCGTCAGCCAGGGCGGCCTCTGCTTCCGCATAGTCGGCGGAGCGGGCTGCCAGCAACTGGGCGGATTGCAGGCCCAGGAGGCGGCTCCTGAGGGCTGCCAGGGTTTCCGCCGCCTTGTCCATTTTGGGCCGCAGGGCGCTGAGGGCCTGGTCCATAGCGGCGATGTCCGCCTCAAGTTGGTCGATACGGGACTGGCGGGCCAGTTCGCCGAAATGGAAATCCGTGGGCCGGCCCAGGTGGCGGGCACCCCGGCGTTCCCGGTGATAGGCGTCCCGGGTGATCCACTCCTGGTCCCGGGGCAGATGGCCGCCAGCTTCAGCGTCTTCAACCCGCTGGATGCGGTTCAGCAGGTCCGCCAGCCAGCGTGGCGCGTCGTCCTTGAAACGCACCACTTCCGCCAGACTGTGCAGCCGGGCGCCCGGCACCCGCTCCCGCTCGGCCACGACGAAGTGACGGAAACGCTCCCTTTCCCCCAGCGCCCAGGCCTGGTGCCGGTCCGACTCCTTGTCCAGCAGGATGACGTGGCGGAAGGGCTTCAGCACCGCCTCGAGGGCACCCTGCCAGCCCACATCCGTCACTTCGAGGATTTCGGCGAGGGTCTGGTGGGCGATGCCCGCCTCCTGCAAAAGGCGGCGGAAACGGGCTACTTCCGGGTCCGTGGGCGGGCCATGCCGTTGCCGGGCCGCCCGCAGCTGGTCGGTCTTTTCCTCGAAGGCGGCCAGCAGGCGCTTTTCATCCTGGCGCAGGCGACCATGCTCGCCTTCCGCGGTTTCGTATTCCTTCTCCATGGACAGGGCGTCCTGGCCATGTTCGGAGGCCACCCGTTGCCGCAGCTTGTCCCGTTCCGCCAACAGCTTTTCCAGATCCCGCAGGCGGTCGTGGGCCGCCAGGTGGGCCGCTTCCGCCTGCTGTTCCAGGCCCCGGGCGGCGGATACCAACTTGTCGCTGTCCTGCTTTTCCGCCTGGACCCGCTCCAATTGGGTCTGGGCCACGTCCACCGCCAGCCGGCAGGACTGGTGTTCCAGTTCTAGGAAGCTCAATTCGCCCCGCTCGGCGACGATTTCGCGCCTGAGTTCCGTTATTTCCAGCCGGGGCACGATCTCGGCCTCCAGCGCCCTTGCTTCGTCGGAAAGCTGTTTCCATTCCAGGTAGCGCTCCGCTTCGAGCCGGCGCGCTTCCGCCTGGGCCCGCAGCCGGTCCAGGTCCACCTCCAGGCCGTCCAGTTCCCTGTTGGCGTTGTTTTGTTCCTCCCGAGCGGACTGGTAGTTGTCCAGCACCTCCTTGTCGCCGAACACGTCAAAGACCAGGTCCAAGAGGCCCCGGGGGGTGTATTCGCAGAGCTTGTCCGTGTCGCCCTGCTCCAGGGCCAGCACCTTGGCGATGGCTGGCGTGAGACCGCCCCAGGCCAGACGGTTCTGGTAATCCCTGAGGCCCGCCCATTCGCCGGTTTCCTCCAGGGCTTCGATGGCCACGTCGCCGTCGAGAATGGCGTAGTCCCGGGTCCAGTCGCCGCCGGCACGGCGGATGCGGCAAGCCAGGGTCACTTCGTCCTGCATGCAGGGGAAGAAGGGGCGCTTGCCGCTTGCCCCCGCCTTGTTGGCCACCACGGCCCGAATCCAGGCGAAGCTGCGCTTGGCCCGGCGCACATAGCGGCGGAAATCCCGCTTACCGGAACAGCGCAGGGCGAAAAGGGTGCGCAGGGCGTCCAGCAGGGTGGTCTTGCCGGAGCCGTTGGGACCGACGATGGTGATGATCTGGGAATCCAGGGGCAGGGTGAAGCGCCGCCAGTAATCCCAATGCACCACTTCCAGTTGCTTGATATGAAACATCAGATGTCCTCCCCTGCGTCCATGGCTTCAGGAGGCAAATCCTCTGCGTCCGGCTCTTCGTCGAAAGCGGAGGCGCGGGGCAGGGTGTGGCCGGCCTGGGCCAGCACGTCCGCCAGGGCGCCGTGAATGACCCGGTCCGCCAGCACCCTGTAATCCAGCAGCACGTCGAGGAGCGGCCCTTCGTGGATCATGCCGGCGCGGCGGTCGATGAAGCCCAGCCGGTGCAGACGCGGCAGCATGAAAGAACGCAGCTTGGTGCGTCCACCCAGCTGGCCGGCGAAGTCCGCCAACAATGAGGCTTCCGACAGGCCCGGCGACACGCTTTCTCCCTGGGGCAGGGGCTTGGCGGAGCCAAAAAGGTCTTCCTGGCCGTCGTCCTCCAGGTCCCGCCGGCTAACCTGGCGCTCCCGCTTGGGCAGGATGATGAGGGACCAGAGGATCACCAGCAGGGCGATCTCGTCCCTTTTGAGCCCCAGGTTGCTGGCGGCGTATTCCCGGCCGGCGCCGAACACCGGCTCATGCACGTCCGTCGTGAGGGCCAGGCCCACGTGGGCGGCATAGGGGTTGTCCACCAGTTGCAGGCCCACGGCGAAAAGCCTGTGGTCCAGATCATGGCGGAAGCCTTCATCCACCAGGGCCCGGCGTACCAGGGCGTCCGTGCGCGGCAAAGCCCGTTCGGCCAGCAGCCGGGCAGTCAAGGTTCGGAGTTCGTGTTCCATTCAAGTCCAGCGGCGTAGCCGCTCACAAAACCCCCTCCCTTTCAAGGGGAGGGTGGGGTGGGGATGGGGTTCCGTGACTACGGCACCGGCCTGGGTTGTTCAATGACTCAGATTGGGCGGGATTGGCGGCGCAGCCCCATCCCCCCTCCGACTCCCCCCTTGAAGGGGGGAGAGTGTTCGGGTTCCGCGCTACGTTCTTGGCCCCACTGATCCTGCCGAGATGGCGGCGATTTCGTCGTGGCCCACGGGCACCAGGGTGTCGCCGAAGATCACATCCAGAGGCAGGCCCATGAGGGTGCTCACCGGACCGCCGGCAGGGCCGTTGGCGCGGTCTTCGTCCGCCAAGAGGGCCAGCAGCGACAGGCGGTAGGCGGCGGGAGCAAAACCGCCGCCGGCCACGGCCCAGGCCAGGTCCGTCGCTTCCTCCATGGCAGCGAGGCGCCCTGTGAACTGCTCCAGCAACCGCAGGTCTTCCTTTTCCGCCTGATTCGCCACCGGGGAGTTTTCCGCCATTGGCAGCGCCGTGTCCGCTTCCAGGCGCTGCACGGCATCCGACAGCACCAGCTCCGCCCGGTCCAGCAACTCGTGGCCGCCGGCCAGGAAGGGCGCCTGGGGGCCGGGCATGACGGCGCCTTCGGCGAAGTCCGCCAGGGTGGGCAGGCTCAAGGTGCGCAGCCAGGTGGCCACGTCGCTGGAGGAAATGCCGGAGGCCCCCAGGGTGACCCGCTGGGCTTCGATCTTGTTGAGGGCGCGCTGGAAGGCCGCATCGGCCCGGGACAAACGGGATTGGGCGAGACCAATGCGCTGGGCTACGCTTGCCAGTTCGAAGGGCACGTCCGGGTCCGCCAGCAGACTTTTCAGCACCGTGGTGCCCTTCTCCAGCCAACGCAGGTTGGCTTCGA
>JAYTVW010000023.1:0-20970 GCA_043743785.1 Rhodocyclales bacterium | reverse complement strand
CGAAATCCATGTAGGTCCCCGATGAGACATTTTGATGAACCGTTGCCCGGGCGCAGAAAGACTCCCTCCCCTTCAAGGGGAGGGCAGGGGTGGGGATGGGGTCGTAAAATCAAGCCCCCCCCTCCAACTCCCCCCTTGAAGGGGGGAGAGTGCGGATCTGCCGCAGGAAAAAGTCTCGAACGACGCCTTACAGCTTGCAGCCGCGAGCCGGATCGGCCAGGGCCTTGATGGGGGTGCCCACCAGTTTGTTCTGGCCACCGCTCACCTGGCGCAAGTAGATGTCCTGCACGGGATTGTGGGCCTTGGACAAGGTGAAGGCGCCCCGGGGGCTGTCGATCCGGGCCGCTTCCATGGCCTTGATGAGGGCATCCTGGTTGCTGATATCCCCCTTGGTGGCCGTCAGCCCTGCGGCATACAGCTGGGCCGCGTCGTAGCCCTGTACCGCATACACGTCGGGCTGCAGCTTGAAGGTCTTGGCGTAGGCGAGACGGAAGGCGCCGTCCTTCTTGCCAGGCAGGCCGTCAGCATAGTGCAGGGTCGTCAGCAGATCCTTGCCGGCGGGGCCCATGGCTTCGATATTGCCGTCCGTCAGGAAGCCGGAGGCGTAGAGGGGAATGGTGCGCTTCAGGCCCGCAGCGTCGTAGTCCCGCACGAACTTGGCGGCGCCGGCGCCGGCGAAGAACACATACACGGCGTCGGGTTTGAGGGAAGCAATTTCCGTCAGGAAGGGCTGGAATTCCACGCCCGGGAAGGGCAGGGTCATTTCCTTCACCACCTTGCCGCCCCCCTTCTCGAAGGCTTCCTTGAAGCCCTCCACGGATTGCAGGCCGAAGGAGTACTTCCAGGTCAGGGTGACGATTTTCTTGTGGCCCTTCTCGGCGGCCACCTTGCCCATGGCGTAGGCGGGCTGCCAGGCGGAGAAGGAGGTACGGAACAGGGTCGGCGCACACAGGGGGCCGGTCAGTTCGTCGGCGCCCGCGTTGGGTACGATCAGCAGGGTCTTGTTTTCCCGGGCCACCTTGGCCATGGCCAGGGCCACCCCGGAGTGCACCGTGCCCACCAGCAGGTCCACCTTGTCCCGCTTCACCAGCTTGTTGGCGTTTTCCGTGGCCTTGGCTGGATCGGATTCGTCATCCACGGTGAAGTATTCCACTTCGCGCCCCCCCAGCTTGCCGCCGCTTTCCGCCACGAACAGTTTGAAGCCGTTGGTGATGGAATTGCCCAGGGAGGTATACGTGCCGGTGTAGGGCAGCATGAAGCCTACCTTGACCTTGTCAGCAGCCTGGGCGGCCGTGATGCCGGCCGCCGCCAGGACCAGGCTCAGGAGTAGCTTGCGCAGCGCGGGTTTGGTAATAGCCATTTGTCTCGTCCTTGTCTGGGCGCCCCGTCGGATGGAGGCGCGTTTTGTTGTGATGGGCTTGCAGTCAGTCTGCTGCAAGCTCCTGGGAACGTAGATTAGGGATGGCGCCCCGGCGGCAATATCCGTTTCCTGCAGCATTGCTATCCACTTCCTGCAAAGCCCCTTTTCTTGCAGGGAATGGACAATCGTCATGCAGAAAATGGATATTTCGGGCCGTAGGGGACTCCTACCATGCGGACTCCTTGCACCAACATAAAACGGAGACACCGGCCATGAAGTTCGATCAGTCCTACCTGGACGCCCTCGTCGAAAAGGACGCGGCCAAGGGAAACTTCCGCTGCAAGCGGGAAATGTTCACCGACAAAGACCTGTTTGAGCTGGAGATGAAGTACATCTTCGAAGGCAACTGGATCTACCTGGCCCACGAAAGCCAGCTTCCGAACGTCAATGACTACTACACGACGAAAATCGGCCGCCAGCCCGTCTTCATTACCAAGAACAAGGATGGACAGCTCAACGCCTTCATCAACTCCTGCGCCCACCGGGGCGCCACCCTGACCCGCTTCAAGCGCGGCAACAAGGGCACCTTCACCTGCCCCTTCCACGGCTGGACCTTCAACAACTCCGGCAAGCTCCTGAAGATCAAGGATCCGGTGGACACCGGCTACCCGGAAGGCTTCAACTGCAACGGCTCCCACGACCTGAAGAAGATCGCCCACTTCGGTAGCTACCGGGGCTTCCTCTTCGGCTCCCTGAATCCGGATTCCCAGCCCCTGGAAGATTTCCTGGGGGAATCCAAGAACATCATCGACATGATCGCCGACCAGTCCCCGGACGGTCTGGAAGTGCTGCGCGGCGCGTCCACCTACGTGTATGAAGGCAACTGGAAGCTGCAGGCCGAAAACGGCGCCGACGGCTACCACGTCACCGCCACCCACTGGAACTACGCGGCCACCCAGGCCCAGCGCAAGCAAAAGGACTGCGGCGACGACATCCGCGCCATGAGCGCCGGTGGCTGGGCCAAGAAAGGCGGCGGCTCCTACTCCTTCGAGAATGGCCACCTCTTGCTGTGGACCCGCTGGGACAATCCGGAAGATCGCCCCCTGGCGGAAATCCGCCCGGAGCTGACGGAAAAGTTCGGCGAAGCCCGCGCCGCCTGGATGATCAACAACTCCCGCAATCTGTGCCTCTACCCCAACGTGTTCCTGATGGACCAGTTCAGCTCCCAGATCCGGGTGTTCCGCCCCCTGGCAGTGGATCGCACCGAAGTCACCATCTACTGCATCGCCCCCAAGGGTGAAACTCCCGAGGCCCGCGCCCACCGCATCCGCCAGTACGAGGACTTCTTCAACGCCTCCGGCATGGCCACCCCGGACGACCTGGAAGAATTCCGCGCCTGCCAGGAAGGCTTCAATGGCAGCTACCTGGAATGGAACGACATGTCCCGGGGTGCCACCCACTGGATCAAGGGACCGGATGCGGAAGCCGACACCATTGGCCTGAAGCCACTCCTGAGCGGCGTCAAAGTCGAGGACGAAGGCCTCTACGTGGTTCAGCACACCTACTGGCTGGAAGTCATGAAGAAGGCCCTGGCCGCCGAACTGGCCCAGGCCGACGCCTGATCCGCCTAAACACCACAAGACGAATCGATACCGGACGAGGACTGCGAGCGACTGCCGCACCCTCACCCCCAGCCCCGGCTCTGCCCCCCACGGGCGGCGCTGCATCGCCGCCCGGCTGCGAGGGCGACAAGCAGTGCTTGCCGAAACCCCCTCTCGCCCCGAAGGGCGAGGGGAGCGTCGTGAGTCGCTAGCGCGACTTGCGCAATATTGGAGACAAACATGAATATGTCTTACGAGGCCGTCTGCGCCTTTCTGTACCGCGAAGCCCGCCTGCTGGACGACCGTGACTGGGACGCCTGGCTGGAGCTGTATGCCCCGGACGTGACCTTCTGGGCGCCTGCCTGGGACGACGATGGCAAGCTGACGGAAGACCCGCAGAGCGAGATTTCCCTGCTCTGGTACGGCCGCCGCGCCGGCCTGGAGGATCGCATCTACCGCATCCGCACCGACCGCTCCAGCGCCACCATCCCGGATACCCGCACTTCCCACAACATCACCAACGTGGAGGTGGTGGAACAGTCGGACACGGAACTCAAGCTGCGCTTCAACTGGCACACCATGAGCGTGCGCTACAACACCACGGACCATTTCTGCGGCACCAGCTTCTACACCCTGGACCTGACGAGCGGCACCCCGATCATCCGCTTCAAGAAGGTCGTGCTGAAGACGGATTACATCCGCCACGTGGTGGACATTTACCACATCTAGGCAGCCCCTCCCCTTCAAGGGGAGGGATGGGGTGGGGATAGGGCAAGTAAATCAGGATAACCCCATCCCCTCCTGACCTCCCCCTTGAAGGGGGAGGAAATGGCCACCTTGCCCCTGCGACGCCTGGAACCTTATCCCGGCGTCGGCAAGAACAGACCCGACGCGGAGACAAACATGACCTACAAAATCGCGCTCAATTTCGAGGACGGCGTAACCCGTTTCATCGACTGCAATCCGGAGGAGACCGTCGCCGATGCGGCTTATCGGCAAAGCGTCAACGTTCCCATCGACTGTCGGGACGGAGCCTGTGGCGCCTGCAAGTGCCACGCCGAATCCGGCATCTACAGCCTGGGCGAATACATCGAGGACGCCCTCTCTGCCGAGGAAGCGGCCAATGGCTATCTGCTGACCTGCCAGTCCCGCCCCAAGAGCGACGGCGTGCTCAAGGTTCCCGCTTCTTCGGAAGTCTGCAAGATCAAGGTGGCATCCATCGCCGCAACAGTAGCGGGGCTGGAACGCCTGTCCGACAGTACCTTCAGCCTGAGCCTGGAAGGCGAGGCCCTGAAGAAACTGTCCTTCCTGCCGGGCCAGTACGCCAACCTGGAAGTGCCGGGCAGCACCCATCACCGGGCCTATTCCTACAGTTCCATGCCCATGGACGGCCGGGTGAGCTTCCTCATCCGCAACGTGCCCGGCGGCCTCATGAGCGGCTGGCTGCGGGAGTCCGCCAAACCCGGCGACAGCGTCAAGTTGGCCGGCCCCCTGGGCAGTTTCTATCTGCGGGACGTGGTGCGACCGGTGCTCATGCTGGCGGGCGGCACGGGCCTGGCGCCCTTCCTGGCCATGCTGGACAAGATCACTGCCGTCGGCGGCAGCCCCCAGCCCATGCACCTCATCTACGGCGTGAACACGGATGCGGACCTGGTGGAACTGGATCGCCTCGCCGCCATCAAAGACGCCCTGCCCAACTTCAGCTACGACCTGGTGGTGGTGGCGGCGGACAGCGCCCAGCCGAAGAAGGGCTACGTGACCCACCACATCACCCCGGCCCTGTTGCACGACGGGGCCGTGGACATCTACCTGTGCGGCCCGCCCCCCATGGTGGAAGCGGCGGCCCACTACCTGCGGGAAAACGACATCCAGCCTGCGAGTTTCCACTACGAGAAATTCGCTGCGGCTTAAGAACACCCGGGTAGACGGCCCTCACCGGGGCGTCCGGGAAACAAGACAAGGAACCGGCATGCAAAGCAGATTCAAGGACAAGGTGGCCGTCATTACCGGGGCGGGCCAGGGCATCGGCAAGCGGGTGGCGGAACGCATGGCGGAGGACGGCGCACGGCTGGTGCTGGTGGACCGCTCCGACATCGTGCATGAACTGAACGCCAGCCTGGGCGGCCAAACCGAAGTACTCACCCTCACCGGCGACATGGAACAGTACGCCGACTGCCAGCGCATCATGGCGGCGGCGCAGGAACATTTCGGGCGCATCGACATCTCGGTGCATAACGTGGGCGGCACCATCTGGACCAAGCCTTTCGAACACTACGCCGAACAGGAAATCGAGGCGGAAGTACGCCGTTCCCTGTTCCCCACCCTGTGGTGCTGCCATGCGGTGCTGCCCTACATGCAGGAACAGGGCAGCGGCGTCATTGTGAATGTCTCCTCCATCGCCACCCGCTGCCTCAACCGGGCGCCCTACGGCGCCGCCAAGGGCGGTGTGAATGCCCTCACCGCCTGCCTGGCCTTCGAGAACGCCCAGCGCAGCATCCGGGTGAACGCCGTCGCCACCGGCGGCACGGAAGCGCCGCCCCGGCGCATTCCCCGTCACCCAGGTGAGCAGACGGAACAGGAAAAAGCCTGGTACCAGCAGATCATCGACCAGACCGTAAGCTCCAGCCTGATGCACCGCTATGGCACCCTGGAGGAGCAGGCCAACGCCATCCTCTTCCTGGCCTCCGACGAAGCCTCCTACATCACCGGCACCGTGCTGCCGGTAGGCGGTGGCGACATGGGCTGAAAGCCTGCGTGGCACGCCCCTCTAAAGCCAGTGGCCATGGACGATTCCTGTTGCACAAGCTGCGCAATCCATCATAAACTCGAGATTATAAAAAAATACCGACAAATGATGCATCGCAGCATGCACATGACAGGGGGAGACAAATGGCTACCGGACTATTTTCTGGGGGGTTCCCGTTCCTGAACGACCGCAGCCGGGTCTTCGGGGGCGCGGATCCGCACGAAGTATCGGATTACGTGAACCGTCATGTGGGGACGCACCAGCTGCGCCTGGGCCGCAGCGGCCAGGGCTGTGCGGAACTCAGGCACCGGGCTCTGGGCCGGGTGGATCTGTGCCATATCAACTACGGCAGCGAAGCGCGGGTGCTCTCCGAGGGCCTGGGCGACATCTATCACCTGCAGTTGATTCTGCAGGGCCACTGCCGCTATGAACTGCGAGGCGACGACCAGACCCTGGGGCCGGGGGATCTGCTGCTCATCAACCCGGGCGACCCCATTGACCTGACGTATTCGGCGAACTGCGACAAGTTCATCCTGAAGATTCCGACGCCTTTGATCGACGAAGTCTGCGTGGAAAACCAATGGCTGCAGCCCCGGGGAGGCCTGCGCTTCTCCCCCGTGGCCTATCGCTTCGAGGAAGTGGCCTCCCTGGCCCAACTCCTCAGCCTCATGTGCCAGGAGGCGGAGTGCGCGTCCGGCACCAGCCAGCTTCACGCCCACTACAACCGGGTCGTGGCGAGCAAGCTCTTGACCCAGTTGCGCCACAACATGCCCCTGGAAACCCCGAGCCTGCAATCGGTTTCCTTCGACCGACTGGCCCAGTACGTCCATGAAAACATCAAGCGGGACATCAGCGTGGAGGAACTGGCCAAGGTGTCCCACATGAGCCTGCGTTCCCTCTATCTGCTCTTCGAGCGCCACGCTGGCGCCACCCCCCGCTGTTTCGTCAAACAGAAGAAGCTCGAACGGGTGCATGCCACGCTGCTGGACCCCATGGCCAAGGCGCCCAATGTCACCGCCGTGGCCCTGGACTACGGCTTCACCCACCTGGGGCGCTTCTCCGAGTGCTACAAGGCCGCTTTCGGCATGCTGCCCTCGGACACCCTGAAGCACCGCCCACGGGTCTGAGTGTTTGTGAAAATATTGAAAAGCCATTTGAAACGCCGAGGCACAGAGGCGCCGAGAAAAAAAGGCATGGCAACAATCGGTTCCCTACCCAGCGGGTTAAGCACAGTTCCCGGTTAACGCTTTGTTTTTCCTCTGCATCTCGGCGACTCGGCGACTCGGCGTTTCCATGCATTTTATTGGTTATTCACAAGCGACAAACCCCCTCCACGGCCGATGCCGGCACAAAGCGGATAGCGATGCTGCAGGAACTGGCTATTGGGTTTCCCGACGCTTGCGTAAGCTTGAGGCTGGCGCCATGGAAGCGGTCGCCTGATTCCGGAGAAAACCCATGACTGAAACCGTAAAACCCCTGCTTTCCCTGCTCGACCTGGTGCTGGTGCGGGAAGGCGGCAGCGTGGGGGAAGCCCTGTCCATCGCCACCGACGCGGCGCGCCACGCCGAGGCCCTGGGCTTCGAGCGCTACTGGATGGCGGAACATCACAACGTAGCGGGCATCGCCAGTTCCGCCACCGCCGTGCTGGTGGGGCACGTGGCCTCCCAGACCCGGCGCATCCGCGTGGGCTCTGGCGGCATCATGCTGCCCAACCATGCGCCCCTGGTGGTGGCCGAAGCCTTCGGCACCCTGGCGGAACTCTACCCGGGCCGTATCGACCTGGGACTGGGCCGTGCCCCGGGCACGGATCAATTCACCATGCGCGCCCTGCGGCGGGACCGGGTCGAGGCCGACGAGGATTACCCCCGGGAGGTGGCGGAACTGCAGGCCCTGCTGGGGCCGGTACAGCCGGGCCAACGGGTGGTGGCCACGCCGGGCGCCGGCACGAACATCCCCATCTGGCTCTTGGGATCCAGCCTGTATTCCGCCCGCCTGGCGGCCCACCTGGGCCTGCCCTATGCATTCGCCGCCCATTTCGCGCCCCGCATGCTGCTGCAGGCGGCAGAGATCTACCGGCGAAGCTTCCGGCCGTCCGCGAGCCTGGCGGAACCCTGGCTAATGGTGGGACTCCCCCTGATCGCCGCCCCCACGGACGAGGAAGCGGAATTCCTGGCCAGCAGTGCCTACCAGCGGGTGCTGGGCATCCTGCAGGGGGAACGACGCAAACTGCCGCCACCGGTGGCCGGTTTCCTGGAAAGTCTGGCGCCCCGGGAGCAGGCCGGCATCCAGGACTTCCTGGGGGCGGCGGTGATAGGCGGGCCGGAGCGGGTCCGGGCCAGCCTGGCTCGACTGGCCCAACAGACCGGTGCCCGGGAATTCATGCTGGCCTGCGACATCTTCGACCCCGCCCTGCGCCTGCGGGCCCTGGATATCGCCGCTGCGGCCTTGCACTGAATCCGGGCGTCGGCCTTGCCTGGCGTAAGGCCATAGCGAGCGGGTATGGCCTGATCCCTGGATTGGTATTGGATGGAATGTTTCCTGCTGGATTATCCTTAAAAGGGCAGTTAACTAAACGCAGAGGCGCAGAGGCGCCGAGAAAACAAAGACACGGCTTTGATTTCTGTCTCACCAAATGGGTGAAGCGCGTTACGCCGACAAGTTATTGTTTTTCCTCGGCGTCTCGGCGTCTCGGCGTTTCAAATAGAGGTTTTTAGGATTATTGTTTAAGTAATTTTCGTCAATCCGCATCCTTTTTTGATCGCGAGCAAGCGCGCTCCTGCAGGCTGCGGTTGTAAAAGCGCGCTTGCTCGCGATTGCAAACTCTCCCGTACTCACTCTTTAAACGAGCCTGAACACCATGCGCCCTATCCGCAGCATTCTTGTCGCAAACCGCTCCGAAATCGCCATCCGTGTCATGCGGGCGGCTTCCGAACTCGGCATCCGTACCGTCGGCATCTATTCCAACGAGGACCGTTTCGCCCTGCACCGCTTCAAGGCGGACGAGAGCTATCTGGTGGGGGACGGCAAGAAGCCCATCGGCGCCTATCTGGACATCGCCGACATCATCCGGGTAGCAAAGCTGGCCAAGGTGGATGCCATCCACCCGGGCTACGGTTTCCTGTCGGAGAACCCGGATTTCGCCGAGGCCTGCGCCGTAGCGGGCATCGCCTTCATCGGGCCGAAACCCACGGTGATGCGGGAACTGGGCAACAAGGTGGCGGCCCGGGCCCTGGCGGAACGGGTCGGCGTGCCGGTGGTGCCGGCTACCGGGGCCTTGCCTTACGACATGGACGAATGCCGCAGAGTTGCCGGGGCCATCGGTTATCCCCTCATGCTCAAGGCCTCCTGGGGCGGCGGTGGCCGCGGCATGCGGGCCATCAACGGTGAAGAGGAACTGGAACCATCCCTCGAGGTGGCCCGCCGGGAAGCCCTGGCGGCCTTCGGCAATGACGAGATGTACCTGGAAAAGATGGTGGTGCGGGCCCGCCACGTGGAAGTACAGGTCATGGGCGACCAGCACGGCCAGCTGGTGCATCTCTTCGAGCGGGATTGTTCCGTGCAGCGGCGCAACCAGAAGGTGGTGGAGCGGGCACCAGCGCCTTACCTCTCCGACGCCCAGCGGGAAGCCCTCTGCGCCTCCGCCCTCGCACTTGCCGCCGGGGTGAACTACACCCACGCCGGCACGGTGGAATTCCTCATGGATGCGGACACCGGCAACTTCTACTTCATCGAGGTGAATCCCCGCATCCAGGTGGAACACACGGTGACGGAGGAAGTGACCGGCATCGACATCGTCAAGGCCCAGATCAAGGTCACGGAAGGCGCAAAAATCGGTGTGGATGACTACCTGCCGGCCCAGTCCGAAATCCGCCTGCAGGGCCACGCCCTGCAGTGCCGGGTAACCACGGAAGACCCGGAAAAGGGTTTCACGCCGGACTACGGCAAGCTCTCCGCCTACCGCAGCGCCGCCGGGGCCGGCATCCGCCTGGACGCGGGCACCGCCTACACCGGCGCAGTCATCACGCCCTTCTATGATTCCCTCTTGGTGAAGGTCACGGCCCGGGGCCATGACCCGGAGGAAGCCATCCGCCGCATGGACCGGGCTTTGCGGGAATTCCGCATCCGGGGCGTGTCCACCAACCTGGCCTTCCTGGAAAACGTCATTGCCCACCCGCTTTTCAAGTCGGGGGAATGCACCACCCGTTTCATCGACACCACGCCGGAACTATTCACCTTCAAGCAGCGCCGGGATCGGGCCTCCCGCCTGCTGCGCTTCATTGGCGAGGTGACGGTGAATGGCAATCCGGAAATGAAGGGCCGGGCGCTCCCCGCCCACCCTCTGGGCCGACCTTTGCTGCCCGTTACCAATCTGGTGGCCGCGCCGCCCAAGGGTAGCCGGGACAAACTGCTGGACCTGGGGCCGGAGAAGTTCGCCCAATGGATGCGGGCGGAAAAGCGCCTGCTGCTCACCGACACCACCATGCGGGACGCCCACCAGTCCCTCTTCGCCACCCGCATGCGCACGGCGGACATGCTGGCGGTGGCGCCCCATTACGCCCGGGAACTGCCGGAACTCTTCTCCCTGGAATGCTGGGGCGGTGCCACCTTCGACGTGGCCCTGCGCTTCCTGAAGGAAGACCCCTGGGCACGCCTGCAGAAGCTGCGGGCCGCCACGCCCAATGTGCTGTTCCAGATGCTGCTGCGGGCCTCCAACGCCGTGGGTTACACCAACTACGCGGACAACGTGGTGCGGGACTTCGTGCAGCAGGCGGCGAAGAACGGCATGGATATCTTCCGGGTCTTCGATTCCCTCAACTGGGTGGAGAACATGCGGGTGGCCATGGATGCGGTCATCGAATCCGGGGCTGTCTGCGAGGGCGCCATCTGCTATACGGGTGATCTGTTCGACCCGACGCGGCCCAAGTACAACCTGGCCTACTACGTGAACATGGCCAAGGAGCTGGAAAAGGCCGGTGCCCACATCATCGGCATCAAAGACATGGCCGGCGTGTGCCGTCCGGCGGCGGTAAAGGCCCTGGTCAAGGCCCTCAAGGAAGAAGTCGGCCTGCCCATCCATTTCCACACCCACGACACCAGCGGCGGCTCCGTGGCCTCCGTGCTGGCGGCGGCGGAAGCGGGCGTGGATGCGGCGGATGGCGCCATGGACGCCATGAGCGGCCTCACCTCCCAGCCCAGCCTGGGAGCCATTATCGCGGGCCTTGAGCACACGGAGCGGGACACGGGCCTGACCCACGGCCGCATCCAGCCCTTCTCCCGCTACTGGGAAGGGGTGCGCCGCCAGTACGCCCCTTTCGAGGCGGACATCCGTTCCGGCACCTCGGACGTATATCGCCACGAAATGCCCGGCGGCCAATACACCAACCTGCGGGAGCAGGCCCGTTCCATGGGCCTGGAGCACCGCTGGGACGAAGTGGCCCAGGCCTATGCGGACGTGAATCAGCTCTTCGGCGACATCGTCAAGGTCACGCCCTCCTCCAAGGTGGTCGGCGACCTGGCCCTCTTCATGGTGGCCAATGAACTGACGCCTGAGGACGTGGCGAACCCGGACAAGGAAATCTCCTTCCCCGAATCCGTGGTCTCCATGATGCGCGGCGAACTGGGCTACCCCGCCGACGGCTTCCCGCCGGCACTGCAGGCGAGGGTCCTCAAGGGCAGGATCCCCATTGAAGGCCGGGTCGGCGCCCACCTGCCACCGGTGGATCTGGAAGCGGAGCGGGTCAAGGCGGAGAAAGCGGCGGGCCACCACATCAACGACACCGACCTGGCCAGCTACCTCATGTATCCCAAGGTCTTTGCCGACTATGCGGAGCACGGCCGCAAGTACGGCGACGTGTCCGTGCTGCCGACGCCGGTGTATTTCTACGGCCTGTCGGAAAAGGACGAGATCGCGGTGGACATTGACCAGGGCAAGACCCTGGTGATCCGCCTCACCGGACGCACCGATATTCCGGAGGAAGGCGAGACCAAGCTGTTCTTCGAACTGAATGGCCAGCCCCGGCCCATGCGCATCCCCAAGGCCGGTATGGCCGCCACCAAGAAGGGCCTGGCCAAGGCGGAGGAAGGCAACCCGAACCACGTGGCGGCCCCCATGCCTGGCGCCGTGGCCACCGTGTCGGTGAAGCCCGGCCAGAAGGTCACGAAGGGCAGCCCCCTGGTGTCCATCGAGGCCATGAAAATGGAAACCGCCATCACCGCCGAGCGGGACGCCACGGTTGTCCGGGTGCTGGTGCATCCGGGCGACCGGGTGGATCCGAAGGATCTGTTGATCGAGCTGGGCTGAATCGAAACGGCCTGATCGCCAGGAAGCTGGCTCCTACGTGGCTGTAGGAGCCAGCTTCCTGGCGATTAAAATCCGACTACCGTAGTAAGAAAAAGGAGACAACCCAATGAAGCTGTACATGAAACCCGGCGCCTGTTCCTTGTCGCCCCATATCGTGCTGGAAGAATCCGGCTTGGCCTATGAAACCGAGAACGTGGATCTGGCGACCAAGCTCACCGCCTCGGGCAAGGACTATTGGGCCATCAACCCCAAGGGCTACGTGCCGGCGCTGTTGCTGGGCAATGGCGACCTGCTCACCGAAGGCCCGGCCATCATCCAGTACATCGCCGACCAGGTGCCGGAGAAGAAACTGGCGCCGGCCAACGGCAGCCCGGAACGTTATCGCCTGCAAGGCTGGTTGACTTTCATCGGCACGGAACTGCACAAGTCCTTCAGCCCCTTCTTCAATCCAGCCGCTTCCGACGACTGGAAGTTCTCCGCCATGGCCAACCTGACCCGACGCCTGGCCTATACGGACGAGCAACTGGCGGGCAAGTCCTTCCTGCTGGGGGAAGATTTCAGCGTGGCGGACGCCTACTTATTCACCGTCCTTGGCTGGGCGAAATTCATCAAGCTGGACCTGTCCTCCTGGAGCAAGCTGGTGGCTTTCCAGGCAAGAGTCGCCGCCCGTCCGGCGGTGCAGGCGGCGATGAAGGCGGAAGGACTGATCTAATTCTTGAAGACCTTGTTTGAAACGCCGAGGCGCCGAGGCGCGGAGGAAAGCCAAGTACTTGTTCGTACTGAGCCGCACATCCTCCTGGCACCTAACGTAAACGCATCAAGGTTTTGATTTCTCGGCGTCTCGGCGCCTCGGCGTTTTATCAACTCTTTTTTGACGCCTGCCCCCCAATGCTCATTCGCATCCTTGCCATCCTCTTCCCCATCTTCGCCATCGTTGCGCTGGGGCTGATCTACGGTCGCTTCAGAAAGCCCGACATGGGCTTTGCCAACCAACTCAACATGGAGGTCTTCGTGCCGGCCCTGGTGTTCGCCACCCTGGCCGGCAAGTCCTTCGAAGTCACCCGCTACGCCGGGCTGGCGATGGGGGCTGCGGCAGTCATCCTGGGTTCCGGCCTGATTGCCTGGCCGGTAGCAAAGCTTATGAAGGAGGCCCCCAAGACCTTCGTGCCGCCCATGATGTTCAACAACTCGGGAAACATCGGCCTGCCCCTGGCGCTCTTGGCCTTCGGCCCCCAGGCCATGCCGGCGGCGGTGATGATGTTCCTGGTGGAAAACCTGCTGCATTTCTCCTTCGGCGCCTGGCTACTGGATCACCATGCCCGGCTCAGCAATCTGTGGCGGATTCCTGTGCTGATGGCCTCGGTGGCGGGACTGACGGTGAGCCTGACGGGCATCACCCTGTGGGCCCCCCTGATCAAGGGCCTGTCCTTGCTGGGAGACATTTCCATCCCCCTCTTGCTCTTTTCCCTCGGGGTGCGCCTGAACAGCACGCCGCTGGGGGCCTGGCGCGTCGCCGTGGTGGGGGCCATGGTCTGTCCGCTATCGGGCATGCTCATCGCCTGGCCTGTGGCCCGGCTGCTGGGGCTTTCCGGGGATCAGGCGGGCATGCTGCTGGTGTTCGGCGCCCTGCCGCCGGCGGTGCTGAACTACGTTTTCGCCGAACGCTACCACCAGGAGCCCGACCGGGTGGCCTCCATCACCCTCATCGGCAACGTGGCCTCCCTGGGCTTTCTGCCCCTGGCTCTGGGCATCGTGCTGCCCTGAGAGGGTGTGGAATATTTCAAAAACAATTTGAAACGCAGAGGCGCAGAGGAAAACCAAGCCGGATCCCTGCGCAGGATCACAGCACGATCTGGGAGCCCAGTTCCACGACCCGGTTCGAAGGAATCTTGAAGAAGGCCGTGGCGCTGCTGGCGTTCCTGAACAGGGTGACGAACAGCACTTCCCGCCAGTAGGCCATTTCTGACCCCAGCCGCGGAATCAGGGTTTCCCGCCCGAGGAAGAAAGACGTATCCATCATTTCGATCTCGAGGCCCGCATCCACACACAGGGCCAGGGCCGCCGGAATGTCCGGCTCGTCCTTGAAACCGTACTGCACCACCACCTGGGAGAAATTGCCGCTCAGGTGATGCACTTCCACCCGGTCGATGTCCGGCACATGGGGCACGTCGAAGACGTTGACGCTCAGCACCACCACCTGCTCGTGCAGGGCCTTGTAGTGCTTCATGCTGTGGAGCATGGCGTGGGGCACGGATTCCGGGTCCGGCGTCATGAAAATGGCGGTGCCGGGCACCCGGTTCATGCCGTTCTTGGCGATGTCCGCGATGAAGGGCTTGAGCTTGAGGGCGTCCTCCGCCAGACGGTCATGCAGCAGTTCCTTGCCCCGCTTCCAGGTCGTCAGGATGATGAAAATGGCCAGACCGAAGGCCAGGGGGAACCAGCCACCGTCGGCGATCTTCACCGTGTTGGCCAGGAAGAAGCCCAGGTCGATGATGATGAAGGGCGCGGCCCCCAGCACCGCCCGCAAGGGACTCCAGGCCCACAGACGCACGGACACCGCGATGGCCAGGATGTTGGTGATGAGCATGGTGCCGGTCACGGCGATGCCGTAAGCCGCCGCCAGGTTCGAAGACGTGCGAAAGCCCAGCACCAGGGCGATGATGGACACCAGGAGCAGCCAGTTCAGAGCCGGCACGTAGATCTGGCCGATTTCCTGTTCGGAGGTGTGCTGCACTTCCAGGCGCGGCGTGTAGCCCAGCTGGATAGCCTGCTGGGTGATGGAAAAGGCGCCGGAAATCACCGCCTGGGAAGCGATCACCGTGGCCACGGTGGACAGCACCACCAGGGGCGTCAGGGCCCAGGCCGGCGCCATCAGGTAGAACGGGTTTTCAATGGCCGCTGGATTCGCCAACAGCAAGGCCCCTTGTCCGAAGTAATTCAGGGCCAGGGAGGGCAACACGAAACCCAGCCAGGCCACCTGAATGGGCTTGGCGCCGAAGTGTCCCATGTCCGCGTACAAGGCCTCGGCGCCGGTAATGCACAGCACCACGGACCCCAGGGCGAAGAAACCCAGGGCGCCGTGGCCGGAGAGGAACTTGAAGCCATACCAGGGGTTGAGGGCGTACAGCACCGCCGGATTTTGCGCGATGTTGACCAAGCCCAGCAGCGCCAGCAGGATGAACCAGACCACCATGACCGGACCGAAGAGGGCGCCGACACTGGCGGTGCCCTTGCGCTGGAACAGGAACAGGCCCACCAGGATGATCAAGGTGAGGGGAATGACCACCGGCTTGAACGTGGGCGTGATGAGTTCCAGCCCCTCCACCGCTGACAGCACGGAAATGGCCGGGGTGATCACACCATCGCCGTAGAACAGGGCCGCACCGAACAGCCCCAGGGAAATCAGGGCCTTCTGCTGCCAGGAGGCCGGATCCCCCTTGTGCAGGGCCAAGGTCATGAGGGCGATGATGCCGCCTTCGCCCTTGTTGTTGGCGCGCATGATGAAAGCCACGTACTTCAAGGTCACCACGATGATCAGGGACCACAGAAACAGGGACAGGATGCCCAGCACATTGTCCGGCGTGATGGGCACCGGATGATGGGCGCCGCCGAAGACTTCGTGCATGGAATACAGGGGGCTGGTGCCGATATCGCCATAGACAATACCGAGGGCGGCGAGCGTCAGGGCGGCGAAGCGGGAGTTTCCGTGGGGCGACATGAAGATTCCTTAAAGCATGAGCCACCAGCGGAGGACGCACCGCGGAGGGAATCCGGAACGATAGCCGCGGAACGCTCCCGAAGCAAGGCGAAGTGAGTACCCAAGCCTCCCCTGCCGCCTCAGAGCTTGTGAAATATTCAAAACCCGCCGAAATAGCTCGGTGGCCCAAAGAAAATGGCCCGAGGATCAAAGGGCGAGATTGAAACCCCAAAAGGCGTTATTGAACCGCAGGGGCGCAGAGGCGCAGAGAATTCAAGGGCTTGAGAGAGTGCTGGATTCAAAGCCGGCAGTAATCCTGAGTGGGGATCAAGCTTGGCTTTCCTCTGCGCCTCGGCGCCTCTGCGGTTCAAATTGCTTTTTCAAATATTTCACACACTCTCAGAGGCTGCCGGAGGCCTGGAACACCAGCTCCGGCAGCACCACTTCCCAGCTATCGGACTGAACCTGTGCCAGGTATTCCTCTGCGGTCGGAGCCTTCGTCCGGCGCAGGATGGCCCAGACACGGGTTTCGATGCAGTCCATGCCGGACGGTGCTTGCCAAGCCTTGGCCAAGTGGCCCACGGCACGGCCCAGGCTATCCGCCAGTTCCCAGCCTTCCTGACGCCGCCGCAATTGCAGGGCGTCGCCGGGCTGCAGTTTGGCGATATGCCGATGCACGGCGGCAGCCGCTGGCGACCGGCCGGCAAATCCGATATCCACGTCTTTCTGAGACAGCACACGATAGCAACGTGCCAGGGCCGGATCCGCAGCCGGCAGTGGGCCGGCAGGACGGTGCAGCAGGGCAGCGCTGACGGGCAAGCCATCCAGCAGGGCATGGCGAGCGCCACCATCAAAACGCGCCAAGCACAGGCTCTGCCGCGCCCGGGTCATGGCCACGTAGTAAAGACGACGCGGCGCATCCTGATCCTCATTGCGGCCCGCTGCGCCCCAGCCCCCATCCAGCACCGCCACATGCGCGAACTCCAGGCCCTTGGCCCGGTGGGCGGTGAGCAACAACAAGCCTCGCTGGCGCCGCTTCGCCTCCCGCCCCCACTCTGCCAGCCACTCGCTGCAATGCCTGCTGGGCAGCTCGACAGCGCCTGTTTCCAGGCCGTATTCCGCCACGGCCTCGGCCAGCAAGTCCCACCAAATGTTCTGTGGGTCGGAACTTGTTCCGACAAAATCCGCCCCCGGCGCTTCCCTGCAGCCCTTGTCGGAACGAGTTCCGACCCACGCCACCTGCTCCACCAGCCACGCCCCCAAGGCCGCGCCATCCACCAGGGGCCGCTCCCGTAGCCAGGCCACCAGGGCCTGGGTTTCCCGCAAGGCCCACACGGGAATCGGCTCATCCGCCATCTGGGCCGGCACGCCATGCAACTCGCACCAGGCGCGCAGCGGCTCCAGGGTTTTCCACTCCCGGGCGATGACCGCGCAGTTCGACCAGTCCCAGTCCGGCGCCAGATCCTTCATCCGGGTGAACTCCGCCATGACTGCCTGGGCCTGGCTGAAGCTGTCCGGCCCGGCGGACAGGATCTGCACCCGCCCCTGGGCAACGATGTCCCGCTTCTGCCAAGGGCCACCCGGGGCCATTTTCTCCCGCTGGC
Source organism: Rhodocyclales bacterium (assembly GCA_043743785.1). Lineage (GTDB taxonomy): Bacteria > Pseudomonadota > Gammaproteobacteria > Burkholderiales > Rhodocyclaceae > JAQTNA01. The sequence continues at coordinate 3,661 of JAYTVW010000023.1, read as the reverse complement.
GGTCGATGCGGATGGGGTGCTCCACCTTCATGCGCCGGGCCGCCGGGGCAATCATGGCGTTGGCTGCCTTGATGATATGGGCGCTGGAGCGGTAGTTCTGCGTCAGATAGGCGGGCCGGGCGCCGTAATCCGCCTCGAAGCGGCGGATGTAGTCCACGGAGGCGCCGTTGAAGGCGTAGATATTCTGGTCGTCGTCCCCCACGGCGAAGAGATTGAGGCGACTGTCTTCCTCCTGCAGGCTGCGGCCCGCCAGGGCGGCGATGAGTTCGTATTGTTCCGCGCCGATATCCTGGTATTCATCCACCAATATCCAGTCGAAGCCCGCCAGCAGCCGGTCCCGCTGTTCGTCCTGCTCCTCCGGCGGCAGCCCCTCCCCCTTGAGCAGGGCCACGGCCTGGCGCCGGATGGCCTTCAGTTCAGCGTCAAAATCCCCGGCTTTTTCCCGCGCCGCGAAGCTGGCGCCGGTGAGGCGCATGGCCAGGGCATCGCAGGTCAGCACCGTCACACCTCTGGCGTCGTCCCCAATCATCTCGTAAAGCCGTTTCCGGATTTCCACCGCCGCATGGCGGTTGTAGGTGAGCGCCAGGGTGCTGCCCGGCTTCTCCCGCTTCACCCGCACCAGATAGGCGATGCGATGCACCAGCACCCTGGTCTTGCCCGAACCGGGTCCGGCCAGCACCAGCAGGTTCGCCTTTTTCCGCTCATCCGTGACAATGCTTTGCTGATCCCCCTTGGCCAGGGACTCCACGATGGCCCGCCAGGATTCCGGCGTGGTCTGCAGCTGCAGATCCTTTTCCCGGCCCGGCAGCCATTTCGCCATGAAGGCGCCGTGATCCAGGCTGAAGTAATCCAGCGCCAGCCGGATGGCGTCCGCCACCGCCGCCAGGCCGCGCTGGGCATACTCCGCCATGACGTGAATCTGCTCCACCTGGCCGCTGTAATGCTGGGACAGCGGTTCGAAATCCGGTTTCTGAAACTTCCGTTTCTCCGGCGACAGGCGCAGGGTCATGGCGGAGCGAAATACCGAAAGGCCCTTGTTGAGGCGGATCACCTCCTGCTCGTGCAGCCAGAGCAGGGTTCGATCCAGCAGGCGGGAGGTGTCGCCGTGCTTGCGCCCCGCCTTGAGCAGCAAGTCCTCATCCAGGGCCGCCTTCAGTTCCCCCAGGCTCGTTTCCGCCAGCAGATCCACGCCCTTGCTGCCCCCCGGCAGCGAGACTAGCAATCGCCGCAGCAACAGCCCGGCGGCGGAGTGACGGGCCAGCATGCCTTCCTCCAGGCGGCCCCATTCCCGCTGCAACTTGATCGACACGCTCTCCGCATCCAGCCGGCGCAATTTGAGGCTGCCAATGCCGCCTTCCTCGCTCTTGCCGTCCTCCGCCAACCCCTTCAGCAGCAGCACCAGCTTCCCCGGCAAGACCGCCAGACCCCCTCCTTCAGGGTCTGGCACGCCCGGCGCAGATGCAGTAGCGAGGCGTCCCCGGCCCCCAGTTCGGGCGCGGCCTCCCGCAGATGGGCGATCAGGGCTTTTTCCAGGGCCACCGCCTCCTCCAGTCGCTTCAGGGAGGCGCGCTCCACGCAGGCATGCACGAAGGCCGTCAGCTTGGTGTCGTTGCTGGCGACGCCCAGGCTCTCCAGGTCATAAAGGGCCTTGCGCAATTTATCCGGCGACAGGCCGGCGATGGCCATGAGTTCATCGGTGGAAATGCCCTCGTCCGGCTCCGCATTCACCAGCGCCCCCACGATGGCCAGAAGGGACTTGCGCTGTTCTTCCGGGTAAGCCCGCCGGGCCAGAATGGCTGCCGCGTCCGCCACCGACTTGACCCGCAGGGAGGAGGGAAACACCTGCACCAGGTTTTCCTCCCGGCGCAGGAGTTCCGCCTCCTCCAGCCAGGACACCGCCGTCTTGACCTGGGTGTCGTCCGTGGCCGTATCCCGCTGGAAGTCGCCCTCTTCCTCCTCCCGCAGGATTTCCCCCGTGGTGGCCACCACTTGGCCGCCGCCGCGCTTACGGCGGTCCAGGTTCCACAGGGATTTCAGGATGGCGCCGATTTCCTTTTGCGACAGACGGGAGCGGGCCGACAGGCCGAACTGCCGCTCCGTATCCTCCGGGGTGTACAGCAGCACGCAACAGGCCGGCGCCCGGTCCCGCCCGGCGCGGCCCGCTTCCTGCAGGTAGTTTTCCAGGGAACCGGGAATGTCGGCATGGATCACCAGGCGCACATCCGGCTTGTCGATGCCCATGCCGAAGGCGTTGGTGGCCGCCATGACCCGGGTCTCGCCACCGATGAAGCGGGCCTGCACTTCCTTCTTGCTGGTGGGCGGCAGGCCGGCGTGGAAATGTTCCGCCCGCCATTCCTTTTCCCGCAGGAAGGCGGCGATTTCCTCCGTCTGGCGGCGGCTGGCGCAATACACGATGGCGCCGCCCGCCTCCGCCAAGTGCTGCTCCAGGTAGTGATGGACGTGGGCGAACTTCTCCGCCGGGGTGGTGGGAACGACGAAGAAATCCAGGTTCTCGCGCTTGGCACCGCCGTCGAAGAGTTTGAGTTCCACCCCCAGCTTTTCCTGGAAATGGGCCAGGATGTCCGCCACCACCTCCGGCTTGGCCGTGGCGGTGAGGCATAGCACGGGGGGAATCGGCCCCTCCCCAGCCCTCTCCTTGATGAAGCGCCCCACGTAGCGGTAGTCCGGCCGGAAATCGTGGCCCCATTTGGACAGGCAATGGGCCTCGTCCAACACCCAGGCGCCGATCTCCCGCTGGGCCAGGGCCTTCCGCACCGAGCGGTTGCGCAGTTGTTCCGGCGCGATGAGCAGAATGCCCACGTCCCCCAGGCGCAGCCGGTCCAGCACATCCCGCCGCTCCGGCATGGACAAGAGGCCATTGATGGCCGCCGCCCCGCCCTTGCCTGCCAGGCCATTTACCTGGTCTTCCATCAGCGCCACCAGGGGCGAGATGACCACCGTCAGCGCCCCGGTCTTCTCGAAACGGGACAGGGCCGGAATTTGGTAACACAGGGATTTCCCCGTGCCCGTGGGCAGGATGGCCAACACATGCTCGCCGGCCATGGCAGCTTCGACGATGGATTGCTGCAGGGGCTTGCCATCCGGCCCCGCCGGTTCCGGACGGAAGGCTGGGAAGCCGAACCAGCGGGTGAGTTCCTTCACCGCATCATGCCGCTCCCGGCACCAGCCGCAGGCTGGGTCCGTACACGCCGTGTCCCGCAAGCGCTTGATGAGGACACCGGCCTCGGGAAACTGGTGACGCACCCAGGGCGGCATGACGGAATTGCCACCCGCCACCGACAGCCAGGCCAGGGCGTAGGCCAGGGGCCAGGGCTGGCGCGCCGCTTCGCCGAGAATAGTCCCTGTCGCCGTGCTGCAGCCTTTATCCGCCAGGAAACCGGCGATGGCTGCAAGGGCCTGGGCGTCAGGAGGCCGGGGCTTATCGCGGACAGTGATAAAGAAACGATTGATGCCGGAGACGGTATTGTCCTGGGTCGTCAGCCAGTGCCAGGCCAGGAGCAATTCCGGCGATTCCTGATTCAGTTCCGTCAGGGCCGCTTGCTGCTCGCGGAACACCTCCAGGGCCAGCCGCGCATCCAGTTCCGGATCATTGATGCACTCCGCCTGCAACTTGCCGTCCTGGTAATGCTTGACCAGATGG
>JAYTVW010000022.1:0-34709 GCA_043743785.1 Rhodocyclales bacterium | reverse complement strand
CGCTCCAACTGGGCCGCCACCGCTTGGATTTGGCTCACCGAAGCGCGTATCCTCGCAACAAGACTTGCCGCCTGATTATTTTGTCTACACCCTCTCAGCTTACCGGGCCGCTTTCCCGATCAACCGTTCCAGGGCGCGACTGGCGGCTTCGTCGTCTGAAAGACCGGGCACCCGGCCATATTCCGCTTCCATCAGGCGCTCCGCCCTGGCCTGGTCGTGCCAGCAGGCCACCAGGAGGCGCTGCCGGGGCGATAGGGTTTCGGACAGCGGTTCCGTTGCAGGGCGGGAGCGGGGCGCAAGACGAACCGGCACCGGGCGGCGGCGCTTTGTCAGGAGCAGGCCCAAGGCCCACAGGCCGAGCAAGACCGCCAGCCACTGCCACCCGGACAGTGCCATGAGCCAGCCGAGTTCCTCCGCTACTGGAGCGGGCAGAGTGACGGGGCTGCGAACCATGATCGGCCCCTCCTCCACCAGCGGTAGAAGACCCGGTCTGCTGTCGTCCGCCTTCAGCAACATGCCGTAGCGCGGCTCGAAGCTGACCGGCGGATTCCCCACGCGAAAGCGGAACGGCAGGGATACGCTGGACAGGCTGTCGCCCCCCGCCCTCTCCCCCACCTTTTGTACCTTCTGCACGGCGAAATGCAGGTGGGGGCCGCTGGAATAGCCGGTGGACCCGGCAAGGCCAATGCGGCTGCCGGCGCTGACCCGCTGACCGGCATACACGAACACCCCGCCGTGGGCCAGGTGGGCATAGGTGGCGGTGGTGCCGTCCTCGTGCAGGATGCGCACCGCGTTGGCCTTGGTCAGCATGTCCGGCGTCTGGCCGCCATCCGTCTCGTCCGCCTCCGTGTCGATAACCACGCCATCCCGGGCCGCCAGGATGGGCGTGCCCTCCGGCATGGGAATATCCACCGCGAACAAGCTGTCGGGCGTGGTGTGAGTCTTCCTCGGGCCATCCGCAGCCTGGCTGACGCGAAACGCCAGGCCCTCGGGCCAGGGCAGGCGGTAGCCGGCATCCGCTTCCTGCCGGGCGTTGTAGTCACCCAGAACCCAGTTGGCTCGGGTCTGGAATGTGTAGCCGGTGCCGGCAAACGCCGGCCGCAAGTGGGCCAGGTAGGCCGTGCCATTGGGCGGCACCACGGCATAAAGGGGAAAACCATGATCGCTGGCGATTTCCGGACCCTGGGTGATATCCACCCGCACGGATACCGGCGCCGGACCCCGGTTGTGGGCAACGATGCGGTGGCCCGTGGCCTCCTGCTCCGTTTCCAGGGAAAAGGGATAGCTACTCTGATTCGCCGCCACAGGGCCATCCGAGCCAAAGCAGGCCAGCAGCACGACGCCCAAGGCCTTGAGCGCAAGGGGATAGAGATTCAAGACACGCCCCGCCGGGCAAGTAAACGGATCACGAAAGTGACAGCGAGAAAAACCATTCTGGCGGGGATCAGTTCTGGGGATGATGAGGGTGGGAAATGTTCGAGGATGACGGGTTAGTGCCCATTGCGGCCAGTCAGCCATTTTCGACCACGGCGGGTTCGGACTGCGAGCCACCATTGGATTAAAATCTGTTCTGGATATTGCCTATCCGAACCATTTGAGAAGTTTTGAAAACAAAACTTCAGGATCCACTGGCTTCGAAAGAAAATCATTCATCCCAGCCTCCAAACAGTGCTCTCGATCCTCGGCAAAAGCATTTGCTGTCATGGCGACTATCGGCACTTCAGCGCATCCACTCAAAGTTCTGATGGCTTTTGTGGCCTCAATTCCATCCATAACTGGCATTTGCATGTCCATGAAAATGAGGTCGTAATGAGTTGTTGCTAACGCTTGTACTGCCTCTGAACCATTCGAAGCAGAATCAACATTGCCACAAACCTCCTGTAACAACTCAAGTGCGATTTCCCGATTAATGGGTTCGTCTTCAACCACCAAAATCCTCCGGTGATAATGGCGCCGCTTTAGCTCCATTTCTGCTTCAGCACCGGATGTTTCCTCCGTTTCACAAGGCGTGTGGCCACCATTTCCTAGAAGAGCGGTGAACCAGAAAGTACTGCCCGCACCAACAACACTTTCGGCACCCGCCGTGCCGCCCATCATTTCGGCCAACCGACGTGTGATTGCCAGCCCCAAGCCAGTTCCGCCGTGCTTGCGCGTTGTCGATGAGTCAGATTGCTCAAAGGCGGAAAAAAGGCGTTCAAGAGTTTGAGGTGGAATTCCCGGACCTGTATCGCTCACCTCAAAACGAATCAGATAGTGTTCCTTAGATTTCTCAGCAAGCAAAGCTCGCAACGTAATTGTTCCGCTGTCTGTAAATTTGATTGCATTGGTAACGTAGTTGATGAGTGCCTGACGAATTCGTGTCGGGTCGCCCACAAGGTCAGAGGGAAGGGCGTTGGCATCCACCATAATTTTGAGATTTTTGGCGTGGGCGCGCTCCGCCAGCATCGAGGCAGCATCGGCGACCAAGGCGCCCGGCTTGGTGCTGACTTCCTCGAGTACGAGTTTCCCAGCCTCTATTTTGGATAGATCAAGTATGTCATTGATGATGTCAAGGAGATGTTTTCCAGCCGTTTCGATTTTTTTGAGTCGCACTTCCTGTTTTGAAGTGTCATTATCACGCCGCATCAGGTGCGTCATACCAATGATGGAGTTCATTGGAGAGCGAATTTCATGGCTCATATTGGCGAGGAATGTACTCTTGGCAAGGCTGGCGACTTCTGCTGCCATCTTTGCCTCGGCAAGTTCGCTTGTGCGAAGAGCGACCATTTCCTCTAAATGATTACGATGCTTTTCTAGTTCAATTTCTGTGCGCTTTCGTTCTTCTGCCTCCTGTTGCAACTTCAGTCGTGTGTATCCAATCTGTGAAATCATCAGTGCCATGTCACCAAGAAAGCCGGTTGCACTTTTCAGCTTTGCTTCGTCTACGACCTCAACTTCGGAAAGCGTCTTTAAATAGGAGGCCTCATCAAAACCGAAATTTTTAGCCTGTTTCTTGAAGCGATCAATGTCTGGTTCACCAAGCAGCATTTGGCCTGTCGCCAAACTGGCGATGTGTTTCCCTTCGACAATGATGGGAACGGCACAATCGACAAGACCGTTATCGCAATATTCAACTACAGCGGATCCGAATGTATTCAATTTATCGAGCAGCTTGTGATTGCTTTTTATACAGACGGCTTCGGAAGCTGCGCAACCCCGATGGAACTTGGTGCAAATATCTTTCCAGCCGGTTGAAATCAGCAAGTTCATTCCGGGGTGGTCAAGAAAGCCGATTGTAAAACCTGTCGCCTGAGTAAAGCGCTCACATAGATGTCGCAGTTGCTCAATATCAATCAGATCGTTGACTCCGTACTTGCCGTCAATGAGGTGGCTCACGTCATTTTGAAATTGGACTTCTTGCATTTTCTGGCTTTTCGAAAAATAGAGATTGGTTTCGATTCAGAGTAATTCTATACCTATTCGCTGAACTCAATTTGGACTCGGAGCCTAATTTTTTGCGTTTCTGGCTTCTTAACCGTGCGTTTGGGCCAGATGCGACATACCATGAAGCATGTCGTTAGCACTGTGGGCCACCCAACGACAAAATATTGGCATGCTTTTACACATCAGCAATTCTTAAAAGCAATGTCCGCTACGGCTACATTCCCGTCATTTGCCGCATTGGGCTGACTGGCTGCTCTTGGCTGTCGGCTGACCTCCAAATACCGCAGGAACGGCAGGCCATGACGAGCTCCCACGCCCTAATCTCCTGTCGTATCCCGGCATCACCTGCCCTCCAGATCATCGAAGCTGCCGGCACATCGCCTGCGGAACGTCCCTGCATGCGCCAGGCTGTCCCCTACCCTCCCAGTTTCGTGCAGCGCATTTTCTCGCCGCCTCCCTGCGGACGCCCAGCATCAGGACACTGTCCGCGGTGAGGCTGGTTGCGGGCCGGCTTTGATTTGATACGGAAAAACGGCCCCGGAACAGGCGTTCCGGGGCCGCGGTAAAACTGAACCGGGGGGCTGGTTGAATTCCGCTCCCCGGTTTATCTTCCCTATCAACCAGCCAGGGAAGCCTTGATCTGATCCAGGGTGGAGGGATCGTCGATGGTGGTCAGGTCGCCCGGATCACGACCTTCCGCCAGGGCCTGGATGGAGCGGCGCAGCATCTTGCCGGAACGGGTCTTGGGCAGACCGGTGATGAAGTGCACCCGGGCCGGACGGGCAATGGCGCCGAGGGACTCGTCCACCTTGGTCATGACTTCCTTCTCCAGGGCCTTACGCAGCTCCGGGGTGGCAATCATGTCGGCGTTCTTGACCACGGCGAAAGCCATGGGCACCTGGCCCTTCAGGTTGTCGGCCACGCCGACCACCGCCACTTCGGCGATGGACGGATGGGCCTGCACGGCTTCTTCGATTTCCCGGGTTCCCAGGCGGTGGCCGGCAACATTGATGACGTCGTCGGTACGACCCAGGATGGAGTAGTAGCCCTTGTCGTCCTTGATGCCCCAGTCGAAGGAAGAGTAAACCTGCGGCTCCTTGAACAGGGTGAAGTAGGTGGACACGAAGCGGGCGTCGTCACCCCAGACGGTGGTCAGGCAGCCGGGCGGCAGGGGCGGCACTACGCCGACCACGGCCTTTTCGTTGGCGCCGGCTTCGGAACCATCTTCGCGGAACAGGCGCACGTCATAGCCGTACATGGGGAAGGACGGGGAACCGAGCTTGATGTCGGTAGCTTCCACGCCAGGCACCGGACCCAGCATGGCCCAGCCGGTTTCCGTCTGCCAGTAGTGGTCATGCACCGGGATGCCCAGTTCGTCCATCATCCACTTGTGGGAGGTTTCGTCCATGGGCTCGCCGGCGCAGAACAGGGCGCGCAGCTTGGACAGGTCGTACTTCTTCAAGAAGACCGGATCCTGCTTTTTCAGCACGCGGATGGCGGTGGGCGCGGAGAACATGACGGTGACTTCCTGCTCCTGGCAGATCTTCCACCAGATGCCAGCGTCGGGCCTGAGGGGCGTGCCTTCGTACATGATGGTGGCCATGCCGCCGATGAGCGGGCCATACACGATGTAGGAGTGGCCCACGACCCAGCCGATGTCGGAGGTGGAGAAGAAGGTCTCGCCGGGGCGGCCGTCGTAGATGTACTTCATGGAGGCGGCCAAGGCCACGGCGTAGCCGCCGGTGTCGCGCTGCACGCCCTTAGGCTTGCCGGTGGTGCCGGAGGTGTACAGGATGTAGCTGGGTTCGCTGGATTCGAGCCAGACCACCGGCACTTCGGCGTCCATGAACTGGGCGCGCAGGGTGGCGTAATCCACGTCACGTCCGGCCACCACGTTCATTTCCTTGTCCAGGCCCCGGTTCACCATCAGAACAAACTGGGGCTTGGCGGTGGACAGCTCAATGGCTTCATCCAGCAGGTGCTTGTAGGGCACGGCACGGCCGCCGCGCATGCCCGCATCGGCGGAAACGATCAGCTTGGGCTGGGCGTCGTCGATACGGGTGGCGAGGGAGCCGGAGGCGAAACCGCCAAACACCACGGAATGGATGGCGCCGATACGGGCACAAGCCAGGATGGCAAAAGTCGCTTCGGCCACCATGGGCATGTAGATCAACACCCGGTCACCCTTGACCACGCCCAGGCTCTGGTAAATGGCGGCAACACGCTCGACTTCACGCTTCAGCTCGGAGAAGGAGTAGGTCTTTTCTTCGTTGGTCTCCGTGGAGATGTACACCAGGGCCTTGCCGTCAGGATTGGTCGCGGCGTGGCGATCCACTGCGTTGTAGCAGAGGTTGGTCTCGCCGCCCACGAACCATTTGGCGAAGGGAGGCTTGGAGAAGTCGAGGATCTGTTCCGGCTGCTTGTTCCAGTGGATCAGTTGTGCCTGCTCACCCCAGAAACCATCCTTGTCCTGGATCGAACGCTTGTGAAATTCCTTGTATGTCGTCATTACTTCTCTCTCCCGTAGAAATCAGATAAAAAAGACTCTTCTTCTTATCACCCTATGGCGGGGTGCCACCGTTGGCGGAAGGAAGCTCCGCCCTGTTTCCAAAATCATCGCAAGCCTGGGCCAGGGTCGCCAGGGGCAAGGCGCAGCCCAACTCCCGCTCCGCCATGGCCAGCAGCGGCAGAAGGCGCCTTACCAGCCCGCCCAGGTGGGGCTGCACACCCTCGGGCTTGCCCTCACGCAGCAACATCAAGGCCCGTTCCAGGCTGAATATTTCCGCCGCCCGGGGCGGCAGGAAGATGGCGCCCTGAGCACCCATCACACAATTCCCACCAAAGGCCAGCCCTTCCTCGAGACAGGCCGTGGCGGTACCCAGCAGTGCCTCGAAGCTCGCGGAGGGGGTCGCCGGATAATTGGACAGGCCGATGGTCAGGCTGATGTGCAGGGTTTCGCCCCGATAGCCCAAGGCCAGGCCGGCAATGGCTTCCTTCAGGCGCAGGGCAAAAGCGCTGCAGGCGGCCAGGCCAACGCTCGGCGCCAAGACCGCAAATCGGGCATCGGACAAGTGGCTCACGCCGTCCTCCCGGCGCACTCGCGTGCCCAGGATCTTTGCCAGCTTGCGCAACACCAGTTGCACCACGTCCTCGCCCTGCTCGGCACGAATCTGCTCAAGGCCGTCGATATCCAGCACCAGAACATTCAGTTCGCCGTAATGCCGCTTGGCCTGGGACAGAGCCTGGCGGCCCTGCAGCAGGAAATACTCCCGGGAGGAGAGGCCATAGCGGCCGTCCACCGGTGAGCGGCTGGCCAGGAGATGGCGGTTTTCTTCCAGTTCCCGGGTTGCCCGGGCCAGGGCCACGAGGGATTCGCAGCGGGCCACCAGTTCAACGGTACCGGTGCCCTTGGTGACAAAGTCCGAGGCGCCCAGGGCGCGGGCCCGTTCACGGCAGGCCTGATCCTCGTCACCGGAGATGATGATGACCGGGATGTCCCGGATGCGCGGGATTTTGGAGGCACGGATGCGTTCGAGAAGGCCGAAGCCATCAAGCCGGGGCATGCCCAGATCGGAGATGAGCAGACGGATTTCCGGGTCCACCAGGAGCGACTGCCAGGCCGCCTCGCCGTCTACTTCCTCGCGGATTTCAAAGTGGTCGCGCAGATGTTTGGCGATGCTTGCCCGCACCATGCGGGAATCATCCGTGAGCAGGATGCGCAAGGATGCAGCCGCAGCTGTCGTCAGATCCGTCGTATGGCTCGTCATGCTGCCCCGCATACCCGCAGGCTCAGGCGCGGGGGCGGCGCTCGCGCCGTCCGTGCATGACGAAATGGGACTTGCCAGAAATCACGCTCTCCTCCGGGCGAACCGGGAAACTACCCGATTCAATGGCACCTTACGGTGCTTCGTAATTATAAATTACTGTAAATTTCGGGCGATTATACCGGAAGCCACCGGGCACTTCCATCAACAACGCCCGCCCAGCGCAGCACGGGCTTCAGTCCGGCAATGGGTGGCGGATGGGTATCGCTGCCGGGTTGAAACGCAACTTACGAAACTACATCATGCAACATTAACTTATTTTTTCAAGCATCTGTTTAAAAAGATTTATATACATGAAGTTCAGAGGCATTTCGGCGTCAATTGTGCACCGCAGGATTTACAGGCAGGCGCTTGCCCCCTATAGTCTCGCGCCATGGCGATAAAAGACCTCCTCCTGGCCGCGGGCCTCATGATGCTTTGCTGGAGCGCGCTGGCCACCGAGACAGCCTCGGTTGCCGACGCCACCAAGCCCATCGAGATACCGCCGCGCACAATGCTGCAGACCCTGGACCGTTACACGCGGAGTGCCCAGGACATCGTCAGCCACGCCTTCAGTTTCGTCGGCGTCACCTACCACCGGGGTGGCACATCGGAAGAAACCGGCTTCGATTGCAGCGGCCTGGTGCGGCGCGTTTTCGGCGACGCCTTCGACCTGGAGCTGCCCCACAATGCCAAGGCCATCAGCCAACTGGGGGCCATGGTCAAGGTGCCGGACCTGCGCCCCGGAGACCTGGTGTTCTTCAACACCCTGCGCAAGACCTTCTCTCACGTCGGCATCTATGTCGGCAACAATCTATTCCTGCATGCACCTTCCTCGGGGGGTGGCGTGCGGGTGGACGATCTGCGGGAGCGCTACTGGGTCAAGCATTTCAACGGCGCCCGCCGTATCGAAACCAACTGATTTCCTCAGGGACTTCCATTTTTCTACCTCGCGAGGAGCGGCCATGATTCCCTGGCTGGAGGTAAAGGATGCTTTCCCGGCGGTACACACCGCCCTCCGGGAGCCCAACGGCCTGTTGTGCGCCGGTGCCGATCTTTCGCCGCAACGGCTCATCCGCGCCTATTCCCTGGGTATCTTCCCCTGGTTCAACGCAGGCGAGCCTATCTTGTGGTGGAGCCCGGACCCGCGCATGGTGCTGGCCCCGGCTGACATCAAGATTTCCCGCAGCCTAGCCAAGACCCTGCGCCGGGGCAGCTTCGAAATTCGCCTGGACACGGCCTTCGCCCAGGTCATGCTGGCATGCGCCGCGCCCCGCTCCGACCATGGCGGCACCTGGATCAGCCCCCACATGCAGGCCGCCTACGGCCACCTGCATGAACTCGGCTACGCCCATAGCGTCGAAAGCTGGCGCAACGGCCAACTGGTCGGGGGACTTTACGGGGTTGCGCTGGGGCGGGTGTTTTTCGGAGAATCCATGTTCAGCCGCGAGACGGATGCCTCCAAGGTGGCCCTTGCTCACCTTGCCCGTTACCTGGAGCAGGCCGGATACGCCATGATTGACTGCCAGATGACCACCACCCATCTCGCTTCCCTTGGCGGCCGGGAAATCCCGCGTACGGAATTCGCCCGGCGACTGCGACAATGGGCACTGGAGCCCAACCCGGGCCACTGGCCCGAGCAGGGTGCGCGCAATCTGTTCGCGGAGGGGAAACCATGAGCCTGCTCAAGGATGCACCCTTCGCCCAATTGCATTTCTACGCCACCTCCCCTTACGCCTGCTCCTACCTGCCGGACCGCCAGGCCCGCTCCCAGGTCGCAACGCCCAGCCACGTTATCGACACGCCCCTCTACGGCGAACTGGTCCGCGCGGGCTTTCGCCGCAGCGGTATTTTTACATACCGCCCCTGGTGTGACACCTGCCAGGCCTGCATCCCGGTGCGGGTGGCCGTCAATGAATTTCTGCCGAACCGGGGACAGCGCCGCGCCGCCCGCAAGCACGGGGGACTCACGGCACGGCAACTGCCCTTGGTGTTCAACGAGGAGCATTACGCGCTGTACCAGCGCTACCAGACCCAGCGGCACAGCGGCGGCGGCATGGATGGGGACAGCCGAGAGCAATACGCCCATTTCCTGTTGGAAAGCAACGTGGACACGGTCCTGGTGGAGTTCCGGGAGGGCGACACCTTGCGCGTGGTCTGCATCATCGACGTACTGCCGGATGGCCTCTCGTCGGTGTACACCTATTTTGACCCGGACGTGCCCGGCGCCAGCTACGGCACCGCCTCCATCCTGTGGCAGTTGGAACAATGCCGCCGCCACGGCCTGCCCCACCTTTACCTGGGCTACTGGATCCAGGCCAGCCGCAAAATGGCCTACAAGGCCAACTTCCGTCCCCTGGAGGGGCGCATCCGGGGCCAATGGCGTGAATTCACCGCCGAAGAACTGGCCGGCGACGGCCTGTAGGGTGGGCGTAGGGTGGGCAAAGCGCAGCGTGCCCACCTTTACAGCGTGCCACTCTTGTTCCCATTCTTGCCGCGTGGGCAGGTGAAGCCTGCCCACCCTACGGCAGCCCCAATCTGATTTCGGGTAAAATGCGGCCCTATGCTCTATACCTTCGCCCGCCCCCTGCTGTTCGCGCTCGACGCGGAAACCGCCCATGAACTGACGATCAAAGGCCTCGCCAAGGTCGGCGGTCTCATGCCCACCTGCGGCCACGGCCCGGCCGAGAACATCCAGGTCATGGGCCTCACCTTCCCCAACCGGGTCGGCCTCGCCGCCGGCCTGGACAAGAATGGCGAGGCTATCGACGGCCTGGCGGCCCTGGGTTTCGGCCACCTGGAGATCGGCACCATCACGCCGCGCCCCCAGCCGGGCAATCCAAAACCCCGCCTGTTCCGCCTGCCGGAACACAAGGCCATCATCAATCGCATGGGTTTCAACAACCACGGCGTGGAGGCCCTGCTGGCCAACGTGGCCAAAGCCCGTTTCAAGGGCATCCTGGGCATCAACATCGGCAAGAATTTCGACACGCCCATGGAGAAGGCGGCGGACGATTACCTGATCTGCCTGGACAAGGTCTATGCCCACGCCAGCTACGTGACGGCCAATATCTCCTCGCCCAATACCAAGAACCTGCGGCAATTGCAGGGCGAATCGGAACTGGATGCCCTGCTGGGTGCCCTCAAGGCTTCCCAGGCGCGCCTGGCCGACAAGCATGGCCGCTATGTGCCCATCACCTTGAAGATCGCGCCGGATCTGGATGAAGCCCAGATCATCAACATCGCCGACGCGCTGAAACGCCACCGCATCGACGGCGTCATCGCCACCAACACCACCCTGGATCGGGCGGCTGTTGCCGGCCATCCCCTGGCAAACGAAGCCGGCGGCCTCTCCGGCGCCCCGGTCTTCGAAAAATCCACCGCCGTGGTGAAGGCCCTGGCCAAAGCCCTGGCCGGCGAACTGCCCATCATTGGCGCCGGAGGCATTCTTTCCGGTCGGGAAGCCAAGGCCAAGCTGGACGCGGGCGCTGCCCTGGTGCAGTTTTACAGCGGCCTCATCTTCCAAGGCCCGGGACTGGTCAAGGAATGCATTCAGGCCACGCGGAACTACGCCAAGTAGGGTTGCGGGGCCGCCAGTGTAGGGCTGGCTTCAGCCGGCCACGTAGTGCTCACGGCAGCCTTGGCCGGCTGAAGCCAGCCCCACATCAGGACTCATCACCTTCCCGAGTTACATCAGCATTTTCACCACCCCACCGAGGAACAATATCGGGGCATAGGGAAAAGCTACGGTGGGCCGCAGCGTACTGGCTGCGTATTCCCGCAGAAGGCCGAGCCCCCCTGGCCGGGCAGCGCTCCATTCGGAATACAGCTGCATGGCCCGGGCCGAGGGCGCCGCTTGCCGAATCAGCGATTCAAGCTGCAGCAAGCGATCCGCCAGGCGCGCCTGGTAGGTCTTGAAGATACCCTCTTCCACCCAACACAGCAGCACGACGGCGCCGATCCAGCCGGTGTCCAGATGCGCCGCCAGGCCGGCCACACACAAGCCCAGGCAGACCAGCTTAATGAGCAGCGCGCCTATTTCGTAGCGCTCATGATTGTTCTGCAGAGTTTGCCATTCCTGGCCCATCAGGGTATTGCCGTTCATAGCCTTGGCCTCGATCAACGGTGAATTCAGACAAAAATCCCCGACAGGTTGCCCTGCCAGGGATTTTCCGTGAAACGTCGGATTAAAAGCCCGAAGTCAGTTAGGCCTTCTTGTGAGCCGCCAGCTTGAGCCAGGTGGCAATGACCGTATCCGGATTCAGGGAGATAGTCTGGATGCCCTGATCCATCAGCCATTCGGCGAAATCGGCGTGATCCGAAGGGCCTTGCCCGCAGATGCCCACGTACTTGCCCAGGCGGTTGGCCGTGGAAATGGCCATGGTCAGCAGTTGCTTCACCGCCGGGTCCCGCTCGTCGAAGGCGTGGGCCACGAGGCCCGAATCCCGGTCCAGGCCCAGGGTGAGCTGAGTCAGGTCGTTGGAACCGATGGAGAAGCCGTCGAAATACTCCAGGAACTGCTCCGCCAGCAGGGCATTCGAGGGGATTTCGCACATCATGATGAGGCGCAGGCCATTCTCGCCGCGCTTCAGGCCATGGGCCGCCAGCAGTTCCACCACGCCACGGGCTTCTTCCACGGTGCGCACGAAGGGCACCATGAGTTCCACGTTGGTGAGGCCCAGCTCATTACGCACCTTCTTCATGGCGCGGGCTTCCAGCTCGAAGCAGTCGCGGAAGGAATGGGCGATGTAACGGGAGGCGCCACGGAAGCCCAGCATGGGGTTTTCTTCTTCCGGTTCGTAGATTTCGCCGCCCAGGAGCTTACGGTACTCGTTGGACTTGAAGTCCGACAGGCGCACGATAACGGGCTTCGGATAGAAAGAGGCGGCAATCGTCGCCACGCCTTCCACCAGCTTCTCGACAAAGAAGGTTTCCGGGCTGGCGTAGCCACGGGAACGACGCTTGATCTCGTCCCGCAGACTCGCCGGCACCTGGTCGATGTCCAGGATGGCCTTGGGGTGGATGCCGATCATGTTGTTGATGACGAATTCCAGCCGGGCCAGGCCCACGCCGCCGTTGGGGATCTGGGCGAATTCGAAGGCCAGCTCCGGATTGCCCACGTTCATCATGATCTTCACCGGGATGGGGGGCAGGTTGCCCGTGTCCTGGTGGGTCACTTCATAGTCCAGCACGCCGCGATACACATAGCCCGTGTCGCCCTCGGCGCAGCTGACAGTGACCATTTCGCCTTCGGACAGGGCCGACGTGGCGTTGCCGCAACCAACGATGGCCGGGATACCCAGTTCCCGGGCAATGATGGCGGCGTGACAGGTGCGACCGCCCCGGTTGGTGACGATGGCGGAGGCCTTCTTCATCACCGGCTCCCAGTTCGGGTCGGTCATGTCGGTAACCAGGATGTCGCCAGCCTTGACCGTGTCCATCTGGGAAGCATCCTTGACCAGGCGCACCGGGCCGGTGCCGATCTTCTGGCCGATGGCGCGGCCGGTGGTGAGCACCTTGCCGTGTTGCTTGATGCGGAACTTCTCGATGGTGTTGCCGTGCTCCTGGGACTTCACGGTTTCCGGGCGGGCCTGCAGGATGTAGATCTTGCCGTCCTGGCCGTCTTTGCCCCACTCGATGTCCATGGAGCGGCCGTAGTGCTTTTCGATGATCATGGCGTAGCGGCCGAGTTCCAGCGCGTCGGCGTCGGAAATGGAGTAGCGGTTACGCTCGGCTTCCGCCACATCCACCGTCTCCGTGCTGCGGCCGGCTTGCTTGGCATCCGTGAAGATCATCTTAACCATCTTGGAGCCCAGATTGCGGCGAATGACCGAGGGCTTGCCCAGGGCCAGAGTGGCCTTGTGCACATAGAACTCGTCCGGATTCACCGCACCCTGCACCACGGTTTCGCCCAGGCCGTAGCTGGCGGTGATGAAAACCACTTCCTTGAAGCCGGATTCCGTATCCATGGTGAACATGACGCCGGAAGCCCCCGTGTCGGAGCGCACCATACGCTGCACGCCGGCAGACAGGGCCACGTCGGCGTGGCGGAAATTCTTGTGCACCCGGTAGCTGATGGCCCGGTCGTTATAGAGCGAGGCAAAGACTTCCTTGACGGCGTGGAGAATGTTCTCGTAGCCGTGGATATTCAGGAAGGATTCCTGCTGGCCGGCGAAGGAAGCGTCCGGCAAGTCTTCTGCAGTGGCGGAGGAGCGCACGGCGAAGGAAGCGTCGGCGATGCCGGAGGCGGTCAGGGCTTCGTAATGGCTACGGATTTCCTGTTCCAGTTTTTCCGGGAAGGGGGTGTCCACGATCCACTGGCGAATGGCGGCGCCAGTCTTGGCCAGGGCGTTCACGTCATCCACATTGAGGGCGTCTAACGCCGCGTTGATGCGATCCGCCAGACCCTGGTGTTCCAGGAAGTCGCGGAAGGCGTCCGCCGTGGTGGCAAAACCGCCGGGCACGCGAACACCGGAGTGGGAGAGCTGGCTGATCATTTCCCCCAGCGAGGCATTCTTGCCGCCGACCTGTTCCACATCGGTCATGCGCAGCTCGTCGAATCCGATCACATAGCGAGTCATTTGTTGCTGCCTTCCTTTGAGTCTTGGTTGGGTTTGGATACTGCGTTTATTGCCTTGACCTGGTTTCGTCCCGGGACTAAGCGGGATGCTGCTGCGGAGAAACCGCCATTCCTCGATCAAGTCCGGGCGCAACTCCTCGCAGCTCACGGCACCGTTGGTGGCCCGCTCAATCTGGGGACACCGTTCTGCGGGAACCGTGCGTGCACCGCTGCGCCAGAGACTCAATAAGGGCGGTGGAATGGAAAGTTTCGCTGCCAGCGAAACCCCGGATTCCACCTCCGTCAGGTAGGTATCAAGGTTCATGGAGCAGGATTATTAACACTTTGCTATTTCGTGTCAAGGCACTATTTTCGTTTTGTTACTATTGGCCAAATCCAGCCTGAAAACAGCGCCACGCCCCCACCCGGACAGCGAAATTTCCGCCCGGCAACCCCCCGTGACACGCCCCTGACATCTTACAATGACCAGCTTTTGCCCAACATCCTTTTGCCCAACATCCGAGCCTGCCATGCCTGAAACCGCTTCCCGCACCGTCTTCTATGTTTCCGACGGCACCGGCATCACTGTCGAAACCCTCGCCCACAGCCTTCTCGCCCAGTTTCCCGGCACGCGCTTCCGGCAGCACCGGGAACCCTTCATCGACAGCGCGGAAAAAGCCACGGCCTGCCTGGTGAAGATTCGCCAGGCCCGGGCGGACGACGGCCTGCGGCCGGTGGTCTTCATGTCCCTGGTGGATACGGATGTGGCAAACATCGTGCGGGATACCGACGCCCTGGTGCTGGACATGTTCGACCGCTTCATCGTGCCCCTGGAACAGGAACTCGGCGAACGCTCCACCCATACCATCGGGCGCTTTCACGGCGTAGCGGAAAGCCAGGACTACAAGAAACGCATCGAGGCCATCAATTACACCCTGGCTCACGATGACGGTATCACTGACGCCGACCTGGAACAGGCGGATGTGATCCTGGTCGGGGTGTCTCGCAGTGGAAAAACGCCCACCAGTCTTTACCTGGCCATGCAGTTTGGCGTGAAGGCCGCCAACTATCCCCTGATCCCGGAGGATTTCGATCGGGGCATCCTGCCCGGCAACCTGGAAAAGCACCGCGCCAAGCTCTTCGGCCTGTCCATCGATCCGGAGCGCCTGCGCCAGATCCGCCAGGAGCGCCGCCCGGAAAGCCGCTACGCCTCCCTGGGCAATTGCCATTTCGAGGTGGATGCGGCGCAGAAACTCATGCGCCGGGAAGGTATCCGCTGGCTGGACTCCACTACAAAGTCCATCGAGGAAATTTCCGCCACCATCCTGCAGGAAGTCAGGCTGAATCTGAACGGGTATTGAAAAGACGGTGAGCGGTGAGCAGTAATTGGTGAGCGTCGCAACCAGCGGTGCACCTTCGCTTACCGCTTACCACTTACCGCTTTCTGTCTTAATTCTTCGAACAGGCAGATGGCGGCGGCAGCGGCCACGTTGAGGGATTCCATGGCGCCGGGCATGGGGATCAGCACCGAAGCCGTGGCGCGGGCGGCCAGCGGTGCCGACAAACCGGCGCCTTCGTTGCCAAACAACCAGGCCACCGGCCCCGCCAGATCCACGTCAAACAGGCTGCGGGCGCCAGGGTCCAGGCGGGTGGCCAGGGCCAGCCCCGGAAAATCGGCCAGTGCAGCCACAGCGTCCGCCTGCTCCCGTATCTCCAGAAAACAATGGGCACCCATGGCCGCCCGCAGCACCCGGGGCGACCAGGCCTGGGCACAGCCTGGCGTGAGAATGGCATCACTTATGCCGGCGGCGGCAGCGCTGCGCAGGATGGAGCCCACATTGCCGGCGTCCTGCACGCCATCCAGCACCACGCACGAACCGGCAAGGGGGCGAGCGGATACCTGGGGCAGAGTGACGAGTGCCAGAATCCCGGTGGGCGAGTCCACCGGACTCAATTGCTTGAAGAGGGCATCGGGCAGCAGCAGCACTTCCAGGCCGCCATGGGCCGCCAGGAAAGCGCCAATCTCCCCCTGCTCCAGGCCGTGCTCGCTGATCACCAGCAACTCCGGCGCCCCTCGCCTTGCCAGCCAGGTCTCCACCAGATGCACGCCGTCCAGCAGGGTTTTGCCCTGCCGGCGTCGCTCCCGGCCATCTTCGGCCAGGGCGCGCAAGCTCTTGAAGCGGGGATTGTCTCTGGAAGTAATCGTCTTCATGGGCTGTATAGTCTGTAACTCACCGCAGAGGCGCAGAGACGCGGAGAAAACCGTGTGGATTGGAATTCATTCAGACTTGAACAGCAGATGCTTGGGATTGCCGAATTGAAATCCAAGCGACACACCCTCTGCGCCTCCGCGCCTCTGCGGTTCAATCCGCCTTTCCCGACAGCAGTGCCCGCACCGGGCCGAAAGTCTTGCGATAGGCGTCGATGACGCCGTGTTCCCTCAAGGCCGCCAGATGGGCCGCCGTGGGATAGCCCTTGTGACGATCGAAGCCGTAGTGCGGATGCAGACGGTGCAGCTCCAGCATCATGGCATCCCGTGCGGTCTTGGCCAGGATAGAGGCGGCGGCGATGGCGGCCACCTTGGAATCGCCCTTGACGATGGCGACACAGGGCAAACCGATGGGCGGGCAACGGTTGCCATCCACCTGCACCAGGCACGGCGTGACGGACAGGCCCTCCACCGCCCTCTTCATGGCCAGCATGGTGGCGTGGAGGATATTAAGCCGGTCGATTTCCTCGATATTGGCACTGGCCACGCACCAGGCGATAGCCCGTTCACGAATGAGGGGCGCCAGGGCATCCCGGGCTTTTTCGGAGAGCTTCTTGGAATCATCGAGCCCGGCGATGGGCCGCGCCGGATCGAGAATGACGGCGGCGGCGACGACAGGACCTGCGAGGGGACCACGGCCCGCCTCGTCCACACCGCACAGCAGACCTTCGCCGACCGTTGCGGCGAAAAGGTCCGCCGTCAGGCCGCCCGACTTGCGCCTGACCATGCTTTTTTGCGCAACAAGGGCAGGATGGCGGCAGCCGCCTTTTCCGCCGTACCCTGGCGCAGGCGCTTATGCAGTTCCAGGAAGGTCTGTTCCAGACGGCTTATGATGACAGGATCGTCCACCAGATTGCCAAGGGCCTGGGCCAGGTTTTCCGGCGTGGCATCGTCCTGCAAGAATTCCGGCACGATGAAGCGCCCGGCAAGGATATTGGGCAGGCCCTGGTAGGGCAGATAGGCCATGCGTTTCATCAAGCGATAGGAGAATTTCGACACCCGGTAGGCGATGACCATGGGCCGCTTCAGCAGCGCGGCCTCCAGGGCGGCGGTGCCGCTGGCAACCAGCACCGCATCGGCGGCGGCCATGGCTTCATGGGCGTGACCGAACAGCAGGGATACACCCAAATGCTGGGCACCTGCCCGCCACAGGGCCTCTTCGAACTGATCCCGGGTCTTGCGGGTCGCCAGGGGTACCAGAAAGCGGGCGCCCTCGAAACGGGCCGACAGAAGGCGGATGGTTTCGATAAAAATCGGCGCCAGGTGCAGCACTTCGGCATGCCGGCTGCCCGGCAGCACTGCAAAGACTTTTTCGTCCTGCCCCAGGCCCAGTTTTTCCCGGGTGCCCTTGCGATCTACTTCCAGGGGCAGCATATCCGCCAGGGGGTGGCCCACATAGCTCACGGGAATGCCGGCTTTTTCGTAAATGGCGGGCTCAAAGGGAAACAGGGCCAACATGTGGTCCACACTCTTCTTGATTCCCTTGATGCGCCCTCCCCGCCAGGCCCAGATCGACGGGCTGACATAATGCACCGCAGGGATGCCCTTGCTCTTCAACTTGCGTTCCAGCCCAAGGTTGAAGTCCGGGGCGTCGATGCCGACAAAAACGTCAGGCGGCGTAGCCAGCAATTCCTGCAGGAAGCGCTTACGGATCCCAGCTATTTCACGGTAATGCACAAGGGCATCCGAAAAGCCATGAACAGCGAGTTTCTCGGCAGGGAAGCGCAGCTTGAAGCCGGCGGCCTCCATCTTGGGACCACCGATTCCAAAGAATTCGGCATTCGGCAATACGCGTCGCAAGGCGGCGATGAGATGGCTGGCGAGCAGATCACCGGATGCCTCCCCAGCCACCATGGCTATCCGGATGGGCATGGTCAACGCACGATACCGCGTCCCGGAAGCGCGAGGAAATCCGAGAAAATCTGCAGCGCCGGCTCGGCAAGTGCTGCAGCCGCGATCTGCACGCGGGCCTCCTCCAGGCTCAGCTTTGAGCGGTAGAGTGTCTTGTAGGCGCGCTTGATCGCCATAATGCTGTCGGGACTGTAGCCACGGCGCTTGAGGCCTTCGCTATTGATGCCGTGGGTCGCGGAAGGGTTGCCCGAAACAGTGACGAAGGGCGGCAAATCCAGCAGCAGGACCGTGCTGACGCCACAGAAACTGTGGGCGCCCACGCGCACAAACTGATGCACCCCGGTGAAGCCACCGAGGGTTGCCCAATCGCCCACTTCCACATGCCCCGCCAAGGTGGCGTTGTTGGCAAAGGTGGTGTAATTGCCCACGTGGCAATCATGCGCGACGTGACAATAGGCCATGATCCAGTTGTCGCTGCCCACGGTGGTGATGCCGCCGGCCCCGGGCACCCCGAGGTTGAAGGAGCAATATTCGCGGATGACGTTGCGGTCGCCGATCGAAAGTAGCGTCGGCTCCCCCGCGTACTTCTTGTCCTGGGGAATCGCACCGATGGAGCAGAACTGGAATATCTGGTTCTCCCGACCAATGCGGGTGCGTCCCTCGATGACCACGTGGGGACCGACCCAGGTGTCGTCACCGATCTCGACGTGTTCGCCAATGATGCTGTAGGCGCCGATGGAAACCCCTGCCCCCAGCTTCGCCCCCGGATGAATGATGGCCGTTGAATGAATCATGGGCAAACCGTCAGACTACATTACGCTGGGCGCACATCAATTCGGCTTCCGCCACAATGTCACCGTCCACACGGGCTTCCGCCTTGTATTTCCAGATACCGCGCATGGTACGCACGATTTCCACGTGCAGATGCAGTTGGTCGCCTGCCGTTACCGGCTTCTTGAAGCGCGCCTTGTCGATGCCGACGAAATAGAACAGGGAATTGTTATCCGGCAAGGTCCCCATGGTCTTGAACGAGAGAATACCCGCAGCCTGGGCCAGCGCTTCCATGATGAGCACGCCGGGCATCACGGGGTGATGCGGGAAGTGTCCGGAGAAGAAAGGCTCGTTGATAGTGACATTCTTCAAGGCCACCAGGCGCTTGCCCGGTTCGCATTCGAGCACCCGATCCACCAGCAAAAACGGATAGCGGTGGGGCAAATGCTTGAGTATTTCGTGGATGTCCAGGGTGGTCAAGTTGGGTTCTCCGTAGCGCCTTCAATATGGGCAAGACGCTTTTCAAGGGCGCGTATTTTATCCGCCATCTGGTCCAGGTGGCGCAGATGCGAAAAATTTTTCAGCCAGTCGGCATGATCCTGGACCGGCACCGTGCCGGTATGCACGCCCGGTGTCTTGATGCTGCCCATCACCGCCGTGCCACCTGAGATGATTGCGTCGTCGCAGATCGTGATGTGGCCGGAAATCATGGCCGCGCCGCCAAATTGGCAACGCTCGCCCACATGGGTGCTGCCGGCGTAGCCGACACAGGCCGCAATCGCCGTCCTGCGGCCGATATGCACGTTGTGAGCGATATGCACCAGATTGTCGATGATGACACCATCACCGATCAGGGTGTCTTCCATGGCACCCCGGTCGATGGCGCAATTCGCACCGATTTCCACATCGTCCCCGACGAGTACGCGGCCGATCTGCGGAATCTTCACCCAGCGACCATCCTGCTCCCGTGCAAAGCCGAATCCGTCCGACCCGATCACGGAACCCGAGTGGATGAGCGCTCGCTTGCCGATCCGGCAGGCGTAGTAAATGCTTACGCCGGGATGAAGGCGGGAATCGTCGCCAATGACAGCGTTTCTCCCTACATTGCAGTTGGCGCCAATGATGACTCGCTCGCCGATTTCCGCACCTGCCCCGATCCACGCGCCTGGCCCAATACTGGCACTGGCCGGAATGGACGTCTCCACGACTGCGGTGTGATGAATGCCGGGAACGGCGTCGGCCGGCGGATTGAGCAACTGGGCAACCCGAGCGAAATAGACGTGGACGTCATCTGCGACGATCAGGGATCCCCTGTAGGCAGCAGGAATCCGATCCACATGACGAACCCCCACGATTACGGCACCGGCCTGACAGTCCGCCATGCGCGCAAGAAACCGGGGATTGGACAGGAAGGTGATTTCCTGGGAACCCGCCTGCTCGAAAGGCGCAATCTGCTGGATGCGGGCTGACTCGTCGCCCACTAGCCGGCCCCCGATGGCCGCAACAATCTCAGCCAGAGAGAGGCCTGGCATGGAAGAAGGTTTCACTTGCCTTATTTCTTTTCGGGCACGTCCACCAGCGACTTGATCACCTTCTCGGTGATATCAATACGCGGACTGGCAAACACCGCTTCCTGGAAGATGATGTCGTAATGCTCGGCGTCGGCAATGCTCTTGATGGCCCGATTTGCCTGCTCCAGTACCGAAGCAAGTTCTTCGTTACGGCGCTGCCCCAGGTCTTCTTCGTATTCGCGTTTCTTGCGCTGGAATTCGCGGAATGAATCGTTAAGCTCCCGCTCCTTGGTCCGACGATCAGCCTCCGCCAGGGTAACGCCATTCTTGTCGAGGCTAGCCTGCAAGGCCTTCAATTGCTTGTCCAGGCGATCCAGTTCCCCTGTCCGCTTCTCGAATTCCTTTTCAAGTTTCTTTTGCGCCTTCATGGCGGGAGGCGCATCACGGAAAATACGTTCCGTATTGACGAAACCGATCTTGGTATCGGCCATGGCCGATGACGCCAGCGCTATCAAGGCGCCCGTCAGCAAGGATGCGTGAAATTTTTTCAACATGTTTCTCCCGCAACGAAACCTTTAGAAAACAGAACCCATCTGGAACTGGAAGCGCTGAACATTATCGCCTTCCTTTTTCTTGAGTGGGTTGGCAAAACTGAACTTGAGCGGCCCCATGGGTGAATTCCAGGAGAGGGCAACACCCGTGCTGTAGCGTATGTCGGACAGCGCAAACTTCTGCTCCGTGCCGGTGTCGTCCCGACCCCATACCTGGCCGGCATCGAGGAAGGCGCTCAAGCGCACCGATTTATCCTTGCCCATGCCAGGCATGGGCATGAGAAATTCGGCATTGCCGACCAGGCGACGGTTGCCACCCACATTCAGCAAGTTTCCGGACGAGTCCGTCACGCGCGGGCCGAGGGAACTCGTACTGAAACCACGCACCGAGCCGATACCACCAGCATAGAAATTCTTGAAGAACGGCAGGGTTTGTCCACCATAGCCTTTGGCGTAGCCCACATCTCCATTCAGGAACAGACTGTAGTCCCGCAGTATGGGAATGAATATCTGATGCTGATAGGTGCCGCGCACGAAGCGCAAGGCGCTCTGGCCAACAGGCAGGGTCACTTCCGCCACGGCCCGACGATAGGTACCACTCGTCGGATAGAGGAAGCTGTCCCGCATATCCTTGGCCCAACCCAGCGTCGTCTGGAAGGTATTGACGTGAGAATCGGAACCATTACCGAACGCTTTAACGAAATCAATATATTGCGACGGACTCGTGGAATCGGTGTAAACGTCCGTGCGGTCGAAGGACAGGCCGGCCGAAATGGAGTCGTCTTCACCGATGGGAATACCGTAGCGCACGCCGCCACCAATCGAGGACGTCTTGTAGTACGCAACCGTGCTCAGTGCCGAGGAATTGACATTGCGTTTATAGATATCGAAACCACGACTGACCCCATCCACCGTGTAATAGGGATCGGTAAAGGACAGGGAATAAACCTGGTTGATCTTGCCGCTGTTTATCTGGAAACCAACATTGTTGCCGGTGCCGAACAGATTGTTCTGCTGCACACCCGCCGTCAGCACCAGTTTTTCCGAGCTGGAGAAGCCTGCGCCGAGCATGATGTTGCCCGTGGGTTTTTCCTTCACACCAAGATTGACGTCCACCTGGTCGGTGGTGCCCGGCACGGCAGGGGTTTCGACGTTCACTTCCTCGAAGTAGCCGAGTCGATCCACCCGTTTCTTGGTACGGTTGATCTTTTCCGCGTCGTACCAGGCGTTTTCCATCTGCCGGGACTCGCGACGGATGACCTCATCCTTGGTACGTGTATTGCCGGCGATATTCAGGCGCCGCACGTACACGCGGCGGCCCGGATCCACGAACACGGTGAAGGCGACCTGGTGTTTTTCCTTGTCGAGTTCAGGCACGGCATTCACGTTGGCAAAGGCATATCCCTCATTGCCTAGACGGTCCGTGATGTTCTTCGTCGTTTCGGTCAGCTTTTCCCGGGAGAACGTCTCACCGGGTTTGAGCACGACCAGTTTCTTCAGTTCGTCTTCCGGCAGTTTCAGGTCGCCCGCCAGTTTGATGGACGATAGATGATACTTGCCGCCTTCGGTGATGCTGACCGTAAGGTAAATGTCTTTCTTGTCCGGGGTAATGGAAACCTGAGTGGAATCGATGGCGAATTCGAGGTAGCCCTGGTTTTGATAAAACGAGCGCAGGGATTCCAGGTCTGCCGACAATTTCTGCTTGGAATACTGATCGTTCTTGGAATACCAGCTCATCATCCCGGAGGTGCCCAGGGCCATCAGTTCACGCAGTTCTTTTTCCTTGAAGGACTCATTGCCGACAATATTGATCTGTTTGATGGTCGCCTTGTCCCCCTCATCCACGTTGAAATTGAGGGAAACGCGATTACGTTCCAAGGGCGTCGCCGTGGTCGTGACCTTGACGCCGTAATAGCCACGGGACAGGTACTGGCGTTTCAGTTCCTGTTCGGCCCGATCGAGCAGGGAGCGGTCGAAGATGCGGGATTCCGCCAGACCGACTTCCTTCATGCCCTTCTTCAACTGCTCCTTGTCGAATTCCTTGATGCCGACAAATTCGATCTGGGAGATGGCGGGACGCTCGTCCACCACCACTACCAGCACATTGCCATCCACCTCAAGACGCACGTCCTTGAAGAAACCTGTGGCAAACAGAGCCTTGACCGCCGCCGCGGCCTTGCCATCGGTGAGCATGTCACCGACCTTGACCGGCAGATAGCTGAACACCGTCCCCGCCTCGGTACGCTGGATACCTTCAATGCGGATATCTTTGACGGTGAAAGGTGAAAAGGCAAAAGCAGAAGATGCGAACAGCGCGGCCAGAAGCCCGGGAATTAACTTCGTTTTCATTAGCTCAACTGGAAAAGATGCGACTGATGTCGTTGTAGAAGGCGAATGCCATTAACATTCCGAGCAACCCAAGCCCGATACGCTGTCCGATCTCCAGGACCCTCTCCGACACCGGCCGGCCCTGGATGACTTCCGCAATATAATACATTAAATGCCCTCCATCCAATATCGGAATGGGCAGCAGGTTCAGCACGCCCAGACTGATGCTGATCAAGGCCAGAAATTTGAGGTAGGGAATCAAGCCCATCCTGGCGCTTTGTCCAGCGTAGTCGGCGATGGTGACCGGGCCACTGAGATTGTGCCAGGACACCTCACCCAGGATCATGCGTCCCATGATGCGCAAGCTGAAACTGGCCGTCTGCCAGGTCTGGGTAAGCGCCTTGCCGAGGGCGTCCACCGGCGTATAACGGACCTGCGTAAACAGTTTCTCCCGCTCCGCAGAAGGAAGCTCCTCCACCCCCACGCCTATCCGGCCCACCGTCTGCCCCTGCTCCTGGGCCGCCGCCGGAATGACGTGAACACTCACGCGCCGCCCGCTGCGCTCCACATCCAGCGCGATCTCGCGGCCGGCTGCCCCACGGATGGCCATGACCATATCGGACCAGCTGCCGATGTCCTTTCCCTCGATGCGGCGCACCCGGTCACCAGGCAACAAGCCCGCCAGCGCCCCCGGACTTCCTTCCACGACCTTGCCAATGACCGCGTCCAGTCGGGGATGGTAGAGCTGCAGGCCGATCTTCTGCAGCACATCCCCCTCCAGCTCCCGGGTATCCACACTGCCCAGGTCGATCCTGCGCAGGGAAATTTCCCGTTGCGAATTGATTACCTCAAGCTGCACGACCGCGCCCTGCAAGGCTTGCTGCAGGAGCACCCAGCGGAACTCCGTCCAGGTGAGCATTTCCTTGCCGTCCACATGGGTGATGCGCTCACCTTCGGCGAAACCGGCGGCGGCAGCAAGGGAACCGGATACCGGCGGCCCCAGAACAGGCCGGATTTCCTCAACCCCGTTAAGGAAAATTCCCCAGTACAAGAGGATCGCCAAAAGCAGGTTGGCAAGCGGCCCCGCCGCCACAATGGCAAAGCGTCGCGGCACGGACTGGCGATTGAAGGCCCGTGGCAAGTCTTCGGCGGCAACCGGCCCTTCCCGCTCATCCAGCATCTTGACGTAGCCGCCAAGGGGAATTGCGGCAAGGCTCCATTCCGTGCCGTCAGGGCCTATGCGCCGGGAAACAAGGGGCTTTCCGAAGCCGATACAGAAGCGCAATACCTTTACGCCACACCAGCGAGCCACCAGGTAATGCCCCAGTTCGTGGGCGACGATCAGGAAGCCCAGCGCCAGCGCAAAGGCCCCCAAGTAAAACAAGGCGTTCATGCCGCAGTCCAGCGCTTGATAAGCGCTTCGGCCCGCTGGCGCGCGGAACGGTCAGCCTCGAGAATTTCCTCAAGGGTGGTGGCGGCGCCCAGCGGTTCCAGTTCCAGAACTTCGGCAATCAGCGTGGCAATGCTCAAAAACGGCAACTTGTGTTCAAGGAAGGCGGCCACGGCCACTTCGTTGGCGGCATTTAGCGTTGCCGGAGCCGTCCCTCCCAGCGCCAGAACACGGAAAGCCAGGGCAAGACAAGGAAAGCGTTCCAGGTCCGGCTGCTCGAAAACCAGGGGGCCGACCGCACAAAGATCCAGCGGCGCCACGCCAGAGTCAATGCGCTCCGGGTACGCCAGGGCATGGGCAATGGGCGTACGCATGTCCGGGTTGCCCAGCTGCGCTATGACGGAACCGTCCACGTAGGAAACCATGGAGTGGATGATGCTCTGGGGGTGGATTACCACCTCGATGCGGTCGGCGGGTGCGGAAAACAACCAGTGAGCCTCGATGACTTCCAGGCCCTTGTTCATCATGGTGGCAGAATCCACCGAAATCTTGCGCCCCATGACCCACTTGGGATGAGCGCAGGCCTCTTCAGGCGTGACGTTCCGCAAAGCTTCCAGGGGGGCGGTCCGGAACGGCCCGCCGGAGGCCGTCAACAGCACCTTGCGCACCCCGGACTTATGCAGTCCGCGTGCATAAGTGCTGGGCAGGGACTGGAAAACCGCATTATGTTCGCTGTCAATCGGCAACAGGATGGAGCCGCTGGCAGCGACTTCCGCCATGAATAGGCCACCGGCCATGACCAGGGCTTCCTTGTTGGCGAGCAACACCTTCTTGCCGGCCCGCACCGCTGCGAGCGTCGGTTCAAGGCCAGCGGCGCCCACAATGGCGGCCATAACCGCATCCACCTCGGGCAAACTCGCCACTGCGCAGAGTGCTTCCCTGCCCCAGCGCACCTCGGTGGCACAATTTGCGTTCCGCAGCCGTGACTGCAAGGCAAAAGCATCCCGTTCTTCGCTAAGCACGGCAACTTTCGGCCGCGCCGAAAGACACAGTTCGAACAGCCGATCCACTTGACGATGGGCCGTCAACGCCACGATCCGGAAGCGTTCCGGATGGCGCAGGGCCACGTCAAGGGTACTGGCGCCGATGGAACCGGTGGCTCCAAGGATGGCAAGACCTTGCATGTGTGGACTCAAAGGGGAAGGACAGAAAGGACCAGGCCTGCCAATGGCAGGGTGGAGGTCAGGCTGTCGATGCGATCCAGCACGCCGCCATGCCCCGGCAGGAGATTGCTGCTGTCCTTGATGCCGGCCTGACGCTTCAGCAGGGATTCAAACAAGTCGCCTTCTACACTGACGGCAGCAAAGACCAGCAAGGCCAGGGTCAGCAGGAGCATGCCGGCAAATGACGCACCGGCCAGATGCCCGGTCGCAAAGGCCACCGTGAATCCATAGATGAGTACGCCGACCGCACCACCGTAAGCGCCTTCCCAGGATTTACCGGGGCTGATGGACGGCGCAAGCTTACGCCGGCCGAAGGCTCGGCCGACAAAATAGGCACCAATATCAGCGACCCACACCGGCGCCATGACCGCCATGAGCACCCACGGACCGGCAGAGCGCAACTGAACCATGGCCAGGGCAGCCGGCAGCAATACCAACCAACCCAGGGCTGCGGCCCGCAGCGGGTTGCCCATGCCCGGACGACGCGCCAGGAAAATAGGCGCCAGAACGATCCAGAAAGCAGCGGAAAGGATATACAGACCAAGACGAACGGATTCCCCGCCAAGCAGCACCAACCCGGCATAGCAGGCCGCCGTGAGCATGCCGAAAGCTATGCAGGCCGCCGGCGGAAACACCGCCAGGCGCCCCCACTCCCAACCGGCCAAGCCGATAACCACCGCGACAAAGACCATCCAACCGCTGTCCGGCAGCCCGAACAGGGCGTAGGAGAGTCCGGCGAGAAGGAAAAGCGCGGTAATGATCCGCGCTTTAAGCATGGCCCTTGACCTTTTCGGCAGACGTATCGGCCGAAGAGGGTTGCAATTGTTCGCTAGTGCGCCCAAAGCGCCGCTCCCGCTGCCGGAAGGAGTCGAGAGCGCGCTGGAATGCGTGGGAATCGAATGCCGGCCACAGGGTGTCGGTGAAGTGGAACTCCGTATAGGCGAGTTGCCACAACAGGAAATTGCTGATGCGCTGCTCCCCCCCGGTGCGAATGAACAAGTCCGGCTCCGGCGCATACGCCAAGGCCAGATAGGGCGTCAGGTCCGCTTCCGTATAGCTACCAGCCAGTTCCGGCTTGTCACGTACGAGACGGTTGACCGCCTGCATGATGTCCCAGCGGCCACCATAGTTTGCACAGATGGTGAGGGTCAGGCGCGTATTGGCGATGGTCAGGGCTTCGGAACGTGCGATCAGGTCCACCAGGGGCTTGTCAAAGCGGGACAAATCTCCCACGACGCGCAAACGGATGCCGTTCTCATGCAGGCGCACCACCTCGTCCTCGAGGGAGCGCAGGAACAACTGCATGAGGAAGGACACTTCTTCCTGGGGACGGCGCCAGTTCTCGGAACTGAAGGCGAACAGAGTCAGGAAATCCACGCCCCGGTCGATGCAGTTGCGCACCACCTTGCGCACCGTGTCCACACCACGCTTGTGGCCGGCGACACGGGGCAGAAAACGCTTTTTTGCCCAGCGACCGTTGCCATCCATGATGATGGCAATATGCCGAGGCGTATCGCCGGAATAGGGAACATCCCGCGTTGAACTGGCGTATTCAGTAGATTGAGTCACACCTGCTCCAGGATAGGCTCCGTTACGAAGAACGGAGCCCCAACATCAGACAGCCATCAGGTCCACTTCTTTGGCGGCAAGTGCTTTGTCTACTTCCGCAATGTAGCGATCAGTGAGCTTCTGGATGTCGTCCTGGGCGCGACGCTCCTCGTCCTCGGAAACATCCTTGGCCTTGAGCGCATCCTTCAGGTGACTATTGGCATCGCGGCGCAGATTGCGGATGGCGACCTTGGCGGCCTCACCCTCATTCTTGACCACCTTGATGAGGTCGCGACGACGCTCTTCGGTCAAGGCGGGCATGGGCACACGAATCAACTCACCCTGAGTCGCCGGATTCAGACCGAGATCAGAATCACGAATCGCCTTTTCAACCTTGGCGATCATGTTCTTTTCCCAAGGCTGGACACCAATGGTGCGGGCGTCCACAAGCGTCATGTTCGCAACCTGGCCAATCGGCACCGGGGAGCCGTAGTAATCCACCATGATATGGTCCAGCAGCCCCGTGTGGGCCCGGCCGGTACGCACCTTCTGCAGATCGTGCTTGAGGGACTCAAGCGTTTTCTGCATCTTGCCTTCAGTAGTCTTTTTCAGTTCCGGAATCATGTTTACCTCTTAAACATGCACCATGGTGCCTTCATCTTCACCCAGGATGACGCGCTTCAGGGCGCCTTCCTTGAAAATGCTGAACACATTGATGGGCAGCTTCTGGTCACGGCACAGGGCAAAAGCGGTCGCATCCATCACCTTCAGATCGCGGCCGATTGCTTCGTCAAAACTAATGCGCGTGTAACGCGTCGCCGTCGGGTCCTTCTTGGGGTCGGCGGTGTAGATGCCATCCACCTTGGTCGCCTTGAGGACGATTTCGGCACCGATTTCGGTACCACGCAAGGCTGCGGCCGTATCCGTGGTGAAAAACGGATTGCCGGTCCCGGCACCGAAAATCACCACCTT
This sequence comes from Rhodocyclales bacterium, assembly GCA_043743785.1. Lineage (GTDB taxonomy): Bacteria > Pseudomonadota > Gammaproteobacteria > Burkholderiales > Rhodocyclaceae > JAQTNA01. The sequence goes on along the minus strand of JAYTVW010000022.1, from coordinate 6,510 downwards.
GCCCTCTTCCAGATAGCGGATGGCCTTGCCCCGGATATAAGGCTCGACGACTTGTTCGATATTCAGCGCCGATTGCACCCGGCTGTTCAGCCCGGCCTGGCGCATGGCATCGGACAAAGCCATGGCGTTCATCACCGTGGCCAGCATGCCCATGTAATCAGCGGTGGCGCGTTCCATGCCGGTAGACGCCCCCGCCATGCCACGAAAGATGTTGCCGCCGCCAATCACCACCCCGATCTCGACACCGAGATCCGCCACCGCCTTTATTTCAGCGACGATACGCGAAAGAGTCAGGCGATTGATGCCGTAAGCATCATCACCCATAAGGGCTTCGCCCGAAAGCTTGACCAGAATGCGTTTGTAGGCGGCAACCATGGCTTACTTTGCCGCAGCCGCTGCAGCTTGGGCCGCAACTTCGGCTGCGAAGTCGTCCACACGCTTCTCAAGCCCCTCGCCCACCACGAACAGGGCAAACGTCGCCACGGAAGCCTTGGTGGCTTTCAGCAATTGCTCGATGGTTTGCTTGCCGTCAGCGGCCTTGACGAAGACCTGACCCAGCAGGGTCACATCCTTCAGGTACTTCTGTACCGTGCCTTCGGCGATCTTTTCCAGCATGGCTTCCGGCTTGCCGGCTTCCCGCGCCTTTTCAATGGCAATGCGGCGCTCGGCATCCAGCAACTCGGCGGGTACACCGGAAGCATCCAGCGACTTGGGCTTGGAGGCGGCGATATGCATGGCCAGATCCTTGGCCATGGCTTCATCACCACCCACCAGATCCACCAGCACACCAATTTTGGAGCCGGCGTGGATATAGGACGCGACCTTGCCTTGAGCCTGGATACGCACGAAACGACGCAGACTGATGTTCTCGCCGATCTTACCCACCAGGGCGGTACGCACCGATTCCACCGTGCTGTCGCCCAGCGCCGCAGCGGACAGGGCCGCCACATCAGCCGGATTCAGGGTCGCAATGATTTCAGCCACACCGCGCGTGAAAGCCAGGAAATCGTCGTTCTTGGCAACGAAGTCGGTTTCGCAATTCACTTCCACCATGGCAGCCAGCTTGCCGTCGTCGGAGAGATACACCCCAACCACACCTTCGGCTGTCACACGGGAAGCAGCCTTGGAGGCCTTGCTACCCAGCTTGACACGCAGAATTTCCTCAGCCTTGACCAGATCGCCAGCGGCTTCGGTCAGTGCCTTCTTGCACTCCATCATGGGTGCATCTGTCTTTTCGCGCAGTTCCTTGACCAACGCTGCGGTAATTTCCGCCATCATCACTCCCGATATTTCTCAATGATCCAGTAAACACGGGGCGGCAAGCCGCCCCGACAGAAGCATTAGGCCGCTTCTTCGCCGCCTTCTTGCTCGACTTCGACGAATTCGTCGTCACCGGCGCCAACCATTTCGTGCATGACCTGGCTACGACCTTCCAGGATGGCATCCGCGACGCCACGGGCGTACAGGCGAATCGCACGGCTGGAGTCATCGTTGCCGGGAATAACGTAATCGATGCCAACCGGGGAGTGGTTGGTATCCACCACGGCAACTACCGGAATGCCCAGCTTCTTGGCTTCGGTGATGGCAATCTTGTGGTAACCCACATCGATAACGAACAAGGCATCCGGCAGGCCGTTCATGTCCTTGATACCACCCAGACTCTTTACGAGCTTTTCCAGCTCACGGGACTGGACCAGGGCTTCCTTCTTGGACAGGCGCTCAAACGTGCCATCCTGGGAAGCCAATTCCAGATCCTTGAGGCGCTTGATGGACAGCTTGACGGTCTTGAAGTTCGTCAACATACCGCCGAGCCAGCGCTCATCAACACAAGGAGTAGCGGAACGATCGGCTTCTTCACGAACGATCTCGCGGGCCTGACGCTTGGTGCCAACGAACAGGATACTGCCCTTGTTGGCGGACAGCTTGCGCACGAAATCCATGGCTTCGTTGTACTTAACGAGCGTCTTTTCGAGGTTGATAATGTGAATCTTGTTGCGGTGACCAAAGATGAACGGCGCCATCTTCGGGTTCCAGAAACGGGTTTGGTGGCCGAAGTGAACACCGGCCTCAAGCATTTGACGCATCGTTGCAGACATGAAATTACTCCAAAGGTTACAAGGGTTTTCCCTCCGCCCGGCCGTGTTGCCGCCCTGCAAGCAGGGCCACCCTTCACCTGTCCGGGCGCCTGATATGCGCCGCGAACCGCCGAACGTGCGAATTTTGCCTGGCCCTAACCAAGGGTCAGGCAATCCCACCATTATAGCGGTTTAAGAGGCAACCCCTCAAGCCTTTTCGCCTCCCCGCGCCCCTTCCACACCCTGAAGCCGCCTGGCGCCGCCCCACCCTCCTGCTTTCCCAGCTAGCGCTTAAGCCTTCCCACGCCCCCGCTTTAATTGCCAGTCAAAGTCTAATCGGCTAGGCTAGCTCCTTTGCCACAAGTCGGTTACACCATGAGCGTCACCATCAAGAACGCCGAAGAAATCGAAAAAATGCGAGTCGCCGGCCGACTCGCTGGCGAAGTGCTCGACTATATCGAGGCTTTCGTCAAACCCGGCGTCACGACGGGAGAACTTGATCGCCTATGCCACGACTATATGGTGAATGTCCAGGACTGCGTGCCGGCACCGTTGAACTACGCCCCGCCAGGCTATGCGCCCTACCCCAAGTCCATCTGTACCTCCGTCAATCACGTGGTCTGCCACGGCGTGCCCGGAGAAAAGCCCCTGAAAAAGGGCGACATCGTCAATCTGGACATCACCACCATCAAGGATGGCTTGCACGGCGACACCAGCCGCATGTTCATCGTTGGGGACGCCTCCATCCTGGCCCGGCGCCTGTGCAAAGTCACTTATGAGTGCCTGTGGCTGGGTATCAAACAAGTCCGCCCCGGCGCCCAGTTGGGCGACATCGGTGCAGCGGTGCAGAAGCACGCCGAAACCAACGGCTTTTCCGTCGTCAGGGAATTTTGTGGCCATGGTATCGGCCGCAAATTTCACGAAGAACCCCAGGTTGTGCATTACGGCAAGCCCGGCACCGGCATGCGTCTCGAAGCCGGCATGATTTTCACCATCGAGCCCATGATCAATGCCGGCAAGGCTGCTATTTCCGAATTGCCGGACGGCTGGACCATCATCACCCGGGACCGCAGTCTCTCTGCCCAGTGGGAGCACACCATCCTGGTAACCGAAACCGGGTATGAAGTCCTCACACTTTCCGCCGGCACGCCCGCCAGACCGGAATTACCCGCCTGAAAGGGCTCTCGCTGATGAATTCTCCCGTGCCTCCCGCTACGGATACGCTGCCGGCCCTGCTGCAATCCCTGCGCAAACGCCACCAGGACACTGTCCTCGCCCTGCGGCACGCCTACGAACAGGGCTCGGACGCCGAAGCCATACTGCACGGGCGCGCCGAACTGGTGGACGACATGCTTCGGGAGATTTCCACTGCTTGCAAGATTTCACCCCAGGTGAGTCTGGCCGCAGTTGGTGGCTACGGACGGGGCGAGCTCTACCCTTGCTCGGACGTGGATGTGCTGATTCTCCTGCCGGCCGACGCCGACGCCCCGCTGAAAGCCGGGGTCGAACAGTTTGTCGGCGCCCTTTGGGACGTGGGCCTGGAAGTAGGGCACAGCGTGCGCACCGTGGACGAATGCCTGGAAGAGGCGGCCCGGGACATCACGGTGGAAACCAACCTGCTGGAATCCCGCCAGCTATGGGGCGACGCTGAGCTTTACACCCACTTTTTCACCGGCCTGCGCAAGGTCATCGACCCGAAAGCCTTCTTCAAGGCCAAGCGCCTTGAACAAGAGCAGCGTTACGCGCGCTACAACGACACGCCCTACGCCCTGGAACCCAATTGCAAGGAAAGCCCCGGGGGCCTGCGGGATTTGCAAGTCATACACTGGATCGCCCGGGCGCTGGGCATCGGCGACAGCTGGACCTCCCTGGCGCGCCACGGCTATATCGCCACGCCCCACGAACTGGCCCAACTGACCCGGGTGGAAGGTTTCTTGCAACACCTGCGCATACGCCTGCACCACCTCACCGGACGCCGCGAAGATCGCCTGATATTCGACCACCAGGAGGCAGCGGCCCGGGCCTTCGGCCTGGAGGCCACGGAAACCCGGCGCGCTTCAGAGCGCCTGATGCAACTGTATTTCCGTAATGCCAAGACCGTCACCCAGCTCAACACCATGCTGTTGCAAAGTCTGGGCTCGGTCATTTTCGACACGACGAAACACGCCCCTCTCATCATCGATCAGTATTTCCAAGAATACCGGGAGCTGCTCGACGTGCGTAGCGAAGATATCTTCGAGCAACACCCGGCGGCCATCCTGAAAAGTTTTCTCCTGCTCCAGCAGCGGCCCGAACTGAAGGGCATGACGGCGCGGACCCTGCGCGCCCTCTGGCGTGCCCGCACGGAAATCGACGCGGACTTCCGCCACGACCCTGAAAACCGCAAGACCTTCCTGTCCCTCTTCCAGCAGCGACGGGGCCTTACCCATGAATTCCGCCGCATGAACCAATACGGCATCCTGGGCAAGTACCTGCCGAATTTCGGCAAGATCGTCGGCCAGATGCAGCACGACCTGTTCCACGTGTACACCGTGGATCAGCACATCATGCAGGTCATGCGCAACCTGCGCCGCTTCACCATGGCGGAACACGCCCACGAATATCCCTTCTGCAGCCGCCTCGTCACCGGCTTCGAGCGCCACTGGCTGCTCTACGTTGCCGCCATCTTCCACGACATCGCCAAGGGGCGCGGCGGTGATCACTCCAAGCTGGGCATGAAGGATGCACGGGAATTCTGCAAGGATCACGGCATTACAGAGGAAGACACGGAACTGGTGGTGTTCCTCGTCGAGCACCACCTGAACATGTCCGCCGTGGCCCAGAAGCAGGATCTGGGGGATCCGGACGTAATCCGCGCCTTCGCCGACATCGTCAAGACCCAACGCCGCCTGACCGCTCTCTACCTGCTGACCGTGGCAGATATTCGCGGCACCAGCCCGAAGGTGTGGAACGCCTGGAAGGGCAAGTTGCTGGAAGACCTGTTCCGCAGCACCTCCCGTTTCCTGCGGGGGGACAATCCGGACGTGGCCTTGGGCATACCCCAACGCCAGGAAGATATCCGCCGCAAGCTGCGCTTCTTCGGCCTTCTGCCGGGCATCGAAACCAAACTGTGGCAGGAACTGGACACGGTGTATTTCATGCGCCACGACGTGGAAGAGGTCACTTGGCACACGCGCATGCTCTATCACCGCCCCACCGGGGATCTGCCCGTCGTCAAGGCGCGCCTGAATCCCATAGGTGAAGGCCTTCAGGTCATGGTGTATACCCAGGACCAGCGGGACTTGTTCGTACGCCTGTGCGGCTTCTTTGCCCGCCTCGGCTATTCCATTGTGGATGCCAAGATCCACACCACCCGCCACGGTTACGCCCTGGACAGCTTCGTGCTGCTGGACCCGGCCAACATCCTCAATACCCGGGACTTGATAGGACTCATCGAGCACGATCTGGTAGAACGCCTGCAACTCCAGGGAGCGCCTGACAAGCCCGTCAGCAGGCGATTGTCGCGACAGGTGCGCCACTTCCCGTTCACCCCCGAAGTCACCATGCGACCGGACGAGAAAGGCAGTCTCTGGGTCATGTCGGTAACGGCGGCAGATCGCCCAGGCCTCTTGTTCGTCATCGCGGAAACCCTGGCGAAACACGGCATCAACCTGCACACCGCCAAGATCGCCACCCTGGGAGAACGGGTCGAGGACACCTTCCTCATCAGCGGCAAGGAACTGGCCCGGGAAAGCACGCTCCTGCAAATCGAGACGGAATTGCTGGAAAAATTGGCGGTGTAAGGCCGGCAGGAATCAGGAATCAGGAATCAGGAATCAGGAATCAGGGAAGTCTGCACCGCCTGCGGCGGCGGCGGCGGCGGCGGCGGCAATTTTGCTGGCTCCTGAGTCCTGCTCTACTCCTCCGGTCCGCCGCCCTCGGGAAACAACACGTCCGTGAAACCGAAGCGGCTCAGGTCCTTCATGCGCATGGGGTAGAGGATGCCGTCCAGATGGTCGCACTCGTGCTGCACCACCCGGGCATGAAAGCCCTCCACTTCCCGCTCGATGATATTTCCCTCCAGATCCCGCCCCTGATAGCGCAGGCGGCGATAGCGAGGCACCAAGCCGCGCATGCCCGGCACCGACAGGCAGCCTTCCCACGCATCCTCGCGTTCGGGCCCAAGCGCCTGAAGTTGCGGATTGATCAGCACGGTATAGGGCACTTCCTCGGCTTGCGGGTAGCGCGGATTGTTCGTGACTCCGAAAATGACCACCTGAAGGCCCACGCCGATCTGCGGTGCGGCAAGGCCCGCTCCATTGAGATGCTCCATCGTATCGTGCATGTCGCCGAGGAGGCTTTGCAGTTCGGGCGCGGCGAAATCCGTAACCGGCTTCGCCATCGCGAGCAGGCGCGGGTCGCCCATTTTCAGCACTTCCCGAATCATTGCGCCGCC
>JAYTVW010000021.1:0-2494 GCA_043743785.1 Rhodocyclales bacterium | reverse complement strand
ACCGTTTGTCCGCAGCCCGAACAGTTGTTTGATGGCATGCACATTTTGTGTCATGACCTCGTATTTGCAAGGATGGGAAATGACGAACGATTCTGAATTGGTTTTCGTGGGTATTGATGTATCCAAAGACACGCTGGAACTTGCCTTGGATAATAAAGGCAAGACGTGGACTTTGAGCAACGATGAGCTTGGCATCGCGTCTGTGTTGAAGATCATCAAAGCGGCACAATCCGAGCCCGGTGGAGTCGGTGGTGTCGTATTTGAAGCCACGGGTGGCTTTGAGCGCGAAGCGGCCGTCGCACTGTGTAGCGCAGGACTACCCGTGATGGTCGTCAACCCACGCCAGGCACGCGACTTTGCCAAAGCGATGGGATATTTAGCCAAGACCGATGCGATTGATGCACGGGTGTTGAGCCACTTTGCCCGGGTGCTGCACCAGTCTGAACGGCGTGAACAGTTGCTCATGCGCCTACCCGATGCGCAGCAAGTCTTGCTGCAAGCCTTGATTGTGCGTCGCAGCCAGCTCATCCAAATGCGCGTGGCCGAAGATAACCGCCGCTCGATGAGCCATCCGACACAGCGCAAAAGTATTGATGCGGTGCGTAAAGTGCTCAACAAGCAAATCGCCGACATTGACCAGGATATCGACGCACAGCTTAAAGACCACTTTGCGGCCAAGCTGGCGTTGCTCAAGAATTGCAAAGGCATTGGAACCAGCACGCAGGCTTGCCTGATGGCCGCATTGCCGGAGCTGGGCACATTGAGCCACGAGCAGATTTCAAAGCTGGTGGGTGTCGCGCCTTTGAACTGCGATAGCGGCAAGCACAAGGGTAAACGCTTTACCTGGGGCGGGCGTGCTGATGTGCGCTGCGCGTTATACATGGCAGCCTTGACGGCAGTTCGCTACAACACGGTCATCAAGGTCTTTTATGACCGACTGCTCAGTAAAGGCAAACCTAAAAAAGTGGCGTTGGTGGCGTGTATGCATAAGCTGTTGACGATTCTCAATGCCATCATGAAGTCGGGTGAACCTTGGAACGAAAATCATTCTGTCGCCAAAATGGCTTGACTTGAAACACAGTTGCTTCTCCCGGGGGGAGAAGGGGGCTGACGAGTCGGCCGTCGAGTCGACCATTACCGGCTTGAACCGTAAATTTGAAGCCCCAGGTGAGGGTAATTCACCGCCGCTATGCCACGACACCGATGACCCCGCACGCCCTCGAACTGAAAATCCCGCCGCCGCTGGTCGCCCTCTGCGTCGCGCTGATGATGTGGTTTACGACATGGATCATCGGGTCAGCCGATGTGCCGCGGCTGCTGCGTATCGGCGCGGCGCTCGCTTTGTTTGTCGCCGGCCTCGGCTTCGATCTCGCCGCCCTAACCTCGTTCCTGCGCGCGAACACCACCATCAATCCCTTGCGGCCGGCGGCGACGTCCGCGCTGGTCGTATCAGGTGTGTATCGCTTCACGCGCAATCCGATGTACGTCGGCCTGCTGCTGATATTGCTGGGCTGGGCGACTTACCTCGGCAATGGCGTGGCCTACCTGCTGGCGCCGCTGTTCGTGATCTACATCGGCCGCTTCCAGATCGTGCCCGAGGAACGCATGCTGGCCGACAAGATTGGCGCGGATTTCGCGGTCTACCGTGCCAGGGTGCGCCGCTGGCTGTAGCGCGCGACTAGCCGCGCTCGATCGGCAGCACGCAGCCGTGTTGCCAAGGCAGGGTGGAAAGTTCGATCTTCCAGGCGTCCGGCGTGACGCGCCTGCCGAATGACAGTTCGAAATCCAGCGCCTGTCGCAAGATCAGTCCGTTTTTGCCGGCAACGAAAGTCGCCAGATCGGCCGCGAGCGGCAAGTGCGCCAAACGGGGCCGCACCGCCATCATGTATACGCCCGCACCGAGCAACATCGTCAGCGGATCTTCGCCGGTCTGCAGCGCGAAAGTGTTGCCCTGGCTTTCGGGCAGGCGTTCCCAGATTTCAAAATACTCCGCTTCGACGCCGTATTCGAATACGCGATCTGGACCGTCAAATTCCATGCGGCCGATATCGTTCGCGCCGCTCGGCGGCTGGAAGTCGTAGTGGCGCAGCCAGCGGCAGATGTTGCCGTCCACAACCGTCGTGCCGCAGAACCCTTGCTGCTTCGCCAGTTCCATCAGCTCCGCGTTGCCAAGCTGATCGAGCGCCGACTTGCCTTCGAATGCCCGACGATTGGCGGGCACGCGGATGTCCACGTGCCACGACTGCGTCTGCATCCAGTACACCTGCGTGGTGGTGTCTTCCTTTGTCGGCGTGCGCAGCAGCGTTCGCTTCCATACGCCTAGATACGCCGGCGGTACGTCAGGACCTAAAGGTAAGTTCATGATTACACCCAACACGGAGAAACAGAGGACACAGAGGACACGGAGGGCACGGAGAGAAACAAAAACGGAGGACAAAAATATATCGAAGGACGCTTCGACTCGTGGATATTATCGTGGCAAATAGGTGGCAAC
>JAYTVW010000020.1:0-61532 GCA_043743785.1 Rhodocyclales bacterium | reverse complement strand
GAATAACTTGGACAGATGGCCGCTTGCAGACGAGATGCCAGGCAAGGCGCAAAACGCGCCATGTGGCTGGCCACACAAGCGTTTTGCAACGCAGCATGGCGCTCGTGTACAAGATGGACAATGTTCAAGTTATTCTTTCTCGGCGACTTAGCCCAGCACGTACTCGTAAACCCGTCTGAGCAATTGCAACTCCAGCTCTGGCAGGCCCCGGGCTTCGGTGATGGCGATAAATTTCCCACCCAGAGCGGCTGCGGCCTCAAAAGGCGGATCGATGCTGGCAAAACTGGCCAGCAACACTGCCACATCCCCTTCTGGCGTGTCCACCCAGGCCTGGAATTCCGCCGCCGGCTCAATGCTGCCCATGGGCAGACCCAGTTTTTTCTCTGCCTCCCGCAGGACGCCGACGGGATGGGCCGCCATGGCCACTGCGTAGCCATCTTCCCGCAGGGATGCCGGCACCGGCAGCGGCGCGAAGGCCAGCATGCCCCCCGGCAGGCGCAGGAAACGCACCCGACCGCTGGTCTTTTGCTTGTGCAACAGGATGAGGCGGGGAGTGGTCATGGTTGAACAATCCTTTGAGGTAATTGGGAATCGCCCTGGCTGGAACGAGAACGCAGGAAAAAATCCGTAGGTCGGGCTTTAGCCAGACTCGCTTCCGCGCCGGAAGTCGGGCTGAAGCCCGACCTACATGTTTGAGGCTTGCCGCTGATCAGCTGCCCCATTCCCGGATGACGGGATCGCCCTTCAAGGCACCGGGCCGGCCCCACACCTGGACCGACTCCACATAGCAGTCGTCCCGTGTTGGGTGAGCTTGCAGCACCTGGTATTCGGCGAAGATGCGCCCATCCGGGAAAATCGTCACCAAGCCGGTCCGGGGCTGGCCCTGCCACTGGCCCACCAGGCTTTCCGCTTTCGAGTAGGGGTCCACCTCCGGGTGGAACACCAAGGCAGACCATGTCGGCTCATCACCGATGGACAGGCCCAGCCGCGCCACCTGCTTCTGCAGGGCCGCGCACACAGCAAGGCCCAGAGCGGGATCGGGGATAGCTTCCGTCATACGCTCAATGCTTTTTCCGCCGCCTTCAGACGGGCATTGGCCTCGGCCCAGTCCTGGCAAGCATCGAACGTGGATTGGGCGATGCTCGGGATTTCGTGATACGCCGCCGGCAGCCGGTCTTCCACCAGGTCGTGCATCTGGGAGGCCCATTCGGAGGCAATGCGTTTCAACCTCTTCACGTCCCGGTCCAGGCTCTTCAGTTCGTCTTCGCTCATGTCTGAAACCTCCTCACCGCAGAGGCGCAGAGACGCAGAGGAATTCCCTGACTGCTTTTCTCTGCGCCTCAGCGCCTCTGCGGTTCAATCTGTTGTGCTTAAAGCCCCGCCACTTCCGGATACTGGCCAATGCGTTCCAGGGCCACGGCGAGAATCTTGTCGGCTTCGGTTTTCATCTTGGAGAAACTCTCGAAGCCGAAGCGATGCACATCCCGCAGGGTCTTTTCCGCAGCCACCAGGCGGCCCACGGTGATGATGGCCCGGCCGAAGCCTTCATGGGTCAGGTGCACCAGGGGCACGGCCAGGAGCTTGCATTCCTTCTCGATGAGCACGGAGATGGCGTTGTAGAAACACTTGACGCGGGAAATGGTCTCGTCGTCCGGGTCGCCGATGAGGGGAATGTCCGCCTTCTTGGCCTTGGTCAGCACGAAGGGATCCAGGATCTTCTCCACGGTCCAGCCGCTGTAGGTGCCGTAGGTATCGAGGGCGCGCATCTGGCGGGCCATCTCCTTGACGAAATCGGTATCCATGATCGGATCTCTGGCGACGGCGGTTTCAGCGCTCATGATGGTGCTCCATTGGGGAAAGGGGGATGAGTCGGGGGGCCGGCATCATGCGGCTGACGAAAGGCACGGCAAGCCGGGCCAGGAGCAGCGCAATCAGGAATCCGGCAATGGCGCCCAGGGCGGCGGCGCCGTCGGTTTGAAAAACTTCCATGGCCAAGCCTGCGCCCACCAGCAGGGCCAGGGTGGGAAAGAGGTAGCCCAGCAGGACCGTGTAGGTCATGTGCTCGGGGGCCAGTTGCAGCGTGACCTTGTCACCCGCATGCAGGCCGTCACAGTCATCCACCACCATCAGGGTCGTGGAATCCGCGTCGTTCTTGACCCGTTTGGAGGGCCCGCAGCCGCTGCAGCCGTCGGTACTGACGGCGAGGGTGGCACGGCCGCTCTTGACGAACTGGACCACGGCGTTGTGTTGGATCATGACCAACCCTCGTCTTCCATTTGGTCGAAGCGGTCGGTAGAGGCGGCCTTGGCAGCCAGGGCCAGAGCCCGGTCCACCCAGGGCACGCCGCCCTCCTTCATGGCGCTGCTGACGTCCCGAATCAGTTCCGCCACGCTGTCGGTTTCCGTCACGCGGATGGGCTGCACGCCCCGGGCCATGAGCAGCTTGATGGCCGAGCCACCAATGGCCTGCACATACACAGCGGCACAACCGGCGAGGAAATCCACCTTGGCGGCCAGTTTTCCCTCATTACCATCCATGGCCTCCTCCGGGAACTCGCCCACGGCGATCAGGGCGGAGGCATCCCGGCCGATGTCGTAAATGGCGAAGCCCTCGGCGGAACCGAAATGCTGGTTGACCTTGTGGCGGTCGGTGGAAGCAAATGCGACTCTAAGCATGACGGGGGTCTCCTTTTCAGTGGACCACACCAGTTTCAGACGCCGCCCTGGTTTCCTGGGCGCGGGGAGTGTCGCTCCAATACAGGGATCGATAGGGTCGGATGTCATGATGCTGGCTGAGCATGAGGTTGGCGATGTCGAACAGAGCTTGCCGGCTGGCCCGGTAGCCCACCCAGGCGCGGGCGTAGCCGCCCACGAAATCGTATTGGGGAAAGCCTGCCCTTAAGAGCGGCACGCCCAGGCGCGCGGCGGATTCCACGGCATGGGAGTTAGAAATCAGGAACTGGGCGCCCTTGGCCCGGGCCGCCTTCTCCAGGTCTTCCAGATCCCCCACCAGCACGGTTTCCAGGGGCAGGCGGGACAGGCTCTCGGCCCGCACCGGCGACACGGCGGCGACGATGTCGGCCCCCATGCCGGAAAGGAAATCCACCAGCATCACCAGCAGGTCCGGATCGGCCGCCACGGCCACCCGGGTGAAACCCAGCATGAAGTGGCTGTCCACCATGGCGTCCTGCAACTGGGCACGCTGGCGCTCAATCTTGTCCGGCACCGGCTGGCCGGAGATTTCGGCGAGGATGTGGGTGAAGGCATCGCAGGATTCCAGACCCATGAGGCTGTCCACCCGGAAATCCGGCACCCCGGTGCGGGCCAGCAGCAGGTCGGCGGCCTTCGCTAGCGACGGGCCGATGACCAGGGTCGCCACGGATTCGCCCATGGTGGCGATCTCGCTGGTCTTGGTGCCACCGATGGTGAGGGCGGACACCTCCTCCTCCACCATGTGGCCGTCCAGGGAGTCGCCGATGTCCGGCAGCACCACGGGCCTGAGGCCAAAGGCCTCGATCCATTCCTTGAGCGCCTCGATGTCGCCGGGGGTCAGATGGGCGCCCGCCAACACATTCACCTGCTTCTTGCGCCGGCCTGCATTCCTGCCTTCCGGCACCAGGCATTCAATGAGGGCTTCCACCGCCAAGGCATAGCCCGTCTCCAGGCAGCCCAGGTAGTCGGGGGTATTTACCGGCACGATGGCCACGTGGTCAAACTCCGGGTGGCCCGCCTTGAATTCCTTTACCAAGCGCTTGATGTCCGTGCCCTGGGTTTCGGACAGCCCGGTGGTGACCACGCCGATCAGGTCCGGCTTACTCTTGCTGCACAGCGTAACGAGGGCCTCAATGACGTTATCGTCCGCCCCCATGATGCTGGACACCTGGTCCATGGCCGTCGTCTGCAGCGGAATGGGTTCCCGGAAGTGGCGCACGAAGAACACCTTGCCGAAGGCCGTGCAACCCTGAGAGCCGTGCATCAGGGGCAGCGCCCGGTTGATGCCCAGGAAGGCCAGGGACGCGCCGATGGGCTGGCTCACCTTCAGGGGGTTCACCGCCAGTGCTTTCGTGGTTTTGATGATCTCGGCCATGGTGGAAGCAATCGATGCGTGGAGTCGATTACTCCTAAGCAACGAACGGACCAGGCTACAATTTTATTAATTACAGTGAGTTAGCCTTGATGAACGTGTGTCGGAAACGCGACAAACGGGGCAAGACGGACAAATGAAGCCGGTTTCGTAGGGCGCATTAAGCGTAGCGCAATGCGCCGATTCCGTCGTGGAACGAACGGCGCACCGAAGCTGTGTTGAGACGACGCAGACGGCGCAATGCCCTTCGGTTATTGCGTCCTACGCCACTACGCCACGAGTCCGTCACGCTGAAACCACTCGACGAGGGAACGAGATTCCCCAAGCCCGGCCAAGCGCCGGTCGATGGCATCGTGGTTGCCCCACACTACGTCGGCAAGCTTGCCTGCGGCAACCTGCTTCTCGATGTCCCCGCAGTACAGCCCCAGATCCCGCTGGGCATAAAACCCATAGGTACGGCAGGCCACCGGGCGGTGGGCATACACCGGGCAGGCGCCAGTGACCAGGTCCAATATCGGGCACACCACCGGCCCCGCCGCCTGCGTCTTCAGGGCTTCGACGGCCTTACTGATTTCGCCCAGCCGCACCAAAGGCAGCGCCGCCAGCCCCTCCCGCAGCAAGTCCCACTCCGCTTGTGTCAGGCGCGGCACCTCCGCCAGTCGTTTGCAGCAACTGTCGCAGCCCTTGCCGCACAGCCAGTCCTGCCGCCCGTCCCGGATGGACTCCACGCGGGCGTCGATGTCGGAATGGAGTTCAGAGAGGGGATTCATTGCGCAGGCATCCGGACAGAGGGGCCGGAAGGATACTACGCAAGGCGCCCCAATCCGCCACCATCCAGCCCCTTGCACACTTATATCAATTTGATATACTCACCCCATGCACCTCATTTCCATCAAAATGTTGCGGGAGTTCTGGCAGAAACATCCAGAGGCGGAGAAGGTGTTGCGGGATTGGCATTCGGTGGTTGAACACGCGGAATTCAAGGATTTCACCCATGTCCGCCAGTTTTTCAACTCGGCCGACTACGTGGCGCCGTACACAATCTTTGACGTGGGCGGGAACAATTATCGGGTAGTGGTGGTCGTCAGGTACAGGTTCAAGAAGGTCTACATCCATAAAGTGATGACACATCGAGAGTACGACGACTGGAACAAGCTCCTCCGCAAAGGGAAAGGCTGATCATGCGCATTGAGCAAATACAACTCGATATCGGCGCCATCCAGGCCTCCTGGCTGGCATTTGATGCCATGGCGCATCTGCGCCCCATTCAGGACGAAGAGGCCTACGCCCGTATGCTGGCCTTGATGAACGCCCTGCTGGAGGCTACCGGAGATAACGAGGACCACCCGCTCTCGAGCTTGCTGGACTTGGTCGGGGAACTGGTATCGCGCTACGAACAGGAACACCACGCCATCGAAGCCGCAGAGCCGAAGGACGCCCTGCGCTTATTGATGGATTCCCGCGGCCTGCGACAAGAAGACCTGGCCGCCCTGGTACCTCAGGGCAATCTTTCCGCCATCCTGGCGGGCAAACGGAAAATCAGTGCAAGCCTGGCGGGAAAACTGGGCAAGTTCTTCGACATCAGCCCCGCCGTGTTCATCCCGGGCTGAAGCACCTGATTGTGAGCTGAAGGCTACGCGGCCAGAGAAAGGGGGACGGAAATCCTGGGATGTCTCCTGTTCCGCTTGCCGTCTCGCCTTGCGCCTCAGGGCAATCGCACGAATGCCAAGAGAATCTCACCGCAAAGGCGCAAAGAACGCAAAATGCCGCGAAGGAAAGCCAAAGCCCATGATTCACGCTGTTTGGTCGCGGGAGAATCCTGCGATCGTGAGTCAGAACCGGGTTTTTCTCAGGTTTTCTTTGCGTTTCTTCGCGCATTTGCGCATTTGCGCCTTTGCGGTAAGGTTTTGTCATTCATGCAATCGCCTTGCCTTGCGCCTTGCCATGCCATGGCGGCCGTACTACCATGCACACTCATGCGTACATACATCAGGAGATCGCCATGGGCACCTTGAGCAGCCGGGTATTTAACAATGGCAACAGCCAGGCGGTGCGCATTCCGGCGGAGTTTCGCCTAACTGCCAGCCGGGTCGAAATAACCCGCACCGAGGCGGGCGACCTGCTGATCCACCCCATGGCGGCGGACCGGGGTCAGGCCCTGCTGCAGGCCCTGGAAGGCTTTGACACGGATTTCATCAAAGCCCTGGAAGAGGATCAAAGAGAGCAAATCCCCCTGCAGGAGCGGGAGGAACTGTGAATTACATGCTGGACACAAACATCCTGATCTACCTGATCAAGAGGAAGCCGCCGGGCGTCGCCCGGCGCGTCAACGCCCTCGGGGATGCGGACAAGCTGTGCATGTCCTTTGTCAGCTACGCGGAACTCCTCAAGGGCGCGGAACGCAGCAGCCGGAAGGCCGAAGTGCTGCGGCAACTCGACGGCCTCATCCGCCATATTCCAGTGCACTACCCCGCCAGCCCGGCCCTCTGCCGCCATTACGCCGAGCAGTTCACCCTTCTCAAGACCGCCGGAACCCCCATCGGCGCCAACGACCTGTGGATCGCCAGCCACGCCCTGGCGGAAGACGCCATCCTCGTGACCAACAACACCCGGGAGTTCGAACGGGTGGCAGGACTCAGGCTGGAGAACTGGGCGGAAGGGGCGTAGAAGGTATCCGGCGGAGTACGCGACTGGCTAGTCCCTTCAACGCGGACTATTTCGAGCCTGGCCCTTCTTGCCGTGGGAGCCGACGAAATCATCAGCAAATGGATCGACTTCTTCGTATTGCACAAATCCGTGAAGCCGGAACACATCACCAGGAGGCTGAAATGACCAATGAGATCATAAACATCCGTTCAGCCGAGCTGGCGGGACATGGCCGCCTGCATATCGTGTTTGACGACGGCACTGAGCAAGGCGTCGATTTCAGGTCGTTTCTCCAAAATTCCCTGCATCCGGACATCCGCGCCTATCTGGATCCTGCCAGGTTCGCCACCTTCCGCATCGAGTACGGCGACCTGGTGTGGGGAGACTACGATCTCTGCTTCCCCATCATGGACCTGTATCACAACCGCCTTACCCAAGGCGATGGCCTGAAGGCTGTTACCTGAATATCCGCTACGGAACGCATTTGGTTTCCAGGCAGTTCCCTTGCGTACTGCCGTTTGCGAGTATAGTTTTACGAAACCCTGATCGATCAAGGAAACCGCCATGAGCACAGCCACGCTCTCCAGCAAGTTCCAGCTCTCCCTTCCCAAGGCCTTGCGGGAAGCAATGCAGCTCCAGCCGGGCCAGCAATTCGAGCTGATCCCCATGGGCAAGATTATCCAGATGGTGCCGAAGACAAGCATCAGGAGTTTGCGGGGCTTGGCGCGAGGCGCCAATCCGGAAGCTTACCGGGACCGGGAGGACCGCCTCTGATGCACCTGGTGGATACCTGCGGCTGGATCGAGTGGCTGACCGACTCACCCCTGGCGGAATCCTATGCCGACTACCTCGAAGCGCCGGACGCCCTGCTGGTGCCAACCCTCGTCCAGCATGAACTCTACAAGTGGCTATGCCGCGAACGGGATGTAGCCACGGCCCTCACCGCCATCGCCGCCACCCAATCCGCCACTGTCCTGCCCCTGGACACCTCCCTGGCCCTGCTGGCCGCCGACGCGGCCCGGGAATTCAAACTCGCCATGGCGGATGCCATCATCTACGCCACCGCCCGCCAGCATGAGGCCACACTGGTGACCAGCGACAGCCATTTCGAAAAGCTGCCGGGGGTCGTGTTTTTGGCCAAACATTCGTAGGGCGCCATAAGCGAAGCGCATCGCGCCGACTTCGCCAAGGCATTGATGCAATCGCGGCGGCACCAGGGTTTCCAGGAAAACAATCGGGGCTGGCGTCATCCGCCTCCCGCGACAGATGACGCCGACCCCGATTGAGTGACTGCTACAAAGCTAGACCTGACCCCGCCGTGTTACGCCGCCAGCCCTGCCCTCTGCCGGCATTACGCCGAGCAATTCACCGGCCTCAAGTCCGCCGGAACCCCCATCGGCGCCAACGACCTATGGATCGCCTGCCACGCTCTGGCGGAAGACGCCATTCTGGTCACCAACAACACCCGGGAGTTCGAGCGGGTGGCGGGACTCAGGCTGGAGAACTGGGCGGTGTAGGGCGCCATAAGCGAAGCGCATCGCGCCACCGGCGTCGAGAAAAACGAAGGGCCGGAGTCTTCATCGCAATCGATAAAGACTCCGGCCCTTCTTATTTGCCTCATTTCAGAGAACTACGGGGACGGATGTATTTGTGCAAGACCCCGGCTTTTCGACGAGACACTTAACAATAGTTAGTTGACAGACTTCTTTCACTTATAGATAATAGGTGTCACCTAAAACAAACAAGGAGAGGCCATGCAACACTTCCCGATTGATGACGATTTGGTGCAGATGGTGTGGAGGCTTGCCAAACCGCAGCCATTCGAGCAACTCACGTTCAGCGATGCCCTGCGACGGGTATTGGCCGGCCCACCAATCTCCAAGACCGACCGCCAACTGCTCGTATCCACCGGGCTGCTCGCAGAGCTCGACGAGCTTGAGCTATCGGAACGACTACTCAAGGAGCTTGAAGACTTGCCGGAAGCCATAGGCCGGTTGGAAATTCCGGGCTGGGATATTCGCCGGAGAGAGCGTAAGCCAAGCCCTGACGCGTCGGCCTGGGTGGCCAGTGTTCCGGACCTCGCCGGAGTTCCAGGGCTGAAGGCATGGCGTGCTGTGTGTACGCACCTGGGCGTGGAGGTTGGCGGGGACTCTGCCCGCCGGAGACTGCAAACGTGGGTGGCGGCGAATCGGCCGGAGTGGCCTGTCGTGCCGGACGCCAAGTCTTGGAGGCTGTAGCTACACGAGGTGCGCAGTAAGCGCAGGAGTCTTCAAGATGTCGTAGACGGTGTCCGCAGCGGAAGGGCTGGTGGAGGAGGGCCAAAAGCTCCGGCTTCGATTTCTGTTTGGTGGCGGTGCTGGTGTCTTTGCTACTTGCAGGGATAAACCGCTTGAAGCGAAGCAACCACCCCAGTAAAACTGTATTCGTGCATGCGGTCCGGGTTCTCTTGCGACCACTTGTAGTAGATGCTTACCAGTTGGCGGGGCGTAACAGCGGCAGAAGGCAAGCACACGCCAAAGATACGCCCTCGCTCAACAGAGAAGGCGTCCCGCATGGCCAGCATGTAACCGCCGCACATCCCTCCGAGCATGCCGAGTCCCCTGCGGCCTTCGAAGAAGTCAACGCTCTCTTTGCATGCGGAAGACATATCTTGATTGTTATAGTCAGCTGATGCAGCTTGTGCCAGCACAAAGCAAACCGCAATTGCGCCCAAATTTTTTATGCTAAACATGCCCCACCCCTTTGGCTAATGCCGTCACAATAACATGACCGAAAGTGCTTGAACCGGGGACTCCCGCTCGTTGTCAGAATCGAGCAAGACAATCGGACAATCGGGGACAGACCACCATTTTTCACTACAAAAACCTTCGCCCCCGCTACCAGACCGGCAGCGGGGGCGAATGTATTGGAAAACCCTGCGTGAAACGGGCGGCGCGGTGCGCTGCGCTTACGGCGCCCTACGCCCTCGGCGTTTCAAATTGAACTCATGAAACCGCCACGCCCCCCGCTTTTTTAATAGCCCACGGTGCCGGCTTCCTGATGGCTTGCCACACCGGGCTTTCCATGGACAGGGCCAGTTGCTTGGCGAGTTCCTGCATGCCGGCGTAACCCTCGTAGCCGAATTCCCGTTCCTGGTTGATGTCGAGGAAGGGAATGCGGGCCTTCAGCGCCGTATAGAGGTTGCGGCCGCCGGCGATGAGGATGTCGGCCTTGTATTCGTGATAGGTGGAGAGCAGGGCCTTGGGGCTGCCGTCGTCGATCATCTTGGTGTCGTCCCCCATGAGTTCCCGGATGCGGGCCTTGTCTTCTTCCGTGGATTTCTTGGTGCCGGTCGCCACCACCTTCATGCCCAGGTCCTGCAGGGCCGAGACGATGGACCAGGACTTGACGCCGCCGGTGTAGAGCAGCACGCGCTTGTCCTTGAGGCGGGCGCGCCAGGGTTCGAGAGCAGCGTGGGCCTTGGCTTCCTCCCGGGCGATGACCACTTCGGTGCGGGCCGTCAGGTCCGGGTCATTGATGATGCGGGCGAAGTCCCGTAGCGCCGCGGAGACGTCGGCCACGCCGTAGAAGCTGCCCTCGAAGAAGGGCATGCCGAAGCTTTCCTGCATCTTGCGGGCCACGTTCAAGAGCGCCTTGGCACAGACGACCATGTTCACTTCGGCCCGGTGCATGGTCTGCACCTCGGCAAAGCGGGCGTCCCCGGAGAGGGTGCATAGGATGCGCAGGCCCAGCTCGTCGAAGAGGGGCGCCACGTGCCAGAACTCGCCGGCAATGTTGTATTCGCCGATGAGGTTCACGTCATGGGTGCGGATGCCCGCCGGATGGGCCGGCGCAGGCAGAGGTTCCCTGGTGCCGATGACGTGCTTGAACATGGCTTCGCCGGCCAGGCGGTTGCCCAGATTCTTGGTGCCGTAGAAGCCCGCCGCATCCACCGGCACCACGGGCACGCCCCAGCGTTCCGTGGCGGTCCTGCACACGGCTTCGATGTCGTCGCCGATGAGGGCCGTGACGCAGGTGTTGTAGACGAAGACCGCCGCCGGCTTGTAGTCCTCCACCGCCTGCTTGATGCCGTGGAACAGGCGCTTCTCGGCGCGGCCCATGACCACGTCGGTTTCCGACAGGTCCGTGGTCATGCCGGTGCGGTAGAGGGTGATACCGCTGGAGCGGGTGCCCCGGTTGTCCCAGCTGGAGCCGGCACAGGCGATGGGGCCATGCACGATGTGAGCCACGTCGGCAATAGGCAAGAGGGCGATCTGGGCGCCGTCAAAGGAGCACCCCCCCGCCGCCGCACCGGGCTTGGGCCGGGCACAGCCGGATTTTTCCTTGGTGTTGTGCGTGCAGGCCGGTTCGTCGAGCAATGCCTGGATTTCGGTGGCTTTCATGAAGGGTCTCCTGTGGCTCCCATTCACCCTAGCAATTCCGGGGCCAGCCACAGGGCCTTGTTTTTACAAGGATTCATGCGCCTGGATTTTGTCGAAAACACGACAAACCCCAAGCTCCAAAAAAAACACCGCCCGAAGGCGGTGAAATCTTTTGTTTTCCGGCAATCGCCTTACTGATCCAGCTGCAGCGGCTGCCCCTTGCGGTCCCGACCGTAGATGCGGGGGCGGAAGTAGCTGTCGATGATGGGGGTGACGGCATTCACCAGCAGCACGGCGAAGGCCACGCCTTCCGGATAGCCGGCCCAGGCCCGGATGATGTAGGTCAGCACCCCACAACTGAAGCCGAAGATCAGCTTGCCCACGGCCGAGTTGGGCGAGGTGACGTAGTCCGTGGCAATGAAGAAGGCCCCCAGCATGGCGCCGCCCGACAGCAGATGGGTGGTCATGTCCAGATAGTGGGCCGGATCCACCGCGTGCAGGATGGCCGCCGGCAGGGCGATGCCGGCCAGCATGGACAGGGGGATGTGCCAGCTGATGATGCGCATGAAGATCATGGCCACGCCGCCCAGGGCGATCAGGAAGGCGGCCGTTTCCCCCATGCTGCCGGCGCGGGCGCCGGACCAGGACAGGGCCGGGGCATGGACGGCAGACTGTACCAGGTCCACCCCTCGGGACATTTCGGTCTTGGCGAAGCCCAGGCTCGTGGCGCTCGTCACCGCGTCATAGGCCGGGGGCACGCCCTTCAGGATGATCAAGAGGCCGTCGATGGGACCGGGGGCGGCGGCGCTGAAAAGGTGCGCGGCGCCGACCCAGGCGGTCATCTGCACCGGGAAGGAAATCAGCAGCGCCACCCGGGCCACCATGGCCGGGTTGAAGAGGTTCTGGCCCAGGCCGCCGAAGGCCTGCTTGCCCAGCACCGTGGCGAACAAGCCGCCGAAGGCGCCGATCCACCAAGGCGCCCAGGGCGGCAGGGACGCCGCCAGCAACCAACCGGTGAGGATGGCGGAGCCGTCGCCGATGGCGGGCCCCGCATCCCGGCCGTTCAGCCGGACGGTGAATACCTCGCCGATGACGGCGGAGGCCATGGTAATGATCCAGAGATAGATGGACGGCCAGCCGTAGAGCCAGAAACCGTAGAGGGTGGCGGGGGCCAGGGCCAGCATCACGGTGGCCATGATGTTGCGCGCGCTGTTGCTGGTGGCGGCATGGGGCGCCGCGACGGGGGTGGCGCCGGGGGTGAAATGGAGGCTCATACGGTTTCTCCCTGGGGCTGGGCGGGTGCAGCGGCTTCTGTGGCAGCGGCGGTAGCCTTGGCGGTAGCAGCAGTCTTGGCGGCTGCAGCCTTGGCCGCATCCCGCTCGGCCTTGCGGCGGGCGGCCACTTCCGCCTTTTCAAAGTTTTCCCGTTCAATGCGGGCTTGTTTGGCTTCCGTCAGGCGTTTGGCGGCCTCCGTGCGGAGCTTGGTCCGCTCGCTATTGGAGAGTTCGCCCTTGGCGTGGCTGAAGTACTGAACCAGCGGGATATGGGAGGGGCAGACCCAGGCGCAGCAGCCACAGGAAATGCAGTCCGACAGGGCAAAGTTCGTGGCGCCTTCCAGGTCATGCACCTTGATACGGGCGGCCATTTCCATGGGCAGGAGGCCCATGGGGCAGGCATCGGCGCAGTTGCCGCAGCGGATGCAGGGGCCAGCCTCGGGCTTGTAGATCTCGGTCGCATTGAAGGCCAGGATGCCGGAGGCCCCCTTCACCAGGGGAATGCGGTCATGGATCAGGGGCGTGCCCATCATGGGGCCGCCCAGAATCAGCCGGGACGGCTCCTCCTTGAGGCCAGTGAAGGCGAGCAGTTCCCGCACCATGGTCCCCAGGGGCGCGTAGAGGTTGCCCGGGTGCAGGACCGCACCGCCGTTGATGGTCACGATGCGCTCCACCAGAGGCTGGCCCAGGCGCACGGCCTTATGCACCGCAGCGCAGGTGGACACGTTATGCACCAGCACTCCCACCTCGGCCGCCCGGGCGTCGGAGGGCACTTCCTTGCCGGTCAGGGTCTGGATCAGTTGCTTGTCCGAGCCCATGGGATAACGGCTGGGCACCGGGCGGATCTTCACTTCGGGATAGGGGGCCGCCGCCTTCGTCATGGCGGCGATGGCTTCCGGCTTGTTGTCCTCGATCCCCACCAGCGCCTCCACGGCGCCGATGGCGTACATGACCAGCCGGGCGCCATCCACCACCTGGTCCGCATAGTCCCGCATGATGCGGTCGTCGCTGGACAGGTAGGGCTCGCACTCGCCACCGTTCACGATCAGGGAGGTGACTTTCAGGCGCCTGCCCAAGGCAAACTTGACCGCAGAGGGGAAGGTGGCGCCCCCCAGGCCCACCACCCCCGCCGCCGCCGCGTACTTGGCGATGGCCTCCGGGGCCAGGGAGAAGGGATCGGCGGGCACATCCGTCTCAATCCACTTGTTGAGGCCATCCGACTCCACGGTGATGGCCTTGAAGGGCAGGCCCGAGGGGTGGGGCGCCGTGACGTCGCCGATGGCATGGATGATGCCGGACACCGGCGCATGGATGGGCGCGGAGATGTTGCCCTGGGCTTCCGCCAGGAGCTGGCCCTTCAGCACCTTCTGGCCCGCGATCACGATGGGCCGAGCGGCGCCCCCCACATGCTGGTGCAGGGGCATATACACCCGCTCCGGTGTGGGCAGGATGCGCAGCGGAACGTCCGCCGCCGGGCGCTTGTGGTCGTCCGGGTGCACACCCCAGGAGGGCTGCTTGAAGAATCGGTCCAGGAATCCCATGTTGTTTTCCTTACTTGAGGAGCGCTAGCTCTTGGCGTGGATCGGGTGTGGCCAGGTCCAGTGCTGCAGCGTCACCGGAATCGGCGCCATGGCCAGGGCTTCCGTCGGGCAGACGCCGATGCAGGCGGAGCAGCCGGTGCAGGCTTCGCGGATCACGTTGTGGATCTGCTTGGCGGCTCCCACGATGGCGTCAGTCGGGCACACCTTGGAGCAGCGGCAGCAGCCGATGCAGATATCCTCGACCACCTCGGCGATACGCGGGCCGGTGTCTTCCACCGTGGACAAGTCCACCTTCACGCCCAGCTTGGCGGAGAGGGCTTCCACCGTGGCCCTGCCTCCCGGGGGACACAGGGTCACCGGCGCCTCGCCCTTGGCCAGGGCCACCGCCGCCTGGGCGCAGCCCACATAGCCGCACTGGCCGCACTGGGAACCGGGCAGCAAGGCCTGCAGTTCCGCTTCCAGGGGATTTTCTTCCACCGCCAGATAGCGGGCGGCGTAACCCAGGAGGCCACCCAGCGTGAGCCCCATCACCGAGAGGCTGCCGACAGAGATCAACATGTTTCCGCTCCTTCCAGTCCGTATCCGTACATCAGGCCGGGGCGATGCCCGAGAACCCCATGAATGCCATGGCCAGCATGCCCGCCACGATGAAGGCGATGGGCGGGCCGGCAAAGAGGCGCGGCACCTCCACCAGCGCCAGCCGCTCCCGCAGGCCGGCGAAAATGATCATCACCAGGCTGTAGCCCACCGAGGAGGCGAAGGCGAACGCCGTGGCATCCATGAAACGCATACGGCCTTCCACCAGCAGGAGCGCCACACCCAGCACCGCGCAGTTGGTGGTAATCAGCGGCAGGTAGATGCCGAGCATCTGGAACAGGCTGGGCGACACCTTCTTGATGATCATCTCCGTGAATTGCACTGCGCTGGCGATCACCAGGATAAAGGTGACGGTGCGCAGGAAGCCCAGGTTGTAGGCATCCAGCAGATAGTGCTGCACCGCCCAGTCCGCCATGGACGACACCGTGATGACGAAGGTGGTGGCCAGGCCCATGCCCGCCGCCGCATCGATGCGGGTGGTCACGCCCATGAACGAGCACAGGCCCAGGAAGCGCGCCAGGATCACGTTGTTCACCAACGCCGCGCTGACCATCATCAAGAGGAATTCCTTCATGTCACATCCTTACAGTCATGTTTTGCAAAAACAGCCGGAGAATGAAGGCCTCAGCCAATTCCCCTCACCCCCATCCCCTCTCCCGGAAGGCGAGGGGAGCGTCGTGAGTCGCTCACGCGACTATTACCTTAACGGCAGGTTTCGCCGGGAGCCGCCCGGCGCAGGAAACGCGGCGCCATGTCGCCCCCCGCGGAAAGCCGGTCCGCAACGAGACGTGCCGCCAGCAAACCCACGCCCAGGCCAGCGGCCATGGCGAGCATGGTGGCTCCGTCGCTGCCCCAGAGGCCCTGGGCCGTACCGCCGGCCGCGAAGGCGGTCAGGAGCGGCAAGGCGTAGACCAGAAGCGCGCCCTTCATCAGGGTTCCCTGCCCTACCCCGATGACGACCCGCTCGCCCACCGCGAGGCCAAGGCCCTCGGCATCCAGGCTGAAGCGCCGTGCCGCAATGCGACTGGTAATGGTGCCGATGCCGGGTTCCTGCTTCGCGCCGCACCTGCTGCTGGCCGCACAACTGCCGCAACTGGCGGTCTGCTCCGGCTCCAGCCAGGCCGTTCCGTTCTCGACGCGCACCACCCGGGCGATGCCCTCGACGATTTCGCTTGTTTGAGCGTTGTTGGTGGTCATGATGGTTTCCATGATCGGTCAGGCGCTGTGGGCGCCGCTCATCTGGATTTCCTTGCCGGCCCGGAGATCCAGGATGCGTTTCACCACCACCAGAAGGCCCGTCACGATGAAGCCGCCGGGCGGCAGGATCATCATCAACACCCCCATGTCGGCGGGCAGCAAGCGCATCTCGATGAACTTGAAGGACGACCCGAGCAGCAGGGAAGCGTCGGAGAAAAGGGTGCCCGAGCCGATGATTTCCCGCACCGCACCGATGGAGGTAAGGGCAATCGTGAAGCCCAGCCCCATGAACAGGCCATCCAGGAAAGCGGGGAACGGGGGCTGCTTGGCGGCGAAGGCTTCCAGACGTGCCAGGGGCAGGCAGTTCGACACGATGAGCGGAATGAACAGGCCCAGCACCTTGTAAAGCTCATGGATCCAGGCATTCATGGCCAGGTCCACCACCGTCACCATGGCGGCCACGATGAGGATATAGACGGGAATCCGCACCTCCGTGGTGATGTAGTTGCGGAACACCGCCACCAAGCCACTGGAGGCCGCCATCACCACCGCCGTCGCCAGCCCCATGCCCAAACCGTTGGTGGCGCTGGTGGTCATGGCCATGGCCGGGCACATGCCCAGGAGCATGCTGAAGACCCCGTTGTTCTCCCAGAGCCCGTCCTTGATGATCGTCTTGTATTCGGTAGCCATGTCACTTCACCTCTGTCAGCTGGGCCTTGTTCGCGGCGAAAAACTCCTGGCCGCGCCGTATGGCGCCCACCACGCCCCGCGGCGTGATGGTGGCACCCGCAAACTGGTCGAAATCGCCGCCGTCCTTCTTCACCTTCCAGCGCTCAATGGGCGGCTTGCCCAGGGACAGGCCGGTGAATTTCTCGATCCAGGGGCCTTTCTTGACCTCGATCTTGTCCCCCAGGCCCGGGGTTTCCTTGTGGGCCAGCACCCGCACGCCCAGCAGCGTGCCGTCGGAGGCGATGCCCATCATCAGCTTGATCTCCCCCGCGTAGCCGGTGCCGTAGATTTCATAGGCCACGCCACTCACCTTGCCGCCCTTGCGGGCCTGGTAGACGGTGATCTCCTTGCCTTCCGCGTTCTTGGTCACCAAGGTGTCTTTCACCGGGTTGTTGTCGTGGATGGCATCCGGCAGCACCTGGCCCAGGGAGTTCTGTTTGTCCTCCACTGCCCGGGCGGCGATACCGTCTGCCGTGACCTCATCCGTCATCGCCAGCAGCAGGCCGAAGCCCAGGCAGAAGAGGAACAGGATCACGCCGTGCACATAGGGCTGCGGCTTCTTCCCGAAGAGCGGGCCTTTGGATTCTTGAGAAGCGGTCATGGTCGGCAAGATAAAAGGAGTTTGAATGCAATGCAGCAAATCCCGTGCCCAGACGGATAAGCCACTGAAGTTTATGGATAAGCCACTGAAGCTTATGGATAAGCCACCAATTCCCTCCGCGCCGGCCCACTCAATATTTGGCGCAGAGCCGACGAAATCCCCCGGGCCGTGGCGGAAAGACAACAAGGAGATGGGGGTTTTCCGGGACAGGTCCTAACGGGCATGGCGACCGCCCCCCCCCCAATTCATGGAAGTCGGCCATGCCCGTTTCCCTCACCCCCCCGCCCCCGCCTCCGCGCCCCACTGCTGGCACTGCATTGCCAGCCGGCTGCGAGGGCGGGGAGCGTGCTCCCCGAAACCCCCTCTCGCCCCAAAAGGGCGAGGGGAGCGCAGTGAGTCGCTGACGCGACTTTCACGTTAAGGGGGCCGGGACGATGGACGTCGCCGGTATCGAGCAAGACACGACAGCCGAAAAAAAACCGCCACGGGGCGGTGTAACGAAGGGAACATCAAATCAAGCTGGAAAACTAAAGTTTGAAACGCCGAGGCGCAGAGGCGCCGAGGAAAAACAAGAGCTTGACGGGGGAATCGGCTTCACCCGTTTGGTGAGGCACCGATTGCTGCGAAGCCTTTGTTTTCTCGGCGCCTCTGCGCCTCGGCGTTTAGTCAACTGCCTTTTCAAGCTTCAAGGCTCTGCGTCGTCCATATCCTTGCGGGGCACTGTGGCGGGGTCGGCGGTGATGGGCCGGTAGATTTCTACCCGGTCGCCGGGCTTCAGGGCCGCATCCAGCTTCACCAGCTTGCCGAAGACGCCGACCTTCTGTACCGACAGGTCCACATCGGGGAACTGCTTCAGGATGCCGGAACGCTGGATGGCTTCCTGCGCCGTGCTGCCGTCCGGCACCTCTATGTTCAGCCACATCTGCTGGTTGACTTCGGAATACACGACACCGACTTGCATGATCCGTCTCCCGGAAAGGCCTGGTCCTTCGTCTCGGGACACAGGCAAGACAGGCGGCGGTGCCGCACTTGTCAGGGTGAAAAGGGTTTGGGCTTCCCTTGCACGGGCCGTGCCAGCTTCCCGTTCGACGAAAAACCCAAGCCGGTGCAGGGTTTTACCTCTGCTGCACCGCAACAGTGCCCCCGGCAAGCATGCCCAATGTCACAAACGCGACAGGGTTTTGGTGGCATTCACTCCCCGCCCCGCCCTCTGGCGGGCGGCCATCACATTTCACCTTTCACTTTTCACGCGCATCTACTGCGGCACACTTCCTGCTTGCCTATTCGCCAAAGACCTACACCCGGAGATGATCCATGCCCGCTGCAGCCATTGCCCACGCCCTGAACCAAGCCCGGGACGGCCTGCCGCCGGAGCTTTACCGCCAGGCGGTGAACCAGGCGGACCTGGCCATTTCCATCACCGACGCCCGGGCCAACATCCTCTATACCAACGAGGCGTTTACCCGCGTCACCGGCTACGGCGCGGAGGAAGTGCTGGGCCACAACGAGTCCATCCTTTCCAATCACAGCACCCCCAAGGGCATCTATGCGGAAATGTGGACCCACTTGTCCGTTGGCGAAGCCTGGACCGGGCGACTGCTGAATCGCCGCAAGAACGCCTCGGTGTACCTGGCGGAACTCACGGTCACGCCGGTGCAGGACGGGGAAGGACGCATCACCCACTACCTGGGCATGCACCGGGACATCACCACCCTGCACGGCCTGGAATGCGAGGTCAGGAACCAGAAGCGCCTTATCGAATCCGTGGTGGATGCCGCCCCCGTGGTGTTCGCCTTGCTGGACGCCAACGGCCAGGTCATGCTGGACAACCATGAATACAAGAAACTCGTGACGGATCTGGGCGTCAAGGAACCGGCCCACCAGATCCTGGATCAGTTGCAGCCGGGCTGGCGCCAACAGGTAGTGGTACGCCCCGCCGACTGCCAGTTCGAGAACCGGGAAATTCGCGTGGACCAGGCCCGGGGCAAGGCCCGCTGGCTGTCCTGTACCACCGCCCTCATCCGCATGGCGGACGAGACCGCCAGTGGCTTCTTCTGCGGCGAGAGCCTGACGGGCCTGTTGTTGGTGGTGACCGACGTTACCAGCCTCAGGGCCGAGCAGGAACGCTCCCGCATCGCCGCCCTGGCCATCCTGCTGGCGGAGGCGGAGCGGGTCGCTTCCATCCGGGAAAGCCTGGCGGCCGCTGTGTATCGCCTCGACGAACCCCTGAATGTCATGACCTCCGCCGTCAGCCTGCTGAAACGCAGGGACCCGGCCTGCGCAAGGGTGCTGGAGGAGGCGCTTACCGCCAGCCGTGAACACGTGGACAGCCTGCGCCAGGTCATCCCGCCCCAGGGGCCGGAGATCGTCACCCTGGTGAACATGAACGAAGTACTGCGGGACGTGCTGGACATCTGCACCGCCCGCCTGCTGGGCGCCGGGGTTCTGGTGGAATGGCGCCCGGCCCTGACCCTGCCTCACGTCACCGGCCGCCCCATCCAGTTGCGGGTGGCCTTCAAGGCCTTGCTGGAAAACGCCATCGAAGCCATGAATATCAAAGGCTGGAACAACCGGGAACTCAAGGTCAGCACGAGCCTGGAACAGGGCTGCGTCATGGTCAGGCTGACGGACACGGGCCCTGGCATTCCGGAAGACGTGAAAATCAAGGCCTTCGAGCCTTTCTTCACCACCAAGACCGGCAACAGCCGGCACCTGGGCACGGGCCTCTCCCGCGCCCAGCAAGTAGTCGCCGATCACGGCGGCCTCATCGACCTGGACGACAACCCCGCCGGTGGTACGACGGTAGTGGTCGAACTGCGCGTTGATGGCGATCCTTTGTGACGAGGCACCCCATGCATAACGAAGTCACAAACCTGGCGAGTGCCGACGAGCCCCAATACTGCCGCACCCATGGGCTTCATCTGCTGCAGATGGGGGCACTGTACGCGGTGAGCCAGGTGCTCTCCCGCTCCCTGGACTACCGGGAAACTCTGCGGGAAGTGCTACGGGTGCTGGCGGAAGAAGCGGGCCTCATCCACGGTGTGGTCAGCGTGGTGGACCCGGAAAGCGGCAACCTGGTGGTGCACGCCATGTACGACACGCCCCAGGCCGGCGTGGTGCGCTACCAGCCCGGCGAGGGCATCCTCGGCCTGCTGCTGGAAAAGCCCCGCACCATCACCTTGAAGCGGGTAGCGGAGGAACCCCGCTTCCTCAACCGCCTGGGCATCTACGAACAGGCCCTGCCCTTCATCGCCGTGCCCATCCGGGTCGGCAACACGGTGCGCGGCGTGCTGGCCCTGCAGCCGGAGCAGCCGGAAGACGGCCTGCTGGCGGAGCGGGCCTCCTTCGTCGAGATGGTCGGCAATCTCATGGGCCACAGCGTGCGTCTGTCCCTGGAAGTGGCCCAGGAGAAGAGCAGCCTGGTGGAAGAGCGGGACCTATTGCGGCGCACCGTGCGCCACCAGTTCGGCTTCGACAACGTGGTGGGGCGCTCCAATGTCATGCGCCGGGTCTTCGAGCAGGCGCGCCTGGTGGCCAAGTGGAACACCACGGTGCTCATCCGCGGCGAAACCGGCACCGGCAAGGAACTCATCGCCAATGCCATCCACTACAACTCCCCCCGCTCACGGAACGCCCTGATCAAGCTGAACTGCGCGGCCCTGCCGGAAAATCTCTTGGAATCCGAACTCTTCGGCCACGAGCGGGGCGCCTTCACCGGCGCGGTGGAAGCCCGCAAGGGGCGCTTCGAGCAAGCCCACGGCGGCACCCTGTTCCTGGATGAAATCGGCGAAATCTCGGCCCCCTTCCAGGCCAAAATGCTACGGGTCCTGCAGGAAGGGGAATTCGAGCGGGTCGGCGGCGGCCGCACCATCAAGGTGGACGTGCGCATCATCGCCGCCACCCACCGGGACCTGGAAACGGCGGTAGACATGGGGGATTTTCGCGAGGATCTGTTCTACCGCCTCAACGTCATGCCCATCTTCCTGCCGCCCCTGCGGGAACGCATCGAGGACATCCCGGAGATCGCCCGTCACCTGCTGGGCAAGATCGGCGCCTCCCAAGAGCGCAAGCTCAGCATGACCGACGCCGCCCTGCGCCGCCTGGCCCATCACAACTGGCCGGGCAACGTGCGGGAACTGGAAAACTGTCTGGAGAGGGCCGCCATCCTGTCGGAGGAAGGCAAGATCGACGTGGACCTGATCCGCTTTCCCTCGGTGCGGGAGCGGCCGGCGGCCCCCCGCCCCACGCTTTCCGCCCCGCCGCCCCTGGCTCCGGTTTACACCCCACCCCCGGCCGGAGAAACACCCGCCGGGGACATCGACGACCCGGATCTGTCGGAACGGGAACGGGTCATCACGGCCCTGGAACAGGCCGGCTGGGTCCAGGCCAAGGCGGCGCGCCTGCTGGGCATGACCCCGCGCCAGATCGCCTACCGCATCCAGACCCTGAACATCGAAGTGAAGCAATTCTAAGCCACACTCTCTTCATCGCATCAGGATAATCGGCCCCAATAAACAGTTGATTAACCGCAGAGGCGCTGAGAAAACCAGGGCTTGCAGAATTTTTCGGTCGCTCCTATTGGGTGGATGCGAAGGGAAGCGCAGGGCTTTGTTTTTCCTCTGCGCCTCTGCGGTTCAAACCAGGATTATTTTTTTTCTTTGCAAACGGGGAGTCACATGACTACGCAACGTACGGCTACTTTCAAGCTTGATGACACCACGGTCGAATTTCCGGTCCTCACCGGCACGATAGGCCCGGAGGTGGTCGATATCCGTTCGCTCTATGCCAAGACCGGCGCCTTCACCTTCGATCCGGGCTTCCTGTCCACGGGTAGCTGCAAATCCGCCATCACCTATATCGACGGTGACAAGGGCGAACTGCTGTACCGGGGCTACCCCATCGAACAACTGGCGGTGAACTGCGATTTCCTGGAAGTCTGCCAACTGCTGCTGACAGGCGAACTGCCGAATGCGCAAGAGAAGGCCAAATTTGCCGACGCCATCAAGCAGGACGCCATGGTGCACGAGCAACTGACCCGCTTCCTGCAAGGTTTCCGCCGCGACGCCCATCCCATGGCCATGCTGGTGGGCGTGGTCGGCGCCCTCTCCGCCTTTTACCACGACGTCCTCAACATCGGTGACGAGGCCCACCGCCGGGCCTCCGCCAATCACTTGATCGCCAAGCTGCCCACCATCGTGGCCCTGGTCTACAAGTACGGCATTGGCCTGCCCTTCATGTACCCCAGGAACGACCTCTCCTACTCGGCCAACTTCATGTACATGATGTTCGGCAACCCCTGTGAGGACTACGAACCGAACCCGGTGCTGGTGCGCGCCCTGGATCGCATCCTGATCCTGCACGCGGACCACGAACAGAACGCCTCCACCTCCACGGTGCGCCTGGCAGGTTCCTCCGGCGCCAATCCCTTCGCCTGTATTTCCGCCGGCATCGCCTGCCTGTGGGGCCCGGCCCACGGGGGGGCCAATGAAGCCTGCCTGCAGATGCTGGAAGAAATCGGCGACGTCTCCCGCGTGCCGGAGTACATCGCCCGCGCCAAGGACAAGAACGACAGCTTCATGCTGATGGGCTTTGGCCACCGGGTGTACAAGAACTTCGACCCCCGCGCCAAGCTCATGCAGGAAACCTGCCGCGAAGTGCTGCAGGAACTGGGCCTGGAAAATGATCCCCTCTTCAAGCTGGCCATGGAACTGGAGCGGATCGCCCTGGAAGACGACTATTTCGTTTCCAAGAAACTCTACCCGAACGTGGACTTCTATTCCGGCATCGTGCAGCGCGCCCTGGGCATCCCCACCAGCCTGTTCACCGGCATCTTCGCCATGGCCCGTACCGTGGGCTGGATCGCCCAATGGAACGAAATGATTTCCGAACCCGACCAGAAGATCGGTCGCCCGCGCCAGCTCTACATCGGCGCCCCCCGTCGCGACGTGCAGCCCATCGACCAGCGCTGACATCGTCCGCATGAACGAACGCCCGGGCAGGCCATGCCCGGGCGTTTTCCTTAACACTGGAAGTCGGCATAGCCGACTCACGACGCTTCCCTCTCCCGCCGGGAGAGGGACTGAGGGTGAGGGAAACGGGCATTGTCGGCTTTACGACATGCCACACCCTACGCAACACATTGATTCATAAGCATCATTCCCTGGCATTCTCCTTGCGTAGGCATCCCCTATCGACAAGGAGATGCAAGATGCCCAAGAAACACGTATTCGTCTGCGTCCAGGGACGCCCCTCCGGCCACCCCCGCAGTTCCTGCCAGGACAAAGGCTGCGGTGCTGTCTGGCAAGTTTTCTCGGATGAATTCCACTCACGCAACCTGTGGGGGGCCGGCTTTGCGCTGGCCAACACCGGCTGCCTGGGGCCCTGCCATCTGGGCCCCAGCGTGCTGGTGTACCCGGAAGGCATCATGTACACCGGCGTCACGCCGGCGGACGTGGCCGCCATCATTGATGAACACCTGATGTTCGACCAACCGGTGGAGCGCCTCAGGGCGCCGGCCGACGCATGGAGCATGTCATGAGCCAAGCTTTCAACATCGGTGAAATCGTCTTCTGCCGGGAAGACATCGTAAACGACGGCGACGCCATCCCCGACGTGGAGGAAGACGCCCTGCTGGCCCCTGCCGGTTCCCTCGGCGTGGTGGTGCACATCGGCTTCGTCGAAGAAGACGAGAGCACGGAAATCTATCTCGTGCGCTTCGAGGACCAGAACAAGGACCTGGGCCCACCCGTAGGCTGCCTGCTGGAAGAGCTTACCCAGGACGAAGAAGAAGCCAAGCGCCTGAAGGCGGCTTAAAGACCTGATTGAAACGCCGAGGCGCAGAGGCGCCGAGGAAAACCAGAACAACAGGTGGAATTCAGCGGATTCGATTGAAGAATCCGACCTTGACAGGCTTCCCCTTGCTTTTCTCGGCGCCTCGGCGCCTCGGCGTTTAATTTGTTCTGTCACGAATAGAAAGGGCGGAGATGACTACGATCGGAATATTTTTCGGCACGGAGACCGGGCGGACCCGGCTCATCGCCAAGCAGATCGCCAAGAAACTCGGGGAATCCGCCGCCGCGCCGGTGAATGTGGCCAAGGCCCAGGCGGCAGACCTGCTGGCCTTCGACGTGCTCATCCTTGGCACCCCCACTCTGGGAGACGGCGAACTGCCGGGCCTGGACACGGGCCTCACCCAGGAAAGCTGGGCCGAATTCCTGGAGAAAATCGCGTCCCTGGATTTCACCGGCAAGGTGGTGGCCCTCTACGGTCTGGGGGAACAGGTCAAATATGGCGAGCATTTCGTCAGCGCCTTGAAGCCCCTACATGACGCTTTTCATGAAGCCGGCGCCACCCTGGTGGGCCGCTGGCCAGTGGCCGGCTACGACTTCAAGGGTTCTGCTGCCGTGGAAGACGGCTATTTTCTCGGTCTGGCCCTGGACCAGATCAACCAGCCTCTGCTCACGGCGGAACGCGTAGACACCTGGCTGGAGCAGATCAAGGTGAGTTTTCCGTCATGAACCCCGCGTGCGCTTTTGTAGGAGCGAACTTGTTCGCCCACCGGCCTCAGACAGGGCGAACAAGTTTGCCCCCACAGGAAACCGGCGCGCCACGCATCCCGACAGGGAGGCCGGCATGAACCCCTGGGCCGCAAGCAAAGACCGGCGCCTCAAGCGCCTGCTGGTGCCCCTGGCGACCCAGGCCCTGTGCGAACTGGAGCCAGATGCCGGCATGGACCCGGCCTTTGTGACCCTGTTCCATCCGGAACTGCCGAAGCTACGCGCCCATGTCTTCCTGCATGGCCAGCCGGAGGACACCTACGGCCTGGCCCTGGAATTCCCCCATCCCGTGGCCGGCGTCCCCGAGGCCAAGGACGCCCTGCCCCTGCCCCGCTTGCTGGAACTCCTGCAAGTGCACTTCGACATGCCGCCGGACGAGGAAATACATTGAGGCGGGCAAGCCCGCTCCAAAACAAACTTGCACGTCCCACGCCATGAAAATCGCCATCGCCACCAAGGATTACCTGAGCGTCAGCGGACATGCTGGGCAGGCGCGGCATTGGCTGCTCTACGACCTCTCCCGGCACAGCCCGGAGAAGCTCCTGCCGCCGCCCCTGCGAGTGGAACTGGAGAAGGCCCAGGTGCTGCACGTTTTTGAGGACGACGGGCCCCACCCCCTGGACGGCGTGGACGTGGTGGTAGCGGCCAGCGCCGGGGACGGCTTCATTCGCCACATGAAAAAGCGCGGCGCGGACGTGCTGCTCACCGGCGAGAAGGATCCGACGATTGCCCTGACGAAAATCATCGCAGGGGAAGCCTTGGAAGACACACGCTTCGACATCACCACCACCTTGTGCAAGCTGCGGGACGTGTTTTCGCGGCATTGATCCAAAACCGTTTCCCGCACCTTAAGCCGCGCCCCTGCAACGCCCACCAGCGGTATCCATTACCACCACGTAGGGTGGGCAGGCCTCATCTGCCCACGCACATTTCACGCTTCACCTTTCACCCCCTGTCACCTTTGCGACAAAGGCCCCGACAAGCCCCGGCCCGCTTTCCGACACGCTGCCGCTTCGACACAACAAGCCACTGATTCATATAAACATCCTCTTCAGGCACAGCGATTGCTAATAGTAAATCGTGAGCATTTGAGGAGCAGACATCGTGGATCTACCTGTTATCGGCAACACGGCCCCCGCCTCGGGCAGCGGCTGTTCCACCAGTGGCTGCGGCACCGCGCCGGACGCCCTTGGCCATCTGCCGGACCATATCCGCCAGAAGGTGCAGGATCATCCCTGCTACTCCGAGGAAGCCCACCACTATTTCGCCCGCATGCACGTGGCGGTGGCGCCGGCCTGCAACATCCAGTGCAACTATTGCAACCGCAAGTACGACTGCGCCAACGAATCCCGCCCCGGCGTGGTTTCCGAAGTACTGTCCCCGGATCACGCCATCAAGAAGGTGCTGGCCGTCGCCGCCACCATCCCGCAGATGACGGTACTGGGCATCGCCGGACCTGGCGACCCCTTGGCCAACCCGTCCCGCACCTTCGAGACCTTCCGCCAGCTTTCCGAGAAGGCGCCGGACATCAAGCTGTGCGTGTCCACCAACGGCTTGCGCCTGCCGGAGTTCGCCGACGAGATCGCCAAGCACAACATCGATCACGTCACCATCACCATCAACTGCGTGGACCCGAAAGTCGGCGCCAAGATCTACCCGTGGATCTTCTGGAACAACCGGCGCATTTTCGGCGAGGAAGGCGCGGCCATTCTCATCGAACAGCAGCAAAAAGGCCTGGAAATGCTGACTTCCCGCGGCATCCTGGTAAAGGTCAATTCCGTCATGATTCCCGGCGTGAATGACAAGCACCTTGCCGAGGTCTCGAAGATCGTCAAGGCCAAGGGCGCCTTCCTGCACAACGTCATGCCCCTGATCGCGGAAGCCGAGCACGGCACCTACTACGGCCTCATGGAACAGCCCGGCCCGACGGCGGAAGAACTCCAGGCCCTGCAGGACGAGTGTTCCGGCGACATGTCCATGATGCGTCACTGCCGCCAATGCCGCGCCGATGCCGTGGGCCTCCTGGGGGAGGACCGGGGCGCCGAGTTCACCCTGGACAAGATCGAGGCCATGGACATCGACTACGACGCCGCCATGGTCTTCCGCAAGGAAGTGCACGACAGCCTGGTGGAGCAGATGGCCGCCAAGCGGGGCGCCAAGGCAGCAGAACCGGCCATGGCCGACCTGGCCCCGGTGGGCACCCGTCCGGTGCTCATGGCGGTGGCCGCCAAGAACAGCGTCGTCGGCGAGCACTTCGGTCACGCCAAGGAGTTCCTGGTGTACGAAGCCTCGCCGGAAGGCGTGCGCTTCATCAGCCACCGCAAGGTGGAGCTGTACTGCGGCGGTCTGGACACCTGCGGCGAAGGCTCGGAAGCCACGGTGGAACCCGAATCCATCCTGGACAAGATCATTGCCACCCTGGTGGGCTGCGAGGCGGTGCTGTGTTCCAAGATCGGCTTTGAGCCTTGGGGCCAGCTGGAAGCCGCCGGCATCATGCCCAACGGCGAGCACGCCATGGAAGACATCGAGGATGCCGTGGCCGCAGTCTACAAGGAAATGCTGGCCGCCGGGAAACTGGCGGAGCCGGTGGCTGCGAAGAAGCGCGCTTGAAGAGCTTGTTTGAAACGCCGAGGCGCCGAGACGCAGAGAAAAACTTGAGATACGAAATAGATTTTGCTTCTCTCGGCGCCTCTGCGCCTCGGCGTTTAGAAAATTGTTTGGAGTAACGAACATGGCACTGCAAATCACCGAAGCTTGCGTCAATTGCTGGGCCTGCGTGGAGGTCTGTCCGAACGAGGCCATCTATGAGGATGTGCCCCATTTCCTCATTGACGACAGCAAGTGCACCGAATGCCTGGGAGACCACGCCGTGGCTCAGTGCGGGGCCATCTGTCCCATCGAGATGGCCATCGTCAATGAACTGGGCGAAGCCCTCAATCCCTACGGCTCCCTCACCGGCATCCCGGTGGAGAAGCTCATTGAATTGGGGATCATCAAGAAAGCAGCATGAGCGTCTTTTCCCTCACCCCTGCCCCGCGCCCACGGCAGGCACTGCATTGCCTGCCGGCTGTCTGGGCGGAGAGCAGTGCTCTCCGAATTCCCCAGCCAGCCCCGGTGGGAGAGTGGATCGGACTGCTCCCTTCTCCCACCGGGAGAAGGGATGGGGATGAGGGAATAGCGGGAAAGCTGCGTGTTTCACTTTGCGACTTGCATAATCTGGAAAGCACCGAATGGCTACTGTAACGTTTTACGAAAAGCCGGGCTGCCAAGGCAATGCCCGGCAGAAGGCCTTGCTGGCCGCCGCTGGCCATGAAGTGCTGGCGAAGAACCTGAAGGCGGAGAAGTGGAGCAAGGAGAGCCTGTTCGCCTTCCTCGCCCCCCTGCCCGTGGCGGACTGGTTCAACCGGGCTGCGGCCGATGTGAAATCCGGCGAAATCGTACCGGAAACCTTGTCCGGTGACGAAGCCTTGAACCTGCTGCTGATCAATCCCCTGCTCATCCGCCGCCCGCTCATGCAAGTCGGTGAGGAACGTCGGGTCGGTTTCGATGCTGCGGCAGTGGCGGCCTGGATCGGTCTGGGCGACGCCCCGCTGCCGGCGGACAACGTCGAGGCTTGCGTGCATGGGGACGGTGGCGGCCATTGCGGCTCCGGTGAGGATCACACCCACGAGGATCATGATCATGGGCGCTGCGGCAGCCACTGACGGCGCCGTTCAGATTGCCCCGGGCGTCCATTGGATTGGCGCCCTGGACCCCCATCTGCGCAGTTTTGACATCATCCTGCGCACGGCCAATGGCACCACCTACAACGCCTATGCGGTGCGGGGGGACAAGGGCGTGGCGATCATCGACACGGTGAAGGAATCCTTCTCCGGCGACTTCTTTCGCCGGCTGGAATCCATCGCCGATTATTCCGAAATCACCACTATCGTCCTGAATCACCTGGAGCCAGACCACAGCGGCGCCCTGCCGGAGTTGCTCAAGCGCGCCCCCCAGGCAAGGGTGTACCTGTCGGTGCGCGCCCAGATGATGCTGAAGGCGCTTCTGAAGCCGTCGTTTGGAGGCCCGCCGGAATACACGCCGGTGAATACCGGCTTTGAAGTGGACCTGGGCGGACGGACCCTGCACTTCCTGCACACGCCCTACCTGCACTGGCCGGACACCCAATGCACCTTTCTCAAGGAAGACGGCATTCTGTTTACCGGCGACGTGTTTGGCTGCCATTTCTGCGACGCCCGGCTGTTCAACGACCGGGTGGGGGATTTCCGTTTCTCCTTCGAGTATTACTACGCCCACATCATGCGGCCCTTCCGCGAGAACGTGCTGGACGCGGTGGCCCTCATCGAGCCTCTGGATCTGAACATCATCGCCCCGGCCCACGGCCCCATCCTGACCCATTCGCCGCGGGACTACGTGCGCCGCTACCGGGAACTGGCCACGCCGCGCCTCTACAACGAAGCCCGCTCGGAAAAAACCCTGGTGGTGTTCTACCTGTCGGCCTACGGCAACACCCGGCGCATGGCGGAGGCGGTAGCGAGCGGCGCGGAATCGGTACCAGGCGTGCGGGTTTCCCTCTACGACCTGGAAGGGGGCGAGCCGGGGATTTTCACCGACCTGGTGGAGGAAGCGGACGGCCTGGCCTTCGGCAGCCCCACCATCAACGCCGACGCGGTCAAGCCGGTGTGGGATCTGCTCTCATCGCTCACCACGGTGAACGTCAAAGGCAAGATGGGCCTGGCCTTCGGTTCCTACGGCTGGAGCGGTGAAGCCGTACCCCTCATCGAGGATCGGCTCAGGGGGCTGAAGATGCGCGTGCCGGTATCCGGCCTGCGCATAAAGCTGGTGCCGGACGACGCCGAACTCTTCCTGTGCCACGCCCTTGGCACCACCCTGGCGGAACACCTCACCGGCAGGAACCAGCCGGTGGAACTGGACTTGGCGAGCCTCGGATAGAGAATTTGTAGGGGCGAACTTGTTCGCCCGAAAGAATGTACACGGGCGAACAAGTTCGCCCCCACAGAAAAATTGAAGCGTCACCGAGGAGCAAGAGAAATGGCAAAAGCAAAAGTCACATTCCAAGATATTGGCGTCACGCTCACCGTGCCCTCCGGCACCCGGCTCATCGAGGTGTCGGAAAAGGTCGGCGCCGGCATCACCTACGGCTGCCGGGAAGGCGAGTGCTGCACCTGCCTGACCAAGGTCATCTCCGGCTATGAAAACCTGGCGCCCCCCACGGTGCTGGAAGACCAGGTCCTCAAGGACAACATGGCCCCACGCCACCACCGCCTCGCCTGCCAGGCCCAGATCCTCGGCGGCGAAATCGTGGTGAAACCGGCATAGATCGAGAAACCATCTCGACAGCGCCCCCAGCCCCAACAGAGAAACAAACTTACTTACCTACGAAGGAGCAGCACCATGGCACTCATCACGTTCACCAGCAACCTGCACAAGGACAAGACGGTGTACGCCGTTGCCGGCAGCAACCGCCAGACCGTCCTGGAACTGGCCCGCGAAAACCACATCCCCATCGATTTCAGCTGCGGCGACGGCGAATGCGGCACCTGTCTGGTCAAGGTCTCCTCCGTGGACGCCAAGCGCGAACCCATGGGCGGCGCCCTGACGGAGCACGAAGTCCGCGTCCTGAAGGAACTGGGCCACATCACCCAGGCCCAGATCGACAAGATGTACGTGGACGATCTCTGCCCCACTCAGTGGCGCCTGGCCTGCCAGATGATCCTCCACGACGAAGACATCCTGGTGGAATACCCAAGCAAGTAAGCCCTACTAAAAGCAGTCTGAACCGCAGAGGCGCAGAGACGCAGAGGAGCCCCAGGTCGTGAAAGGGGAGATTCCTGTCTGCTGATTTACCAAGGATACGCCCGACCTTGTTTTCTCTGCGCCTCCGCGCCTCTGCGGTTCAATTTGTTTTTCAAAGCATCCGGGAGCTCCGCCATGAACGCCATCGACCGATTTCAATACCGGCAATTCGTCCTCGGTGAATTGTGCGGAGGGGCCTGTACGCCGGAAGCAGCCGCCTGCCCCAACCGGGCCATCCTGGCGGGGTTCATCGCCGGACGGGTAGCCGGCCTGGGCTGCCTGCCTGCCGAACTGGGCCTGGATACGCACAAAGACAAGTCCGACTTCGCGCGCCTCAACTCCCTGTATTTTCCCCATTCCCACCTCACCCTTGCCGACGGTGGAGCAGAACATATCCCGGAACTGGATGACCTGTTCCGCCTGCTCATGGACCACCGGGCCTTTAAGCGGGACTCGGAAGCCTGGGTCGCCCGCATCGTCGCCACTGCCTGCGCAGGCCGGGACCACCTCTGGCAAGACCTGGGCCTGGCCGACCGGGGCGAACTCTCTCATCTCATGAGGGTGAACTTCCCCGCTCTGACCACCGCCAACAGCGGCGACATGA
Organism: Rhodocyclales bacterium; assembly: GCA_043743785.1. Lineage (GTDB taxonomy): Bacteria > Pseudomonadota > Gammaproteobacteria > Burkholderiales > Rhodocyclaceae > JAQTNA01. The sequence goes on along the minus strand of JAYTVW010000020.1, from coordinate 30,526 downwards.
AGTGGAAAAAATTCCTCTACAAGCAACTCTGCGAGCGGGACGGCACCTACGTCTGTCCCGCCCCCTCCTGCGGCGAATGCGTCGACCGGCCGAAATGCTTCGGGCCGGAGACGTGATTTTGGAAAAGCTGATTGAAACGCCGAGGCGCAGAGGCGCCGAGAAATTCATACGTTCAAACAGCGTGCTCGCTTGGCTACATGGGAAGGCGGCATCCCCGAGTGGTTTTTTCCTCGGCGCCTCGGCGCCTCGGCGTTTAGCCTTCTTTTTGTTCCTGCATCATGGAATTTGACCAGTCATCAAGACATATCGAAGACCGGGCCGTCGCCGCCTATCTGGGGCTGGCCATCGGGGACGCCCTGGGGGCCACGGTGGAATTCCTCACCCCAAACGAGATCCGCTACCACCACGAAGTGCACAAGGACATCGTGGGCGGTGGCTGGCTCAAGCTCAAGCGCGGTTCGGTGACGGACGACACCACCATGGCCCTGGCCCTGGGCAATGCCATCCTGGCCCGGGAAGGGCGGGTCGAAGCGGACGCCGTGGCCCGTGCCCTGGACGACTGGATGCGCGGCAAGCCCGTGGATATCGGCAATACCGTGCGTAGGAACCTCATCGCCTTCCGCCACAGCGGCATCCCGAAGGCCCAGCCTTCGGAGCACGATGCCGGCAACGGCGCCGCCATGCGTGTCCTGCCCGCTGCCCTGGCCACCGTCGGCCTCACGGAAATGGAAACTGCCTGCGCCGTACGCGCCCAGGGCCACGTCACCCACAATAACGCCTTGTCGGACGCTGCCAGCCTCACCCTGTGCCTGCTGGTGCAGGACATGCTCGGGGGCATCACGGACCGGGAGATGCTCAAGGACCGGGCTCAGGGTCTCATCCACGCCCATCCGGTCTTCGATGACAGGAACAAGCGCCGGGACAACCCCAGCGGCTACATCGTGGAAACCATGCAGGCCGTGTTCCAGGCCTACTTCGGTACTGATAGCTTCGAGGACTGCCTGGTGGACGTGGTAAACCGGGGCGGCGATGCGGACACCACTGGCGCCATTGCCGGCATGCTGGCGGGCGCCCGCTACGGTCTCTCGGCCATCCCGCCCCGCTGGCTCAAGGCCCTGGACCCCAAGGCCCGGGAAGCCTGCGAAACCCAGGCCCGGGCACTCATGCGGACCAACGCCCGGCTTCGTGTTGGCCCCACGATGCTGAGCTAATTCGCCTTATGCGTAGAATGGCAGGCTCAAGTGCAGCGTGGCACCCGCGTCACAGCCTGGATCAACCCAGAGTTGGCCACCCTGCGACTCGATCAGCGCACGACTGATGGACAGGCCCAGGCCCAGGCCTCCAGGCTTGGTGGAAAAGAAAGGCTCGAACATGCGCCGAGCGGTTTCCGCGTTGATCCCCGGACCGCTATCCTGCACCGTCAGCTGGGCCAAGGGGCCTTCGGCAAAGCTCTTCACGTTGATACAGCCCCCCTGCAGGCCGGCGGCCACCATGGCCTCCATGCCGTTGTGCAGCAGATTGACCACCACCCTCAGCAACTGAAGATTGTTGGAGCACACCGGCCCCAAGCCGGCATCCAGTTCCACCCGCGAACTGAATACGCCTGCGGTATTCGCCATGGCAATGGCCAGGGCCTCCCCCACCAGGGAATTGAGGTCCACCGCTTCCAGCACCGCCTGGCCCCCATGCAGGAAAGCAATGAGTTCGTGCAGGGTCTGCCCGGCCCGATGGCCCTGGGCGGCAGCTCCCTCCAGTGCCCGCACCAGCTTGTCGGGATGTTTCAGACCGGCCCGCAGCATACCCAGGGCCGCCTCGCTGTAGGCACAACAGGACGCCAGGGGTTGGTTAAGCTCATGGGCGATTTCCATGGCCGTATGCACCGCCACCTGCTGGCTGGCCAGGGCGTCCATTTCGTTCTTCTGTTCCTGCAGCTCCCGCTCCAAGTGTTTTTGCAGGGAAATATCCCGGGCCATGCCGATGAGACGTACGGCGCGCCCCTCCGCGAAGAAGGCCTTGCCCTTGGAAACCAGGTGACGTACGCACCGGTCGGCCTGGTTCACCACCCGGTATTCGATTCCGTATTCGCCGCTGCCGGCAGGATTGAGCGCCTGCGCAGCGGCACGCTCCACGGCCTGGCGGTCGTCCGGATGCACCCCGTCCAGGAACATGGCGTAACTTACAGGCTCATCCGGACTGAAGCCCCAGAACGAACGCATGCGCTCGTCCCACTCCATCTTGCCGCTGAGAATATCCCTGTCATGCACACCGAGACCGGCGGACTCCTTGGCCAACTGCAGCCGGGCTTCGCTCTGGCGCAGCTCGGCCATGGTCCTTCTCAGGGCGGAAATCTCGCTGAGAGCGACGCGCAACTCCGGCCCGTCGGGACCAGAACCGCTTATGCCCCCCTCCAGAAACACGGCACTGACGCTGCCGTCGCCCCGGGCCAGGCCCAGTTCGCAGGACTGTTTGCCGCCCTGATGCACCATGCTCTGTAAACAGCGCGCCCACGCATCCCGGTCTTCGGTCACGACGTAGCGGGAGAGCCAACGCCCCGCCAGCTTCCCCCGCTCTTCCCCCAGGAACGCCGCGCCGGTGAGATTGATACGGAGTATCTGGCCGGCGGTGGAGAGGGTCAGGTAGCCTAGCGGCGCGAATTCGTAAAGGTCCACATAGCGATCCCGGGAGGCCTCCAGGGCCTCCTGGGACTGGCGCAGAGCCTCGTTTTGCATCTCCAGTTCGATCTGGTGCACCTGGAGTTCGTGCAGCAGAGCCTCCGCTGAACGGCCACCGCTTGCTGAGGCCGAACTTCGTGCGAGTTCGGCTTCCGCCGCGCTCCGGAGCAGGGAGGCAGGTGTGTCATCTGTGCTCATGATCGTGGCGGACGCCCTTTCCAACCGAGATGGAGAAAACGGATTCACCACCCTATGTCAATATGCTTAAGGCGTCAATACGCAATTAACTCATACGGGCAAGCCCTTACGTGCTTGCCCTGTAGCTGAAATTCGGCGCTACTTTTTGAGATGGGCCGCCAGGGCCGAGTCCATGGTGGCCACATGGGTCACGAACCAGGTGGGCAGATTCTTCAGCCAGGCCTTGGCAAAGACCGTGCGGCCCCGCTCCAGGCTTTTCAGCATGGCGGACGCCTCCCCCAGCAGGCGCTTGTGTTCGGACTCGTGCTCCTGGCGCGAGGAAAATCCGGTTTCCCGCATCAGGCGTTCCTCCTCCGCAAAATGGGCGCGCGTGTGGCTGGCCAGCACCATGAGCCGCCCGGGCCATTCCTCGTCCGGCGCCGCCGCCAGTTCCCGGCACAGCTGCAGGAATTCCCGGTGAGTATCATCCATGGCCCCGTGGCCGAGGCCGTGGCGGGGTTCATCCCAGTCGAACATGGTGTTCCTTCATGCCTTGGAAATGCATTGAACCGGAGAGGCGCCGAATTGTAGGTTGTGCCGAAAGGCACAACCTGGCGTCACCCATGAGGTGTTGTGCCTGGCGGCACAACCTACACCGGGCTCCGGCGGTAAGGCTGGCTCAGATCGCGCCGCGGGAGACGCGGGTGGCCTGGTTAATGAAGGCCAGGGATTCGACGTAGCTCACCGCCGGGTATTTCGGCTTCAGGGCCAGCAGGGCCTCATACACTGTGACGACCTTCTGGCCGGCGCTCTGGCCCTTGAAGTCGCCCTTCTCCAGACCCACCAGGTCCGTCAATTCGGTCCAGGTCATACCGTCCGTCAGGGGAATAGCAACAAGCTGGGTGCCGTTCAGGTCGATGACCAGGGGCTTTTCCAGGTTCACGACGAAGAACACCCCCACGCTCGTCGGCGCCAGGGCGTTCTTATACAAGTCACCGATCTGTTCCAGTTGCTGCAGCAGGTCGAGGGAACCGGCCAGCAGCTTGAATTGCTCGCCACTGGCGAGGGCCACCGCCCCCTTGATGACGGCTTTGGGCGGCTTGCGGCGCCCCTGGGCATCGCCCACCTCGCCGGGGGTCACCACCATTTCACCCCGGTAGGCCACATCGGCCCCGACGGCTTCCCGGAAATTGACGTTGAACAACAGTTGTTCCTGCTCCAGATGATCGAACAGCATGGTTTTCCTTTGATTTTGGTTATATGACCTGAAACGTGTAAACCTGGAAAAAATCAATTTTGTTAAACGCCGAGGCGCAGAGGCGCCGAGAAGTAAAACAGATAGAAACGACGGATATCTCACCAAACTGATGAGGTCTTTTACGTGCGCTACTTCTTGCTTTTCCTCCGCGTCTCGGCGTTTCGGCGTTTCGAATTGCTTTTTGAAATTCAGGCCGCGACGGTCTCTTCCATGAGGTCGAGAACATCGGCACGAATGACTTCGATGCCGAGCTTCTTGCAGAAGCGCAGTTCCTTGTCCGTGGGCTCGGCGATCAAGGCCCAGCCGGAGGGGCTGCCGGCGCTGTAGATGATGTCGGACATCACCATGCGCTCCGTGTCCCGGGTGAAGCGCAGGCCCATGAACAGGTATTGCTTGCCCTTGCGGTATTCCTTGAGGTCCACCGGAATGGCGAAGCCCCCCATCAACTCGGTGATGTAATCCACGTAGTCCGCATCCGAGGCGATGTAGTTGGAAATGGGCCGGGGCGTACCCATGGGCTTGAAGAGCACCGGCTTCGTGCTATCCACCGCCGTAGCCGGACTGTAGGCGACACCATCCCAGGCATACAACATGTAGCGGTAGTTGCTGCCCCCCAGGCGCGCCGTACCCACCACCAGGGTATGGGGCGTATCGACATAGGAATCCTGCAACTGGGTGTCCCGGTTGATGTCGATGACGTAGTTCGGCTTGATGTCCTTGAGCCAGTCATGCACCCGGCCCCGAGTCCAGGCCGTCTCGCCATAGGTGCGGGTGAGGAACTTGTTCACCGCGGTGCGGCCGCGCTTCAGTTCCACGTTCATGGCGGCCCGGGGGAATTCGTACATCAGCTTGGCGGCCATGGGCTTGCCGCCGTTCATGGCGATGATCAGGGAATCGCTGTCGGCGGGGATGGCTTCACCCGTGGCGACGTTCTTTACGTCCTTTAGCACGCCGCACCCCAGGTAGGGAACGATGCTGCCATCCTTGAGGGCGGCCAGCAGCTGATTCTTCAGTTCGGGGGTCATTATTTGTCTCTCTTGGAGTGGGGATTCCCAAGAGAGGCAATATCCGGGCCATGACAGGCGCCAGAGGAGAGCGGCAGAAGAACCCCGCCCGGCAAGGCGGGATTGTCGACTTTACGACACGGCGCTTACGCCATGCCGGCGAGTTTGGTTTCCCGTTTCAGCCAGGCGTAGAGGACCGGCGCGGCCACAAGGCCCTGCAGGCCGAAGGCGGCTTCCATGAACAGCATGGCCATCAACAATTCCCAGGCCTTCGCCTCGATGTGCCCGCCGACGATGCGGGCATTCAGGAAATACTCCAGCTTGTGCAGGGCCACCAGGAACACCAGGGCGGCCATGGCCGCCTGAAAGGACACGGCAGCCGCCAGCAGGGTGATGGCGGTATTGGAAATCAGATTCCCCAGGATCGGGATCATGCCGGCGGAAAAAGTGACGGCCACCAGCATCCAGCGGAAATGAATCTCGATGCCCATGGCCGGCAGCACCAGAAACAGGAAAACCGCCGTCAGCAGAGTATTCACCGAAGATATCCATATCTGGGCGAAGGCCACTTGGCGGAACTCCCCCACCAGCACGGCCATGCGTTCGGTGATGGCCCCCGGCAAGAGACCCTGGCTGCGGGGCCGGGACACATGCACCGCCAGCATGCCCGCAGCGATGGCGGCAATGACGGCCTGGATGAGGACCACGACCGTACCGGAACCGAAAGCCCCGGCTGCGGCGCTGTGCTCACCCAGCCAGGTCGCCAGCATTTTCTGCAGTTCCTCCACCGAATCAGGAACGTACTCCGCCACCGCCGGCGGCAAGCTCCGGGAGAATCCTTCCAGGGCCTTCACCAGGGTGGCCGTCAGGGCCGCCAACCCGCCGCCCTGGTGGAACAGGGAGGAAAGTCCGATACCGATGGCGGCTAGCCCCCCCAGCACCACGCCGGAGACAATGACCACCGCCAGGAGGCTGGCGTGCCGGCCACTGCGAAAGCGGGAAATGAAACCCGCCAGGCTGCGGATCAGCACAAAAACCAGCGTACCCACGAAGACAGGGGGCACCAGATGCAGGAACAGCATGGCCAGCACCAAGCCAGCCACGATGGCTGCGGCAAGGGTTCTGACATTCATTGCAGGCACTTCCTCTCCCCTTCCAAGACATTCGCGCTTCAATGAGGATGAGTGCTCTTCACGTCCTCTGTTGCGCTGGGGAGGGTAGCACGGCAATCCCTCCCTGATTACAGCGGCGCGGCCGACAGGCGTCCGATATACCCTCAGGCCCCGCCGGGCAGTAGGAACAAGGCCAGCAGGAACAGCAGGCTGGTGACAATGAAAACCGTGGCATCCGCATCCGGCCGGGGGCGGCGGGGAATGGACAGGCGCGGGGGCGGGAAGGATTGCAGGGATTTCATGGTCGGTCTCCGGGTCAAGGTGAAGCCAGATTAAGCGCCCACAGGCTCACCAGGTGAGCCACCACCAACCGCATCATGGCTCCTCCATCCCGACAGGAGCCACGCCATGCCGACCTTCCAGGATTTCACCTCCCGCCCCCCGGCCCCGGAACTGGCGGACTTGCTCGCACGGGTCGACCGCTTGCGCAGGCGCTCCCTGCAACGGCCAGCGGAGATGCCCACCGCCCCCTGGATCAAAGCTCTGGGTGGACGGGAACTCGCGCCGGGCTTGGTGCTGGCGGAACGCCGCTTCCCCTTGTGGTATCGCCACGACGGACGGGAACTGCTCTGCATCACCCAAACGGGCACTGCCAACGGGCTGTGCGCAGGCCCCCAGGCGGAACACATCGGCTTCCTCTCCCTGCTGCCAGCCCTGCTGGACGACGGCAGCCCCCGGCTGTGCCTAGCCACCTGGGGCCGGCTCGAAGACAAACATTTCGTGATTCAACAGGGCCTGGCCACCGGCCCCGGCGCGGAAGGCGCCCTACTGTCCTGGCTGGACGACGAAATGGGCAAGGTGGAAGCCGTGGCCTGTGGGCGCGGCAACCTGGCCTGGCTTGCCGGCGCCGACCTGCGTCATGGCCGGCAACGCCCGGAGCGGCCGGCCTTCGTGGCCTCCTCCCGCCCCGGCCCTGTGACCCCGCTCACCTGGCGCGGCCTGCAGTCCGCCCCCGCCAGCCGCGTAGCCGACCTCTACCGCCGCCAGCGGGACAGCCTGCTGAGCCGGGTTATGATGCCGGCGGGCTTGTAGGGCGGGTTTCAACCCGCCAATGATCCTCCGCGACCGCCCATGGCGGGTTAAAACCCGCCCTACAGCAGCATGTCCTGCGCCGCCTGGATGACCGCTCCGACAGGGATGTCCTGCAGGCACTGGCTGAGGCTGGCTTGGTGGCGGTCGCAGCCTTCGAGAAGGCAGGGCACGCAGTCGCCCGGTCCCTGGATGAGCTGCACGTTACCGTGGCGGGCGCTGCCCTGGCGCCGCCAGGGACTGGCCGGACCTTGCCAGCCTTTCGGCCAGGGGCCCCACTTCACCGGGTTGGAGGGTCCGAAGAGGGCGATAGTGGGCGCGCCAGTGGCGGCGGCGATGTGGGTCACTGCCGTATCCGGCCCCACGTACAAACGGGCACGGCCGACGATTTCCGCCGTGTCCGCCAGGCTGAGTTGCCCGGACAAGTCCAGCAGCGGCCCCTGTCCCGATGAAACCGCGACGCGACTCACGACGCTCCCCTCGCCCGCCCTCACCCCTAGCCCCTCTCCCGGAGGGAGAGGGGAAGTTGGTGCGCCCAAAGTCATGGCCGATATACGACTGGCCACTTGGCCGCAATAGGCCACTTCATCCTTGTCCGGGCCGCCGGTCAGCACCACCGCCAGCCCCTGCCCCATGAGCCAGTGGGCCAGTTCGGCCCAGGCGGCCTGGCGCCACATCTTGTAGGCAAATTTCGGATAAACGTGCAGAACGGCGTAGGGCTTGCCACCGAGCGGCGCCAGGCGGGAAAGGAGAGGCCCCAGGGCTACCGGGGCCAGGGCCGGCGGCACCACCTGAAAAAGCGGCGTGATGCCTAAAAGTTCTGTGAGGCCCTCGCCCATGGCCACGGTATGGGTGTCCTGGTCGTCAAAGGTGAGCCAGCGGGTCAGCAGCAGGGTTTTGCTTCTTTCCTTGCTCTCCGCCGTGACGAAACCGACCCGGTAGGGTGCCGCGACCCAGGCATACAGCCGGGCCCGGTCGGTCGGCATGGGGGCCACCGCCAGGTCGTATTTCCGCCATAGCTGGCGGAACTGGGCCAGCTTGCCGCGCCAATCGGTACGCTGGGGAAAGGCGATGATTCGGTCGATGTCCGGGTTGCCCGCCAGCACGCCTTCCGTGCCCTTGAAAGCCAGGAAGTGGATTTCCGTCTCCGGCCAGGCCCGTTTCAGGGAGCGGGCCAGGGGCGTGGCCAGCAGAACGTCGCCAATGCGCTGGGTGCACACCAGCAGGACGCGACGGGGCGGCGAGCTCTGGAAGGGAAAATCAGGCATGGAAATACTCGGCCAACAGGCGGACGGCGACGAAAGTCGCTTATGATAGCCGACCGGTGGCTTCAGGCCCCGCTTCCGTCGTCAGCGAGACGCGCCACCTGAATGACCATGCTCCGTTTCCTGAAACACACCCCGGCCAGCCGTCTGACGGTCATCTTCGCCGGTCTGCTCATCACCGCCATCCTGACCACCGCGCTCATCTCCGCCATGATCCTGCGGCAGAACGAGATCGAGGTCTGGAAGCGCCAGCTGGATAACCTGTCCCTGATCCTGGCGGAGCACACTTCCCAGACCATGTTCTCCGCCTATACGGTGCTGGACGGCATCACGGAACGGGCCCAATCCGTGGGGGACGCGGCGACGCTGCGGCAAAAGATGGGCACGGCCGAGATGTACCAGATGCTGCGGGACAAGACCCAGGGCCTGCCCCAGGTGGACGTGGCGACCATCGTCGCCGACAACGGCGACGTCATCAACTTCACCCGCGCCTGGCCGGCGCCCCCCATCAACCTGGCGGACCGAGACTATTTCAAGGCCCATGTGGCGGAGCCAAACGCGGGGGATTTCATCAGTCTGCCGGTGAGGAACAAGGGCAACGGGAAATGGACCTTCTATCTCAGCCGGCGCCTCAACGATCCTGCAGGCAAAATGATCGGTCTGGTGCTGGTAGGTATCTCGGTGGACGTGTTCTCCAACTTCTACCGGCACATCGGCGAGAATCTGGGGGAAGGGGCCATCATCAATCTCTACCGTCGGGATTTCAGCCTGCTCACCCGCTGGCCCCATTCGGATGAACTGATCGGCAAGACCAACCGGCAGGGCGTCACCTGGCAGGTGATCGAGGAACAGAAGAAGACTCACGACGTGGTGCTGGCGGACACCCCGCGCCTCTTCGACAGCAACGGCCCGCGCCTGCGCATGGCGGCCCCCCGCCTGGTGTCCCGTTACCCCCTGATCGTAAACCCGGCCTTCACCGAGGATCTGTTCCTCGCCAGTTGGCGCACCAGCGTGAAGGTCATCGCCCTGTTTACCGGTGGCAGCATCCTGGTGGTGCTTATCGCCGTGCTGGTCCTGGTGAACCTCCTGCGCCGCCGCGAGAGCGAGCAGGCGGCCACACTACGGCTGCAGCAGCAGGCTGAAGCGGCCAATGGGGCCAAATCCACCTTCCTGGCCACCATGAGCCACGAGTTGCGCACCCCCATGAACGGCATCCTGGGCATGTCGGAATTGCTGCTGGACACGCCCCTGGACGAGGAGCAAACCCTTTACGCCACGACGGTGGTGGAGTCCAGCCGGCAATTGCTCACCATCATCAACGACGTACTGGATTTCTCAAAAGTGGAGTCAGGCCGCCTGCACCTGGACCCCCAGCCCTTCCAGCCCCGCCGCCTGGTGGCGGATATCTGCACTCTCTTCGGCGTGAGTGCCCGCAGCAAGGGACTCATTCTGTCTTTCGAGGTGGCCGACACGGTGCCGGAGCATCTGCTGGGGGACGGGGTGCGGCTGCGTCAGGTGACTTCCAACCTGGTGGCCAACGGCATCAAGTTCACCGCCCAAGGCACGGTACACGTCAGCGTCGGTGGACTGGCGGAAGCTGCACTTTTCCGTCTGAAGGTGGCGATACGGGATACGGGCATCGGCCTGGATGAGGCCACCCAGGCCCGGCTGTTCTCGCCCTTCGTACAGGGGGATGGCTCCCTCACCCGGCAATACAACGGCACGGGCCTGGGCCTGGCCATCTGCAAGGGCCTGGTGGAACTCATGGACGGCCGGATCAGCGTCAACAGCACCCCCGGTCAGGGCGCCGAATTCAGCTTCGAAGTGACGCTGCCGCTCGCCTGAGGCTAGATTCAAGCCGGGAAAATCAGGTTGAAACGCCGAGGCGCAGAGGCGCCGAGAAAGCATCGAGGTACAGAAACTGGAGCCTCAACGAAACGATAAGGCCAATTGACTTCCAATTTCTTGTTTTTCCTCGGCGTCTCGGCGCCTCGGCGTTTGAATATCTGCTTTGTTCAGTTACAAGGTGAATGGCGTCAGGCCATTCACCTTTCACCCTTCACGTTCTCAGCCGAAGCGCCCGGTGATGTAATCCTCGGTTTCCTTCTTCGCCGGCTTGATGAAGATCTGGTCGGTGACGCCGAACTCGATGAGTTCCCCAAGATACATGTAGGCGGTGTAATCGGAGATACGGGCCGCCTGTTGCATGTTGTGGGTGACGATCACGATGGTGTATTCGGACTTCAACTCGTCCACCAGTTCCTCCACCTTGGCGGTGGACAAGGGGTCCAGGGCCGAAGTGGGTTCGTCCAGCAGCAGCACTTCCGGCTTCACCGCGATGCCCCGGGCGATGCACAGGCGCTGTTGCTGGCCGCCGGAGAGGGACAGGCCGCTCTGGTTCAGCTTGTCCTTCACCTCGCCCCAGATGGCGGCCTTGTTCAGAGCCCATTCCACCCGCTCGTCCAGATCCGCCCGGTTCAGGCTCTCGTAGAGTTTCACGCCGAAGGCGATGTTGTCGTAGATGGACATGGGGAAGGGGGTGGGCTTCTGAAACACCATGCCTACCTTGGCCCGCAGGGCATTCACGTCCTGGGACGGGTCCAGGATGTCCTTACCGTTCAAGAGGATCTGCCCCGTGGCCTTCTGCCCCGGGTAGAGGTCGTACATGCGGTTCAGCGTGCGCAGCAGGGTGGACTTGCCACACCCGGAGGGGCCGATGAAAGCCGTCACCTTGTGTTCGGCAACGTCCAGATTGACGTTCTTCAGCCCCTGAAAACTCCCATAGAAGAAGCTCAGGTTCTTCAGGGCGATCTTGGGATTGGCGAAAGTGATGTGGGTAGCGGTCATGGTGACGGGGCTCAGTTGGTCTTAGGTTGCCGCATGGCGACGCGGGCAAAGGTGTTGAGGCCCAACACCGCCAGGGTGATGATGAGGGCACCGCCCCAGGCCAAGTCTTGCCAGTTCTCGTAGGGACTCATGGCGAACTGGAAGATCACCGTGGGCAGGTTGGCCATGGGCGCGTTCATATCCAGGCTCCAGAACTGGTTGTTCAGGGCGGTAAACAGCAGGGGCGCGGTTTCGCCGCTGATGCGTGCCACCGCCAGCAGAATGCCGGTCATGACGCCACTCTTGGCAGCCCGCAGGGTCACCAGCAGCACCACTTTCCACATGGGGGCACCCAAGGCGATGGCGGCCTCCCGCAGGCTGTTGGGGACGAGTTTGAGCATGTTCTCCGTGGTACGCACCACCACCGGCACCGCCAGCAGGGACAGGGCCAGGGTACCGGCCCAGCCGGAGAAGTGCTTCACGTTGAACACATACACCGTGTAGATGAACAAGCCGATGACGATGCTGGGTGCCGACAGCATGATGTCGTTGAAAAAACGTGTCAGCGGCGCCAGCCAGCCCTTGCTGCCGAACTCTGCCAGGTAAATACCCGCCAGGATGCCGATGGGCGTGGCGATGAACGTGGCAAAACCCACCATCATCAAGCTGCCGACGATGGCATTGATGAGGCCGCCCTCGGAACCCGGCGGCGGCGTGGTCTGGGTGAACATGGCCACGGACAGAGAACCGAAGCCCCGCAGCATCAGTACCGTGAGGATCCAGGCCAGGAAGGCCATGCCCACGGCCATGGCCGTGAGGGAGAGGACCAGGGCGATGCGGTTGGTACGCAGGCGCTTCTTGTAAATGGGGTTCATGTGCGGGTCCCTTCGTTCTTGGCCATGCGCAGCAGCAGGATCTTGGCGATGGCCAGCACGATGAAGGTAATAACGAAGAGCAGGAGGCCCAGGGAAATCAGGGAGGCGATGTGCAGGTCGCTGGAGGCCTCGGCAAATTCATTAGCCAGGGTGGAGGCAATGGAGGTTCCCGGGGCGAACAGGGAGGCGTTGATCTGGTGGGCGTTGCCGATGACGAAAGTCACAGCCATGGTTTCCCCCAGGGCACGCCCCAGGCCCAGCATGATGCCGCCGACGACGCCGGTCTTGGTATAGGGAAGCACCACGTTCCACACCACTTCCCAGGTGGTAGCCCCCAGGCCGTAGGCGGATTCCTTGAACATGGGGGGCACGATCTCGAACACGTCCCGCATCACCGAGGCGATGAAGGGAATGACCATCACGGAAAGAATCAGGCCGGCACACAGCATGCCGATGCCCATGGGCGCGCCATGGAACAGCATGCCCAGGCCCGGCACATTCCCCAGGCTGGCGGTCAGGGCCGGCTGGATGTGTTCGGCGAACAGGGGAGCGAAAACGAACAGGCCCCACATGCCGTAGATGATGCTGGGAATGCCGGCCAGCAATTCCACCGCCGTACCCAGGGGCTGCTTGAGCCAGGCAGGGCAGAGTTCGGTGAGAAAAATGGCGATGCCGAAGCTTACCGGAATGGCGATACCCAGGGCGATGACGGAGGTCACCACGGTGCCGAAAATGGCGTTCATGGCGCCAAACTTATCCTGCACCGGATCCCACTCGCTGCTGACGAGGAAATTCCAGCCGAAGCCATTGACCACAGGCCAGGCGCCGATAAGCAAGGACACCAGGATGGCCGTCAGGGTCAGGAAGACACCGCCGGCAAAAAACAGGGTGAGCTTGTGGAAGAAGAAGTCCTGGCGACGCTGATTCTTCAGCGCTCGAAGTATCTGTTCTTCCGTCAGAGCCACCCCCTCGCCCCGGGCCGGAACCGTGGCGGGCTTCATCGCTTGATTAGTTGCATTCATCTATTAACGGGGCGAAACCCTTGTAGGGGCGAATTCATTCGCCCGATAAAAACTCGTGATCAGCGCTAATCTTCATCGAATCGTGAATTTGTGGGGCCGGCCTCAGCCGTCCAGCTAGCGCTCACAGGAGCCCAGGCCGGCTGAAGCCGGCCCCACAACGACAAGACTTACCAGACAGCCTTGCCGGCGGCATCCTTGAGGTTCGCCTTCCAGGAGGACTGGATCAGCTTGACCACGCTAGCCGGCATGGCCACGTAGTCCAGCTCAGACGCCATCTTGCCGCCATTCTGGAAAGCCCAGTCGAAGAAAGACAGCACTTCCTTGCCCTTGGCAGCGTCGGCCTGGGTCTTGTGCAGCAGGATGAAGCTGGCGCCGGTGATGGGCCAGGATTGGGCACCGGGCTGTTCCGTCAGCACCAGGTAGAAGCCCGGCGCCTTGGCCCAATCAGCGTTGGCGGCGGCCGCCTGGAAGCTGGCATCGTCCGGCTGGACATACTTGCCATCCTTGTTCAGCAGCGCCATGTGGCTCATTTTGTTCTTTTTGGCGTAGGCGTATTCCACGTAACCGATGGCGCCATTCAGACGCTGCACGTAGGCGGCCACGCCTTCATTGCCCTTGCCGCCGACGGCGGTGGAGTTGTCCTTGGGCCAGGCCACGGCGGTACCGGCACCCACCTTGGATTTCCAGTCGGTGCTGATCTTGGACAGGTAGTCCGTAAACAGGAAGGACGTACCGGACCCATCGGAACGATGCACCGCCAGGATGTCCTGCTCCGGCAGCTTGACGCCGGGGTTCAGCTTGACCAGAGCGGCATCATTCCACTTCTTGATCTTGCCCAGATAGATGTCAGCCAGGATCTGGCCCGTCACCTTGAGCTGACCCGGCTTGATGCCCGGGATATTCACCACCGGCACCACGCCACCCATGATGGCGGGGAACTGGGTCAGGCCATCCTTTTCCAGTTCCTCAGCCTTCAGGGGCATGTCGGAGGCACCGAAATCCACGGTCTTGGCCTTGATCTGCTTAATGCCGCCGCCGGAACCGATGGACTGGTAATTCATGCCCACGCCGGACTTGGCCTTGTAGGCTTCGGCCCACTTGGCGTAGATGGGGTAGGGAAAGGTAGCACCGGCGCCGGTGATATCCACAGCAAAAGCGGGGGCGGCAATGCCGGCGGACAGGACGAGCGCCGCAGCGCTGGTGACGAATTTCATGGACATTCTCCGAGTGGACGAGCGTGATTCAGCTAGAGGCGGAGTCTATCCATGAAACGTTACAGTAACGTGACAAAAAGCCGTAAGCAGAAATCGGTGAGCAGCGAGCATGATGCTCACCGCTCACCGCTCACCGCTTACCGCTCACCGCTTACCATCCAGTCAGGATGAGAAGGCCCCTTCGACCGCATCGGCAATGGCACGAGCCAGGCGGGCCACCATGGCGCCATCCCGGCCTTCCACCATCACCCGCAGCAGGGGCTCGGTGCCGGAAGGCCGCAGCAGCACCCGGCCGCTGTCCGCCAGCTCGGCTTCCGCCGCCAGTAATGCCTGCTTGATCCCGGGATCAGTCTTCCAGTCAAAGCCGGCGGGCATGCGTACGTTAATGAGTTTCTGCGGATAAAGCGTCAGGTCGGCGCAGGTTTCCGCCAGGGTGCCCCCCAGCTGGCGCAGGGCCGCCAGCACTTGCAGGGAGGAAACGATGCCATCGCCGGTGGAATGCTTGTCCAGGCAGATGATGTGGCCGGAATTCTCGCCGCCCAGTTGCCAGCCCTGATCGTGCAGCAGCTCCAGCACGTAGCGGTCCCCCACCTTGGCGCGCAGCAGGGGCACGCCATGCCGTGCCAGCGCATGTTCCAGGCCCAGATTGGTCATGAGGGTGCCCACCACTCCGGGCAATCCGCCCTCCATGACGCGGCTGCGGGCAATGACGTAGAGCAGACGGTCGCCGTCGTACAGTTCGCCGCTGCTGTCGGCCATGATCAAGCGGTCGGCATCGCCATCCAGGGCGATGCCCAAGTCCGCCCGATGTTTCAGCACCGCCTGACGCAGGGAGTTGGGCGACGTGGCGCCACAGCCGTCATTGATATTGAGGCCGTTGGGCTCGGCCCCCACCACCACCACCTCGGCCCCCAGTTCGTGGAAAACCTTGGGCGCGATATGGTAGGCGGCGCCATGGGCACAATCCACCACGATGCGCATGCCGCGCAGATCCAGGTCGTTCGGAAAAGTGCTCTTGCAGAATTCGATGTAGCGACCGGCCGCATCTTCAATGCGGCGGGCACGGCCGACGCGGCTGGGCTCGGCGCAGCCCATGGGCTGATCAATACGGGCTTCGATTTCTTCCTCGACGGCGTCCGGCAGCTTGGTGCCTTGGGCGGAAAAGAACTTGATGCCGTTATCGTGGAAAGGATTGTGGGAGGCAGAAATGACAATGCCGGCCTGCAGGCGCAGAGCCCGGGTCAGATAGGCCACCGCCGGTGTCGGCACCGGGCCTGCCAGCAGCACATCCACCCCGGCCGCCGCCAGCCCCGCTTCCAGGGCCGCCTCCAGCATGTAGCCGGAAAGGCGGGTGTCCTTGCCGATAAGCACCGTGGGACGCTCCCCCGCCGGCAGGTGTTCCCGCGCCACCAGCGTCACGCCCGCCGCATAGCCCAGGCGCAACACGAAATCCGCCGTGATGGGGGCCTGCCCCACATGTCCCCGCACCCCGTCCGTACCGAAATATTTGCGACCCATGTTCTTGTTCTCCGTAGGAAAAGCGTAAGCGGTGAGCAGTGAGCAGTGAGCGCGTCATGTCGCTTCTGCTTACCCCTTACCGCTTGCCGATTTGCATTGCTTACTGCTTACCCCTCACCGCTTACTGTTTTCATCGCTTCCCACACCGCCAGGGCATCCACCGTGGCGGCCACGTCGTGCACCCGCAGGATGGCGGCGCCGCGCTCGGCGGCCAACAGGGCCGCGGCAATGCTGGCCGCCTGACGCTCCTGCACGGGCCTGCCGGTGACCGCCCCCAGCATGGACTTGCGCGACAGACCCGCCAGCAAGGGCACCCCCAGGCACCCGAAATGCCGAAGCCCGGCAAGAAGTGCGTAATTATGCGCCACGCTCTTGCCAAATCCGAAACCAGGATCGATAACGAGACGATCCTTCGCTATCCCTGCCTGCCCCAATACCTGCAGGCGGCCGGCCAGGAAATCCGCCACCTCGGTCAGCACGTCGCCATAGCCCGGGTTTGCCTGCATGGTACGGGGCTGCCCCTGCATGTGCATGACGCAGAGAGCAACCTGGCTGCCAGCGACGGCTTCAATGGCCCCTTCGGCGCGCAGGGCGTCGATGTCGTTGATCATGTCGGCCCCCGCCACGATGGCGGCGCGCATCACGGCGGGTTTGCAGGTATCCACGGAGAGCGGCACCCCAAGTTCCCGGAGGGCCGCCACCACCGGCACAATGCGCGCCAGTTCCACATCCGCCGGCACCGGCGAGGCGCCCGGCCGCGTGGACTCGGCGCCGATGTCCAGGATGTGGGCGCCCTCCTCCACCATGCGCCGCCCCTGGGCCAGAGCCCGCTCGACCGGATCAAGGGATTCCCCCAGGCCGTCCCCGGAAAAGGAATCCAGGGTGAGATTGACGATACCCATGACCAGGGGCCGTTCCAGACTCAGCCGGAAGCGGCCGCACTGCAGTTCGGGGGAGTTGATCATGTTTGGAAAAGCAATGTTGAAACGCCGAGGCGCGGAGAAAAACAGACACTTCAAACACTCCAAAGCGTCAGCGCTAACGCATCCCTCCCTGTCTCGCTGGACTCTCGGCGCCTCGGCGTCTCGGCGTTTAGTCATCTGTTTCTGATTTGCAATAAAGAAAAGCCGGATCGGGTTAGCGATCCGGCTTCACGAAACAGGTCGGACTCAGGCAGGCGCCGGTGCCGTCGGCGTAGTGTCGGCCGGCTTGTCCTTGGGCGGCGCCGCCTGGGATTGGGAGGGCTTGGGCTGGCGCGGAGCCTTGCCTTCCATGATGTCGTTCAGCTGTTCCGCATCCAGGGTTTCCCATTCCAGGAGCGCGGCCGTCATGACTTCCACTTTCTCCCGGTTGGCTTCCAGGAGACCCCGGGCCAGGGCGTATTGCTTGTCCAGGATGGCACGAATCTCGTTATCCACCTTCTGCATGGTGGACTCGGACACGTTCTTGTGGGTCGTGATGGAACGGCCAAGGAAAATCTCGCCTTCCTCCTCGCCATACACCATGGGGCCCAGCACATCCGACATGCCCCACTGGGTCACCATGCGCCGGGCCAGGTCGGTGGCCCGCTGGAAGTCGTTGGACGCGCCGGTGGTCATCTGGTTCATGAACAGTTCCTCTGCGATACGGCCACCGAAGAGCACGGCGATGGTATTGAGCAGGCGATCC
This sequence comes from Rhodocyclales bacterium, assembly GCA_043743785.1. Classification (GTDB taxonomy): domain Bacteria; phylum Pseudomonadota; class Gammaproteobacteria; order Burkholderiales; family Rhodocyclaceae; genus JAQTNA01. Next base: position 12,826 of record JAYTVW010000020.1, on the reverse strand, counting down.
CGATCCTGGCTGTAGCGATCCTGTTCCGGCAACTGCATGGTCACCCCCAGAGCACGGCCCCGGGGAATAATAGTGACTTTGTGCACCGGGTCGGTCTTGGGCAGCAGTTTGGCAACCACCACGTGGCCGGACTCGTGATAGGCGGTGTTCTTGCGCTCTTCCTCGGGCATGACCACGGAGCGGCGGGCCGCCCCCATGATGATTTTGTCCTTGGCCTGCTCGAAGTCCTCCATGTCCACCAGACGCTTGTTCATGCGGGCGGCAAACAGGGCCGCTTCATTCACCAAGTTGGCCAAGTCGGCACCGGCGAAACCCGGCGTACCACGAGCAATGATCTCGGCCTTCACGTCCGGCGCGATAGGCACCTTGCGCATATGCACCAGCAGTATCTGCTCGCGGCCGCGAATGTCCGGCAGCGGCACCACCACCTGGCGGTCGAAACGGCCCGGACGCAACAGGGCCGGGTCCAGCACGTCAGGACGATTGGTGGCAGCAATGACGATGACGCCAGAGGTGCCTTCGAAACCATCCATTTCCACCAGCAACTGGTTGAGGGTCTGTTCCCGCTCGTCGTTACCGCCGCCGAGACCGGCGCCGCGCTGGCGGCCGACCGCATCGATTTCGTCGATAAAAATGATGCATGGGGCGGACTTCTTGGCGTTCTCGAACATGTCCCGCACCCGGGCCGCGCCCACGCCGACGAACATTTCCACGAAGTCGGAGCCGGAGATGGAGAAGAAAGGCACCTTGGCTTCGCCGGCAATGGCCTTGGCCAGCAGGGTCTTGCCGGTGCCGGGGGAACCCACCATCAGCACGCCCCGGGGAATGCGGCCCCCCAGCTTCTGGAACTTGGTGGGGTCCCGCAGGAATTCCACCAGTTCGGACACGTCTTCCTTGGCTTCGTCGCAACCCGCCACATCAGCGAAGGTGGTGACGTTGGCACTTTCATCCATCATGCGCGCCTTGCTCTTGCCGAAGGAGAACGCACCGCCCTTGCCGCCGCCCTGCATCTGGCGCATGAAAAACACCCACACGCCAATCAGCAGCAGCATGGGGAACCAGGACACGAACAGGTTCATGAGGAAGGACTGTTCCTCATCCGCCTTGGCCACCACCTTCACGTTGTTCTTGAGGAGGTCGCTGACCATCCACAGATCCGGCGGGGCGTAAGTTGTGATCTTCTTGTTGTCCACCGTGGTGGCGTCCAGCGTACGGCCCTGGATCAGCACCTTGGCAATATGCCCCGCCTTGACCTCATCCAGGAACTGGGAATAGTCCATGGCGTTTTGCGCCACCTGACGGGTCTGAAACTGGTTGAAGACGGTCATGAGCACCACGCCGATGACCAGCCAGATCGCCAGATTCTTGAATAGATTGTTCAAAGCAACTCCTTAAAGAACCTGAATATCAGGCCCCAGGCCCGGCGCGAGAAGCCGTAAGCGAAGGGACGCATTCTAAGTCCGTTTGTGCCGTCAAGCAAATGCAAGAAAAGTCAGTCCAGAGCAAAAGGCAGGGAGCCAAATAACCGCGCCTTCGGCGCGCAAATTTCACCCCTCACCCCTCACCCCTCACCCCTCACTCTATATTTATGCCCGGCGCCGACGGCCCAACAGATACACTTCGGCACTGCGGTCCCGGGAAGATTCGGGCTTTCTGACCACCATGCTTTCAAACAGCTTTTGCATGGTGTCGCGGAACTCCATATAGCCGACGCCCTGAAACACCTTCACCAGGAAATCGCCGCCCACCTTGAGTTCCTCCGCCGCAAACTCCAGGGCCAATTCCGCCAGATGCATGGAGCGGGCCTGATCCGAAATGCCGATTCCAGATATGTTGGGGGCCATGTCGGATAAAACAAGCCCCGGCTTCACCCCATTCAGGGTCTGCCGCAGCTTCGCCAGTGTTTCATCCTCCCGGAAGTCGCCGAGGAAGAACTCCACGCCCGGCAGAGGCTCCATTTCCAGCAGGTCCAGGCCGATGATCCGCCCCCCCGGCATGACTTTCTGCGCCGCGTACTGACACCAGCCTCCCGGCGTGGCCCCCAGGTCCACCACGATGGTGCCGGGTCGCATCAGCTTGTCCTTGGCATCGATTTCCATCAGCTTGAAGGCGGCCCGGGAGCGCCAGCCCTCAGCCCGGGCCTTCTGCACCCAGGGATCATTCAGGTGTTCCTGCATCCAGCCCTTGCTCGACTTGCTTCGCTTCATGTATTTGATACTTCGGTTATAATGGCGCCCTTATAAAAGGAAACACCGAAAAAAGTGAAAGAACTCAGCCCCATCGAGCGCCGCGAACTGAAGTCCCGCGCCCACGCCTTGCACCCCGTCGTCAGCATCGCCAGCAAGGGCTTAGCACCCAGCGTGCTGGCCGAAATCGACGCCAGCCTGAAGTCCCACGAACTCATCAAGGTGCGGGTCTACGGCGCGGACAAGGATGTTCGGGAAGCCCTGATGGCGGAACTCTGCCAGCAAGTGGATGCCTCCCCCGTCCAGCACATCGGCAATATCCTGATCGTCTATCGCCAGAACCCGCCGGAAGCAGAGCCGGCGCCGACGCCTGCCAAGGTCACGGGCCGCGTCCGCACCCCGGACCGTACGCCGGGCCGCACGGCAGCCGGCAAGGCCAAGACCGCCAAGCAACCCATCTCCAAGGTCAAGTCCGCCATGACCGGCCAGCGCCGCAAGATCGAATACGGCCAGCTGCGCAACACCCGCACCGCCGCCGTAAAGCGCCGCACTTCGGGCCAGCGCTAATCCGCAAAGGGGAATCAGCGGCGCCGCCCAGGCGCCTGATTCCCTGTCAGTTCGCCCCCCTGCTTCACCACCAGCAACAAGCCCAGCACGCTCTGCACCAGGTAGAGCACGCTGGACACGCCGTGCCAGGCGGCAAATCGGTCGCGCATGACGCTGTGCATGACCTCCGCCGGCAAGGCGTCTTCCTTGAGGTGTTGCAGGATGGGCTGGATGCCGAAATGCCCGGCGGCCGTCAGCAGCAACATGACGACCACCAACCAGAACACGGCCGACTTGAAGACACCGAGGCCGCGTCGGAACAGCACGAACAAGACCAGATAGGCGCCGCAGCCCAGACCGATACGGGCGACCCAGGTGAACATCTTGCCGGCCAGGTTGCCCGCCAGGATGCGATCCGACAATTCCGCGAACAACACCGGCGCCGCCAGATAGCCCACCGCCAGCATGCCGCCCACCCACAGGGCGATGGCAATCAGGTAGAGGGAATCGGCGAATTTGCGCATGGCTGTAGGTCGGGTTTCAACCCGACAATGGGCGGTTCATGTCTTTTTGTCGGGATAAATCCCGACCTACAAATACTTGACGTCGAGAATCTCATATTCCCGCACGCCGCCGGGGGCCTTCACTTCGGCGATGTCGCCGGCGAATTTGCCGATGAGGGCGCGGGCGATGGGGGAGCTGATGGAAATCTTGCCCTTCTTCAGGTCCGCCTCGTCGTCGCCGACGATCTGGTAAGTGACCTGGTTGCCGGTCGTCTGATCCTCCAGGTCCAGGGTGGCGCCAAAAACACAGCGGCCATCCGCGTCCAGCAGGGTGGGGTCGATGATCTGGGCATTGGAGAGCTTGCTCTCCACCTCGGCGATACGGCCTTCGATGAAACCCTGGCGATCCTTGGCGGCTTCGTATTCGGCGTTTTCCGAAAGGTCGCCGTGGGCACGGGCCTCGGCGATGGCGGCGATGACACTGGGCCGCTCCACGGCCTTCAGGCGTTGCAACTCGGCGCGCAACATTTCGGCGCCGTAAACAGTAAGCGGAATTTTGGCCATGAAATTCAGGGGCTAGGGGCTAGGGTGTGGAGGGGTAAAGGCTAGGCACAGGATTCTAAAGGAAAACATGCACGCCCACGGCGCGCTGGCTTTCCCATAGCCCCTGGTCCCTAGCCCCCAACCCCCATTTAGATTTGTGCGTGCAGGCTCTGGATCGGATACACATCCAGGCCCTGCAGGTGGCGCATGCCTTCGCAGGCTGCGCGGGCACCGGCGATGGTGGTGAACATGGTCACCCGGGCGGCCAGGCCCGAGGTGCGAATGGAACGGGAATCCACGATGGCGCTGCGGCGCTCTTCCACCGTGTTCACGATCATCGCGATCTCGTTGTTCTTGATCATATCCACGATGTGGGGACGACCCTCATTCACCTTGTTCACCGCAGTCACCGCCACACCGGCGGCGGCAATGGCGGTGGCCGTACCCTTGGTAGCCACCAGCTTGAAGCCCAGCTCCGCCAGTTCGGCGGCCACCAGCACGGCCTTGGCCTTGTCACCATCCTTGACCGACATGAAGACCTTGCCGGAGGACGGGAGTTTCACGCTGGCGGCCAGTTGGGACTTGACGAAGGCTTCGCCGAAGGTCTTGCCGACGCCCATGACCTCGCCGGTGGACTTCATTTCCGGCCCCAGGATGGTATCCACGCCCGGGAACTTGACGAAGGGGAATACCGCTTCCTTCACCGAGAAGTAAGGCGGCACGATCTCGCCCATGATGCCTTGATCGTCCAGAGAACGGCCGGCCATGCAGCGGGCCGCAATCTTGGCCAAGGGCATGCCGCAAGCCTTGGACACGAAGGGCACGGTACGAGAGGCTCTGGGGTTCACTTCCAGCACGTACACCACCGCATCGGCGCCCTCACCCTGGATGGCGAACTGCACGTTCATGAGGCCGATCACATTCAGGCCGCGAGCCATTTTCTCGGTCTGGCTACGTAGTTCGTCCTGCAGTTCCTTCGACAGGGAATAGGGCGGCAGGGAGCAGGCGGAATCACCGGAGTGCACGCCAGCCTGCTCGATGTGTTCCATGATGCCGCCGATGACCACCCGCTTGCCGTCGGAAAGGGCATCCACGTCCACCTCCACCGCATTGTTCAGGAAACGGTCCAGCAGCACGGGAGAGTCATTGGAAACCTTCACCGCCTCGCGCATGTAGCGCTCCAGGTCGGCCTGCTGATGGACGATTTCCATGGCCCGGCCGCCCAGTACATAACTGGGACGCACCACCAGCGGATAGCCGATCTCGTTGGCCGCCAAGAGCGCGGCTTCCGGCGTGCGGGCCGTACGGTTCGGCGGTTGCTTGAGATTCAGCTCGACGAGCAACTTCTGGAAACGCTCCCGGTCTTCCGCCGCGTCGATCATGTCAGGTGAAGTGCCGATGATGGGCACGCCGTTGGCTTCCAGATCCCGAGCCAATTTGAGCGGCGTCTGGCCGCCAAACTGCACGATGACGCCCACGGGCTTCTCGATGGCGACGATTTCCAGCACGTCTTCCAGGGTCAGAGGCTCGAAGTACAGCCGGTCCGAGGTGTCATAGTCGGTGGACACGGTTTCCGGGTTGCAATTGACCATGATGGTCTCATAGCCGTCTTCGCGCATGGCCATGGCCGCATGGACGCAGCAGTAGTCGAATTCGATACCTTGGCCGATACGGTTGGGACCGCCCCCCAGCACCATGATCTTCTTCCGGTCCGTGGGCTTGGCCTCGCACTCATCCTCGTAGGTTGAGTACAGGTAGGCGGTGGACGTGGAGAACTCGGCGGCGCAGGTATCCACGCGCTTATAGACCGGGTGCAGCTTGAGGCCGTGGCGGTGTTGCCGCATGGCCGTCTCGGAAACCTTGAGGAGCTTGGCCAGGCGCCGGTCAGAGAAACCCTTGCGCTTCAGACCCCGCAGGGTCTCCCGGTCCATGTCTTCCAGGGACTTGCCCGTGATGGCCTTTTCGGTCAGCAGGATGTCCTCGATCTGGGCCAGGAACCACGGGTCGATCTTGGTGAGCTGTTGAATGCGCTCGAAGGTCCAGCCCTGGCGGAAGGCCTGGCCAACGTACCACAGGCGGCTGGGGCCAGGACTGGCCAGCTCGTGCTCCATGGCATCGTCTTCGGCTTCGATCTCGTCAAAACCATCGGAACCCACTTCCAGGCCCCGCATGGCCTTCTGCAGGGACTCCTGCTGGGTGCGGCCGATGGCCATGACTTCACCCACGGACTTCATCTGGGTGGTCAGGCGGTCGTTCGCCGTCGGGAACTTCTCGAAGGCAAAGCGCGGAATCTTGGTAACCACGTAGTCGATGGACGGCTCAAAGGAGGCCGGCGTCGCGCCGCCGGTGATCTCGTTCTTCAACTCGTCCAGGGTGTAGCCCACCGCCAGCTTCGCCGCCACCTTGGCGATGGGGAAGCCGGTGGCCTTGGAGGCCAGGGCGGAGGAACGGGACACCCGGGGGTTCATTTCAATGACGGTCATGCGGCCGTCCGCCGGATTGATGGCGAACTGCACATTGGAACCGCCCGTATCCACGCCGATCTCCCGCAACACGGCGATGGAGGCATTGCGCAGGATCTGGTATTCCTTGTCCGTCAAGGTCTGGCTGGGTGCCACGGTGATGGAATCACCTGTATGCACGCCCATGGGGTCCAGGTTCTCGATGGAACAGATGATGATGCAGTTGTCTGCCTTGTCGCGGACCACTTCCATTTCAAATTCTTTCCAGCCCAAGAGCGACTCTTCGATGAGCAGCTCCCGGGTGGGCGAGGCTTCCAGGCCGCGCTTGCAGATTTCGACGAATTCTTCCTGGTTGTAGGCAATACCGCCGCCGGAGCCGCCCAGGGTGAAGGACGGCCGGATGATGGCGGGAAAGCCCACCATGGCCTGCACCTGCTGGGCCTCTTCCATGCTGTGGGCCACGGCGGAACGGGCGGAACCCAGACCGATCTTGGTCATGGCGTCCTTGAACTTCTCCCGGTCCTCGGCCTTGTCGATAGCTTCCTTGGAGGCACCAATCAGCTCCACGCCGTACTTTTCCAGCACGCCGTGCTTGGCCAGGTCCAGGGCGCAGTTCAGCGCCGTCTGACCGCCCATGGTGGGCAAGAGGGCCTGGGGACGCTCCTTGGCAATGATCTTTTCCACCACCTGCCAGGTCACCGGCTCGATGTAGGTCACATCGGCCATCTCCGGGTCCGTCATGATGGTGGCCGGATTGGAGTTCACCAGGATGACCTTGTATCCCTCGTCGCGCAGGGCCTTGCAGGCCTGGGCGCCGGAATAGTCGAACTCGCAGGCCTGGCCGATGATGATCGGGCCGGCGCCGATGATCAGGATGCTATGGATGTCGGTACGTTTTGGCATTTTTTGGTACGTGAAAGGTGAAGCGCAGGAAGTGAAACGTGAAACGTTAAACGTGAAACACGGCGAAGCCGCTGAATTTCACATTTCACATTTCACATTTCACATTTCACTTCTTATTCACGCCTTCTCCATCATCTTTGTGAAACGATCAAACAGGTAGCCCACATCATGGGGGCCGGGGCTGGCTTCCGGGTGGCCCTGGAAGCAGAAGGCCGGCACGTCGGTGCGGGCAAAGCCCTGCAGGCTGCCATCAAAGAGGGACACGTGGGTCACGCGCACATTGGCTGGCAGGGACTCCGCGTCCACCGCGAAACCATGGTTCTGGCTGGTAATGAGCACCTGCCCGGTATCCACGTCCTTCACCGGATGGTTCGCGCCATGGTGGCCGAACTTCATCTTGATGGTCTTCGCGCCGGAGGCCAGGGCCATGAGCTGATGCCCCAGGCAGATGCCAAAGGTGGGAATACCCTTCTCGAAGATCTCGCGAATGGCGGTAATGGCGTAGTCACAAGGCTGGGGATCGCCGGGGCCGTTGGACAGGAACACGCCATCGGGCTTCAGTGCCAGCACCTCCGCAGCAGTCGTCTGGGCCGGCACCACGGTCAGGCGGCAACCCCGCTCGGCCAGCATGCGCAGAATGTTGCGCTTGACGCCGAAGTCAAAGGCCACCACGTGGAAGCGCGGATTTTCCTGATTGACGTAGCCCTCGCCGAGGCGCCACTCGCCCTCGCTCCAGGGATAGCTTTCGGTCGCACTGACGACCTTGGCCAGATCCATGCCGGCGAGCCCGGGGAAGGCCCGGGCCTGGGCCAGAGCAGCTTCCACGTCGAGAACACCGTCGGCACCGGCTGTGACCAGGGTGCCGCTCTGAGCGCCCTTCTCACGCAAGATGCGCGTCAATTGGCGGGTATCGATGTCGGCAATGGCCACGATACCGGCGTCCCGGAGATAGGCATCCAGGGACTGCTCACTGCGGAAATTGGACGACAACAGGGGCAAATCGCGAATGACGAGACCGGCGGCATGGATGCGGTCAGCTTCGCAATCTTCGCGATTCACACCGGTGTTGCCGATATGGGGGTAGGTCAGGGTGACAATCTGTCGGCAGTAGGAAGGATCCGTCAGGATCTCCTGGTATCCGGACATGGAGGTGTTGAACACCACCTCTCCGGTACTCGACCCGACGGCACCTATTCCTTTGCCGTAAAACACCGTCCCGTCAGCAAGGGCGAGAATGGCGGGCGGGAACTGGGGCACGGCGAACTCCTGGATGTAGCGGGGTTACTCTGGGGCCGGCCGGAACGCTGCCTGGGGCGACGTTCACAGCCTCTCTATACGCGGAAAGCGGGACAGGCCACAGCCGATCCCGCCTAAACAACCGCCGAATTATAGCCGGATTTCGCCCTCTCCGGCAAACTATGCTCCCTTACGGTGCGTGACCACGGCGCGCCGACACCGATGGCCGCCCCTCATGGGGGCGGGAGCGTTGCCACCAGAAACGCTTCCAGAGCTTGCAATTCCAGGCGCAGGGTACTCGCGGCGGCCGCCAACTCGACTTCGCCAGCGACAGCCGCCAGGCCTTCCAGCGCCTGGGCCGCCTTGACGGCCGACGCCGCATGGAACACCCCCACCACACCCTTGGCGGCATGGGCCAACCGCCCCAGCTGCCCCCGGTCCAGGGGATTCAGGGCCTTCTCCAGGCCATCCAGGGTCTCCAGCATGAATTCGGCAAAACTCCCCAGGATGGCCCGGAAGGTTTCTTCATCCCCATCGAGGGTTTCCCGCAGCTCCGCCAAGTCGGCAATCACCTGTGGAGGGGACTCCGGCAGCGTCGCCGGTGCCTCCATTTCCCCCTGGGTGGACTCCGGGCAGGCCCGATGCAGGGCCGCAAACAGGGCCGCCGCGTTGATGGGCTTGGTAACGTAGTCGTCCATGCCGGAAGCCAGGCAGCGCTCCCGGTCGCCAGCCATGGCGTGGGCCGTCATGGCGATGATGGGTGTGCGCCGCCAGCCCTCCCCCAACATGTCGCTGCGACGGGCTTCCCGCGCCCGGATATTCTGGGTCGCCTCAAAGCCCCCCATGACCGGCATCTGCACGTCCATGAGCACCGCGTCGAACTGGCCGTTCTCGTATTGTTCGAGGGCTTCCTGGCCGTTGTTGGCAACGGTGATCCGATGCCCGGCCTTCTCCAGCAGGCGCACCGCCACCAGCTGGTTCACCGGATTGTCCTCCGCCAGCAAGATCGTAAGGCTGGGTACGGACGGACGGGTCTCCCCATCTTCCGGCAGCAGATCGGGCCAGGAGGCCTCCTGCGAAGGCTCGCTCCCCAGGGCCATCATCAGGCCATCCAGCAGGTCCGACGGCGAACAGGGCTTGACCAGGCGTACGTGTATCCCCAAATCCCGGCAACGCTGGCTGTCCAAACGCTGGGTGTGGGTGGACAGCAACATGATCAATCGCTCGGGGGGCGCCCCGCCTTCCTCAAGGGCCGCCGCCAGGGCGAAACCATCCGGCGGCGGCATGCCGGCATCCAACAACACCACGTCAAAGGGCCGGCCCATGCCACGGGCCGCCAGCAGCATTGCCAGACCCTCCTCGCCCCCCGCAGCCTCTGCCGGACAGGCGCCCCAGGAACGCAGGGTGGCGCACAGGCAGGCACGGGCAGCGGCGTTATCGTCCACCACCAGGATGGCGCGGCTGGCCAGATCCGCGTCCGGACGCCGGGGCTGCCGCATGATTTTTTGGGACAAGCCGACCCGCAGGGTGAAAAAGAAGGTGCTGCCATGTCCCGCTTCGCTCTCCACCCAGATGCGCCCGTCCATGAGCTGTACCAGGCGGCTGCAGATGGCCAGCCCCAGGCCGGTGCCGCCGAAGCGGCGCGTGGTGGAATTGTCAGCCTGGGAGAAGGCTTCGAAGATATCCCGGTGCTTCTCCGGTGGAATGCCGATGCCCGTGTCCCGCACATGGCAGCGCAAGACCAGGCTATCGCCCTGCGCCGCCTCCAGCTTGCAGCCGACTTCCACCTCCCCTGCCCGGGTGAACTTGATGGCATTACCCAGCAGGTTCATGAGCACCTGACCAAGGCGTCCCGGGTCGCCGCGCACCACCAGGGGCACGTCCGGGGCGATGGCATATACCAGTTCCAGACCCTTCTGGTGAGCGCGCAGGGCCAGGGACTTGACGGTCTCGCCCAGGGTGGCTGCCAGGGGAAAGTCGATATCCTCGATGTCCAGGCGGCCGGCCTCGATCTTCGAAAAATCCAGGATGTCGTTGATGATGGTGAGCAGGGCGTCAGCCGAGGCCTTCACGGTGCGCACGTATTCCTTCTGTTCCGCGTCCAGGGGCGTGTCCAGCACCAGTTCGGTCATGCCGATGATGCCGTTCATGGGGGTGCGAATCTCATGGCTCATGTTGGCCACAAAATCACTCTTGGCCCGGTTGGCCGCCTCCGCTGCCTCCTTGGCCCGCAGCAGTTCCAGTTCCCCGCGCTTCTGCTCGGCGATGTCCCGGTGGGTGCCCACCATGCGCAGGGGCCGCCCGTCGTCGTCCCGCTCCACTACCTTGCCACGGGAAAGTATCCACTGCCATTGGCCATCTTTCCGGCGCAGGCGAAATTCCACCTCATAGTCCGGCGTCCGGCCGGAGAAGTGCTCGTTGATCTTGTGCTCCACCCGCTCCCGGTCGTCCGGGTGCATGAGTTCCCGCCAAACCTCGATGGCATCCGCCAACTCCGGAGGTTCGAAGCCGATCATGCGTTTCCAGCGGGGGCTGAAATACACCTCGCCCCGGCCAATATCCCAGTCCCACATACCGTCCTCGTTGGCCTCCATGACCAACTTCAGGCGCTCCTCCGCCAGGCCTCGCTCCCGTACCACCCGGGTGATCAGGGCCGCCACCCCTTCCAGGCTGGCCGCATCCCCATCCAGGCTCAGACCTTCGGATTCCACGCCCGCCGCCGCCGCGAGCTGGCAGGCGGACGCCTGCAGGGCCTCGATGACCCGACGCTGACTCAGGCTCTCCAGACGCAGGCGATCATTGGCCTGGGTGAGCTCGGCGGAACTCAGTTCCAGGCTCCGGGTGCGCAGGCTCAGATCCCGGTCGAACTGAGCGTAGGCTTCATCCACTTGATTGAGGAAAGCGGAGAAACGCCCGGCCAGATCATGGTGGACGGCATTGATGCGCCCGAGAAAGAGATCCTCGCCAGCCGGATCAAGGATGCCGAGGGCGCGCTTCAACTGCCGTGCCAGGAGTTTGCTACGAGCCATGGATCAAAGCCCCCTCTGACAATACAGTCGAGGGCTCGCCCCCTCACCCCCAGCCCCTCTCCCTCTACGGGCGAGGGGAGCTTTGTGAGCCGCTTCGCGGCTTTCGCAAGCCGGGCTCACAGGCGTTCCGAGAGAGTGGTGATGGTCATGGTCTGGTTGTGCAGCTTGCACTCGGTGGTACTCAGAAAGGGGCTGATCTCGCCGTAGGAATAAAAGCCGGTCACCAGACCCCGGTTGCCGAAAACTTCCGCCACCGCCTCCACCTCCTCCTCCGTGCGCGCGCCCATGACCAGCTTGCGGCCGACGCAGCTCACCAGAATGGAAAGGGAAGGCTCCGCCCCGTCCAGCACCGCCCGGGCGGCTTCCGCCGCCGCCGTGGCACCGTCCACCAGGGCATCGGAGCTGGCGTGCATGAGTTGCATGTAGCCCTGCTCCACCACGTCCCCCGCCAGGATCAGGGAACGCTGCACCTCATCCACGCCGAGGATGGTACGGATGAGGCCCATGGCCCGGTGATCCACCCCCAGCATGGACAGCGGGAACAGCAGGCCGGAAGCCGGCAGACCATCGGCGTACTCCCCCAGGTAGCGCTTGTAAACATCCAGGGCCGGCTCCCCGTCCAGCTCAAAAAGCACGCTGCCGGCGGCCCGGGTCACCTTGCGTGCCGGACCAAAGGGCTGCCAACCGCCGAATGAGCCATGGCCGAGACGAATTGACGGGCCATAAAAGCCGACGGCCACGATCCTGTGATCTGACACGCCTTCGTCGCAGAGCACCCAGGTCTGGCGGAATGCGCCCCCGTCCCCCGCCAGGCCGCCGGAAATAACCACCTGACTGCCGGCTACCGCCGCCAGTCCCTCGATGAGGGCACTGCCATTGATATTCACGCCCTGGCCGAACACCAGGATGTGATGGAGTTTTTCGCCTTCACGATCCGCCGCCAGCTGGCTGGCCAGGCGCTCGCCGGCAGCGCGGGAATCCGCAATTCCGGCGAAATCAGTACTGGCCAGGGAGAGGGCCGGATGGCGAAAGTTGAGGGCGTTAAGAACAAGGCCGTCATCGCTCACGCCGTCCACGCCAATCTCGCCGGCAGTGGTACAACCGGCGAGCATCGCTCCGGGGAAAACCTCCCGCAGGGTCGGGAAAAAAGCAGGATCAGTGAAGTGGCGCACCGCCCCGAAGGCCAGCACCAGTTGGGGCGCCAGGTCGCTAAGCTCGCCGAGGGCAGGAAGGGATACGCCTGAGGATTGCGTGTGGAACTGACGGACTTCCATGGTCACCCCGCGAGTAACGGCACATACCGTCAGCGAATATCGGCAGGGCGCGGGCGGACTTTAACCCAATGTAGGTCGGGACTCATCCCGCCACCTGACTAGCGCGAATCTTCAGCCAGCCTGTTGTGGGGCCGGATTCATCCG